>NZ_JAANMS010000023.1 GCF_011250565.1 Nocardioides sp. IC4_145
GGGCGGGCGGCGCGGGCCGCTCGCAGCAGGTCCTCGCGGAGCCGCCGAGCGTCCGCGGCGGGCAGGCCGTCGAGGTCCAGGCGCTCGTCCCCGTCGGTCGACGCGGTCCCGGTGCCGACACGGACGGTGACCAGGCCGAGCAGGCGGTGCACGGGCGAGGCGGTCAGGTCGACGGTGCGCACCCGGTCGACGGGCGTCGAGAGGACGTGCCGCTCGAGCAGCCCCCGGCGCAGCTCGACCCGGCCGCTGCCGACCCGGTAGCTGGTCGTCCAGTAGCGCAGCAGGCCGACCACGACGGGGATCACGAGGCCGAGCAGCTGCCAGCCGCGTGCGCCCGACGCCGTACCCGCGACGAGGAGGCCGAGCAGGACCGGCAGCAGCCGCACGGTCTCCTGGACCGGGTGGACCAGGAGCATCCGCGGGTCCAGCCGCTGCCAGTCCCCGGGGCTGAGCGGGTCCTGCGGGTCGGTCACGTGGCGTCGCCCTCGACCGCGTCGGCCCGGGCCGTCAGCTCGGCGACCAGGGCGACCGCCTGCCGACGATCCAGGCCGTCGATCTCCAGCGCCCCGGCGGCCGAGGCCGTCGTGACCGTCACGGTCGCGAGCCCGAAGAGCCGGGCGACCGCACCCTCCGCGCGATCGACGGTCTGGATCCGGGAGAGCGGCGCGATCCGCTGCTCGCGCGCCCACCAGCCGGTCTGGGTGTGCACGGCGGTCTCGGTGACCTCCCAGCGATGCACGGCGTAGCGCCACTGCGGCACCACCGCGACCCAGACGAGCACCGCGACCGCTGCCGCGACCACCATCCACCAGCGCACGTCGACCGCGTCGACGGCGAGGCCGACCAGCAGGAGCACGCCGATCGTCACTGCACCCTCGACCAGCGCGGTCACCTGCCACATCAGGCGGGCCCGCGGGCTCACCCGGTGGCGCGGCTCGCGCAACAGGGGCGAGGTCATCAGGGCGTCGGTCACGTGGCCACGCTAGCCACGCCCCGGCGCGCGTCAGCCGGCGGCGACCCAGCCGCCGTACTTCCGCTTGCCCGGCGCGTGGTCGACCGGGGTGCCGGGGTAGTCGTTGGACGTCACGAGGTTGACCCGCACCCGCTCCGGGGAGCCGAAGCAGCCGCGCGGCACGACGACCCGCATCTTCTGGCCGTCGAAGTCCACGTCGGCCCCGCCGTCGCAGAGCTCCTCGCCCTGGACGCCCTTCCAGCCCCGGGCGCGGTAGACGCTCCACTCCTCGACCTCGATGCCGGCGCCGATGACGTACTCGGGGCCGGCGACCTTCGGCCGGGTGTCGATGTTGAAGCGGTAGACGTCGGCCAGCCCGCTCTCGGCCGCGTGGCTCACGGTCAGGCGCAGCGCCTTCGGGCCGTGCTTGACGCGCACCTTGGTGACGTCACCGCTCTTGAACGACGTCCGGCCGTCACCGGCCGGGTCCTTCACCACCCCGACGGCGGCACCCGCCGGCACCGCGGTCGTCAACGCTGTCGTCAGCGCCAGCACCCCACCCAGGAGGGCCGCCGCGGTCGTTCGTCCTGCTGTGTTCTTGATGTTCATGCTGGCTCCGACGCTCGCCGGCCGCGGTCGGTTCGCCGGATCCGGAAATTTTCCTGTCCGGGCCGGCGTCAGCATCCCAAGTGAACCTGGGATGTCCATGCTTCTCGGCCATCGCGATGGCAGCAGAGCAGCAACATCCCAAGTGAACCTGGGATGCTCACACCCCGGCCGGCAGGAAGAACTCCGGCCGACCGGGGCGCGTGGAGAAGCGTCAGTCCTTGAGCTCGCAGATGACGGCGCCGTTGGTGACGGTGGCGCCGACCTCGGCCTGGAGGCCGGTGACGGTGCCGGCCTTGTGGGCCTTGAGCGGCTGCTCCATCTTCATCGCCTCGATGACGACCACGGTGTCGCCCTCGGCGACCTCCTGGCCCTCCTCGACGACGACCTTGACGACCGTGCCCTGCATCGGGCTGGTGACTGCGTCGCCGCTGGCCGCGGCACCCGAGCCGCCACCCTTCTTGCGCTTGGGCTTCTTCGCGGCGCCCCCGGCAGCGCCGCCGGCGGAGATGCCACCCAGCCCGGCGGGCAGCACGACCTCGAGCCGCTTGCCGCCGACCTCGACGACGACGCTCTGCCGCTCCTCGGGCTCGTCGGCCTCGGCGACGTCACCTGCGTACGGCTCGATCTGGTTGTCGAACTCGGTCTCGATCCACTGCGTGTAGACGTCGAAGGAGCCCTCGCCCGACGGGTTCGAGGCGCCGACGTACGCCGGGTCGGAGACGACCGCGCGGTGGAACGGGATGACCGTCGGCATGCCGTCGACCACGAACTCGTCCAGCGCGCGGCGCGAGCGCTCCAGCGCCTGGGTGCGGTCGCGGCCGGTGACGATCAGCTTCGCGATGAGCGAGTCGAACGAGCCGGGGATGGTCTCGCCGTTCTCGTAGCCGCCGTCGAGGCGCACGCCGGGGCCGCTCGGCGGGCTCCACGCGGACAGGGTGCCGGGGGCGGGCATGAAGTTGCGGCCGCCGTCCTCGGCGTTGATGCGGAACTCGATGGAGTGCCCGCGGATCTCCGGGTCGCCGTACCCGAGCTCCTCGCCGGCCGCGATGCGGAACATCTCGCGGACCAGGTCGATGCCGGTGACCTCCTCGGAGACGCAGTGCTCGACCTGGAGCCGGGTGTTGACCTCGAGGAAGGAGATCGTGCCGTCCTGGGCGACGAGGAACTCGCAGGTGCCCGCGCCGTGGTAGCCGGCCTCGCGCAGGATGCGCTTGGAGGACTCGTAGAGCTCGGTCAGCTGCTCCTCGGACAGGAACGGCGCCGGCGCCTCCTCGACGAGCTTCTGGTTGCGGCGCTGGAGCGAGCAGTCGCGGGTGGAGACCACGACGACGTTGCCGTGCTGGTCGGCCAGGCACTGGGTCTCGACGTGGCGCGGCTTGTCGAGGAACTTCTCGACCAGGCACTCGCCGCGGCCGAACGCCGTGACCGCCTCGCGGACCGCGGACTCGTAGGCGTCGGGGATCTCCTCGAGGGTGCGGGCGACCTTGAGGCCGCGCCCGCCGCCGCCGAAGACGGCCTTGATGGCGACCGGCAGGCCGTTCTCCTGCGCGAACGCCACGACCTCGTCGGCGTCCTTGACCGGGTCCTTGGTGCCCGGCGCGAGCGGGGCGTTGGCCTTGTCGGCGATGTGCTTGGCCTTGGCCTTGTCGCCCAGCGCCTCGATGGCGGCCGGCGGGGGGCCGATCCAGGTCAGCCCGGCGTCGATGACGGCCTGGGCGAAGTCGGCGTTCTCGGCGAGGAAGCCGTAGCCGGGGTGCACGGAGTCCGCGCCGGACTTCTCCGCGACGGCGATGAGCTTGGCGATGTCGAGGTAGGAGTCGGCCGGGGTCGCGCCGCCGAGGGAGTGCGCCTCGTCAGCCAGCCGGACGTGCATGGCGTCGCGGTCTGGCTCGGCGTACACGGCGACGCTGCCGATGCCCGCGTCCTTGCAGGCGCGGATGACCCGCACCGCGATCTCGCCTCGGTTGGCGACGAGGACCTTCGTGAGGGGCTTGCTCTCCGGCACCGTGGGCACTCCTGGCTCTCTCGGAAGCTCGTGTTCAGAACACGGGTCGGGCGACCCGGCGGGCAGGCTATCGCCCCGCGGCGGTCCCGCCGCTGTGGTCTCAGCCACGCGACGTGCGCTCGCTTCCGCCGAGGCTGGTTAACAACCGTTAACCAGCGGACTAGCATGCCGCGCATGACGTTCGAGCTGTCCCGCGAGCACGAGGAGTTCCGCCGCAGCGTCCGCGAGTTCGCGGAGGCCGAGATCGCGCCGCACGCGGCGCAGTGGGACCGCGACCACCACTTCCCGGTCGACGTGGTGCAGCGGATGGGGCAGCTCGGGCTGTTCGGGCTCACCGCGCCGGAGGAGTACGGCGGCGCCGGGGACGACGGCGACTTCACGAGCCTCTGCGTGGCGATCGAGGAGATCGGGCGCGTCGACCAGTCGATGGGCATCACCCTGCAGGCCGGCGTCGGCCTCGGGATCAACCCGATCCTCACCTACGGCACCGACGCCCAGAGGCAGCAGTGGCTGCCCGCGCTGGTCGCCGGCGAGCAGCTCGCCGGCTTCGGGCTGACCGAGCCCGGCGCCGGCTCGGACGCGGGCGCCACCCGCACGAAGGCCGAGCTCGTCGGGGACGAGTGGGTGGTCAACGGCTCGAAGCAGTTCATCACCAACTCCGGCTCCTCGATCACCTCGCTGGTCACCGTCACCGCCCGCACCGGCACGCGGGAGGACGGCCGCCCGGAGATCTCCGCGATCATGGTCCCGGCCGGCACGCCCGGCTTCACCGCCGAGAAGGCCTACGACAAGCTCGGCTGGCACGCCTCGGACACCCACCCGCTGTCCTTCGAGGACGCCCGGGTGCCCGCCGACCACCTGCTCGGCGAGCGCGGCCGCGGCTACGCCCAGTTCCTCGCCACGCTCGACGACGGCCGGGTCGCGATCTCCGCGCTGTCGGTCGGCTGCATCCAGGCCTGCCTCGACATGGCGCTCGCCTACGCGGGGGAGCGGCAGACGTTCGGCGGCCCGATCGGCCGCAAGCAGGGGGTCGCGTTCCAGGTGGCCGACCTCGAGGTGATGCTGCACGCCAGCCGGATGCTCACCTACCGCGCGGCCGCCATGAAGGACGCGGGGGCGCCGTACCAACAGTTCAAGCAGGCGGCGGCCGTCGCCAAGCTCTACTCCACCGAGTCGGCGGTCACCGCGACCCGGATCGCCACCCAGGTCTTCGGCGGCTACGGCTTCATGGAGGAGTACCCCGTCGCGCGCTTCTACCGCGACGCCAAGGTGCTCGAGATCGGCGAGGGCACCTCGGAGGTCCAGCGGATGCTCATCGCCCGGGGGCTGGGCCTGCCGGTCGAGTGACGTGAGGGCGGCCGCGTGCACCCGCCTGTCACGATGACGAGATGGTGGCTCACCGCGTGCTCGCGATCGTCCAGGCCGGAGGCGCCGGCGGGCGCATGGACGTGCTGACGCGGGAGCGCGCGAAGCCGGCCCTGCCGTTCGCGGGGGTCTTCCAGCTGCTCGACTTCCCGCTGTCGAACCTCACCCACTCCGGCTGTACGGACGTGTGGCTCTCGGTGCAGTACCAGGGGTCGACCCTCGAGGAGCAGGTCGCGAACGGGCGTCCCTGGGACCTCGACCGCAACGTCGGCGGGCTGCGGCTGCTCATGCCGCAGGAGGGGACGGGCACGCTCGACGAGGACGGGTTCGCGAAGGGCAACGCCGACCTGCTGTTCCGGATCCGCGACCAGGTCCAGGAGTTCGCCCCCGAGGTGGTGCTTGTGATGAGCGCCGACCACGTCTACCGCTTCGACTACCGCGACGCGATCGTCACCCACCACGAGCAGGGCGCGGAGTGCACGGTCGTCACCACCGAGGTGCCGCTCGAGGAGGCCTCGAGCCATGCCACCGTCGAGCACGACGACGAGGGGCGGGTGACCCGGCTCGACTACAAGCCCGAGGAGCCGACGACCGGCACCGTGGCCACGGAGATCTTCGTCTACGACCCCGAGGTGCTCGTCGAGGTGCTCGGCGAGCTGCACCGCGAGATCTCGGCCGACAGCGAGCCCGGCGACACGGGCCTGGGCGACTTCGGCGACCACCTGCTGCCGCACCTGGTGGAGCGCGGCAAGGTCGTCGCGCACCGGATGCCGGGCTACTGGCGCGACCTCGGTCAGCCCCACCTCTACCTGACCGCCCACCGCGAGCTGCTCACCGACGACCGCGACGTGCTCGGCGTACCGGGCTGGACGATCCTCACCCGCCAGCCGCAGCGGCAGCCGGCCCGGGTGCTCGACGGCGCGACCGTCGCGGACTCCATGCTCAGCCCGGGGTGCCGCGTGGCCGGCGAGGTGACCCGCAGCGTGCTCGGCCCCGGGGTGGTGGTCGAGGAGGGGGCGCAGGTCGTCGACAGCGTCGTCTTCTCCGACACCGTCGTACGCCGTGGGGCGGCCGTGCACCGCTCGATCGTCGACACCCGCTGCGAGGTCGGGCCCGGCGCCCGGGTCGGCGAGCCCGACGCCCCGGCGTACGACGACCCGGACGCCGTGACGATCGTCGGCCGGCACAGCGTGGTGGGCGAGGGCGTGGTCCTCGCGGCCGGCAGCAGGCTCGAGCCGGGGACCACCGCCTGAGGCCCTCGGTCCGGGTTCGCCTGTAACGGCGCTCACAAGGTGGGTACCTGCACCGCGACCACTGGAGGTGGAGTGCATGGCCGTACCGTCGTTCCTCGCGCGTGAGCGCACCGTTGCCGGGCCGGGCTACAGCCGTTGGCTGGTCCCGCCCGCCGCCCTGGCCGTGCACCTGTGCATCGGCCAGGTCTACGCGACCAGCGTCTACAAGAGCGCGCTGGTCGAGCACTTCGACAGCACGCTGACCGCGATCGGCGTCATCTTCTCGGTGGCGATCGTGATGCTGGGCCTCTCGGCGGCCCTCTTCGGGACCTGGGTGGACCGCAACGGCCCGCGCGCGGCGATGTTCGTCTCCGCCTGCTTCTGGGTCGCCGGCTTCCTGGTCGCCGCGCTCGGCATCGCCACCGACCAGCTGTGGCTGGTCTACGTCGGCTACGGCGGCATCGGCGGCATCGGCCTGGGCATCGGCTACATCTCTCCGGTCTCCACGCTGATCAAGTGGTTCCCGGACCGGCCGGGGCTCGCGACCGGCATGGCGATCATGGGCTTCGGCGGTGGCGCGCTGGTGGCGTCCCCGCTCTCCGGGCGGCTGATGTCGCTCTACGACTCGTCCTACGACTCCGGGGACTCCTCCTCGGTGCCGAGCGGCGACGCGGTGATGATGCTGTTCCTGACCTTCGCCGCGGTCTACCTCGTCTTCATGATGTTCGGCGCCTTCACCGTGCGCGTGCCACCCGACGGCTGGAAGCCCGACGGCTGGGACCCCTCGACGGTGCGCTCGAAGGCGCTGGTCACCACCGCGAGCGTGTCGGCCAACAACGCCATCCGCACCCCGCAGTTCTGGCTGCTGTGGACGGTGCTGTTCTGCAACGTGACGGCCGGCATCGGCATCCTCGAGCAGGCGCAGCCGATGATCCAGGACTTCTTCCGCGAGAACGGCGAGTCGTCGGTCGCCGCCGCGGCCGCCGGCGGGTTCGTCGGCCTGCTGTCGATCGCGAACATGGCCGGCCGCTTCGTCTGGTCCTCGACCTCCGACGTCATCGGCCGCAAGCCGATCTACCTGGTCTACCTCGGCGTCGGGCTGGTCTGCTACGTCCTGCTCGCGACCGTCGGCCCGAGCTCGACCGTGCTGTTCGTGCTCTTCGCCGCGGTGATCATCTCCTTCTACGGCGGCGGCTTCGCCACCATCCCGGCGTACCTGCGTGACCTCTTCGGCACCTACCAGGTCGGCGCCATCCACGGTCGCCTGCTGACCGCGTGGTCGGCGGCCGGCGTCGCCGGTCCGCTCATCGTCAACGGCTTCCTCGACGCGCAGGGCGAGCCGGGCAACCTGGTCGCCGCGGACTACCGGCCGGCGCTGTTCACCATGGTCGGGCTGCTCGCCGTCGGCCTGGTCGCCAACCTGCTGGTCCGCCCGGTCGCCGAGAGGTTCCACGAGCCGTCCGCGACGCCCGGCAACCCCGAGCGAGAGGAGAGCCGCGCATGAGTGCACGGATCGCTGTGGCCTGGACGCTGGTGGGTGTCCCGCTGGCGTACGGCGTCGTGGAGACGCTGCGCCGGGCCGCGAACCTGTTCACCGGTTGACCTCGGTCGTCACCCGTCGCGGCGCCCGCGGCCCCGTCGAGGCGGGGTGCGGGCGCTGCGTTCGTTAGCCTGAGACCCATGTCGAACCGGCGCTTCCTCGGTGAGGCCGGTCGGTTCGTCGCCGTCGGCGGCCTCGCGACCGTCGTCGCGCTCGTGATCTTCAACGTGCTGGTGCACGGGTTCAACACCGGCGACCACGCGGTGCTGCCGGACCAGCCGATCCTGGCGTACGTCATCGCCAACACCGTCGGCATGTTCGTCAGCTACCGCGGCAGCCGCACCTGGGCCTTCCGCGACCGGCCGCCGCGGCAGGCCGACGGCGGGCTGACGGCGTTCGTGGCGATCAACGCCGTGACCATGCTGATCCCGATCGCCTGCCTGACGATCAGCCGGAACGTCCTCGGCCTCGACGACCCGATCTCCGACAACGTCTCCGCGAACGTCATCGGCCTGGTCATGGGCCTGGCGTCGCGGTTCTACCTGTTCCGGCGGTTCATCTTCCGCCGGCCGATCCACCTGACCGAGATGTACGACCCGGCCGAGCCGGTGCTGCCGGCCGAGCCGGACCACCTCGGCGAGACCGTGGACCCGGACGGCACGTCGCTGCCCGGCGGGCCGGTCAGCGAGCCCAGAGACCCGTCCACGAGTGGCCCAGGTCGTTCACCAGGGTCCGGAGCAGCGGAAGGCTGACGCCCACCACGTTGTGGTGATCCCCCTCGATCCCGGTCACGAACGCGCCGCCCAGGCCGTCGACGGTGAACGCGCCGGCGACGTGCAACGGCTCGCCGGTCGCGACGTACGCCGCCACCTCCCCGTCCTCCACGTCGGCGAAGTGGACGGTGGTCGACGCGGTCGCGGCGACCGTGCGGCCGCTCGCGGTGTCGTGCAGCGCGTGGCCGGTGCGCAGGACGCCGGACCGGCCGCGCATCGAGCGCCAACGAGCGACGGCCTCGTCGGCGTCGGCCGGCTTGCCGAGGGCCTCGCCGTCGAGCTCGAGCACCGAGTCGCAGCCCAGCACCAGGGCGCCCGCCGGCACCTCCGGTCGGCCGACCACCGCCGCGCACTTGAGCTCGGCCAGGCGCAGGGCGAGCTCGGCCGGAGGCACGCCGACGACCTGTGACTCGTCGACGCCGGAGACGACCACCTGGGGGTCGAGCCCGGCGTTGCGGAGCGTGGTGAGGCGGGCGGGGGAGGCGGAGGCGAGCACGAACGTCGGCACCGGACCAGCATCGCGCACCGGTCGGTCGGCACAATGACCGCGTGCCTGATGACGCCCCCCGGAGCTCCCGCATGCCGTTCCTCGCCGCCGGCGTGGTCGCAGCGGTCGTGGTCCTCGCGGTGGTCGGGGTCCTCGTCGCGCGCGCCCAGCACCTCGGCCCGTGGGAGCTCGGTCCGCAGGACCGCAACCGCTTCGCCGAGCAGCCGCAGTACGCCGACCCCGACTCGCGCACGGCGCAGGCCGCCCGGCAGGCGGAGGCCGACGGGCGCACCGAGGAGGCCGCCGCCTTCGCCGAGCTGGCCGAGGTCCCGCAGGGCATCTGGCTGACGCCCGAGGAACGCCCGGTCGGCGACGTCGGGGGGTACGTCGCAGGGGTCGGCGGCGCGGCGGACGAGGCCGGCGAGGTGCCGCTGTTCGTCGTCTACGGCATCCCCGACCGCGACTGCACCGGCGGCTACTCCAGCGGCGGGCTCCGCGCCGACACCTACGTGCCCTGGGTCGAGGAGATCGCGGGCGCCGTGGCGCCGTACGCCGCTGCTGTCGTGCTCGAGCCCGACGCGCTCGCCTCGGCGGTGGAGTGCGACCGCCGGGCGGAGCGCGTCGACCTGCTCTCGCAGGCGGTCGACGTCCTCGCCGACGCCGGCGTGACGACGTACGTCGACGGCGGCCACTCGGACTGGGTCCCGGTCAAGGAGGTGGCCGGCCTGCTGCGGGAGGTGGGCGTGGACCGGGTGCGTGGCTTCGCGACGAACGTGTCGAACTACCAGACCGACCGGGACGAGGTGCGCTGGGCCGAGCGGCTCAGCGAGCTCGTCGGCGGGGCGTCGTACGTGGTCGACAGCGGCCGCAACGGCGTGGGGTCGACCGAGGAGTGGTGCAACCCCTCGGGGCAGGCGCTGGGGCAGCGTCCGGGGTACGTCGACGACGGCACCGGTCTGGACGCCTACCTGTGGGTCAAGCCGCCCGGCGACAGCGACGGCGAGTGCAACGGCGGTCCGCCGGCCGGGGAGTTCTGGGGACAACGCGCGCTCGAGCTGCTTGGGCGGTCCTGACCCGCTCGCCCCTGCACCCTCAGCCGTTCGGACAAGTTCGGGGGCCGCTGCCGCGGATGAGCACGGGCGCGCCTCGGCCGTTGTTAGGGTTCGACCATGCAGGGGGATCCGTGGACCGCGGTCATCATCGAGGACGACCCGGACGTTCGGGATCTCATCGACATCGTGCTGACGCAATCAGGGTTCTCGACGTTCGTCGCGCCTGACGGCCCCTCCGGCGTCGAGGCCGTGCGCCAGCACAACCCCCTCATCACCACCCTCGACGTGAACATGCCGGGGATGGACGGGTTCGCCGTCGCCCGGCGGCTGCGCGAGTTCAGCAACACCTACCTCATCATGATCACCGCGCTGGCCGACGAGATCGACGTCGTGCAGGGCTTCGAGGCCGGCGCCGACGACTACCTGGTCAAGCCGTTCCGGCCGCGGGAGCTGCGCGCCCGTGCCGACTCGATGCTGCGCCGACCACGCTCGCGCTCGGACCAGCCGGTCGGCTGGGCGGACGACGACGCGTCGGCCACCACCGCTGCTGCCCCTGCGCCTGCTGCCGCCCCCGCGCCACCGCCGCAGCAGGAGTCGTGGGCCGCCGCGGCCGCCCGCGACCTCACCCAGAACGCCCCGCTGCGCGTCGTCCGCAGCGACGAGCCCGCGCAGCCGGCCCCGCCGGTGCAGCCCGAGCCGGTCGCGCCGCCGCCGCAGCCGACGTACCAGCCGCAGGTGCAGCAGCCGGTCGTGCAGCCGCCGGTCGTCCAGCCGCCGACGCAGCCCTACCAGCCTCAGCACCAGGCACCGGCTGCCTACGAGCCGCCGCCGGCGCAGCCCTCCTACCCGCAGGCGCCGCCCTACGTGCCGCCTGCCCCGCAGCAGCCGGTCGCGCCGCAGGGCGGCGCGCACGCGGCACCGGCGCCGGTGCCGCCGGCGGCGCCGGGTCCGTCGGCGGACGGGTCGTGGGTCCGCTTCAACGGGCTCGCCCTCAACCACGAGAGCCGGGTCGTCACGGTCGGTGGGGGAGCGGTGGACCTCAACCGCACCGAGTTCGACCTGCTCGCCTCGCTGCTCAGCACCGGCCGCCGGGTCCGCAGCAAGGCCGACCTGGTCCTGACGATGCGCGGCCAGCAGTACGTCACCTCGTACTTCGTCAACGAGGCCGACAAGCGCTCGGTCGAGGTCCACGTCGCGAACCTCCGCCGCAAGCTCGGCGACGACGGTGCCACCCCCCGCTTCATCGAGACGGTCCGCGGCGTCGGCTACCGCCTCGCCGAGACCGCCTGACCCACCGCGGCCCATTCGCTGGGCGAGCACCGAGCCCTCCGCTGGTTGAGCAGGCGAGCGCCAGCGAGCCGTGTCGAGACCCCGTCCGCTGGTTGAGCAGGCGAGCGCCAGCGAGCCGTGTCGAAACCGGGTGAGTTCTCGGCGGGTCTCGAGACGGGCCTCGAGAGAGGCGCCGCGCCTTCCTCGACCACCCCGGGGACGAGGCGGGGTCAGTTGGCGTTGACGGGGATCTCGGCGACCTGGGTGGGGGTGTCGGACTCGAAGATGGCGATGGGGACGGTCTGCTTGACCTTCTTGGCGACGAACCGACCCGACCCCGGGGCCGTCTCGTAGTGGACGTCGGCGACGAAGGTCAGCTCGAGGCCGCGGGTGTCGTCGGACATCGGGCCGATCTTCTGGTTGCGGAGCTCGAAGGAGCCCTTGGGCGAGGTGATGAGCATGCCGTGGACGGGGTGGGTGACGGCCTCGGGGTCGAAGGTGATCTGGGAGGCCTCGGCGTCGAGCTTGTAGGGGCGCTGGGTGCGGCCGCCGTCGGAGGTGATGGTCCGCGAGGTGACCTTGATGTTGCCGAGGTAGGCCTTGCGCTTGGTGCGGAACGGGTCGCGCAGCTTCCGGTCGAGGTCGTAGACCTGGAAGGTGAAGGAGAAGAACTTGTTGCCCTTCGGGTACCACTCGTTGGTCCGCGGCGTCGACTTGGTCGGCCACAGCGTGTAGACGAAGTCCATCCCGTCGATGTCGATGTGGGACTGGAAGGTGCCGTCCCGCGTGAACTGCGAGTCGTACGCCGCCTCGGTGGCCGCGGCGGTCGGGTTCTCCGCCTCCACGGGCTCGGCGCCGCCGCCGATCTTGTCGACCAGCGAGCACCCCGACAGGGAGCCGGCGAGGACGAGCGCCAGCGACGCGGCGAGGGTGCGGAGGCGGCGCGGGGGCCGGGCGGGGCGCACGGACATGGTGGGGTTCTCCCGAGGACTGGTGCGGGCGGGGTGCTCATGAGGGATCAGGCCTTGAAGCCGCGGTAGCGCTTGGAGGCCTTGATGAGCATCCAGACGGTCTGCAGGACGGTGATGACGCCGAGGATCGGCCAGCCGAGCTCGAGCAGGTCGGACGTCGTCCGGATCGGCACCTGCTGCCAGGCGATCCAGGCCCCGACGAAGAAGACGCCGAGCGCGACGAACGGGTAGGTCCACGCGACGCCCTTGCCGCGCTCGGCCTTGGCCTGCGCGGCCCAGTTGTCGGTCTGCTGGCGGCTGAAGAACTTCAGCCACGCCCGGACGAAGTGCCCCATCCGGATGAACATGTAGAGCTCGGCGGGGAAGACCAGGAGCACGAAGAGGTAGTCGCGCCGGTTCGCGAACTCCATGGAGTGCGCGACCCGGAAGTTCAACCACACCGCGGCCAGCGGCGGGATCAGCCACCAGGCCTGGAACACGAACGCGTCGATCGTCAGCGCGCCGATGAGCAGCACCAGGAACATGATGCGCGAGGCCATGTTCACGACCATCGAGAGGTGCTCGAACCACCGCAGCCGCAGGTTGGGGTGGAACGGCTGGCCCTTGGTGTCGCCGCGCTGGCCGGGCCACATCAGGTCGATGGCGCCGAAGTTCCACTTGACCTGCTGGGCGTCCAGCGAGCGGAGCGTCGTCATGCCGCCGACGTGCGCCCGGGCGCGGGCGGAGATCTTGGTGAGGTAGCCGGCGGACTTGATCTGCAGCGACAGCAGCGAGTCCTCGACCTCGGAGTCGCTGACCCACGGGGTGCGCTGGTGGCTGTCGCGCATGACGTCGCGCAGCGCCTGGGTGGAGAAGATCGAGAACTGCCCGCCGAGGACCGCCATGTTGCGGCCCTTGAGCAGGTTCTGCATGTTGAACGCGGAGAACTGCGCGCGCTGGCCGGCGATGAGGAACTTGGCCATCAGCCCGTCGAGGGCGGAGTCGTCGATGGAGTAGATAGCGGAGATGCCGCCGATGCGGTCGTCGCTGGCGATCTCGTCGACGAGGTGCTGGATGGCGTCCGGCTCCGGCGTGGTGTCGCCGTCGACGCCGAGCAGGTAGTCCATGTGCTCGACGAGGGAGTAGCCGTAGTTGAGCGCGCCGACCTTCTTGTCGGGGTTCTTGCCGATGTCGTGGACGTAGATGACCGTCGACTGCTCCCCGGTCGGGGTCATCCGCGTGTGCGGACCGGCGTAGTGGCTGGCGATCTCGACCGAGTCGTCGCTGGTGTTGTTGACGACGAGGTGGATGGCGTCGGGGAGCCGGGTCTGCTGGAGCAGGGAGTCGAGGACGCCGGCGATGGTCTCGGCCTCGTTGTACGCCGGGATCACGCAGCCCACGGTCGGGCGCAGCGTCGGCAGCTCGTCGACCGCCTCGAGGAACTCCTCGGCGTACGCCTCGAGCGAGGGGTCGGGCATGCGCACGTAGCGGGGGTCGTCGAACCCGGGCACTGCTCCGGGCACTGTCCCGGGCGCGAGCCCGATCCCCTCGTGCTGTCCCATGTCGTTCGCGTCCACCGCTGTCCCATCGCTGGCGGTGCCCGTGCTGGCCACCGACCCGGTCGTCGTTCCTGGCCGAGTCTTTAAGGCTCACCTCAAGGGGTGGGCACCGCGAACCTCAACTTCCGCTCAAGGATTCTGGCGGAGGTACGCCGGCGGCGCGGTGGGATTCGCGAAAGGTTCGCGGTGGAGGGGTCAGCGCGGCAGCGCGCTGGCCCGCCAGCCGCCCGGGCCGTGCGGGAGCGTGCGCCGGACGAGCCGGTGCGGAGCGCTCCACTCCGGCCGCGGTCGCTTCGCGGGCGGCTGGCCGCCGCCCATCGACGACAGCACGGCCACGAGCGCCGCGACCTCCTCCGGCGTGGCACTCGGGCTGACCACCCGCAGCAGCGGCCGGGTCGGCTGCTGCTCCGGGGCGGCGTCGGGGGTCTGCTCGTCGGCGGCCATCAGAGCGGGATGTTCCCGTGCTTCTTCGGCGGGAGCGATGCCCGCTTGGAGCGGAGCAGCCGCAGCGCCCGGACGACCTCGGAGCGGGTCTCGTGCGGCTGGATGACCGCGTCGACGTACCCGCGCTCGGCGGCGATGTAGGGGTTGGCCAGCGTGGTCTCGTACTCGTCGATGAGCTCGGCCCGCTTGGCCTCGACGTCGCCGCCCTCGGCCTCGACCTGCGCCAGCGTCTTGCGGTGCACGATGTTGGCCGCGCCCTGGGCGCCCATGACCGCGATCTGCGCGGTGGGCCAGGCGACGTTGATGTCGGCGCCGAGGTGCTTGGAGCCCATGACGTCGTAGGCGCCGCCGTAGGCCTTGCGGGTGATGACGGTGACCAGCGGGACGGTCGCCTCGGCGTAGGCGTAGATGAGCTTGGCGCCGCGGCGGATGATGCCGTTCCACTCCTGGTCGGTGCCGGGCAGGAAGCCGGGGACGTCGACGAAGGTCAGGACCGGGATGTTGAAGGCGTCGCAGGTGCGCACGAAGCGGGCGGCCTTCTCGGAGGCGTCGATGTCGAGGGTGCCGGCGAACTGCATCGGCTGGTTGGCCACGACGCCGACGGGCCGGCCCTCGACCCGGCCGTAGCCGATGATGATGTTCGGCGCGAACAGCTCCATGACCTCGACGAAGTCCCCCACGCCATCGTCATCAGCGTCCACCACGGCCTTGATGACGTCGTGCATGTCGTAGGGCTGGTTCGGGGAGTCCGGGATGATCGTGTCGAGCGCCCGGTCGGCGTCGTTGACCTCGAGGTCCGCACCCTGCCCATGGGGGGCGTCGTAGGCGGGCGGCTCGTCGAGGTTGTTCTGCGGGAGGAACGAGAGCAGCGCCTTGACGTACTCGATCGCGTCCTCCTCGTCGGAGGCCATGTAGTGGGCGTTGCCGGACTTGGTGTTGTGCGTCCGCGCGCCGCCGAGCTCCTCCATGGAGACGTCCTCGCCGGTGACGGTCTTGATGACGTCGGGACCGGTGATGAACATCGCCGAGGTCTGGTCGACCATGATCGTGAAGTCGGTGACCGCCGGGGAGTAGACGTGGCCGCCGGCGCAGTTGCCCATGATCATCGAGATCTGGGGGATGACGCCCGAGGCGTGCACGTTGCGGCGGAAGATCTCGCCGTACAGGCCGAGCGAGACCACGCCCTCCTGGATGCGGGCGCCGGCACCCTCGTTGATGCCGATGATCGGGCAGCCGGTCTTGATCGCGAGGTCCATGACCTTGGTGATCTTCTCGCCGTAGACCTCGCCCAGCGAGCCGCCGAAGACGGTGAAGTCCTGGGAGAAGACGCAGACCTGGCGGCCGTCGATCGTGCCGTAGCCGGTGATGACGCCGTCGCCGTACGGCCGGTTCTTCTCCAGCCCGAACGCCGTGCTGCGGTGCCGCGCCAGCTCGTCGAGCTCGACGAAGGAACCCTCGTCGAAGAGCATCTCGATCCGCTCGCGGGCGGTCTGGCGCCCCTTGGCGTGCTGCTTCTCGACCGCC
Organism: Nocardioides sp. IC4_145; assembly: GCF_011250565.1. Lineage (GTDB taxonomy): Bacteria > Actinomycetota > Actinomycetes > Propionibacteriales > Nocardioidaceae > Nocardioides. The sequence continues at coordinate 15,762 of NZ_JAANMS010000023.1, forward strand.
TTGGCCGACCCGGCGTGCACGGCCTCGTCGAGGCGGCGGTCGAGGTCGGCCAGCTTGCCGGCCGTCGTGTGCAGGTCGATGTCCGCGGGGACGTCGGTCCCCTGGCCGGGACGTTCGGTGCTCTCAGCGCTCACGTTCGGGACGTCTCCTCGTCGGCGTCGGTGCGGGCCTTGGTGCTGGCCTGGTGCTGGCATCTGGGTTGGGCGTGGGTCAATGTAGTGCCCGTGACCGCGACCTCGGCCGAACGCCCACCCCTTGACGAGACCGTTCTCTCGGGCGTGAGCCCCGACCTCGTTCCGGGGGTCAGCGTCGAGGTGGTGGACGAGACCCCGTCGACGAACGCGCTGGTCGTGGAGCGCGCCCGCGCCGGTGCGCCCGAGGGTCTCGTCGTGGTCACCGAGCACCAGACCGCGGGCCGTGGCCGGCTCGACCGGTCCTGGGAGACGCCCGCCCGGTCGGCGCTGACCTTCTCCCTCCTGCTGCGCCCGACCGCGCCGACACGGAGCTGGCCCTGGCTGCCGCTGCTGGCGGGGTACGCCGTCGACAAGGCGCTGAAGGCCGCCGGCTTCGACGCCGGTGTGAAGTGGCCCAACGACGTGCTCATCGGGGACCGCAAGGTCGCCGGCATCCTCGTCGAGCGGATCGAGACCGACCAGGGCCCGTGCGCCGTCGTCGGGATCGGGATCAACGTCGGGCTGGGCCCCGACGAGCTGCCCGTGCCGACCGCCACGTCGCTGGCGATCGAGGCCGCCGGGCGACCGGTGCCGGACCGGACCGCCCTGCTGGTCGACGTGCTCGCCAGCCTGCGCGAGGCGTACGACGCGTGGCAGGCCGGCGGCGACCTCGCCGGCATGCGCCTGGCCGAGTCGTACGCCGACGCCTGCGTCACCGTCGGCCGCCAGGTGCGCGTCGACCTCCCCGACGGTTCGGTGCTCACCGGCATGGCGACCGCGATCGATCCCTCCGGTCATCTCGTCGTCGCCGGACCGGACCGCCAGGTCGCCGTCGGCGCCGGCGACGTCGTCCACGTGCGCGCGGCCACCGGGGCCCCCGCGGTGTGATCGATGACATGATCCACCCGTGGCCATCTCGCAGAAGCTGTTGAGCGACGGGGAGACCGTCGTCGTCAGCATGCGCACGCACGTCAAGGCGCTGCTGGTGCCGCTGCTGGCGCTGGTCGTGACGATCGCGGCCGCCGTGTTCGTGCAGGTGCTCGCCGACCAGCGGTACGTCACCTGGTTCGTGTGGGCGGTCGCAGCGATCGTGCTCCTGCGGTTCGTCGTGTGGCCGTTCCTGGTTTGGACGACCGCGACGTACACCTTCACCGACCGCCGGCTGGTCACCCGCACCGGCGTCCTCACCCGCCGCGGCCACGACATCCCGCTCTCCCGGATCAGCGACGTGGCGATCGAGCTGCACCTCACCGACCGGATGCTCGGCTGCGGCACGCTGGTCATCAGCGACGCCAGCACCCACGGCCAGGTGCGCCTGCCCGACATCCCGCGGGTCGAGGAGGCGCAGCGCCGGCTCAACGACCTCCTGCACGAGATCCACGACCCGCGCACCGGCGCGCGCTCCGACCGGCGCCGTGACGAAGGTGCCTGACCGACAGCCCGAGGAGGCGGAGCAGCCCGAGGAGCTGCACCGGACCATCCTGGGCGAGGACCCGGTCTACAGCGCCGTCGAGGTCGCGGAGGCCGCCGGCATCGGCCTGGACGAGACCCGCCGGCTCTGGCGCGCGCTCGGCTTCCCCGAGAGCGGCGACGAGGCGGCGTACACCCCTGCGGACCTGCGCGCGCTGGGGACGCTGGTCGGGGGCGTGCAGGCCGGCCTGTTCGACCTCGACCTGGCGGTGAACATCACCCGGGCGGTGGGGCAGAACATGGCGCGCCTCGCCGACTGGGAGGTGGCGGCGATGGTCAACCGCATCGACGAGCTCGAGCAGGGCGACGCGGCGACGGGGACCCGCGCAGGCTCGGCACGGCGGTTCCTCGAGCACTTCGGCAAGCCGTTCGAGGAGCTGCTGATCTACGCGTGGCGGCGCCACCTCGCTGCCGCGGTGGCGCGGATCGAGGCACTCGGCGCCGACGAGGAGGACCTCCACACCACGACGCTCTCGGTGGGCTTCGCCGACATCGTGTCGTTCACGGCCCTGTCGAACCAGCTGACCGAGGAGCGGATCGGCGACCTCGTCGAGCTCTTCGAGTCGCGGTGCGCCGACGTCGTGGCCATGCAGCGGGGGCGGGTCATCAAGTCGATCGGCGACTCGGTGCTCTTCGTCAACGACGACCCCGTCCGTGCCTACGACACCGCCGAGGGGATCATCAACGTCATCGGCCGTGACCAGCGGATGCCCGACGTGCGCGTCGGGCTGGCGACCGGGTCCGTGGTGATGCGCCTCGGCGACGTCTTCGGCCCGCCGGTCAACATGGCCGCGCGGCTCACCGCCGTGGCCCGCCGCAACCGGATCATCATCGACGCCGCGACCGCGGGGCTGCTCCCCTCCGACCAGTTCGAGACCCGACGGCTGCCCGCGCGGCCGGTGCGCGGCTTCGGGATCGTCGAGCCGTTGGCCGTCCGGAGACACTAAGATTCGTCTCACCCCTGAGGGTGAGACGAATGGCACGAAGTTGCCACTGGCCCGTTTGGGCGTTTCTGCTCGACTGCGTGGGGGAGCGGCCTACGGTTGGGGTGTGTTCGAGGTGCAGGACGTCCGAGTCGATCCCGACAGCCGCCGTGCGTGGCGCGGTCAGGAGGAGATCGTCCTGTCCCGCAAGGAGTTCGACCTCGTCCAGGCCCTCATCTCCCGGGCGGGGGAGATCGTGACGCGGGACGAGCTGATGCGCGACGTGTGGCACACGACGTTCTGGACGTCCTCGAAGACCATCGACGTGCACCTCGGCTGGGTGCGGCGCAAGCTGGGCGACGACAGCCGTCACCCCCACCTGATCTCCACGATCCGCGGCAAGGGTCTGCGCTTCGAGCTCCAGCCGCCGGCCTGACCGGTCGTCGGGCCCCGGCCGGGCGGCGCCCGGGTCTGCTCTAGGGTTCCGTCGTGCCCGAGCTCGCTCCCACGTTGGCCGTCGTCGGCGGTGGCCAGCTCGCCCGGATGATGGCGCAGCCCGCGATCGCGCTGGGCCTGCCGCTGCGGCTGCTCGCCGAGGCGCCCGGCGTCTCCGCCGCGCAGGTGATCCCCGACCAGCTCGTCGGTGACCACCGCGACCTCGACACGCTGCGCGCGGTCACGGCCGGCTGCAGCGTCGTCACCTTCGACCACGAGCACGTGCCGACCGAGCACCTGCACGCGCTCGAGGCCGACGGCGTCGCGGTGCGGCCCGGGCCCGACGCGCTCGTCCACGCCCAGGACAAGGGCGTCATGCGCGAGCGGCTCGCCGAGCTCGGCGTCCCGTGCCCCCGCAACGCGATCGTCACCGACGTCGCCGAGGTCGAGGCGTTCGGGTTCCCCTGCGTCCTGAAGACCACGAGGGGCGGGTACGACGGCAAGGGCGTGTGGTTCGTCGACGCCGGCGAGGACGGTGCTGACGACTGGGCCGCGGTCTGCGCCGAGGCGTTCGCGGTGGCCCGCGACACCGGCGTGCGGATCCTCGCCGAGGAGCGGGTCGACTTCCGCCGCGAGCTCTCCGCGCTGGTCGTCCGTTCCCCGAGCGGGCAGGCGGCGGCGTACCCGGTCGTCGCCAGCACCCAGCGCGACGGCATCTGCCACGAGGTGATCGCCCCGGCGCCCGACCTCGACCCCGACCTGGCGACCTCCGCCCAGCAGGTCGCGCTGCGGATCGCGGGCGAGCTCGGCGTGACCGGCGTGCTGGCCGTCGAGCTCTTCGAGACCACCGACGGGCGGATCCTCGTCAACGAGCTGGCGATGCGGCCCCACAATACCGGCCACTGGACCCAGGACGGCGCCGTCACCAGCCAGTTCGAGAACCACTTGCGCGCGGTCATGGACCTCCCGCTCGGCTCGCCCGCGCCGCGGGCCCGCTGGACGGTGATGGTCAACATCCTCGGCGGCCCCGACCCCGAGGTCGGTCGGCTCTGGGACGGCTACCCGCACGCGATGGCGCGCGACCCGCACCTGCGGGTGCACCTGTACGGCAAGGAGCCGCGACCCGGCCGCAAGGTCGGCCACGTCAACGCCTACGGCGACGACCTCGAGGACTGCCTGGAGCGGGCGCGGCACGCCGCCGCCTGGTTCCGCGGCGACCTCGGCAACGAGAGCGAGTGAACGAGATGGCTGGCACCGAGCAGGCTCCCCGCGTCGGGATCGTCATGGGGTCCGACTCCGACTGGCCGACCATGCAGGCAGCCGCGGAGGCGCTCGAGGAGTTCGGCGTCGCGCACGAGGCCGACGTGGTCTCCGCGCACCGGATGCCGGAGGAGATGCTGGCGTACGGCAAGGAGGCCGCCGGCCGCGGGCTGTCGGTGATCATCGCCGGCGCCGGAGGAGCGGCCCACCTGCCGGGCATGCTCGCCGCCGTCACCCCGCTGCCGGTCATCGGCGTCCCGGTGCCGCTGCGGTACCTCGACGGTCTCGACTCGCTGCTCTCCATCGTGCAGATGCCGGCCGGTGTCCCCGTCGCCACCGTCGCCGTCGGCGGCGCCCGCAACGCCGGCCTGCTCGCGGTCCGGATCCTCGCCGCCACCGACCCCGCCCTCCAGCAGCGGATGGTCGACTTCCAGGCCGAGCTCAAGGCCTCCGCCCAGGCCAAGGGCGAGACCGTCCGCCGCGAGTCCGCTCCGCAGCGCCTCGGCTTCTAGCGCGCCTGTCTCGAAACCTGCGGGCGTCTGCGGGGCTGATGTGACCTGGTGTTCCCGTTCGTCGACGGACTACCAGAAGTGCCGCGGCCGACCGCTTCGCCTACGTCAGACGCTGCCGGCGACCACCTCTGGTAGCTGGTCGACGAGGGCGCCGCCCGGATTCAGCCGACGAGGCCGTGCTCGTGGGCGAAGACGACGATCTGCACGCGGTCGCGGAGGCCGAGCTTGCGGAGGATGGCGCCGACATGGGTCTTGACCGTCGACTCGCCGGCGAAGACCAGGCCGGCGATCTCGGTGTTGGAGAGGCCGCGGGCCACGGCGGCGAAGACCTCGCGCTCCTTCTCGGTCAGCGAGGCGTACGCCGGCGGCACGGCCGCCCGGGCGCGGAACTGGCCGTCGAGGAGGGTCGAGAGGTCCGCGGGGGCGAGGACGGCGTTGCCGGCGTGCACCGTGCGGATCGCGTCGCGGAGCATCACCGGGGTGGTGTCCTTGAGGAGGAACCCGCTGGCGCCGTACCGGATCGCCGTGGCCGCCCGGTCGTCGAGGTTGAACGTCGTGAGCACAACGACCCGCACCGGACGCGTCCGACGGGCGGCCCGGTCGGGGGAGAAGAGCTGCCGGGTGGCCTCGACACCGTCCATCTCCGGCATCCGGATGTCCATGAGCACGACGTCGGGCTCCAGCTCGTCGACGAGCCGGACCGCCTCGAGCCCGTCGCCCGCGGACCCGACGACGTGCATGCCCTCCTGGGCGTCGACGATCACCCGCACGCCCTCGCGGAACAGCTCCTGGTCGTCGACCAGGAGCACCCGGATGTCCTCGCCCGAGCCGCTCACCGGCCGCTCCGGAAGGGCACCCACGCGGTCGCGGTGAAGGTGGCGCCGCCCGGCTCCTCGCGACGGCGTACGTCGAGCCGGCCACCGACGGCCTCGAGCCGGCGGCGCATCCCGTCGAGCCCGTGACCGGCCCCGGTCTGCGCGGCCAGCTCCGCGGGGTCGACGGTCGCCAACGGGCGGGTCTCCTGCTCGTGGACGGTCTGCTCGCCGATCACGTTGCGCACCTCGAGGCGCAGCTCGCCCTCCCAGTGCCGCTCGACGAGGACCGGTTCGTCGCGCCGGCCGTGGCGGATCGCGTTGGTGAGCATCTCCTGCAGCACGCGGAAGGCGACCACCTCGAGCTCCGGCGGCAGCGGCCTGGGCGTGCCGACCTCGGTGGAGACGACCTCGTGGCCGCTGGCCCGGACCCCCTCGACGAGCGCGTCGAGATCGCCGTGCTGGCCGCCGGCGGCGGGCCGGCCGTCGGTGGAGCTCAGCACCTGGCGGACGTCCTGGAGCGAGGTGCGGGCGGAGGTGGCGATGTTGGCCATGGTGCGGCGCAGGGCCTCGGTGTCGGCCTCGGGGAGGTACTGCGCCGACTCCGCCTGGGCGAGGATCACCGCGAGGGAGTGGCCGACGACGTCGTGCACGTCGCGGGCGAGCCGGGCCTGGTCCTCGCGGAGCGAAGCGATCTCCTCGGCCTGGTCCCGCTCGGCCTCGGCGACGACCTGGGAGTCGCGCGAGCGGCGGGCGCGGTCGAGGAAGCGCAGCGCGAGCCCGAGCAGCCACGGCGTCGCGAGCAGCGCGAAGATCAGGAGGCTGGCCGGCACGCGCCAGTCCCCGCCGCGGTACGCCGTCTCGGCGAGCAGCCGCACGCCGGCCAGCTCGAGCGCGCGGTACACCAGGTCGCTGTCGAGCCACAGCACCGCGATGAGCGCCCCGAGCGGCATGGACAGCCCGCTCAACCACACGGTCGCTGCGCTGCCCCAGCGGGCACAGCCGAACGCGACCACCGCGAGCAGCACCTCGACGAGCATCGCGCCGGCGCCGCTGGTGACCTGCACGGCGCCGGCGAACCACGCCACCCCGAGCGCCGCGGCCGGCAGCGCCCGCGAGAGCCCGACGGCCACGGCGACGGCCAGCACGATGACGTACGCCGCCGCCCGGTCGTCGGCGTAGACGTTGCCGCGCACCTCGACCACGCCGAGCGCGAAGGTGGCGACGCCCCCGGAGACGTCCGGCGCCCAGCGCTGCCAAGCGGGCAGCGGGGCGTCGACCGGGCTCACGCAGGCACCGCCGTCCGGGCACGGGTCGCGCGCTGCCGTCGTCCGAGCGGCGCCTCGACGTACCGCCAGGACAGCGCGGCGCACGCCAGCGTCAGCACCGCCGCGAGCGGGCCGGCGAGGTCGGTGTGGGGGCGGAGCCAGACGGTGAGCGGGTAGTTCCACAGGTAGGCCGCGTAGGACACCGTCCCCAGCCACACGAGCGGCCGGAGGGCGGCGGCGTCGACGGTCGTCCACGTGCGCCACGAGGACAGCACGACCGCCGTGAGGAGCGCGATGGCCGGTCCTCCCGCCAGGTAGGTGAGCGCGTGACCGCGCAATGGAACCACGGCCAGGACCCCGAGCCCCGCCAGGGCCACCGGCACCGCCCACGACGGCGGCCGGAACCGGTCGGCGTGGATCCGCGACGCCGCGCCGACGACGAAGCAGACCGCCCACGAGGTCGGCAACGAGTAGGCGAGGTCGGGGTCCTCGCGCAACCAGGCGACGGTGGCGACGCACGCGAGCAGGCAGGCGGCAGCGGCGCCGACCAGCAGCACACCGGTGCGTCGTCGCGGCACGGCGAGCAGCAGCAATGCCGGCCACACCAGGTAGAACTGCTCCTCCAGCGCGAGCGTCCACAGGTGGAACGTAGCGTCGCTCGGGTCGCCGAGCGGCAGGTCGGCGGTCCAGGTCAGCGCGACGAGGACGGTGTCGCCGAGGCGGTCGCGGTCGCCGATCGGGTCGAGCACGAGCGTCACGGCGACCACGCCGGCGACGAGCACGAGCAGCGGCGGCACGAGCCGGCGTGCGCGGCGGCAATAGAAGCGGAGCAGGTCGATCCGCCCCGTCCGGCCCACCTCGTCGACGAGCAGCCCGGTGATCAGGTGGCCCGACAGCGCGAAGAACGCCACCACGCCGACCACGCCCGCGCCGGGGAGGACGTCGGGGAAGGCGTGCCGCAGCACCACCAGCCCGACGGCGACGCCGCGGAGGAGGTCGATCCCCTCGACGCGGGCGGGATGCGTGCCGCTCACGCCCTGGTCGTCGGGGTGGGGAGCGCGGCGCGCACGAGCTCGTCGAGCAGCGCAGCGTACGGCAGGCCGGCAGCCGCGAACATCCGGGGCACCTGCGAGTGCTCGGTCATCCCCGGCACGGTGTTGACCTCGTTGAGCACCAGCCCCGCGTCGGTAAGGAAGAAGTCGATCCGCGCGACGCCGTCGCAGCCGAGGGCGTCGTACGCCGCCAGCGCGGCCGCCTCGAGCGCCTTGGCGTCGACCTCGTCGAGCGCCGCGGGCACCTGGAAGTCGGCGCCGCCGCCGTACTTGGCGGCGTGGTCGAAGAACCCGTCGACCACGATCTCGAGCGCCGGCGAGGCGACGACCGAGCCATCTGCCCGGCGCAGCACGGCCACGTCGACCTCGCGACCGCGCACGACCTCCTCGACCAGCACCCGGTCGTCGAGCGCGAGCGCCTCCGCGAGCGCAGGGGCCAGCCCCTCGGGCGAGTCGACCAGGCTCACGCCGAGGCTGGAGCCGGCCGCGACCGGCTTGACGACGACCGGTCCGGTCCAGGTCAGGGCGCTCGCGGTGGCGGCGGTGACGAGCCGGCCGGGCGCCGTGGCGATGCCGACCGCCTCGGCCACGAGCTTGGTGACCCACTTGTCCATGGCGACCGCACCGGGGCCGACCGCGGAGCCGACGTACGGCACGCCGGCGAGCTCGCAGAGCGCCGCGAGCTCGCCGTCCTCGCCGTGCGGGCCGTGGACCACCGGGAGGACGACGTCGCAGCCGGCCAGCACCGTGACGGCGCCGGCCAGGTCGAGCCGGGCCCCGTCGTCGGCGGACCAGGAGCCGTCGCGGTCGATGGTCAGCCGCACGACGTCGTACGCCGCCGGGTCGAGCGCGTCGGCGACGGAGGCGGCCGAGGCCAGCGACACGTCGTGCTCGCAGCTGCGTCCGCCGCCGATGACGGCGACGCGGGTGCGGACGGGCCGCGCGCAGCGGGTGGGACTGGCGCTCATGCGAGGCTCCTGAGGTGGGCCGCGCCGGTGGTGCGGCGGCGGAGACGGGTGGCCGCGCCGAGGCCGGTGACGACCTCGTGCGGGATGGTGCCGGCCCAGTCGGCCCAGTCGGCGGCGGTGGGCTCGCCGGCGTCGCCCGGTCCGAGCAGGGTGACGGTCTCGCTGGGGGCGACCGGCCGGTCGCCGAGGTCGACGACGACCTGGTCCATCGAGACCCGGCCGACCAGCGGCCGGCGCTCCCCGCGGACGAGCGCCTCGGCGCGGCCGGAGGCGGCGCGGGGGAGGCCGTCGGCGTACCCGACCGGCACGAGTGCGAGGTGCGTCGCGCGGTCGGTCCGGTGCGCGTGGCCGTAGCCGACCGGTGTGCCGGCCGGCACCCGCCGCACGGAGACGACCGGCGCGGTGAGGGTCAGCGCTCCGCGCAGGGCGGTCGTGCCGGACGGGTCGATGCCGACGAGACCGGCGCCGACGCGGCTCATCGTGTGGTGGGTGCGCGGGTCGGTCAGCGTGGCGGCGGTCGCGGCGAGGTGGCGGTGCTGGGGGCGCAGCCCGGCGGCGCGTGCGGTCTCCAGCGCCCAGGCGAAGCGGGTGCGGCCGACTGCGTTGCAGCCGTCGCCCGGGTCGTCGGCGCAGCCGAGGTGGCCCATCACCCCGACGACCTCGACCCGGCCGTGCCGCTCCGCGCGCCGGGCCGCGGCGCAGAGCGCGGCCCAGGTGGCGGGCGCGGCGCCGTCGCGGGCCATGCCTGCGTCGACGTGGAGGTGGACGCGGGCGCGGCCGGGCGCCGCCGCGACCGCGGCGAGGTGCTCGAGGCCGGGCACGGCCACGTCGACGCCGGACGCGACCGCGGTGGCCCAGTCGGCGTCGACCGGGTTCAGCCAGCTCAGCACCGGCGCGTGCAGCCCGGCCGCCCGCAGGGCGAGCGCCTCGGCGAGGCTCGTGACTCCGAGCCAGGTCGCCCCGTGGGCCAGGGCGGTGCGGGCGACGTCGACCGCGCCGTGGCCGAAGCCGTCGGCCTTCACGACCGCCATCAGGTCGCCCGCGGCACGGTCGGCGAGGAGCCGCGTGTTGGCGGCGACCGCGGCCAGGTCGACCTCGAGCAGCGGTCCGGCACTGGTCCGCGCCGCGGTCGGCTCGGGGCACAGGGCGCTCACGCCGCCACCTCGGCCTCGACCAGCACGGGCCCGTGCAGCGCGTGGTCGGCGCCGGTGACCAGCGCCCAGTACCGGTCGCCGTGGCTCCAGTGCCACCACTCCGTCGGGTAGTTCACGAGGCCCTCCGCCCCCAGCACCTCGGCCAGGAGGTCGCGGCGAGCGCGGGCCGCGGCCGGGATGTCGTCGGCGGCGGTGAAGCAGCGGCCCCCGCTCTGCTCGGGCGTCGCGTCGATCGGCGTGCCGAGGTCGAGCTCGACCCCGGCCGGGTCCACCGACACGTCGACCAGGGTCAGGTCGACCGCAGCGCCGGCGACGTGCGGGGCGACGTCGAGCGGCGCGACGAAGCGGCTGGTGAGCCGTTCGAGGTCGGCCGGGCCGATGCCGGGGTGCAGCGCGCACAGCTGCGCGGCGTACGTCTCGATGATCGCCTGCTGGTCGGCCGCGCTCCGGTGCCCCTCCAGCACGCGCAGCCGTAGGCCGGTGGGCAGCGCGGCGTCGGCGCGCACCAGCCGCTCGGCCAGGCCCGCGCGGACCACCGCGCCGGCGGGGGAGAGGTCGGCGCCGAGGCGGACCAGCGGCTCGCCCGACTCGATGACCGGCACGGCACGGACCCGCGGGTCCGCGAGGAGGATCGTCATGACGGCAACGCTGCCGCCCGACGACCCTCCTCCGCGTCCACCTGAGGTGCCGGACCGCTGTCCTCGAGGAGGAGACCGGGTCCTGCTCCGGGCTGTGCCTACTTCAGGCTGGGCCTACTCCAGGCTGTGCCTACTCCAGGAACCGGTCGGCGGTGAGCGGCAGGTCCCGGACCCGCACACCGGTGGCGTGGTACGTCGCGTTGGCGACCGCCGCCGCGGTGCCGACGATGCCGATCTCGCCGATGCCGCGCGAGCCCATCGGCGTCGACAGCTCGTCGACGTCGTCGAGCCACCCGGCCTCGAGCTGCTGGACGTCCGCGTGCGCCGCGACATGGTACGTCGCCAGGTCCTGGGTCACGACGTGCCCGGTCCGCGGGTCGCGCCAGCCCTCCTCGTGCAGCGCCGCCGACAGGCCCATGACCAGGCCGCCGAGCAGCTGGGAGCGGGCGGTCCGCGGGTTGACGACGCGGCCGACCGAGTAGACGCCGAGCAGGCGCGGCACGCGCACCTCACCGGTGTAGCGGTGCACCCGCGCCTCGCAGAAGACCGCGCCGAAGGAGTGCAGCGCGTGGCCGTCCATGTCGGCGTACTGCCCGGACGCGGCGGTCGTCTCCACCCCCGGGTCGGGGTGCTCGCCGTGGTCGGCGCGGAACTGCTGGGCGGCCGCGACGATCGCCGTGCCCCACGAGGTGGTGCCCGACGAGCCGCCGGCGACCGAGCCGAACGGCAGGTCGCTGTCGGCCATGTCGAGGTCGATCGCCTCGGGCGGGCAGCCGAGTGCGTCCGCGGCGATCTGGGTGAGCACCGTGCGGGCGCCGGTGCCGATGTCGGTGGCGGCGATGGCGACGGCGTACCGACCACCGTCCAGCGACCGGATGCGGGCGACGTTGCCGGGCATCCATAGCATCGGGTACGTCGACGCGGCCACACCCGTGCCGACCCACCACTCGCCGTCCACGGTCGCCCGCGCCTCGGTCGGGCGGTCGGCCCACCCGAACCGCTCGGCGCCGCGGCGCAGGCACTCGACCAGCCGTCGGTTGCCCCACGGGTTGCCGGTGTCGGGGTCGACGTCGGGCTCGTTGCGCACGCGCAGCTCGACCGGGTCGAGGCCGGCGTGGAGCGCGAGCTCGTCGACCGCGACCTCCTGGGCGTACATCCCCGGCATCTCGCCGGGCGCGCGCATCCACGACGGCACCGGGACGTCGAGCTCGGCGACCCGGTGGGTCGTCGCGCGGTGCGGGGCGGCGTACATGACCCGGGCCGGGACCGCCGCCTGCTCGGCGAACTCCTTGACCCGCGAGGACTGCGTGACAGCGTCGTCGCGCAGCGCCTCGAGCCGGCCGTCGGGGTGGGCGCCGAGCCGCACGTGGGACCGCGTCGGCGGGCGGTAGCCGGTCAGCGCGAACATCTGCTGCCGCGTCACGGCCAGCCGCACCGGCTGCCCCGGCACAGTCATCGCGGCCAGCGCGACGGCCATCTCGGGCGCGTGGGGGAGCCCCTTGGAGCCGAAGCCGCCGCCGACGTACGGCGCCAGCACCCGCACCTGCTCCTCCTCCAGGCCGAGCATCGGCGCGAGGGTGCCGCGCACCGGGCGCGGACCCTGGGTGGAGTCGTGCAGGGTGAGCTGCTCGCCGTCCCACAGCGCGGTCGCGGCGTGCGGCTCCATGGGGTTGTTGTGCTCGTGCGGGGTCGTGTACGTCGCGTCGACGGTGACCAGGGCGCGGGCCAGCGCCTCGTCGGGCTCGCCGTCGAGCGTGTCGGTCTCGGAGCCGCCGTTGACCTGCTCGGGTGCGTAGGTCGGCGAGTCCTCCTCGAAGATCGATGCGTGCGGCTCGGCCTCCTGCTCCACGTGCACCAGGGCGGCGCCCTCGCGCGCGGACTCCGACGTCTCGGCGAGCACCACGGCGACGATCTGCCCGCGGAAGGCGATCGCGTCGGCCTGGAGGATCGCGAGCTCGGCGTCGCTGGTGTCGGCCAGGCGCGGCGCGCTGGTGTGGTCGAGCACCGACACGACGCCCGGGTGGGCGAGCGCGGCAGTCGCGTCGACGGCGGCCACGCGGCCGCGGGCGACGGTCGAGGTGACCAGCCAGGCGTGGAGCGGCGGCTCGCCGGCCGGTCCGGTGACCGGGTGCTCGACGGCGTACGTCGCGTCGCCGGTGACCTTCTCGACGCCGTCACGGCGCAGCAGGCTGGTGCCGATCGAGGCGGTCGAGCGGAGCGGGTCGGGGGTGACCTCGTTGGCGGTCATCGGGTCGCTCCTTCCGCGAGGCCGGTCAGGGTGAGGGCGGTGAGGTTGCGGACCATCGGCACCTTGTACGCCGTCTGCTCGTCGGTCACCGCGGCCGCGAGCTCGGCCTCGGCCGCCGCGCGCACGGCCTCCTCGCTGACGAACCGCCCCCGCAGCTCCGCCTCGGCCACCTCCGCCCGCCACGGCTTGTGCGCCACGCCGCCCCAGGCGATCCGCACGTCGCTCACCCGCCCGTCGTCGTCGAGCTCGAGGCCGGCCGCGACGGAGACGAGGGCGAAGGCGTACGACGCCCGGTCGCGCGCCTTGCGGTACGTCGACCGCCGTGCCGCCGCGCTCGCCGGCAGCTCGACCGCCGTCACCAGCTCGCCGTGCGCCAGCGTCGTGTCCTGCTCGGGCCGGTCGCCCGGCAGCCGGTGGAAGTCGCTCATCGGTACTCGCCGCTCGCCGTCCGGGCCGAGCACGACCACGGTCGCGTCGACGGCGGCCAGCGCGACCGCGAGGTCCGAGGGGTGCGTGGTCACGCAGGCCTCGCTGGCGCCGAGCACGGCGTTGTAGCGGCCGTAGCCGCCGATGGCGCTGCAGCCGGTGCCGGGCTCGCGCTTGTTGCACGGCGTGGTGACGTCCTGGAAGTACACGCACCGTGTCCGCTGCAGCAGGTTGCCGCCGGTCGTCGCCTGGTTGCGGATCTGGCCGCTCGCCCCGGCGAGCAGTGCTCGGGCGACGACGGGCCAGCCGCGGCGTACCGCCCGGTGCGCGGCGAGGTCGCTGTTGCGGACGTTCGTGCCGATCCGCAGGCCGCCGTCGGGCAGCTCGCTCACCTCGTCGAGCGGCAGCCGGCTGACGTCGACGAGCGTCGTGGGGGAGGTGACCCCCAGCTTGAGGTGGTCGACGAGGTTGGTGCCGCCGCCGAGGAACCGCGCGTCCGGGTCGGCCGCGACCAGCGCCACCGCGGAGGCGGCGTCGTCGGCCCGGTGGTAGGTCAGCTCCTTCACGCGGCACCGCCCCCGCTGCCGCTGCCACTGCCCGCGGCCGCGGCCTGCTTGACGGCTCCGAGGATGCCGACGTACGCCCCGCAGCGGCACAGGTTGCCGCTCATCCGCTCCCGGATCTCGTCGTCGGTGAGCTCCGGGTCGGCCTCGAGGTCGTCGCTCACGTGGCTGACGTGGCCCTGCTCGATCTCGTCGAGCACACCGACCGCTGAGCACACCTGGCCGGGCGTGCAGTAGCCGCACTGGTAGCCGTCCTGGTCGAGGAACGCCTGCTGCACCGGGTGCAGCCCACCGCCGCTGCCTCGCAGCCCGCCCGCGGTGGTCACCTCCGCGCCGTCGTTGGCCACCGCCAGCGACAGGCACGTCAGGTGCCGGCGCCCGTCGAGCAGCACCGTGCACGACCCGCACTGCCCGTGGTCGCACCCCTTCTTCGGGTTCGTCACCCCCAGCCGCTCGCGCAGCGCGTCGAGCAGCGTCGTCCGGGTGTCGACCGTGACGGTGCGCTGCACCCCGTCCACGGTGAGGCTGATCTCCGCATCCATGGCGACGCGGTACCCATGCCCGCCGATCCGCCCCGCCCCGTCGGTGGTCGACCAGCGAGCCCCGGCGCCATCCGGCTGGTTGAGGAGCGCGCGCTGGCGCGCGTCTCGAAACCTGCCGGTCTACGTCCGCATGTGGAAGCTGACCTGGTTGTCGGGGTGGATGGTCGTCTCGAACCGTGGGTCGTGGATGCGGGCGTGGTGCCGCGGGCAGAGCAGGCGTGCGTTCTTCATGTCGGTCTTGCCGCCGTGGAGCCAGCTGTCGTCGTGGTGGGCGTGGCAGAGGTGAGCGGGCCAGTCGCAGCCGACGGCGGTGCAGACCCGTTGGGTGATCGCGAGCCCGCGGCGTTGGGCTCCGGAGAACAGACGGGCGGTGCGACCGAGGTCGAGCAGCTCGGACCTCGAGCCCAGGACGGCGGGGATGAGTCCGGCCTCGCACGCCATTCGGCGGGCCAGTGAGGCCGAGATCGGTTGTCCGTCCTCGAGTGTCGCGCGGCCGGTGTCGCTCTTCAGGCTGGTGTAGTCGATCAGGACGACGATCGAGGCGTTCAACCCGCCGAGCCGTGAGAGCTTGTCGGTCGGGAGTCGTTCGAGGAGCTCGCAGAACGCGTCGCCCATCCGCTCCGGTGACGGCCGCCGCTCGACGACCTCCGGTGCGTCCTCGTCGGCCTTCTTGCTGGCTTGGTGCTTGGGGGCGGCGAACGCGAGCAGCATCTTCTTGAGCATCTCGCCGTGCAGGGTCGGGATGGAGAACTTTCCGCGGTAGCTGCCCTTCCCGTCGGGGCACATCGTCAGCCAGGCGTTGGCGCGGGCCTCCCGCTCCTCGCGCTCCAGCGCACGGGCGTCGCGCTCCTCGCCGATCTCGGGTGCGACCACGGTGAGGACGTGCTTGGCGAGCATGGCAAGCGCCTTCGGGTCGAGGTCGAGCGCCTCGCGCAGCAGGTGCTTCTCAGCCCGCTCGGGGATGGACGGGTCGAGCAGGTCGTCCGGCAGCCGGTCGACGCAGTCGGTGATCACCTTCGCGTGGTCGACGCTGATCGCACCCTCGGCCAGAGCCGCCGAGGTCGGTGCGTGCCGGTCGAGCGATGCGGCCAGCCGCATCCGTCGCTTCGCCGCGGGTCGGTCCTGCTTGGTCTCGTGGCCCCACCAGGACGCGGTGTCGGTGGCGCCGACCTCGTCGCCCGCGGCCCGTCGGTCGGCCTCGGCGGCCAAGCGCAGCTCGAGCGCCTCGACCTGCGCGCGCAGCCGGGTGGCTTCGAGCAGGGCGGTCGAGACCTCGTCGTCGGACATCTGCCAGAACGGAGCGCTGCATGCCGAGCGGGCCTTCTTGCGGGACTTCGCGACCGCGCGGCACACCGGGTGCACGCTGTGTCGGGAGTCCTTGGCCATGGGTCTACTCAAGCAGCGACCACCGACAGTGACGGGCCTGTTCTCCCAGGTCAGACCACTATTCGGACAGCAATCTGAGGAGGTCCTTGGCGGGTTTCGAGACGGGCCTGGCGGCCCTCCTCAACCAGCCGAGATGAGCCAGCCGCGAGCCGGGAAGCAGCCGCGACCCACGGCGTACCTCTCCTCATCCCTGCCCCCGCCGCGACCACTCAGGGACCGGAGGCCGGAGGTCGGTTGGCAGGGGTCTCGCCGACGCTTGCCAGGGCTCGCTGCTCGAGCAGCGGGGCGGTGGGTTTTGAGACGGGCCTGGCGGCCCTCCTCAACCAGCCGAGACGAGCCGGCCGTGAGCCAGGAGACCGCCGTGAGCGACGGCGTACCTCTCCTCATCCCTGCCTCCACCGCGACCACCCACGGCCCGCAGGCCGTAGCTCGACTGCCGGGGGTCAGCGGCGGCGCCACTCGATGGCGGGGCAGGTGTCCATGACCATGGGGACGCCGGCGGCGGAAGTGCGCTCGAAGGCGGCCTCGTCGACGACGCCGAGCTGGAACCACACCGCCTTCGCGCCGACGGCGACGGCCTGGTCGGCGAACTCGCCGGCGGCCTCGGAGCGGCGGAAGACGTCGACGACGTCGATGGGGAACGGCACGTCCGCGAGCGTCGCGTAGCCCTGCTCGCCGAGCACGGTCTCCGCCGACGGGTGGACGGGGACGATGCGCTTGCCGCGCTGCTGGAGCAGCTGCGCGATCTGGTACGCCGTGCGGCCCGGGTCGCCGGAGAGGCCCACCACCGCCCACGTCTCGCAGTCGTCGAGCATGAACCGGACGGCCTCGGGATCCTGCCAGCTGGTCATGGCCCCAGTGAACCACCGGACCCTGACCGACCGGTTGCCCGAATCCGCTGCGATCCGGTCACAGCCGCCCTACGTTTCTCGGTGGCCGCTGCAGGGAGGCAGCGCCGTCTGCTTCTGGGAGGGAGCTCTACACATGACGACTTCTGCTGTCACCAAGCGCCTGGCCGCCACCGGCCTCGCGACCGTCCTGACCACCGGTGCGCTCGTCGCCGGCGGTGCCGCCTCGGCCGGTGCCGCGACGCCGGCCTCGGCCAAGGCGATCGGCGGCGGCGCGACGTTCAGCTGCACGCTGCCGATCGTCGGTGCGATCGACGTGCCGCTGTCGCTGTCGGGCGCCGACCTGCCGACGGACCTGCTGGCCGACTTCGAGGTCCCGGCTGGTCTGCCGATCGTCGGTGACCTCCAGGTGAGCGGCCTGCTCGGCCTGCTCAACCTGATCCCGGGCGTCAACCAGCTCGGCGCGAACCTGCCCGGCTTCGACCTGCTGCTCGGCAACCTGCCGCTGCCGCTGGACAACCTCGCCGCGCCGCTGGGTGGGCTGTCCGACGTCGCGGGCCTCGCCGGTTCGCTGGGCAGCTTCAAGACCCCGGCGAAGGCCGGCGTGTACGACGTCAAGCTGCCGAGCGCGTTCAGCATGTCGCCGCTGGCGAACCTGCCGCTGCCCATCGACCTGCTCCCGTGCGAGATCAAGGACGGCCAGAACGCGGTCGTCGGCACGGTCAAGGTCAACAAGCAGAGCGCCGCCATGGCCGCGAAGGCGAAGAAGGCCACGATCAAGAAGGGCAAGCCCGCCAAGGTCGCCACCGCGGTCGTCCGCCAGGACGGCAAGGCCGCCACCGGCAAGGTCGTCGCCCTCGTCGGCGGCAAGCAGGTCGCGAGCAAGCAGCTCCAGGGCGGCCGCGCGACCCTCGCCGTCAAGAAGCTCGGCAAGGGCACCAAGAAGATCGTCGTGAAGTACCTCGGCAACGCCTCCACGAAGACGGCCAAGAAGACCGTCAAGGTCACCGTCAAGAAGTGACGCACCGCCGCCCGCGAGGGCGGTCGGGACGGGCGCCCGGTCGGTCGAGGACACTCGACCGGCCGGGCGCTCGCACGTCGCCCGGACGTGCCCCTGGCCACGGCGTGCGGCGATTCACCCCAGCGGGTGGTGGGTACCTGCGCGCCATGACCAACAAGCTCCGCTACACCGTTCCCGGCATGAGCGAGTCCGACGCCGAGCGCGTCGTGGAGTTGCTCCAGGACCGGCTCAACGCCACCAACGACCTGCACCTGACGCTGAAGCACATCCACTGGAACGTCGTGGGTCCGCACTTCATCGCCGTCCACGAGATGCTCGACCCGCAGGTCGACGCGGTCCGTGGCTTCGCCGACGAGCTGGCCGAGCGGATCGCGACCCTCGGCGGGTCCCCGTGCGGCACCCCCGGCAAGCTGGTGGAGAACCGGAACTGGGACGAGTACAGCATCGGTCGTGCCACCACCCAGGAGCACCTGGGCGCGCTCGACCTCGTCTACGCGGGCGTCATCGAGGACTACCGCAAGGGCATCGAGGAGCTCGGCGAGCTCGACCCGGTGACCGAGGACATGTTCATCTCCCAGACCAACCAGATCGAGCTCTTCCACTGGTTCGTCCGCGCCCACCTCGAGGACAAGGGTGGCAACCTCAGCACCGCCGGCGCCACCTCCGAGGCGGAGGCGGCCAGCGCCGCCGGCTGACGCAGCGCCGCCGGCTGACGCAGCGCCGCCGGCTGACGCAGCGCCGCCGGCTGACGCAGCGCAGCCGCAGCGTCACAGCACCCCAGCGTCACAGCACCCCAGCGACCGGGGCGAGGACCGAGAGGTCCGCGCCCCGGTCGTCGCACGTCTGGACCGATCCACTCGAACAGGTAGCCGTGCCAGCGGCTCCGTGGGACGATGCGTGCGTTGGCTGGGGGGTCAGCCGATGACGGAGGACGGGTCGTGATGACCGGAAGCGCGTGGACGTACGACGAGGGCGGACCGCTGGGCGCCGCCTCGACGCCGCCCTCGACGCCGCCCGCGCGGCCGTCGCCTCCGCATCCGCCGGTCATGACCGACAGCCGTCGGCGGATGGAGACCGCCCGGCTGCTGTCCCGGGCGCGCGCCAGCCAGGGGGAGCTCCGCACCCGCTACGAGGACGACGTCATCGCGCTCAACATGGGCGTCGCCTCCGACGTGGCGCGGCGTTACCACGGCCGCGGGATCCCCGACGAGGACGTCGACCAGGTCGCCTACCTCGGGCTCGTCAAGGCCGTGCGCGGCTTCGACCCGACCCTCGGCGACGACTTCCTCAGCTTCGCGGTGCCGACGCTGCGCGGGGAGATCCGCCGCTACTTCCGCGACGCCGGCTGGACGGTCCGCCCGCCCCGGTCGGTGCAGGAGGTCCAGGCGCGGGTCACCGCCGCCGAGGGCGAGCTGACCCAGCGGCTGGGCCGCGCGCCGCGTCCGGCGGAGGTCGCCGCGCACCTCGACGTACCGCTCCAGCTGGTGCTGGACTCGCTCAACGCGACCGGCTGCTTCAGGCCGGTCTCCCTCGACGCGCCCGGGCTCGACGGGGAGGACGACCCGACCCGGTCGATGGGGGACCTCGACCCGGCCTTCGCCTCGGCCGAGGCGCGGCTGGCCCTGCGCCCGCTCATGGAGGAGCTGACCGAGCGGGAGCGACGGATCATCGAGCTGCGGTTCTTCGAGAACCGGACGCAGACCCAGATCGGCGCCGAGGTCGGCGTCACCCAGGAGCAGGTCTCCCGGCTGATCACCCAGATCCTCGCGCGGCTGCGCCGCAGCCTCGCTGCCTGACGGCCACCCGGGACCGCCGGCACCGCCCGCCGACGTCGGCGGGCTCCGTCGCGCGCCCGGTCAGCTGAACCAGCCGCCCACGGTGTCGATGGCGCTGCCGACGCCGTCGGCGATCGCGTCACCGGTGTCGGCGAGCGCGTCGAGGCCCTCCTCGAAGGCCTCGCCGACGTCGGGGCCGTTCTCGAACAGCGAGTCGATCGCGCCGTCGGCGAAGATCGACACGCCGGCGCCGACGACGGCACCCACGGCCGCACCGACGGCGGTGCCGGCCACGGGCACGACCGACCCGACCGCAGCACCCACGGCGGCGCCCGCGCCGACGCCCGCGAGGAGGGAGCCGCCCTGCGAGACCGCGATCTGGGTGGCGCTCTCGCCCTCCTGGTAGTCGTTGTAGATGCCGAGGCCCAGACCGAGCGGGCCGAGGATCTTGCCCGCCCGTCCGAGGTAGCGCGACGCGCGTCCCTCGTCGAGGCCGTCGGCGCGCCGGAGCAGGTCCTCGGCCTCGTCCAGCTTGCCCTGGATCGCCAGCCGGTCCGCCTCGAGCCGGGCCTCGTCGAGGGTGCGGAAGAAGAACCACTTGCGCTTCATGTAGCGGTCCGGGTTCGCCTGGAGGTCGCGGATGGCGCGCTCGGCCTCGCCGAGGAGGTCGCGGGCACGCGCGTGCAGGGCCGACTGGTTGCGCGCGATGTTGACGCCGATCACGCCGGCGGCGAGGTCGCCGAGGACGTCACCCATGGTGACGATCCACGACGCGTGCTGGCCGACCGTGTACTCGTCCTGGAGCTCCCGGCACGCCGTGGCGTACTTCCGGTCGATGCGGCCCGCCTCGCTCGAGGCGTGGTTGTACGCGCGGATCAGGTCCTGGTGCGCGTCGTACGCCGCCACGGCGCGGTTGTGGGCGGCGACCTCGGTCTCGGTGCCGGTGAACCCGTCCGGCGGGCGGGCCGGGCCGGGGCCCGGGTCGGCGATGACGAACCCGCTGACCGACAGGCCGGCCGCCCGCGCGTCGGCGCGGACGGTGGCCATGTCGGACTGGCAGGTCCGCAGCTTCTCGGCGAAGTCCCCGAGGTCGTCGGCCATCTTCTTCGTGGCGGTCTCGAGATCGTCGGTGGTGTCGCGCCCGGTGCGCACCGCCGTCGCGAACTGGTCGCCCGCGAGGCTGTCCCACGACGACTCGGCGTCCCGGCGGGCGTCGTTGAGGCGGTCGGAGGCGTCGGACAGTGCCGTCGCGAGCTGGTCGCGCAACCAGGTCTCGGCGGACTCGATCGACGCCGGCGAGCCCTGGATCTCCGTGTCGACGCTCACGGCGTCATCACCTCGCGGATCTCGGCCAGGCCGAGCGCGGAGTCCTCGTCGACGGTGCGGTAGTAGGTGCGGCACTGACGGACCAGCTCGGCGGCCGAGGTCAGCGAGGTCGAGACCTCGCCGGCGCTGTCGGTGACCTGGGCGATCATGCTCGCGATCACGCCGGTCATGGGGCCGGCGTCGATGCCGCTCGGCACGCTGTCGGCCAGGTCCTCCAGGCCCGACGCCCCGTTGTCCAGGGCGGTCGCGATCCTGCCCAGCGCGGCGAGGTCGACGTAGACGTCGCTCATGCCGGCGCCCCGCTCCCGTTCACCCGGTCCGCCCCCAGCCCGGCGTCCCCAGCGGTCCCGGCGTCCTCGCGCAGCCCCGGGTCCACGTCGACGAAGAGCAGGTCGTAGGGCGTGGCGTCGTGGATGCGCTGGAGCGCCGCCCCGTCGCAGAGCACCCACGAGCTGTCGGGCAGGTAGTGGTCGTGCAGGCGGTCGAGCGCGGAGTAGGTGTAGAGGGCGGTGCGCCCGTCGGCCACCTGGTGGAGCACGACCCGGCGGGCGGTGGGCTCGGGGTCGTCGGTCGTCGGCACGTAGACGACCGGCGGCAGCGTCGGACGCGACGGCTGCTCGTCGGCGGGTGTCGTGGTCATGCCCGGCAGTCTGACCGGCTGCGCCGCCGCGAAAACCCCGGGACGTCGACGAGTGTCGGCAGCGGGTCAGCGCGTGGTGCGCCGCCGCCCCGGCTCGAGGCCGAGCTCGTCGCGCACCCACGCCGCGAGGTCCGCGGGGTCGTGACCGACGTCCGCGCAGCGGAGCTCGATCCGCCCGGTCCCGGTCCCGGCGCCGGTGCCCTCGGCCGGCCGCGCGCGACGGTCCGGACCGCGCCACCAGCGCGGGCACAGCGTCCGCTGGACCGGTCCGTCGACCCGCAGCAGGACGTAGCTCGTGCCGCTGATCGGTCGCACCTCGCTGACCTGGTCCCGGCCGACGCGCTCGCGGCCCCACGGGGCGTGGTGCACGACGTGGTCCGCGGTCAGCCACAGGGCCTCGACCCGCCGGCGTCCGGTGATCGCCAGCAGGGCGCGCACGCCGAACCAGGCACCGACCAGGCCGATCGGCACCGACCACAGCGCCCACTCCCCGCCGGCGGCCAGGCCGACCCCGACGAGCGCGCAGCCCAGCACCAGCAGCCCCGCGTCGAGCGCGACGGCGTACCACCACTCCGCCGGGCGGGCCCGGACGCCCACCGCCTGCTCGCCGTCGACGGTGCCGGCGCCGACGGCCGGGAGCCGGTCGGTCAGCGCCGTGGCGATCGCGAGCCCGAGGGTCAGCAGACCGGCGTACGCCGTGTAGCCGACCAGCAGCATGACCGCGGTGACGTCGCGCGGGACGGCCGCCAGGACACCGACGACCGCGCCGGCCGCGAGCAGGGCGAGGACCAGGTTGCCCGCGACCGCACCCCACTTCTCCCGGCCGTCGAACCGGCGGAGCGGGGGACCGGCCGTCGCGGCGCCGCGGGCGGTCATCAGAAGACCGGCGGGAGGTCCGAGGCGCGGCCGGTGAACTCCGGCGCGCGCTTGTCGCGGAAGGCGGCCACGCCCTCCTTGCCGTCGCCGAGGGAGGTCCAGTACATCGCCAGCGAGTCGTTGAGGTGCGCCTCGAGCGGGTCGGCCGCGGCCGCGCCGCGGTGCAGCAGCTGCTTGGCGAGCGCGAGCGCGACGGGGGAGCGGCCGTCGACGAACGAGCGCGCCAACTCCTGCGCGGCCGGGAGCAGCTCGTCGGGCTCGTGCACGGAGCGCAGCAGCCTGCCGGCGAGCGCCTGGTCGGCGGTGAGGATGTCCGCGGAGTAGACCCACTCGAGCGCCTGCTGGATGCCGACGATGCGGGGCAGGAAGTACGACGACGCCGCCTCCGGCACGATCCCGAGCCGGCCGAAGACGAAGCCGATGCGCGCCTTCGACGAGGCCAGCCGCAGGTCCATCGCGAGCGTCATGGTCGCGCCGATGCCGACGGCCGGCCCGTTGATGGCGGCGATGACCGGCTTGGGCAGCGCGTGGATCGCCAGCGTGACCTTGCCGCCGGTGTCACGGACGCCGTCGTCGTACGGCGCCTGGTCGTACGCCGCGCGGAACTCAGCCGGGTCCGGACGCAGCGACTCGTCGAGCCCGAACACGTTGCCGTCGGCGGAGAGGTCCATGCCGGCGCAGAACGCGCGGCCGGCCCCGGTGACGACCACCGCCCGCACGTCGTCGGAGGCCGCGTCGGTGCGGAAGACCTGCTCGAGCTCGCGGGCCATCGTCACGCTGAACGCGTTGAGCTGTTCGGGCCGGTGCAGGGTGAGCGTCGCGACGCCGTGGTCGTCGACGTCCCACAGGAGGGTCTCGTAGGAGGTCATCCGGTCACTTCCTTCGGCAGGCCCGTCGGCGTGCACAGCCCGCGCGGGATCGAGTCGGTGTCGTCCTCGATGATGGCGTCGAACATCTGCTGCGACCGCTCCGGGTCCCAGTTCACCGCGAGGTCGCTGATCGGGACGCCGCAGGTCAGCCCGGACTCGCCGTTGACCCGCGTCATCGCCATCGCCCACAGGCCGGCGCGGACCGGGCCGGTGCCCTCGCCGAAGGCGAAGAAGCCCGGCACGGACTGGTTGAGGTCCCAGTAGCGGAACGGGTTGAGCACCGTCCACGGCGAGACGACCTTCTTGCCGACCGCGGAGACGACCTCGCGCTGCGCCTGCGCGCGCTGGGTGTCGCCGAAGCGGGCGTAGGTCTTGCGGGAGCGGGCGTAGCCGAGCGCGGTCGCGCCGTCGGCCTCCTGGCAACCGGCCTCGATGTCGAGCTTCGCCTGCGGGTCCTTCATCGCGTTCTCGGGGCAGATCTCGATGCCGCCGACCGCGTCGACGACGCCGGCGAGGCCGCCCATGCCGATCTCGACGTAGTCGTCGACCCGGATGCCGGTCTCGTTCTCGATCGTTCGCACCAGCAGCTTCGGGCCGCCGAAGGCGTACGCGGCGTTGACCTTGGTCGTGCCATGACCCGGCACCTCGACGATCGAGTCGCGCGGGATCGACATCAGCAGGTTCGGCCCCGAGCCGGTGTGCAGCAGCATGATCGTGTCGGTGCGCTGACCTTGCGCGCCGCCCGTGCCGAGCCGCTTGCGCTCCTCCGGCGACAGGTCGCCGCGCGAGTCGCTGCCGACGAGGAGGTACGTCGTGCCCGGCTGGTCGCCCGGACGGTCGCCGTCGGGCTCGAAGTCGACTTTGTCGACGTCGTTCCACGCCAGCACCGGCACGACGACCAAGTAGGCGATCCACGCCAGCAGCAGGAGGAACACCCACCGGACCCGCGGCCGCGGGAACCGGAAGCGGCGTCGGCCGCGTCCCTGCGTGGGCGGCGGCGTGCTGGGCGTCGGGGCCGGCGTCGGGGCGGGCCGCTGCTGCCCGCGGGCCGACGCCGACTGCGCGGGCTGGGCCGGCTGGGCGGGCCGGCCCGGCGCGGCGCGCGAGCGGCCGCCGTCGCGGGGCTGGACCGGCATGACCCGGGTCTCCTCCGGCCCCGGCTCGCGCGGGGGCTTCTTGCCGTAGAGCCAGCCGAACTCCTGGGACCCGTCCTCGGGACCGCCGTTCCGGGGACGATCTGCCATGGGCGGGACGCTACCGTGCGGCCATGGCCGAGAGCGTGCACCCGAGCCGCGCCGAGGAACCGCCGCGGCCGGAGCCGCTGCCCCCGTCGTACACCCGGGTCTCGCTCGGCCAGGTCGTCACCAGCCGCGAGGCCAACCTGCTCGGCAACATCCACGGCGGCGAGATCGTCAAGCTCGCCGACTCCGCGGCGGGCATCGTCGCGCAACGGCACAGCGGCGGCCCGGCCGTCACGGCGGCGCTCGACGAGGTGACCTTCCTCCAGCCGGTGCACGTCGGCGACATCGTCCGCACCTACGCGCAGGTCAACTGGGCCGGCCGCTCCTCGATGGAGGTCGGCGTCCGCATCGAGGCCCAGCCCTGGGACGACCCGACCGTGAGCTCGGTGCACGTCGCCTCGGCGTACTTCGTCTTCGTCGCGATCACGCCCGAGGGCCGGTCCCGGCCGATCCCGCCGCTGCGGCCCGAGACGCCGGACGAGGTGCGCCGCCAGCGCGAGGCCGAGATCCGGCGCGCCCACCGCCTGGCCCGCCGCGAGGAGATCGAGTCCGGACGGCGCTGACCGGCGTCACACCTCCTGCTGGACGGTCCCGGCGCGTCGCACCCGGCTGTGACGGCTGTGACTGGTGATACTGACGGGGCAGCACTGACCTTCCCCTTCAGTACTCACGGCAGTACCCAGCAGAAAGAGGCACCTCGATGCCACCCGTCTCTTCCCCCGGGTTGCTCGATGGCACGGGCCGCGTGCCGCGCACCCCCGCCGAGGAACGCGCGGCGCGCGTCCGCTTCCGGCGTGCGATCGCGCTCATGGTGATGACCCTGGTGGTCCCCGGCTCCGCGCAGCTGGTCGCCGGCAACCGCCGCATCGGCATCATCGCGCTGCGGATCTGGCTGGGCGTGCTCGCCGCCGGCGCCCTCCTCCTGCTCGTCGGCCTGCTGCACCACCAGACGCTGTTCAAGCTGTTCACCGACACCGGCCTGCTGCTGTTGATCCGCCTGGCGCTCACCGCCGGGGCGATCGGATGGGCCGCGCTGTTCCTCGACGCGTGGCGGATCGGCCAGCCGCTCAGCCTGGGCCTCGCGCACCGCCGCGCCGTGGTCGGCGTCAACGGCGTGCTCTGCCTCTCGGTCATCGGCACCCTGCTGTTCGGCGCGCACCTCGTCGGCGTCGCCCGCGACGGCATCCTCACGATGTTCGCCTCCAGCACCGTCACCGGCGCGCACGACGGCCGCTTCAACGTCCTCCTCCTCGGCGGCGACTCCGGCGAGGGTCGCTGGGGACTGCGCCCGGACTCGTTGACCGTCGCCTCCATCGATGCCGAGACCGGACGGACCGTGCTCATCGGTCTGCCGCGCAACATGTCGTCGTTCCCGTTCCGCGAGGGCTCGCCGATGGCGAAGGAGTTCCCCGAGGGCTTCGACTGCGACGACTGCTACCTCAACGGCGTCAGCACCTGGGCCCAGGACCACACCGAGCTCTTCGGTGACTCGGAGAATCCCGGCATCGACGCCACCGTCTCCGCCGTCGAGGGCATCACCGACCTCGACATCAACTACTGGGCGTTGGTCAACCTGCAGGGGTTCAAGGACCTCGTCGACGCCGTCGGCGGCGTCACCCTCAACGTCCGCCAGCCGATCCCGGTCGGCCTGCCGCACGAGAAGACCTTCCACTACATCGACGCCGGCGAGCGGTTGCTCAACGGACACGACACCCTCTGGTACGCCCGTGCTCGCGAGGGCTCCGACGACTACTCCCGCATGGCCCGGCAGAAGTGCGTCATGAACGCCATGCTCCAGCAGGTCAGCCCGCAGTCGGCGGTCCGCAACTTCGAGAAGATCGCCCAGGCCTCCGCGGCGATGATCTCCACCAACCTCCCGGCCTCCGAGCTCGACACGTTCATGGACCTCGCCCTCAAGGCCCGCGGCCAGAAGGTCTCGACCGTCTCCCTGGTCCCGCCGATGATCCAGACCGCGGACCCCGACATCGACCTGGTCCACAGCAAGGTCGAGCAGGCGATCGACCGCGCCGAGGGCAAGGCCCCCGCCAAGGCCGGCGGCAAGCCCCAGCCCGCCCCCGACGCCGTCACCGGCGGCTCGCTCGGCTCCCTGTCCGAGGGGTACGCCGCCAACCAGGCCGACGACCTCGGCGCCGCCTGCTGACCCCGCCCCGCCGCTGGTCGAGAAGGTTCCGCTAGGAACCGTCTCGAGACCCCTCCCGCTGGTTGAGCAGCGAAGGCCGCCAAGGCCTGAGCGTGTCGGAACCCCGTGAGCCGGCTGCAGCCTCGGGGACGCCGTTCCGCCTGCGGTGCGGCGGCCAAGGGGACTGTGTCGGGGCCGGATGGTTGGGGTCGAGGCCCTGCGTCCCTCACTGGGTTTCGACACGGTCGGCGCTGGGGCGCCTCCCTGCTCAACCAGCGGGGGGTCGGCGATGGGGCGCCTCCCTGCTCGACCAGCGGTGCGGCTCCCCGCGGGCGTGGCTCGTAGGGTGGCGCCCGTGACCGAGCCCAGCGTGCCGCAGCCCCAGGTGGTGGCGGTGGTGGTGACGTTCAACCGGATCGGGCTGCTGCAGCGGCTGGTCGAGCGGCTCGACGAGGTGGGGGCCCGCGCCGGGAGCCCGCTGGTCGAGGTGCTCGTGGTCGACAACGCCAGCAGCGACGGCACGGGGGAGTGGCTGGCCGGGCTGACGGACCGGGAGATGCCGGACGAGCACGCGAGCACGCCGGTGCTGGGGCGGACGTTGACGGAGAACGTCGGCGGGGCCGGCGGGTTCCACGCCGGGCTGGCCTGGGCGGTCGAGCGGGGCGCGGACCTGGTGTGGCTGATGGACGACGACGGGCTGCCGGACGCCGACTGCCTGGACACGTTGTTGGAGCACCGCGGGGCGCTGGACTTCTGGGGGCCGGTCGTCGTGGACGAGGGCGACCCGGGCCGGTTGGTGTTCCCGATCCGGCTGCCCGGCGGCACGAGGGTCGTGCACCGGATGGCCGACGTCGTCGCGGCGGCGGACGGCGAGGGGTTGATCCGCGACGTGGTGATCCCGTTCAACGGGGTGCTGGTGACCCGCGAGCTCGTGGAGCGGATCGGGCTGCCGCGCGAGGAGTTCTTCATCTGGGGCGACGACCACGAGTACCGACTCCGCGCCGAGCGCGCGGGCGGCCGGGTCGCGACCGTCGTCGGCGCGCGGGTGCTCCACCCGAGCGTCGGCGAGCTCGGCACCCCGATGCTGGGCGGGCGGACGACGTACAACCACAGCCCCAGCGACCTCAAGCACTACTGCATGGCCCGCAACAACCTGGTCAACCTGCGGGAGTACCGCGGCTGGCCGCACGCGCTGGCGTTCGTCGCCAAGACGCTGTGGTTCTACGCCGTGACCCGGCCGCGGCCCCGCCGGCTGGCGCTGAGCGCGCGGGCGTGGGGAGCGGCGCTGCGCGGCGACTTCACCGGCCACCGGCGGTTCCTGCGATGAGCGGCGGTACGCCGCGCGAGAGCGTCGCCGTCGTCGTGGTGACCTACAACCGCGCCGACCTGCTCGACCGCTTGCTCGACGGCCTGGCGGCGCTCACGACCCAGCCCGACGCCGTGCTCGTCATCGACAACGCCAGCTCCGACCACACCCCGCAGGTGCTCGCGGCGCGCACCGAGCCGTGGCTGCGGGTCACCCGCACCGAGGAGAACCTCGGGGGAGCGGGCGGCTTCTCCCTCGGCGTGCGCCAGGCGTACGACGGCGGGTGGGACCGGATCTGGCTGATGGACGACGACGTGGTGCCGGCGCCGGACTGCCTCGACGTGCTGCTCGCCCAGGACGAGGACTGCCTGATGGCCGTCCGCGAGGACCGCTCCGGCCGGCTCTGCGAGAAGGCCGCGACCCGCTTCGACCTCACCCACCCGTGGGCGATCAAGCCGAAGACCGCGATGGTCGAGACCGACCACGGCACCCGGGCGGCGATGCCCGAGCGGGTCGAGCTCGAGAACGTCGCCTTCGAGGGCTTCATGTGCCGGCGCGGCGTCGTGCAGCGGATCGGGCTGCCCGACCCGTCGTACTTCATCTTCTACGACGACGTCGACTACGCGGTCCGTGCCCGCCGCGCCGGCTTCCGGATCTGGGCGGTGCGCGACGCGGTGCTCGTCCGCCAGCTCGACTTCGACCAGCAGCACGACCTGGCTGGGTGGAAGGGCTACTACATGTACCGCAACCTCTTCGCCGTCCACTTCCGGTACGGCGAGAACGCGCTCGTCCGCGCCAAGCCGTGGCTGGTCGCGCTGGCCGTCGTGGTGCTCAGCCCGCTGCGGGGCGGGCGGGCCGAGGCGCGCAACGTGATCCGGGCCATCGGCGCGGCGCGTGCGATGCGGACCCTCCCGCCGCTCTCCGTAGACTGACCCACCGTGTCCTCCCCTGACCCGGCTCCCTCGACGCCCCCCTCCGCGCCCGACATCGTCGTCGTCGGCTCGGGCTTCTTCGGCCTGACCGTCGCGGAGCGCTGCGCGAGCGAGCTGGGCCTGAAGGTCCTGGTCCTCGAGCGGCGCCACCACCTCGGGGGCAACGCCTACTCCGAGATCGACCCGGAGACCGGCATCGAGGTGCACGTCTACGGCACCCACCTGTTCCACACCTCCAACACGAAGGTCTGGGAGTACGTCAACCGGTTCACGGCCTTCACGAACTACCAGCACCGGGTCTTCGCGAAGTACCAGGGGCAGGTCTACTCCTTCCCGATGAACCTCGGGCTGATCAACCAGTTCTTCGGGAGGTCCCACACCCCCGACGAGGCCCGCGCGCTCATCGCCGAGCAGGCCAGCGAGATCCGCACCGAGGACGCCACCAACCTCGAGGAGAAGGCGATCTCGCTCATCGGGCGCCCGCTCTACGAGGCGTTCGTCAAGGGCTACACCGCCAAGCAGTGGCAGACCGACCCCAAGGAGCTGAGCGCGGACATCATCACGCGCCTCCCGGTCCGCTACACCTTCGACAACCGCTACTTCAACGACACCTACGAGGGCCTGCCGGTCGACGGCTACACCGCGTGGCTCGACCGGATGGCCGACCACCCGAACATCGAGGTGCGCCTCGAGACCGACTTCCTGCAGGTCGCCGACGAGTACAAGGGCAAGGTGCCGGTCGTCTACACCGGGCCGGTCGACGAGTACTTCGGGCACTCCGAGGGCCGGCTGTCCTGGCGCACCATCGACCTCGAGCGCGAGACCGTCGACGTCGACGACTACCAGGGCACCGGCGTGGTCAACGCCAACGACGAGGACGTCCCCTGGACGCGGGTGCTGGAGTTCAAGCACCTCCACCCCGAGCGCACCTACCTGCCCGGCAAGTCGATCGTCGTCCACGAGTACAGCCGCTTCGCCGAGGAGGGCGACGAGCCGTACTACCCGGTCAACACCGCCGCCGACCGCGAGAAGCTGCTGAAGTACCGCGAGCTGGCGAAGAAGGAGCCGATGGTGCTCTTCGGCGGCCGGCTCGGCACCTACAAGTACCTCGACATGCACATGGCGATCGGCTCGGCGCTGTCGATGTTCGAGAACAAGCTGCGTCCGCACTTCTCCGAGGGTGCGCCGCTCACCAGCGGAGGAGTCGACGCATGAGCACCCCGACCACCCAGGCCACCACCCAGGCCACCGCCTCGACGACCAGCACCGTGACCCGCCTGCTGCAGCGGCAGATCCTGCCGCTGGACCGGGACTCCGACGTGCTCGCGCTGTACGTCGACCCCGAGGACGCCAAGCTTGACGCCGACAAGTACGAGGTCGGCGGCAACACGTCGGCCAAGGCGCTCAACAACGCCGCCATCCGGCAGTCGACCTCGACCGGTCGCGCGCTCCACCCCGACCAGATCGAGTCGCGGACCGCGCTGCGCGTGAAGTCCGGCGACCGGCTCTCCTTCGGCACCTACTTCAACGCCTTCCCCGCCAGCTACTGGCGCCGCTGGACCGTCGTCACCTCGGTGACGCTGACCGTCACGGTGCGAGGCAGCGGCGCGACGGTCATCGTCTACAAGTCCATGGCGCGCGGGAACTCCCAGCGCGTCGACGCGGCCGAGACGACCACCTCGGAGAGCAGCAGCTTCACCTTCGACCTCACGCTCAAGCCGTTCGTCGACGGCGGTTGGTACTGGTACGACGTCGTGGCCGGCGACGAGGACGTCGTCGTGGAGTCCGCCGAGTGGACCGCCGAGGTCCCGGCCGACCGGGCCGGCCACGGCACGGTCGACGTCGCGATCACCACGATGAACCGGCCTGACTTCTGCGCCGAGCTCCTCGCCCAGATCGGCGAGGACGACACGCTCCGGCCCTACCTCGACACCGTGATGGTGATGGAGCAGGGCACCGACAAGGTGAGCGGGTCGCCGGTGTTCGCCCGGGCGCAGGAGGCCCTCGGCGAGACGCTGCGGGTCATCGAGCAGGGCAACCTCGGTGGCTCCGGCGGCTACGCCCGGGGCCAGCTGGAGTCGGTGCGCAAGGGCACGGCGACGTACACGCTCATGATGGACGACGACGTCGTCTGCGAGCCCGAGGGCATCGTCCGCGCGGTCACGTTCGGCGACCTCGCGCGGCGCCCCACGATCGTCGGCGGCCACATGTTCAACATCTACTCCCGCTCGCGGCTGCACAGCTTCGGCGAGATCGTCCAGCCGTGGCGCTTCTGGTGGCAGTCAGCGCCGGACACGCACACCGACTGGGACTTCGCCGGCCGCAACCTGCGCTCGTCGCGCTGGCTGCACAAGCGGATCGACGTCGACTTCAACGGCTGGTTCATGTGCCTGGTGCCGCGGACCGTCCTGGAGCAGGTCGGCCTGTCGCTGCCGCTCTTCATCAAGTGGGACGACTCGGAGTTCGGGCTGCGCGCCAAGAAGGCCGGCTTCCCGACGGTGACGTTCCCCGGCGCCGCGGTGTGGCACGTCCCGTGGACCGACAAGAACGACGCCCTGGACTGGCAGGCCTACTTCCACCACCGCAACCGGCTCGTCGCCGCGCTGCTGCACTCGGTCTACCCCAAGGGCGGCCGGATGATCCGGGAGAGCCTCAACCACCAGATCGCCCACCTGGTCTCGATGCAGTACTCCACCGCCGAGCTGCGCCTGCTCGCCATGGAGGACGTCCTCGCCGGCCCGCGCGGGCTGCACGACATGCTGCCGACCCGGCTGGCCGAGGTGAACGCGCTGCGCAAGCAGTTCACCGACGCCCAGCTCCAGGTCGACCCCGACGCGTTCCCGCCGGTGCGCCGCAGCAAGCCGCCGCGCAAGGGCCGCGACACCTCCGAGATTCCAGGCCGGCTCTCGACGCTCGTCAGCGCCGGGCTGCAGCCGCTGCGGCAGCTGAAGAAGCCGCGGCAGCTCGCCGAGGAGCACCCCGAGGCCGAGATCCGCGCGATGGACGCCAAGTGGTACCGCCTCGGCACCCTGGACTCCGCGATCGTCTCGATGAACGACGGCACCTCGGCGGCGTTCTACCGCCGCGACCCGGAGAAGTTCCGCGACCTGGTCAAGCGCACCGTCGAGATCCACGAGCGCTACCGCCGCGAGTGGCCGCGGCTCGCGCAGGACTACCGCGCCGCGCTGGGCGAGATCACCTCGCCCGAGAGCTGGGAGCGGACGTTCGCGCCGTGGCTGGACGAGACCACCCCGCCGAGGACCGATGACTGAGGCCGGCCGGCACCGGGTGGTCGACGCGCCGCTCGCGCCGCCCGCGCCCACCGCCGGCCTGCTCGACGTCCTCGGGCGTCGCTACCTGCTCAAGCTGCTGGTGCGCCGCGAGATCAGCGCGCGCTACCAGGGGTCGTTCCTCGGGTTCATCTGGTCCTACATCAACCCGCTGAGCCAGCTGTTCATCTTCTGGTTCGTCTTCGGCTACATCATCGGCCGCGGCACCGTCGACAAGTACGCCGTGCACGTCTTCTGCGGGCTGATCGTCGTCCACTTCTTCACCGAGACGTTCAACGCCGGCACGCGCTCGATCGTGCGGAACAAGGCGCTGGTGCGGAAGATGGCGATGCCCAAGGAGATGTTCCCGGTCGCCTCGATGCTGGTCTCGCTCTACCACGTGGGGCCACAGCTGGTGATCCTCACCGTGGTCTGCCTGTTCTGCGGCTGGACGCCCGACCCGCTCGGCATGCTCGCCTTCGCCCTGGCGCTGGCGATCATCGCTGTCCTCGGCACGGCGTTGGCGCTCATGTTCAGCGCCGCCAACGTGTTCTTCCGCGACTTCGCCAGCGCGGTCACGATCCTCACCAACTTCGTGCGCTTCGGCGTGCCGATGATCTACCCCTACACGCTGGTCGACCAGCGCTTCGGCCGGTTCGCCGAGCTCTACCTGTTCAACCCGATCGCCGACGCGGTCCTGCTCGTCCAGCGCGCGTTCTGGGTGGGCTCGACCGACCACCCCGACGCGACGATCGCCGAGCACATCCCCGACGACCTGTTCGTCTACGGCGTCGGCGCGCTGCTCGGCTCCGTCGTGCTGCTCGGGATCGCCCAGCTGGTCTTCACGCGGCTGGAGAACAAGATCCCGGAGCGGCTGTCGTGACCGACCCCACGGCGTACGACGCCGACACCTCGATCGTGGTCGACCGCGTCAGCAAGGACTTCACGCTGCGCTACCACCGCACCGCGAAGCAGATGGCGGTCGCGATGGTGAAGGGCCGCGACATCAGCGACACCTTCTCCGCGCTCGACGACGTCTCGTTCACCGTGAAGCAGGGGGAGTCGATCGGCCTGATGGGGCTCAACGGCTCCGGCAAGTCGACCCTGTTGAAGCTCATCAACGGCGTGATGAAGCCCGACTCCGGCACCGTGCTCACCCGCGGCCGGATCGCCGGGCTGATCGCCACCGGCGCAGGCTTCCACCCCCAGCTGACCGGCCGCGAGAACGTCTACCTCAACGCCGCCATCCTCGGCATGACCGAGGCGGAGACCCAGCGGAAGTTCGACTCCATCGTGGAGTTCGCCGACATCGGGCGCTTCCTGGAGACGCCGGTCGGCAACTACTCCTCCGGCATGTTCGCGCGGCTCGGCTTCGCCGTCGCCATCCACGTCGACTCCGACATCTTCCTCGCCGACGAGGTGCTCGCCGTGGGGGACCGGCCGTTCAAGCGCAAGTGCATGGAGAAGATGCAGGAGATCCGCGAGTCCGGCCGGACCCTGGTCTACGTCAGCCACGCCGCCGGCTCGGTGCGGAAGATGTGCGACCGCGTGATCGTGCTCGAGAAGGGCCGGGTCGGCTTCGACGGTCCCGTCGACGAGGGCATCCGCTACGTGAAGTACGACGAGGACTCCACCAAGCCCGAGGACCAGGAGGACGACGAGCTCGGCTCGGACGTCTGACCTGCGGCTGCCCCTCTCCCGTCCGGCTCTCGAACGCTCGGCCGGACGGGCTGCTGTCGCTTCATCAAGGTATGTCGCCCGACCGCCACTCCCCACGGTGAACCCACCCGGGGGTGTGGCGGCTCGCCTGCATACCTTGATGAACCGACACCACGGCGCGGCGTGTCACCCGCCGGAGGTGCTCCCCAGCAGGCATGCTCCGACTTGACAAATCTGAAGAACGTCGGCGTGTCGAGTGGAAATTACAGCGTTGTAGTTACTCACCAACTCTTCCGGACCGCCTGTGACGCGTGTGAAAGTTGCGCCCTGTGTGAACTTCCCCCGCACGAAGAGCAGGTCGTCATGTCCAGGTCGAAGGACCGTTTCGTCACCGGGTGCCAGCAGGTGCTGGCGCTCGGCGCGGTGCTTGCCGTGCTCACCCCGGCGGCCCGCGTGCTGACCCTGGACGTGGTGCACGAGGCGCCCGGCGGCGCGCCGGCGCACAGCCTGGGTCTGGGCCTGGGCGAGAGCAACGGCGTGGCGGTCACCGGGCGGCTGTCGGCGTACGCCGCAGAGACGGCCAAGACCTCGGTCGTGCCGGCGGAGGTCGTCGACCCGGTGGTGACCGAGTACGCGCTGACCGCTCCGGCGAGCGCCCGGGTCGCGAAGGGTGCGCTGCACGCCCGCACGCGGGTGGCCGGTCGGGCCGCGGAGGTCGTGGCGGAGCCGCAGCCGGTGAGCGGGTACGGCGCGGTCGGCGTCACCTGGCAGCGCGGCGAGGTGATCGCCGACGACGAGATCTCCTTCGAGGTGCGGACCGAGACCGACGGCGCGTGGAGCGGCTGGTCGGAGCTGGCCTACCACGACGAGCACGGCCCGGACCCCGACAGCGCCGAGGCCCGGCAGGCCCGGCCGGGCACCGACGAGCTGCTCGTCGGCGAGGTCGACCGGGTGCAGGTGCGGGTGCGCTCCGAGGCCGGAGTCCCTGACGACCTGCGGCTGGCCGTGGTCGACCCCGGTCACGCCGGTGTCGTCACGCGCGAGAGGGCAGAGCTGCGTGCGACCGGCGGGACGGCCGACGCGACCGAGCCGGGCGCCGCCGAAGCGACGACGGGGCCGGCCGGCGACGGGCTGGCGCTGCGCGCGGCGGCGTACACGCCTCGTCCGATGATCTACTCGCGCGCCCAGTGGGGTGCGAACGAGAAGCTCCGCGGGAAGACCGCACCGTCCTACTACGAGGTCCACGCGGGCTTCGTGCACCACACGGTCAACGCCAACGACTACACGCGGGCGCAGGTGCCGGGCATCCTGCGCAGCATCTACGCGTACCACACGCAGTCCCGCGGCTGGTCCGACGTGGGCTACAACTTCCTCGTCGACCGGTTCGGCCGGATCTGGGAGGGCCGCGCCGGCGGCATCGACCGACCTGTGGTCGGTGCGCACACGCTGGGCTACAACGAGAGCTCGTTCGCGATGTCGGCGATCGGCAACTTCGACGTGGCGCAGCCGAGCAGCGCGATGGTCCAGGCGTACGGCGCCCTCTTCGCCTGGAAGCTCTCCCTGCACGGCGTCGACGCCTCCTCGCCGAGCCAGCTCGTCGGCAGGAAGTCGTTCCGCGCCATCAACGGCCACCGCGACGCCGGCTCGACCGCCTGCCCGGGCCGCCACCTCTACGCGAAGGTGCCGCAGATCCGCACCCTCGCCGCGGACGCCCAGCTCGGGTGGTCCGGCCGCGAGCGCGAGTCGGACCTCGTCGGCACGCCGCACCCGGACCTGCTGGTCCGCAACGCGACCGACGGCAAGGGCTACATCATCCCGACCGGCGGGCTGACCGGCTTCCGCGCCGCCCGCCCGGTCGCCTCCGGCTGGAGCGCCGCGGACGCCACCGCGACCGCGGTCGTCTCGCCGGACCTGACCGGTGACGGCCGTCCCGACCTCGTCGTGCGCCGCAGCGACGGCAGCGCGCAGGTCCGGGCCGCCGACGCCTCGGGTTCCTTCGCGGCGACCGGCACGACGACCGCGGCCACCGCGGACCACGACCTGCTCACCGCCGCCGGCGACGTCGACGGCGATGGCCGCAACGACCTGGTGGCCCGCGCCGCCAACGGCCGCCTGGACGTCTACCGCGGCAACGGCTCGGGCGGCTTCACCCGCCAGGCCGGCACGACCGGCTGGGAGGCCTACGACCTGCTCGTCGGGCCGGGCGACCTCGACGGCGACGGGCGCGCGGACCTGTTGGCCCGCGACACGGCCGGCAAGCTGTGGCTGCACCGCGCCTCGACCGGTCTCGACCCCGCCGCGCGGGAGGCGCTGGCCGGCAGCTGGAAGCAGTTCGGGTCGATCACCGGTGGCGGCGACTACGACCGCGACGGGCACGCCGACCTCTTCGTCCAGCGCGCCGACAACGGCAACGGCTTCGTGCGACCCGGGCGCGGCGACGGCACCTTCGGCTCCGCGATCGGCCCGGTCAAGCGGACCGCCGGCCTGACCGGCCTGACCTCCGGCGGCGACCTGGTCGGCGACGCCACGCCCGACCTGGTGGCCCGGCGCGGCGACGCGCTCGTCGTCGTCGAGAACGCCGGCACCTTCGACACGACCGCCCCGGTCCCCACCGGCGTCAACCTCCGAAACGCCGACGTGCTGCTGAGCGTGGGCGACTGGGACCGTGACGGCTTCGGCGACATGGTCACGCGCAACAAGAAGAACGGTGCGCTCTCGCTGCGCCGCGGCGACGGGACCGGCCGGTTCTCGAAGGCGACGCAGCTCGCGAAGGGCTTCGGCGGCGTCCGCCTGCTCGCGGCCGCCGGCGACCTCACCGGCGACGGCTGGCCCGACCTGGTCGGCCAGCCCGCCGGCAGCGCGATGCGGGTCTACCCGGGTCGCGGCCTCGACGGTCTCGCGGCGTCGTACGTCATCCGCTCGAAGGTGACCGCCACCCAGCAGGTGCCAGTCGGCCGCTGGGACGCCGACGGGGCGCCGGACGTGCTCTACCGCGTCGGCGACCGGCTCACGCTCTACCCCGGCAACGGCCCCGGCGGGCTGACCACGCCGCGGGCGCTCGGCACCGACGTGGCGGCGTACGACTGGCTCGTCGGCGTCAGCGACGTGCAGCTCACCGGGCACGCCGACGTCATCGCCCGCAGCAAGGCCGACGGCAAGCTGTGGCTGCTGCCCGGCACCACCACCGGCTTCGGTGCGCGGCGGCTCATCGGCGAGGGAGCGGGGGCCTACGACCTGGTGGGCTGAGACCTGGGCCGGAGGACGTGGTCCTGGCTGGTCACGCGGGGAAGCGGGCGGTCGCGCGCTCGGCGGCGTACGTCGCCTCGAGCCGCTCCCGTCCGGCGCGGACGACCAGGACCAGCGAGCCGCTCCGCGCGAGCGGCTCGGTGAAGGTGGCGAGGCCTGGTGGGGAAGCCGGGTTCGCCTCCGAGAGGAGCCGGCCGCCGTCGGTGAGGAGACTCCCGGCGGCGGCCGCGCTCCACAGGTCTGCCTGCGTCCTGCCGCCGGTGCCGCCCTCGCCGTCGCGGACCGCGAGGTCGTCGTCCTGCGGCGGGTCCCAGGGGATGAACGAGTCCGGCTGCGACCAGACCTCGACGCCGACGTCGTGCACGCCGGCCGGCAGCGGGTCGGCGAACCGGACGCCGAGGGGGAGCAGCGAGCAGGCGAGGACGGGTACGTCGCCGGCCCGGTCGGCCCAGCGGTCGAGCCCGTCCGGGCCGCACACGACCGCGTCCGGCTCGGCGCCTTCCACGTCGTCGTCGAGGCTGACCGCGAGGCCGGCGTTCCAGGCGGCGCCGAGGAAGACCGGGCCGAGCCAGTGCGCCGGCAGGTCGAGGCGGACCGTGTCGCCGCGCTCGAGGTCGTGCTCCTCGACGAGCAGCGAGGAGGCCTTCGCCACCCAGTTGGCGTACGTCGTCACCGACAGCTCCACGCGCTCGCCGGTCGCGTCGTCGTAGAACGTCACCAACGGGCGGCCGGGCTCGCGGCGCAGCAGGTCGGCCAGGACGGTGGGGAAGGTCGTCACACCCGTCACCCTAGACACGGAGCCGGGCGCAGCGGCCCGGCCCTAGGCTTCGGGCCCATGAGCTCCGCTGCCGCCGACCCGTCCGCTCTCGAGGGCTTCTGGGCCGTCATCCCCGCCGGCGGCGCCGGCACGCGGCTCTGGCCGCTCTCGCGCCGGACGTCGCCGAAGTTCCTGCGCGACCTCACCGGGAGCGGGCGCTCGCTGCTGCAGGAGACCCACGAGCGGCTCGCGCCGCTGGCCGAGGACCGGTTCCTCGTCGTCACCGGGCGCCCGCACCGCTCGGCCGTCGCCGAGCAGCTGGCCGTTCTCGACGACGACGCAATCGTCGCCGAGCCGTCGGCGCGCGACTCCATGGCCGCGATCGGCCTGGCCGCCGCGGTGCTGGAGCGGCGTGACCCCGACGCGGTGATGGGGTCGTTCGCCGCCGACCACGTGATCGCCGACCCGGAGGCTTTCCGCGAGTGCGTGCGGACGGCGGTCCGGGTGGCCCGGGAGGGGTGGCTGGTGACGCTGGGGATCGAGCCGACGTTCGCGTCGTCCGCGTTCGGCTACGTGCACCTGGGGGAGGAGCTGCCCGGTCACCCGGGGGTGGCGTCGGT
Source organism: Nocardioides sp. IC4_145 (assembly GCF_011250565.1). Taxonomy (GTDB): domain Bacteria; phylum Actinomycetota; class Actinomycetes; order Propionibacteriales; family Nocardioidaceae; genus Nocardioides. The sequence continues at coordinate 54,117 of NZ_JAANMS010000023.1, forward strand.
GCGGGAGTTCGTCGAGAAGCCGTCGACGGAGGTGGCGGCGGCGTACCTCACGACTGGGCGCTACCGCTGGAACGCCGGGATGTTCGTCGTACGGCCGACGGTGCTGCTCGACCTGCTCGCCACCTGGCACCCGGAGTTCGCCGCTGCGCTGCGGACGATCGCCGCGGAGCCAGGGCGCCTCGACGAGCTGTGGCCGGACCTGCCGAAGATCGCGCTCGACCACGCCGTCGCCGAGCCCGCCGCCGACGCCGGCCGGGTCGTCACCGTGCCGTCGACCTTCGGCTGGGACGACATCGGCGACTTCGACTCGCTCGCGACGCTGCTCGACGCACTCCGCGAGGAGTCCGACTCGGTGACCGTGCTCGGCGACGAGGCCTTGGTCCGTGCAGTGGACTCGACCGGCCTGGTCGTCCCGCGGTCCAAGCGCGTCGTCGCCGTGGTCGGACTCGAGGACGTCGTGGTCGTCGACACCCCGGACGCGCTGCTCGTCACCACCCGCGCTCGCGCCCAGGACGTCAAGGCGGTCGTCACCGGCCTCACCGCCGACGGCCGGACCGACCTCACCTGAGCGCCGTTGTCGCCGGGAAGCCACGGGTCGGCCTCCGCGGGCGCATACTGCTAGCAATGTCTTCCTCGCACCGGGCGCGGCCACGCCATCTCGCCAGCAGTCCCTTCAAGCCCGACCCGGAGCAGGTGATCGAGGAGTACGTCGTCGACGACCGCGTCTCCCACGACGCCCACGGCCTCGGTCGGGTCATCGCGGTCGACTCGCTCGCCGTCACCGTCGACTTCGGCGACCGCAACCTCCGCGTCCCCTCGCCGTTCTCGAAGATGTCCAAGCTCTGACCCTGGGCTCGTCGCCTGCTGGTCCCTGGGTCGTGTGGCTCCTGGGGCCGAGGGGGTTCGTGTGACCGCACGCGTACCACCAATTGGTGGTACGCGTGACCTTCTGGGCCGATGCATTGCCCCAGAAGGGGGTGCGTACCACCTATAGGTGGTACGCGCGCGCTTGGGACGCCTGTGACTGGTGGGGCTGCTGAGGTCGGCAGCATCCCAAGTGAACTTGGGATGCTGGAGGTTCCCTGCCATCGCGATGGCCGAGAAGCGTGCACATCCCAAGTGAACCTGGGATCCCGCCACCGACCCGTGCCCGAGATCGCAGACGGGCCGGCACCTCCGAGGAGGGGCCGGCCCGACGGCGTACGACGTGTGGCGCGGGGGAGCGCCGGGGTCACATGGCGTTCGGCTCGGGGGAGTCCATGTAGGGGTACTCGATCATGAAGTCCTCGAGCGCCTCGCCGGAGGGCTCGGCGCAGTACTGCCAGACGCCGACCTGCGTGGAGGTGTCGGAGACGTCGTTGCCGGCGCCGCCGATGGACCAGTGGGTGTAGGCGATGTGCTGGCCGTCGGGGAAGGCCTCGCCGTCCTCCTCGGTCCACGGGACGGCCTTGAACTTCAGGCGGAGGTTCGAGGTGCCCTTGAACTTCGTGGCGATGCCGCGGATGTCGTCCATCATCTCGTCGTCCGCGGCGGCGGTCTCGTCGTACCAGAGCACCGTGTAGCCGTGCTCGAGGTTGTGCACGAGCGCCTCGACCTCGGGCCGGTCCTCGGCGGTGTAGAGCTTGCGCTCCATCGGGTCGGGGGCGACGTTCGCCTCGTTCCAGTGGGCGCCGAAGGCCGGCGGCGAGTCCTCGTAGTCGACGGTCTGGCCGGTCGGGACGTGCTCAGAACTGCCGTTGGCCGCCTTCGTCGTGATGTCCTGGCACGCCGAGGCCGGCGCGCCGATCGAGGAGATGTCGATGTCGTTGAACTTGCGCAGGTCCCACCAGTCCTTGATCGGCTGGTACGCAGCCGCGCCGATGAGGAGCAGGGCCACCAGCGAGCAGACACCGACGATCGCGAAGCCCCGGCGCTTGTCGGCGCCCTTCTGCTTCTTGCGGATCGAGTCGATGACCGCCTGGCGGTCGTTCTTGGCGGGCTTGGCCACGGTTCGGATTTCCTCGCGGTGGGTACGACGGTCGGGGATGCGCGGCAGAGTCTAGGTCGTGGCCGGGCGCAGCCGTGCCACGACGGCCGATCCCGCGGCGGAAGCCGGGCTCTCCACCCGCCACCCGTGCGCGAACGCGAGCGCCGCGACCGCGTCGGACCGGTCGCTGCGGACGTCGACCGCGTCGACCACGCCGTCCTCGAGCACCACCTCGGTCCCCGGGACGAGCCGCAGCACGGCGGCGAGGTCCTCGACAGGTACGGCGGTGCCGAACGGCGCTTGATCGGCCGGCTGCCCGAGCACGGCGCGTACGACGGCCTCGCGGGCGCCGTACCCGAACAGGTCGGCGCCCTCGGCCCGCACGAGCGCCCGCGCGCCGGGCCCGTCCTCGCCGGCCGGGAGCACCAGGTCGGCGCGCCCGCGGAGGATCGCGAAGGGGCGCGCGCCGAGCTTCCCGGAGGCGAGCTCTGCGACGCCGGCGATCTCGTCGGCGACGGCGGGGGCGGTCACGACGAGCGGGTTGCCGTGCGCGTCGAATCGTCCGGCGAAGGTCTCGGCCACGAGCAGGCCCGCGGCGCCGACCGCGATGTCGGTCTGCCCCTCCCGCCAGGCGCGGCCCGCGGTGTCGGTGACGACGACGCCGACGTTGCGGCCGGTGCGGTCGAGCACGTCGGTTCGCAGCCGCCGCGCGGAGGCATCGGGGTCGACCGGCAGCAGCACGACCGAGCCCGCCTCCACGTTGCTGGCGTCGATGCCGGCCGCGGCCATGGTCAGCCCGTGGCGGGTCCGCACGATGGTGGTCGGCCCGCGGCGGGCGACCACCCGGACGGTCTCGCCGGCGAGCGCCTCCTCGCGCGTCGTACCGCTCACCACCCGGCCCTCGGCCTTGCTCACCACCTTGCTCGTCACGACGAGCACGTCGCCGTCGGCCAGCTCGACCAGCGGCAGCACCAGTGCCGCGAGGTCGTCGCCGGCGCGGACCTCACCGACCCCGTCCGGCGCCCAGACCCTGATCTCCGAGGGGCTCACGTGACGAGCCCGATCGCCGCCGCGGCCATGGCGGCGGTGGCGTCGTGGTCGGTCATCATCAGCGGTACGGCGCGGCACGCGACGCCGCCGTCGACGACGCGCGCGACCTCGTCGGCGTCCCCCTCGTCGACCAGCCAGCCGTCGAGGACGCCGCCGTCCGACCGGGCGCCGTAGTGGAGCCCGACCGCCGCGGCGCTCACCTCGACGCCGATCGAGGTCAGCATCTGCTCGGCCATCCCGTGCACGTGGCTGGCGCCGACGATGGGGGAGACCCCGACCACGGGCGCCTTCGTCACGCGCAGCACGTCGCGGACGTCCGGGACGCCGAGGATCGTGCCGACCGAGACGACCGGGTTGGACGGCGGCAGCAGCACCAGGTCGGCGCCGGTGATCGCGTCGAGCACGCCGGGGCCGGGCGTCGTCTGGTCCAGACCGACGAAGACGACGGCCTCGGCGGGGACGGCGGCGCGCAGGCGCACCCAGTACTCCTGGAAGTGCACCACCCGCCGGCCGCTCGGGCTCTCCTCGTCGGCGACCGCGACGTGGGTCTCCACCCGGTCGTCGGTCATCGGCAGCAGGCGGACGCGGTCGCCCCACCGCGGCTCGAGCCAGCGCCGGCACAGCGCGGTCGTCACCTGGGAGAGCGGGTAACCAGCCTCGAGCATCTGCGTGCGCACGAGGTGCGTGGCCACGTCGCGGTCGCCGAGGCCGAACCACGCGGGCTCGACGCCGTACTCCGCCAGCTCGGTCTTGACGCTCCACGTCTCGTCGCGGCGGCCCCAGCGGCGGACCGGGTCGATGCCGTCGCCGAGGGTGTACATCACCGTGTCGAGGTCGGGGCAGACCTTCAGCCCGTGCACCCACAGGTCGTCGGCGGTGTTGGCGACGACGGTCACGACCGCGTCGGCGGAGACCCCCGGGAGGGCGCCCGTCTCGATGCCGTGCAGCAGGCCCTGGAGGAACCGGGCCCCGCCGGTGCCGCCGGCCAGGACGGTGATGTCCCTAATCATGTCGCCATCATCCCCGGCGGCCCGGGCCGGTGCCCACGAGGGGTCCGGAGCACCCATATCAGATGCGGGCTTGACCAAGTGGGTACGACAGGCATGTAATTCCCACAGTGTCGTACGTCGGACACGTACAGCATCACCGGGTCGAAAGGGCGAGTGCCGTGAGAGAACTTTTTCTCCTCGACGGGGACGCCGAGGAAGCGGGTTGGCAGGAGCGCGCGCTGTGCGCTCAGACCGACCCCGAGGCGTTCTTCCCCGAGAAGGGTGGATCGACGAGGGAGGCCAAGAAGGTCTGCCTCACCTGCGAGGTGCGGACCGAGTGTCTGGAGTCCGCACTGATGAACGACGAGCGCTTCGGCATCTGGGGCGGTCTCTCCGAGAGGGAGCGCCGCAAGCTGAAGAAGCGCGCAGTCTGAGCACAGCAGTGCTGAGCAGAGCAGCATGAGAAGGGAACCCCGGTCGCCAGCGGCCGGGGTCCTTCTCATTTCGCTCGGTACTGCGCTGGGTTCTCTCGGTTCGGACCGGCCCCGGGGAGCCCCGTAGGGTCTTCCGACGTGTCCGCCCCCGGTCGTGTCGTCGCGCTGCTGGTCAGCCACGACGGCGCGCGCTGGCTGCCGGCGGTGCTCGAGGGGCTGCGCAGCCAGACCCGTCCGGTCGACGCGGTCGTGGCGATCGACACCGGCAGCAAGGACGGCAGCGCCGACCTGGTCGAGTCCGCGCTCGGCGACCTGCTGGTGGGCGGCGTCGAGCGGGTCAGCGGCGCGACGTCGTACCCCGACGCCGTCGCGCTCGGCCTCGAGCGCGCCGCCACGACCGGCACCGACGCCGACTGGATCTGGCTCCTCCACGACGACAGCAACCCCGACCCCCGCGCGCTCGAGGAGCTGCTCGCGGCCGCCGCCGAGCAGCCCGACGTCGCCGTGCTCGGCCCGAAGCTGCGCGAGTGGCCCTCGCTGCGCCGGCTGCTCGAGCTCGGCGTCACGATCTCGGGCACCGGCCGTCGCGAGACCGGGCTGGAGCGCGGGGAGTACGACCAGGGCCAGCACGACGCCGTCCGCACCGTCCTCGCGGTCAACACCGCCGGGATGCTCGTGCGCGGGCACGTGCTCGAGGAGCTGGGCGGGTTCGACCGGCAGCTGCCGATCTTCGGCAACGACGTCGACTTCGGCTGGCGCGCCGCGACCGCCGGCCACCGCGCGATCGTGGTGCCGCAGGCGGTCGTCTTCCACGCCGAGGCGGCCCACCGCGGCGTACGCCGCACGCCGCTGACCGGCCGGCACACCCACTACCAGGAGCGCCGCGCCGCGCTCTACACGCTGCTCGCGAACTCCCGCGCCCGCTCGCTGCCCTTCCAGCTGGTGCGGTTGGCGCTCGGGACGGTGCTGCGCGTCATCGGCTTCCTGCTCGTCCGGTCGGTCGGGCAGGCGCTCGACGAGCTCGCCGCGCTGGTCTCGGTCTACTCCAGCCCGCGCGAGGTCCACGCCGCCCGCCGCGAACGGCAGGAGCGGCAGGTCCGCGAGCCCGCCGACGTGCGCCGCCTGCTCGCGCCGCCGTGGTTGCCCTACCGCCACGGCCTGGACTTCGTCAGCGACCTCGCCGCGGCGGCCACGAACCAGGCCGCCGACGTCGCCGAGCGCCGCCGCGCCGCCAAGGCCGAGCACGACCCCTCCTCGATGGCCGCGCGCCGGCGCGTGCTCGACGAGGACGAGGAGTACGCCGACACCGGTGCCGTCGCGCGCTTCCTCACCAACCCCGTGGCGGTCGCGCTGGCGCTGCTCGTCGTCGCGCTGCTGGTCGCCGGTCGCGAGGCGTACGGCGCGGTCTCCGGCGGCGGCCTCTCCCCGGTGCCCGCGTCGGTCGCGGACTGGTGGCGGCTGCACGTCGAGCACTGGCACCCGCTCGGCCAGGGCACGGGCGTCCCCGCGCCGCCGTACCTCCTCCCGCTCGCCCTGCTCGGCAGCGTCCTCGGCACGACGACCGCGGTCAGCGCGGTGCTCGTGCTCTCCGCACCCGTCGCGTTGTGGGGTGCGTGGCGGCTGCTGCGCGTGGTCGGGCGGTTCGTCTCGCCGCAGGGCGCGCCGCGCTGGTTGCTGCTGTGGGGCTCGGCGACCTGGTCGCTGGTCGCCCTCACCAGCGGCGCGTGGGGCGACGGCCGGCTCGGCCCGGTGGTCGCCGTCGCGGTGCTGCCGTGGCTCGCCCACGCCGCCCTGGGCTTCGCCGACCCCGAGCCCGACCGTCGCTGGCGCGCCGCCTGGCGCACCGGCGTCCTGCTCGCGCTGACCACCGCGTTCGCGCCCGTGGCCTGGCCGTTCGCCGTCGTGCTCGGCCTGGTCGTGCTTGCCGCGTCGTACGCCGTCGTCCGCACCGCCCTGCGCGACCGCTCGGTCTGGGCGCCGCCGCTGGTGGCGCTGGCCGTGCCGCTCCTGCTGGTGGCGCCCTGGTGGCTGCCGAGCCTGCTCGAGCGCGCAGGCGAGGGCCTGCTGCTGGAGCCGGGCCGGCTGCCGGTGCCGACCGTCTCGCCGCTCGACCTGGTCGCCGGGCGGCTGGGTGACCTCGGGGCGCCGGTGTGGCTCGGGGTGGTCGTCGCCGTGCTGGCGGTCGCGGCGCTGGTCCCGCGCGCCACCCGGGTCCCGGTGCTCGTGTGCTGGATCGTCGCGCTCGTGGCCGCGGTCGTGGCTGCGCTGCTGGGTGGCCTGACGCTGTCCCTCGCCTCGGTCGAGACCGCACCCGCGCTGGCGTTCCTCGTCGTCGCGCTGCAGGGCGCGTTCGTCGTCGCCGCGGTGCTCGGCGGCCAGGGCGCGCCGCGACGGGTCGCTGCGGCGGTCACGGCCGTGGCAGCCGTGGTGCCGCTGGGCGGGCTGGCGTGGGCCCTCGCGGGGGCCGACGCCTCGCTGGACGAGGACCCGCGGTCCGGCATCCCGGCGTACATGGTCCAGGCCGCCACCCGCGGCGACGACCACGGCATCCTCGTCGTCCGTGGGTCCGTCGAGGAGGGCCTGACCTGGGTCGTCCGTCGCGGTGACGGCGTCACGCTCGGCGAGGACGAGGTGCTCGCGCTCGCGCCCGAGGACCAGGTGCTCACCCGAGACGTGCAGCAGCTCGCCTCGCGGCCGACGCCGGCGCTGGTGACCGAGCTCGGCGAGCGGGGGATCGAGTACGTCGTGCTGCCGGCGCCCGCCGACGGCGCGGTCGCCGCGATGCTCGACGCGACCGGCGGGCTCGTGCAGGCGAGCGCCGCCGATCCCGCGACGCGGGCCTGGCAGGTCGACCGGCCGATCTCCGACGACGCGCTCGACGGGCCCCGGTCCTGGCTGCGGGTCGTCCTCCTCGTCGTGCAGGGCGCGGGGCTCCTCTGGGTGCTCGTGCTGTGCGCGCCGACCACCCAGCGCGCCCTCGAGCGGAGGCGCGGATGAGCGCCCCCTCGCGCCGGGCCACCCGCGCCCGCACGTCGCGCGTCCTCGACGTGACCGTGGTGCTGGCGGTCCTGGTGCCGCTGCTCACCGGCGGCGCGGTGCTCCTCACGCGCACCGAGACGCCCCCGCTGCCCGACCGGTCGCCGGTCGAGGCCGCCCTCGGCGCCGCGTCCGTCGTGTGCCCCGCCCTGGCGTCGCCCGTGCTCGTGACCACGGCCTCGGGGGAGTCCGGCACCGTCGTGGCCGGAGCCGGCGACGACGAGTCGGAGGTCGAGGTCGCACCCGACCGCCTGGGCGAGGCCTCCGGTCTCGGCGAGCGTCCGGTCGTCGTCCGCGCCGAGGACGCGCTCGCGCCGGGCCTGGTCGCCGGGCGGCACGCCGACGGGCCGCTGCGCGTCGCCGAGTGCGCCGCACCGGCGCCCGAGCAGTGGTTCACCGGTGTGGGCGCCGGCGCCGGCCACTCCTCGGTGCTCGAGCTGGTCAACCCCGACAACGGCGCCGCCGTCGCCGACGTGGTCGTCACCGGCCGGGCCGGGCTCGTCGAGGCGCCGGAGCTGCGCGGGGTGGCCGTGCCGGGGCGCAGCAGCGTGCGGCTCGACCTCGCCGAGCTGCTCCCGCGCCGCGACGAGCTGTCGCTGCACGTGACCACCCAGCGCGGCCGGGTCTTCTCCGCGGTGCTCGACCGGGTCGACGAGCTCGGCGCCGGCGACGCGGCCGAGGACCACCTCCCGCCGCAGGCCGAGCCCGCGACCTCGCTCACCCTCCTCGGCCTCCCCGTGGGCCCTGGCGAACGGACGCTCGTGGTCGCGAACGACGGCGACTCCGAGGTCCGCGCGACCCTGCGGGTGCTCGACGAGCGCTCCGTGTTCGCGCCCGAGGGTCTCGAGGACGTCCGCGTCCCGCCGCAGTCGGTCGCCCGGGTGCAGCTGGGCGCCACCCTCGGGCCGCTCGTCGCCGACGGCGCACTCGGGCTCGTCGTCGACGCCACCGGGCCGGTCACCGCGACGGTGCGGTCGTTCGTCGACGGCGACCTCGCCCACGCCGTCCCGACGACCGGCGTCAGGACGGCCACGGTCGCCGCCCTCCCGCCCGGCCGCAAGCGCCTCGTGCTCGCCGGAGCCACCTCGACCGGGGTCGTCGAGGTCGTCGCCCGCGACGCGTCCGGCGCCGAGCTGGCCGCCAAGCGGGTCGAGGTGTCGCCGAACCGCGGGTTCGCGGTCGGCCTGCCCGCCCGGGCGGTCCACCTCACGGTCACCCCGCAGCGCACACCCGTGGTCGCGTCGGTCATCGCCGCGACCGGCGGCGCCGGCGTCGTACGGCTCCACGAGCTGGTGCGGTCCTCGCTCGTCCCCGACGTCCGCCCCGGCCTCCCCTGATCCCACCTCCGACGAGCTCGCGGCGGGTCTCGATACCCGTCGGCGAGCCTCAGTCGTCGTCCGCGTCGTACCGCGGGTCGATGACGGAGGGGTCGACGTTGAGCAGGTCGGCGACCTGCTCGACGACGACGGTGAGGACGAGGGAGTCGAGCTCGGAGCGGGTCTCGGCGCGGTGCTCGATGGGGCGCCGGAAGACCACGACGCGGGAGGGCTCGCCGCCGGTGCCGCGGACGGCCGAGCCGAGGGGGACGTCGGGGGAGTCCCAGTCGTCGGGGACGTGGGGGGTGTCCTCGACGGCGTACTCGACGGTCCCGAGGCGGTCGGCCCAGCGGCCGTCGACCTCCTCGACGACGGCGAGGACCAGGTCGTCGAACCGCTCGCGCCGGGTGCGGGTCTCCGGCCGGC
>NZ_JAANMS010000024.1 GCF_011250565.1 Nocardioides sp. IC4_145
GCCGGGCCCTGCAACTCTCAGGCAGGTCATCCCCGAAGAGCGACTGGCTCAGCTCGGCAGTGACCCGGCAGACCCGGGGTGCAGACAAGAGACCTACTCCTGTCTGCACCCAACGTCCACCAGTGAGCCGCTCAGCGGCCTCCGACGTCCTCCCTCGGCAGCGGGCCGACCCCGCCGGCGCGGCCGGGTCGCGCGGCCGCGTGCCGCTGGCCGGGGCCCGGTCCGCTTCGGGCGGCCAGCGCGTCCGCGACGAGACCGGTGACGGCGGCGTACACGCCCTTGTGCAGCAGGTCGATCGCGAGCTCGTCGCGCGGCCAGCTCTGGGGCGGGGCGCCGACGCCGGTGGCGTTCTCGAGGAGCTGGTCGGTGGTCAACCGGACGACGCCGAACTTCGCTGACGCCAGCGGCCCGCGGAGGCCGGCGTGCGCCATGGCCGAGCGCAGGACCCCGACGAGCGCGGCCTGGCCGTAGTGCATGGCCCAGTTCGTCGCGAGCGACCGTCCGCCGGTCTGCTCCGGGAGGCCGGTGAGCCGCTCGAGGACGCGGGCGGGGACGTAGGAGCTCGGGCGGCCGGTCAGCCGCTGCTCGACCTTCTCCCCCACGGTCATCGCCGCGGCGCCCACCGCGCCGGCCAGCAGTCCCTCACCCACGACGCGCCCGATCATGGGCGGTGGGTACCCGCGTGCGCGGTCGGCGAACCCGCGCCAGCCCGGCGGGGCGCGGTACGACGACGAGGGGCCGCCCGCACCAGCGGCGACCCCTCGTCGTACCCGTCCACCACCACAGGGACGTCTAGGCGGGCTGGTCCGCGTCCAGCCGGGCGAGCTCCTCGTCGGTGAGCTCGAGGTCGGCGGCCGCGGCGGAGTCGGTGATCGACTGCGGCCGCTTGGCGCCGGGGATCGGGATGACGACCGGGGACTGCGCGAGCTCCCAGGCCAGCGCGACCTGCTGGGCGCTGACGCCACGGGCCTCGGCGACCTCGGCGAAGGCCGGGTGCTTCTCGGCGAGCGACTTGGCGTCGCCGAGCCCACCGAGCGGGCTCCACGGCAGGAACGCCACGCCGAGCTCCTCGCACACGTCGATCTCGTGCCGGCTGGAGCGGAACGTCGGGGAGAACTGGTTCTGCACGCTCGCGAGCGCACCGCCGAGCACCGCGTGGGCGGCGCGGATCTGGTCGGGGTCGGCGTTGGACAGGCCGACCATCCGGACCTTGCCGCTGTCGGCGATCTCCTTGAGCGTGCCGATGACCTCGTCGTACGGCACCTTCGGGTCGGGCCGGTGGTGCTGCCAGAGCGCGATCTGCTCGACGCCGAGCCGCTGGAGGCTGGCGTCGACGGCCGCCCGCAGGTGCTCGGGCGAGCTGTCGGTGTCCCAGCCGCCGCCGTCGGTGCGGGCGTGGCCGCCCTTGGTGGCCAGGAAGACCTGGCCGCGCACGCCGAGCTCGTCGAGCAGCCCGGCGATGAGCTCCTCGTTGGCGCCCTGGGCGCCGATGCCCTTCTCCTCCCCCGGCCCGTAGGCGTCGGCGGTGTCGAAGAGCGTCACCCCGGCATCGAGCGCCGCGCGCACCGTGTCGGCCAGCTGCTCGCGCGGCTGGCTGCCGGACTGGTCGAACGTCATCAGCCCGAGGCCGATCGCTCCGACCTCCACCCGGCCGACCTGGTCGTTGCCGATCACTCGAGTCCTCACCGCGGCTCGGTGCCCAGGGAGCGGGGGCCGAAACCCGGGAGCACAACGGGGTACGGGCGGAGGCGTGGAACGGATCAGCCCCACCCTGCTCAGCTGGGCGTCGGTGCTCGAGGAGGGCACCCGCGCCCAGGCCGTGACGACCGCGTCGATGCCCTTCATCCACCCGCACGTCGCGCTGATGCCCGACGCCCACCTCGGGCTCGGCGCGACCGTCGGGTCGGTGATCCCGACGAGCGGCGCGATCATCCCGGCCGCGGTCGGCGTGGACATCGGCTGCGGGATGATCGCGGTCCGCTCCCAGCACTCCGCGGCCGACCTCCCCGGCGACCGGCGGCGGCTGCGCGAGGCGGTCGAGCGGGCGGTCCCGCTCTCGGCGGGGGCCCGCAACGACGCGGTGACCCGCGACCACACCCGCGAGCGGCTGACCCTGCTGCGCCGCGAGGCCGAGGAGATCGGCCTGGACCCCGCGTCGTACGCCAAGCACTGGGAGCTCCAGCTGGGCACCCTCGGCAGCGGCAACCACTTCATCGAGGTCAGCCTCGACGAGGAGGACCGGGTCTGGCTGTTCCTGCACTCCGGCTCCCGCGGCGTCGGCAACAAGATCGCGCAGAAGCACGTCGCGGTCGCCCGCAAGCGCTGCGAGCGCGAGGGCGTCGACCTGCCCGACCGCGACCTTGCCTGGCTCGCCGAGGGCACGCGTGAGTTCGACGCCTACATCCGCGAGATGCAGTGGGCGCAGCACTACGCGCTGCTCAACCGCGAGGAGATGATGGACCGCCTCGTGGCCGAGGTGGAGCGGTGGACCGGCGGGCCGGTCGAGCGCACCGAGGAGATCAACTGCCACCACAACTACACCGAACGCGAGACGCACTTCGGCGAGGACGTGTGGCTCTCGCGCAAGGGCGCGATCAACGCCGAGGCCGGCCGGCCCGGCCTCATCCCCGGCTCGATGGGGACGGCGTCGTACGTCGTCGTCGGCCGTGGCGACGAGGACTCGCTCCGCTCCGCGCCGCACGGGGCGGGCCGGAACTTCTCGCGGACGCGGGCGCGCAAGACGTTCTCCCAGGACGACCTACGGGCGGCGATGGCCGGCATCGAGTACCGCGACACCGCGGCCTTCATCGACGAGATCCCGGCTGCCTACAAGGACATCGACGTGGTGATGGAGGACGCCCGCGACCTGGTCGAGGTGCGGCACACCTTGCGGCAGATCGTCAACGTCAAGGGCGACTGACCGGCCCCTCCGTAGGCTCGAGCACGTGACCACGGTGCGCGAACGGCTCGGCCAGGCGCTCTTCCTGCGGGTCGCCGGACCGGACGGGGCGAAGCAGGCGGCCCGCATCCACGGCCGGCCCGGGCCGCGGTGGTTCGAGCCGAACAGCCCCATCGCCCGCGTGCACGGCGACGCGTCGATGTTCGTCGGCGGCATCCGGGCGCTGCTGCTGCAGACCCTCCACCCGGCCGCGATGCGCGCCGTCTCGGAGCACTCCGGCTTCCGCGGCGACATGTGGGGCCGGCTCGCCCGCACCAGCACGTTCCTGGCGGTCACGACCTTCGGGCACGCCGACGACGCACAGCAGGCGGTCGACATGGTGCGCCGCATCCACGACCGGATCACCGGCACGATGCCGGACGGGTCGGCGTACGCAGCCAGCGACCCGCACCTGCTGAAGTGGGTCCACGTTGCGGAGGTCGACAGCTTCCTGCTGGCCCACACGACGTACGGCGCGGAGCCGCTCGACCAGGCCGGGCGCGACGAGTACGTCGCCCAGGTCGCCGAGGTCGGCCGCCGGCTCGGCGTCGTCGACCCGCCGACGACCGAGGCCGAGCTGCGCGAGGCGCTGGCGGCGTACCGCCCCGAGCTCCGCGGCACCCCTGAAGCCCGCGAGGCCGTGCGCTACCTGCTCTTCAAGCCGCCGCTGCCGCTGCCGGCGCGCGCGCCGTACGGCGTGCTCGTCGCCGCCGCGGTCGGGCTGATGCCGGCCTGGACCCGCCGCCACCTGCTGCTGCCGTGGCTGCCGGTCTCGGAGCGGACGGTCGTGCGGGTGCTCGGCTCGTTCGCGGTCGGCACGATCCGGTGGGCGATGACGGCCTCGAGCCCGGCCGCCCGGCGCACGGCCTCCTGAGACGCGCCGTTTCTTGAGCCAACCCTGAGCCGTTCTTGCGCGCTCGGGGGGTCGGCGTTCCTAGGCTGCTCGCATGGGGACCCCTTCCGCCCGCCGTCGTGCCTCGGCGCTCGCGATCGTCGTCGGCCTGCTGGCCGCGCTGCTGGCCGCGCTCGGCCCTGCGGCCCCCGCCCAGGCCGCCAACGGCACGGTGCGCGGGCAGGTGATCAACCCGCAGGGCGGCAAGGTCAACCTCAAGATGCTGTGGTTCAGCAAGGACTGGCGCTACCTCGGTGAGCGCCGGGTCACCTCCGACATCTACTCGCTGTCGCTCCCGCCCGGGACCTACCACCTGCAGTTCGTCGACCAGCGGCCCGCGTACGACGTCACCAAGTACGCCCCGGCCGACGTCACCGTCCGGCTCGGCTCCGGCCAGCGCATCCAGAAGGACGTGCGCCTCCGGCGGGGGGCCGCCATCACCGGCACCGTCCGGGCCGGCGGCCGGGCGGCGGCCGGCGCTCGGGTGGTCGCGGCCAACACCTTCGAGCAGTCCTACGAGACCAAGGCCAACAGCAAGGGCCAATTCGCCATCGGCGGGTTGCCGAGCAGCAGCTACTCGGTGTGGGGCTACGACCGGCAGGCCCAGTTCGTGGGGCCGAGCGTCTACCTGCGGGGCCTGAAGCGGGGGAAGGTCGCCAACACGAAGGTGGTGCTCGGCAAGCGCGGCGGCAGCCTGCTCGTCGACCTGCAGAAGCCGGACGGCAGCCGAATGGGCGGCAGCTTCTTCGTCACCGTCAGCAGCAAGCGCACCGGCCAGTTCTGGACCGCGAAGGCCAAGCGCGGCACGGTGACCTTCCAGGGCCTCCATCCCGGCAAGTACGTCATGGACGCACCCGGTGTCGGCATCTGGCTCGCCCGCCGGGGCAACGTCTCGGGCGCGTTCGTCAAGGCCGGTCGCGCCGACCTCGCCAGCACCTTCCGCTGGACCAAGCGCGGCGCCTGGGTGACCGGCACCGTCGTGGACGAGTCCGAGCCCGACGTCGTGCTCCCCGGCGCGCAGGTCATGCTCTTCGACCGGTCGGGGGCGAAGGTCGCCACCACGACGACCGACGGCGCCGGACGGTTCACGCTCAGCGGCGCGATCCTCACCCAGCGCGGGATGACGGTCGTCGCCTCGGCCGGTCCCTACACCGACTTCCTCGGCCCCGACGACGCCGGCAAGTGCCGCTTCGGCCGCACCGAGGTCGGCGGCGTGTCGGTCGTGACCAGCGAGCAGACCGACGTCGGCGACGTGCTGCTGCCCCGCAAGCCCGGCCAGAGCGGCGCCTGCGCCGCCTGAGCGGACCCGGTCACGGCACGTGTCCGCTCGGCGCGCCAGGAGCGGCGACCCGGCCGGTGGTCAGGCGACGGTCATGTCCGCGTCGCCCCAGTAGGCGCGCATGCTGGTGATCCGCGCGTCGTCGTCGAAGGTCATCACGTCGAAGGGCGCGAGCACGTAGGTCTGGTCGCCGGCCCGCGTGCGCACCTCGAAGGCGAAGACCGCCTCCCCCGCGACCACGCGCGCGTCGACGAGCCGGGTCTCCTGCTCGAGCCCCTCGAGGGTGGCGTAGAAGGCGTGGATCGCCTCGCGCGTCGTCAGCGGCTCGCTGCCGACCGGGTCCTCGACGGTCGCGCCCTCGGCGTACAGGTCGACGATCTGGTCGGCGCTCCCCGTCGCGACCAGCTCGACGTACTTCTCGACGACGGCGCGGACGGCTTCGTTGCTCGCAGGCATGGCCCGCAACCTAGCCGTTTGCCAGACTGGGCGGGTGGACGACGACCATCTGCTCGCCTCCTGGCCGCTGACCACCGGCGAGGAGGTGCGCGACCAGCTCGCCGCGGCGTACGGCTCGCCCGACCGCGACTACCACGACACCCGGCACCTGACCGAGGTGCTCGCCCGGCTCGAGGAGCTCGCCGGGCGGGGGGCGGTCTTCGACCGGCTGGCGGTGGTGCTGGCGGCCTGGTTCCATGACGGGGTCTACGACGGCGAGCGGGACGCCGAGGAGCGCTCCGCCGCGTGGGCCGAGGACGCACTGACCGCCCTGGTCGATCCCGCGGTGGACGAGGCCGTGGTCGCGGAGGTCGTGCGGCTGGTGCGGCTCACCGAGACCCACCGGCCCGAGGACGACGACGCGAACGGCTGCGCGCTCTCCGACGCCGACCTCGCGATCCTGGCGGCGCCGCGCGGGCGGTACGACGAGTACGTCACGGCGGTGCGCCGCGAGTTCGCCCACCTCGACGAGGAGACGTTCCGCGGGGGCCGCGCACAGGTGCTCCGCTCGCTGGCCGAGAAGGAGCACCTGTTCCACACCGCCTGGGCGCGCGAGCACTGGGAGGGACCCGCCCGCGCCAACCTGGCCCGCGAGCTCGACGAGCTGTCCCGGGCGACCGCGTCGGCCCGGGTGTGATGCTCAGCCGCCGCGCTTGCGCCGCCGGAGACCGGCCGCGACCAGGCGGGCGACCAGCTCCCGCGAGCTGACCGGCGCGGCGCCGGAGGCGACGACCATCTCGTACCACTCGGCCGGGACGTCGTAGTGGTCGCGGTCGAAGCCGCGCTCGGGGATGCCGAGCCCGCGCGCGAACGCGTGCAGCTCCTCGAAGGACGCGTCGCTGGCCACGTGCGACCACAACCGGCCGTGGCCGGGTGCGTTCGGCGGGTCGACGAGGATCACGGCTGACCCGTACCCCTCACCTGAGCAGCCGGCGCCACGAGCGGACGTGACCGGCCTCGACGTAGGAACGGTGCGACGCGCCGGGGCGGACCTGGGTGTCGACCGCGAGCTGGCGGACGCCGGCCCGCAGCAGCCACGGGACCTGCTCGGCCTGGAGGCCGCGGCCCGCGACGAGCAGCCCGGCGACGGCCGGGTCCGCGGCGGCGACCAGCAGGTCGTCGTACCCGACGGTCATGCCCTGGGGCGACCCGGCGGAGCGCACCCCGGCCAGGCCGGGCAGGCCGAGCACGCGGCGCCACGAGCGGCGCGGGTCGAGGGTGGCGTCGAAGGCCTCGGAGAAGACCCACGGCAGCCCGTCGGGCAGCTGCTCGGCCAGCGCCGTGCAGACCGCCACGTCCACCTCGAGGTCGGCGTCGAGGAAGCCGAAGCCGTAGCCGGCCGCCCCGCACGCGGCGTAGTCGGCCGCCAGCCCGACCAGCCGGGCGAGCTCGCCGCCGGTGGTGGTCCAGGTGTCTTCCAGCCGGAGCTCGACGAGCACGGGCAGGTCCGACTCGCGGCACACCGCCGAGACCAGGGCCGGCTCCGGCGACCGCCCGCCCGGGGCGGCGAGCCGCAGCCGGTCCGCCCCGCCCTCGGCGGCGCCCGGCACGTCCCGCTCGTGCGCGACGGCGACCTCGAGCACCACTCCTCGCTCCCGGCCGCCTGCGTCCATGGGCCCAGGCTAGGGCGCGAGCCCGCCCGCGGGCGCCCAGCGCCGCGCCACGTCGGCCAGGACCCGCCCGACCAGCGCCGGCGGCGGCTGCTCCCAGACCTCGTCCCAGGTCGTGCGTCCGTCGGCGACCCGGGCTGCGAGGGCCTGGAGCTCGACCGGCGCGTCCGGGCCGCAGGCGGCGGCCAGCGACTCCCGCAGGCCGGCGTCGAGGGAGCCGTCCCCGGTTGAGCTGGTCATGCCGCGAGCTCGGCGAACGCCGCCAGCCGGTCGCGCTGGGTGTCGGCCCAGTCCGCGACGTCGCGCTGCAGGTCGAGCACCATGTCGACCAGGTCGATCACGCGGCGTACGTCGTCGATGATGTCGGTGACCGCGTCGAGCCCGCGCAGCGCCAGCTCCGCGGCGAACGTCGCCCAGCCGGTCGGTCCGCCGACGCGGGCGAGGAGCCGGCGGGCCAGGCGGGCGATGGCCTTGCCGAGCTCGACGAGCAGCATCTCGACCTTCACCCCGAGCCGCTCGGAGACGTCGGCGACCTCCTCGAAGAGCAGCCAGCCGCCGTGGACGACGGCAGCGAGCCCGCGCGCGGCGACCGCCCGGACGCCGAGGTCGATCGTGAACGTCGTGCCGGCGGCGCCGTCCCAGCGCGGGTCGACGGTGGCCGCGACGTGCGCGAGGTTCTCCGACCAGGTGCCGAGGGCGTCGGCGACCTGGCGACAGGCGGTGGCGTTCTGCCGGATGGCGCCGTAGTCACCGGTGAGCGGGAGCACCAGCAGCTCCTGGAGCGAGCCCTCGGGCAGCAGCGGCAGGCCGGCGCCGACCTGGTTGAGGGCGCGGATGCCGGTGTTGACGACGTCGCGCAGCGCCGAGATCGCGCCGTCCCAGGCCTCGAAGGTCGCGTCGTGCCGCAGCTCGGGGCGACCCGGGGCCGGGTCGTGGAGGTGCAGGTCGACGAGCATCACGCCGCCTCGGGGAGCGGCGAGGCCGGCAGCTCCGGCACCCGCGGCAGGCACCCCGGCACGGCCGCGTCGGACGCCTCGAGCTCGCGGGTGGCCACCTCGACGCCGTGCCGGAGGTCGGCGAGCGCGTCGACCGCCGTGCGCCCCGCCGCCTCGAACGCCGCTCGCACCACCTCCATCGCCTCGGCCAGGGGCCGCAGCAGGCACACCGAGCTCGGCTCGAACCCGTCCGGCCGGGCCACCCACCGCACCGCGTGCGCGGTGATCGCGGCGGCCTGGCCGGCGGTCTCGTCGAGGACGCCGGGCAGCCGCCGCAGGTCGTCCCAGTCGGTCACGAACAGGTCCATCTCTCCACCTCCGAGGCACCGGTCGCGCCGTGCGTCCGGTCCTCCCGGGTTGCCCGGGACCGGCCCGGCTTGAAACGCGAGCGACCATGGGCCTGTGGACAACGCGCTGCTGATGAACGCCCGGGCCCGGGTGCTGGCCGACCTCGAGGCACGTCGCCACGCCACCGCCGCCGCCGTCTCGGTGCTCGAGGACGCCTGCTCCTCGCGCCAGTGGTGGGCCGAGCAGTGGCCGCAGGGAGAGGTGTACGTCGCCGGGCTGGTCGCCCAGGACGTCCAGGACGCCCTGCTGGAGACCGCCGGCCGGTGGCCGCTGTGCCTGGGCTGCGGCGACGACGCCCCCGAGCACGCCCTCTACATCCAGCCCGACCTCGGCGGACCCGACCCGGTATGGGTGTGCGAGGAGTCCGGCGAGGCGGTCGCCCCGCTCGGCGGGCTGTAGCCACTCGCCCGTCCGCCGGCGCCCGCCGATGCTCGTGGCGTCAGGCGTCAGGCGTCAGGGCCGGCGGCAGGGCCGGCGGCTCGCGGGACATCCCACGGGAGTCCCGCGCATCCCACGGCAGATCTGCCGTGGGATGCGAGGGGGTCACCGGTGAACCGGTGACCCCAACAGGCCCTCAAGGACCGTCAGGAGTCCTGGCCGAGCTGCACCCAGAGGGTGAACCGGTCGGCGCGGTAGACCGTGCGGGAGACCTCGACGACCTTCTCGCCGGCGATGGCGCGGCGGGAGTGGCGCAGCACCGAGGCGCCCGCCTCGACCTCGAGCAGGGTGGCCTCCTCGGGGGTGGCCTTGTCGGCGGTGATGGAGTCCTCGGCCCAGGTCGGGCGCAGGCCGCGCGACTCGAGCGCGTCGTACAAGCTGGTCGGCATCCCGCTCTGCAGGAAGCCGGGCAGGAGCACCTCGTTGAGGTAGGCGTCCTCGAGGCACATCGGCTTGGCGTCCGCGCGGCGCAGGCGGCGCCAGTGGATGACCGCGTCGCCCTCGCTGAGGCTCAGCGCGCGGGCGACGCCCGGGCCGGCCTGCTCGCGGCGGGCGAGGAGGGTCTGCGACTCGGCCAGCAGGCCGCGCCGGTTCATCTCCTCGGTGTAGCCGGTGATCTTGCTGGCCGTGCGGCGCGGTCGGGCGACGAACGTGCCGCGGCCGGGGATGCGCTCGAGCAGCCCCTCGACGACCAGCGCGTCCATGGCCTGGCGCACGGTCATCCGCGCGACGCCGAAACGGTGGACCAGCTCTCGCTCCGAGGGAGCGGGCGATCCGGGAGCGCACCCGGTGACCAGGGAACGCACGTACTCGCGCACCTGGACGTGCTTGAGCGCACGCCCGTCAGTCACCAGCACTTCGTCCACGAGGGTGAGACTAGGCGGACCAGACCACCGCTGTCCCGCGTTTGGTGAAGAACCGTGGTGGATTTCGCACCGGGCGCTCCGGCCGCTCGGGCGGGTCGTGTGCCTGACGGACGCGGGTCCGCCCGTCCTCGAGCACACGACTTCCCAGGAGCTCCCCGGAAGGCGCCCGGAAGGCCCGGGATGGAGCGCGGCCCGCCTCAGTCGGTCGCGATCGCGCGCAGCACGTCGAGGCGGGCCGCACGCCGGGCCGGCAGCACGGCGGCGAGCACCCCGACGACGACCGCGACGAGGAGGAACGCCGCCAGCTGGCCGACCGGCACGCTGATCACGTCGAGCCCCTCGTCGCGCAGCGCCCGCATCAGCGCCACGCCGAAGAACGTGCCGAGGACGGTGCCAAGCACCGCGCCGAGCACCGCGATGACGACCGACTCCAGCGTGATCATCAGCCGCAGCTGCGCGCGGCTGAGCCCGATCGCGCGCAGCAGCCCGACCTCGCGGGTCCGCTCAATGACCGAGAGGGCGAGGGTGTTGACGATGCCGAGCACGGCGATGACCAGCGCCAGCCCGAGCAGCGCGAAGATCATCAGCACCAGCTGGTCGATCGGCTCCCGCTGCTCGGCGGCGAAGCCGGCCTCGTCCTTGACCGTCACCACCGGGCTGTCGGCGACGACCTCCTCGAGCCGCTCCTGCAGCCCGGCGGCGGCGCCGTCCTCGGCGTCGACCACCACGTAGTTGTCGCGGTCGGCGAAGCCGGCCGCCAGCAGCGTGTCGACGGTCGTGAGCAGCGGGAAGAACACGATCGGGTTGTCCTCGAAGACGCCGACCACCTCCCACCGCGCCTCGCCGGTCGGCAGGTCGAGCGTGACCGTGTCGCCGACGGCCACGCCCTCGTCCTCGGCCCACGACTCCTCCACCACGACCGTCTCGTCGCGCAGCGGGTCCGCGGAGCCCTCGACGAGGGTCAGGCCGAGGTCGTCGACGGTGTCGGGGTCGGTGGCGGAGATGCCCTGGTCGTCACCGTCCCGCTCGCCGAACGCGAACCGCTCGCGCAGCACCGACGCCACCCCGTCGACCTCGGCCATCCGGTCCGCGATCGCGGGCGAGAACTCGCCGCCGAAGGCGCTGCTCACGACGTAGTCGCCCACGAAGCTCTCCGCCACCGACTCGTCGACGGTCGCCTTCGCCGAGTCGCCGACGATCGCCATCGTGCAGGCCAGCGTCAGGCCGATCATCAGCGCGGACGCGGTGGCGGTGGTGCGCCGCGGGTTGCGCAGGCTGTTCTGGCCGGCGAGGTTGCCGACCGCGCCGAAGGCCCGGGCGTACGCCGCCCGCGCGGCGCCCAGGAACGGCCGGCTGAGCACCGGGCTCGCCGCGGCCACCCCCAGCAGCACGGCGAGCACGCCGAGTCCGACCCACCAGCCCGCGCGCGGCACGTCGGCGAACAGGCCGGCCGCCAGCGCGGCGAGCCCGGCCACGGCCAGCGCCAGGCCGGCCCAGAGCCGCCGGCGCAGCGAGCCCTCGGGCAGCGCCACGTCGTCGCGCAGCGCCTGCACGGGGGCGATCCGCGCCGTGCGGCGGGCCGGGAGCCAGGCCGCCGCCATCGTGACGAGCACGCCGACGGCGTACGCCGCGACGACCGTGCGCGGCTCGAAGACCAGGCCCTGCCCGGAGAGGTCGAGCCCGAAGGAGGAGGTGACCGCACGGATGCCCTGCGCGAGCAGCACGCCGAGGCCCAGCCCGACGCTCGAGCCGACCAGCCCGAGCACGAGCGCCTCGAGCTGGACCGACCAGGTGACCTGCCGCTTCGAGGCACCGAGGGCGCGCAGCAGCGCCAGCTCGCGGCTGCGCTGGGCGACGAGGATCGAGAACGTGTTGACGATGAGGAACGACCCGACGACGAGCGAGATGCCGGCGAAGATCAAGAGGAAGGTCGTCAGGAACGACACCGCCTCGAGCAGGTCGGAGGCGGCCTCGTCCGCGGCGTCGTCGCCGGTCACGGCCTCGACGCCCTCGGGCAGCACCTCGCGGACCCGCTCGGCGAGCTCCTCCTGGGAGACGCCGTCCTCGGCGGTCACCCACACGTCGTTGTAGACGTCGCGGCCCTCGAGGAAGAGCTCCTGCGCGGTCGCGGTGTCGAACTGCGCGAGGGTCGCGCCGTTGAGCGAGCCGCCCTCGGCGAACTCGGCGATGCCGACCAGCTCGGCGTCGAGGTTGAGCCGTTCGGTGGAGGTGACGAAGGGGACCCTGTCGCCGACGTCGTACCCGGCGCGCTCCGCGGTCCGCTCGTCCAGCACCACCTCGCCCGACCGCCGCGGCTCGCGACCCTCCTGGACCGTCAGGCCGGTGAGGCCGTGGCCGGCGGGCGCGTCGTTCCAGTTGCCGCCGAGCGCCGGCGGCCCGAGGCCGCCCACGACCTTGCCGTAGGTGTCGACGACGAAGACGCCGACCGCGGTGACGTTGCCGTCGGCGCGCGCCGCGCCCGGCACGTCGGCCAGCTCGTCGATCAGCGCCGCCGGCAACGTCTGCGTCGACGGCGCGCCCTGCGTCGTGGTGCCCCCGACCGGTCGCACCACCACGTCGCCGACGGTGGAGGCGAAGAGCGCGGTGAAGCTCCGTCCGAGGGTGTCGGAGAAGACCAGCGAACCGGTCACGAACGCCACCCCGAGCACGATCGCGAACGTGCTCATCAGCAGGCGCAGCTTGCGCCCGAGCAGGCTCTTGAGGGCGGCGCGGATCATGCCGGCGCGCTCATCCGGGCCATGACCTCGAGGACCTGCTCGCGATCGGGGCGCCGCAGCTCCTCGACCACGCGGCCGTCGGCGAGGAAGACGACGCGGTCGGTGTACGCCGCGGCGACCGGGTCGTGGGTCACCATCACCACCGTCTGGGAGTGGTCGTCGACGCTGCGCCGCAGCAGCTCGAGCACCTCCGCGCCCGAGCGGGAGTCGAGGTTGCCGGTCGGCTCGTCGGCGAAGACGATCCGCGGCCGGCTGACCAGCGCCCGCGCGACGGCGACCCGCTGCTGCTGGCCGCCGGAGAGCTCGCTCGGCTTGTGGTGCAGCCGGTCGCCCAGGCCGACGGTCGCGACCACGGCGTCGTACCACTCCTGGTCGGGGCGGCGCCCGGCGATCGAGAGCGGCAGCGTGATGTTCTCCCCCGCGGTCAGCGTCGGCACCAGGTTGAACGACTGGAAGACGAAGCCGATCTCGTCGCGGCGCAGCCGGGTGACCTCCTTGTCCCCCATCGCCGTCAGGTCCCGCTCGCCGACGAGCACCTGGCCTGAGTCGGCGGTGTCGAGGCCGGCGCAGCAGTGCATGAGGGTCGACTTGCCGGACCCGCTCGGGCCCATGACGGCCGTGAACTCGCCGGCGGCCAGGTCGAGGCTCACGTCGTCGAGCGCACGGACGAGCGCCTGCCCGCTCCCGTAGGTCTTCGTCAGGTGGCGCACGCGCGCGGCCGGCTCGGTCATGGGGACACGATCCCGCGCGGCACCGACCCCGCGCCACCGGGATGTCCCCGGTCCACCCCCGGGACCCCTTGTCCGTCGAACACGCGTTCGATAGCCTGGGCTCGTGGACTTCCAGACCTCGCTCTTCGCGGCGGAGGCCCCGGCCGAGGAGTCGGCGCGGGCCACGATGTCCGCCGCGCTGGCCGAGCACGTGGAGCGGATGCCGCTGTCGCGCGGCGCCTGGGTCGACGTGTGCCGGACCTGGCTGCCGCAGCCCGACGACGTCTTCGCCACCCTCGTCTCCGAGGTGCCGTGGCGAGCGGACAAGCGACAGATGTACGACCGGTTGGTCGACGTGCCGCGCCTGCTGCACACGTACCTCATCGGCGAGGAGCTGCCGCACCCCGTGCTCACCGACGCCCGCGAGGCGCTCAGCGAGCACTACCGGCCCGAGCTGGGCGAGCCGTTCCGGACGGCCGGCTGCTGCTGGTACCGCGACGGCCGCGACAGCGTCGCCTGGCACGGCGACACCATCGGTCGCGGGTCGAGCCGCGACACCATGGTCGCGATCGTCTCGGTCGGGGACCCGCGGAAGCTGCAGCTGCGCCCGCGCGGCGGCGGGGAGTCCCTCTCGATCGAGATGGGCCACGGCGACCTGCTCGTCATGGGTGGCTCCTGCCAACGCACCTGGGAGCACGCGGTGCCGAAGGTGGCGCACGCCGGGCCGCGGGTCTCGGTGCAGTTCCGCCCGTTCAACGTGTTCTGAGGCCGTTCGGGACGGCGTCCGAAACCCGCGCGCAGAGCGTCGGCGGCGGGTGGCAGACTCCGCTGCCTCATGAGCAGCGCGACCAACCCGTCAGATCCCACCGGCACGACCCGCCTCACCCTCTCCTCCTTCTGGCACGACCTGCCCCGCGCGGGCAAGCTGCTGCTCTCGGTGGTCGTGCTGGAGTTCCTCGGCACCGGCCTCGTGCTGCCGTTCCACGTCGTCTATCTCAACGAGGTCCGCGACATCCCGCTCCGCGACGTGGGGCTGCTGCTGGCCGTGCCGCCGCTCGCCGGGCTGCTCGTCGTCGGCCCGAGCGGCACGGCGATCGACCGGTTCGGAGCGCGGCGGATCCTCATGGCCACGCTGGTGCTGCTGAGCATCGGCAACGTGCTGCTCGCGCTCGCGACCACCCCACTGGCCGCGGGGCTGGCCCTCGCGCTGACCGGCATCGCCGCCGGCGTCTCCTGGCCTGCCTCGCAGAGCCTGATCGCCGCGGTGGTGCCCCGGGAGCTGCGGCAGCGGTACTTCGGGGTGAACTTCACGCTGCTCAACCTCGGCATCGGCATCGGCGGTGTCGTCGGCGGCGTGGTGGTGGACGTCGAGCGCGCGGCGACCTTCCAGGCGATCTACCTGGCCGACGCGGCCAGCTACCTGCCGGCGCTGTTCCTGCTGGCGGTTCCGCTGCGGCACGTCGCGGGCCGCCCCGAGCACGACGCGACGGCGTCGCAGGAGCCGGCGTCGTACGTCGCGGTGCTGCGCCGCCCGGCGGTGGCCTCGCTGATGGTGCTCGGCTTCAGCGCCTCGTTCGTCGGCTACGCGCAGCTGAACGCCGGCATGCCGGCGTACGCCCGCGCGGTCGGCGAGGTGTCGACGCAGGGCCTCGGCATCGCGTTCGCCGCCAACACCCTCGTCATCGTCGTGCTCCAGCTGGCGGTGCTCCAACGCATCGAGGGCCGCCGGCGCACCCGCGTGATCGCGGTGATGGCGCTGATCTGGGCCGGCGCGTGGCTGCTGCTGGGCGGCTCCGGCCTGGTCCCGGGCACGGTCGGGGCGACCGTCCTGGTCGCGGCGTGCGCGTCGGTGTTCGCGCTCGGCGAGACGCTGCTGCAGCCGACGATCCCGGCGCTGGTCAACGACCTCGCACCCGACCACCTGCGCGGCCGCTACAACGCGCTCAGCTCGGCCGCGTTCCAGTCCGCGCAGGTCATCGCGCCGCCGGTGGCGGGCTTCCTGGTCGGGCACTCGCTCGGCAACGCGTACGTCGGCCTGCTGGTCGTCGGCTGCCTGACCGTCGCGGCGCTGGCCGTCGTCCGCGTCGAGCGGCAGCTGCCGCCGGGGGTGAACGGCGTGCGGGCGCCGGCTCCCCTGGAGGAGACGGCGCCCGCACTGGCGGATGCGACCGGCGAGCCGTTCGCCGGACCGGTCAGCGGCTCCGGCGGCGCCTGAGCAGCAGGAGCACCAGCACGACGAGCAGGCCGAGGCCGGCCTGCCTGCCGTAGGACTTCAGCAGCACCGGCAGCACCGACGCACCCAGGTCGAGCGCGTCGTCGGCCGGGCCCGGACCCGCGGCCGGCGCCGGTCGGGGCGCGGCCGGCGGCGGGCCGGCGTCGGCCACGACCGGCGCCACCTCGTCGGCGGCGACCTGCTGGGCGGCCGAGGCCTCGACCGGCGTCGGGGCGTCGACCGCGGCCGGCTCGGGCTCCGCCTCCGCCGGACCGGCCGTGAGCCGCTGCTCGAGGCAGGAGACGAACTGCCCGAGCAGCTTGTCCGAGACGTCCTGCATGACGCCGCGGCCGAACTGCGCCGGCTTGCCGGTGATCGACAGGTCGGTCACGACCACCACGTCGGTCGCGCTGCTCTCGCCCGAGGGGGCCATGGTCAGCGTGACCGTCGCGCCGGCGGTGCCGTTCCCCCGCTTGTCCTTGCCCTTGGCCTCGACCACGAACGAGTGCGCGGTCTCGTCCTTCTCGACGAACGTGCCGGTGCCGCCGTACACGAGCGCGATCGGTCCGAGCTTGACCTTCACGGTGCCGGTGAAGGTGTCGTCCTCGACCGACGTCACGACCGCGCCGGGGAAGCACTCGGCGACCGCGGCGACGTCGTTGAAGTGCGCCCAGGTCTCCTCGACGTCGGTGGGGACGGTGAACTCGTGACGGAGGTCCATCAGCCGGTTGCTCCTGCCGCGGTCAGGACGGCCCGCCGGGTGAGGACCGTCGCGAGGTGGCGACGGTAGTCGGCGTCCCCGTTGAGGTCCGAGGGCGGGTTGGTGCCCTCGGCCGCACGGGCGGCGGCGTCGCGCACGCCGTCGGGCGTCGCCGGCTGCCCGACCAGCGCCTGCTCCACCGCGTGCGCGCGGACCGGCGTGTTGCCCATGTTGGTCAGCCCGACCCGCGCCTCGGCGATGGTGCCTCCCTCGAGGCGGACCGCTGCGGCGACCGCGACGATCGGCCACTGGTGGGCGACGCGGACGAACTTCTCGTAGTGGGCGCCCCACCCGGTGTGCTTGGGCAGGCGGACCTCGGTGAGGATCTCGTCCTCGCCGATGGCGGTCTCGAAGAGGTCGACGAAGAACTCCTCCGCCGGCACGGTGCGGGTGCCGCCCGGACCCTGGATCACGAACTGCGCGCCGAGCGCGAGCGCCGGCGCCCCCAGGTCGCCCGCGGGATCGGCGTGCGCGAGCGCCCCGCCGAAGGTCCCGCGGTGCCGGATCTGCACGTCGGCCAGGTGCTCGACGGCCTTGCTCACCAGCGCGGCGTGCTCGGCCACAAGCGGGTCGGAGCCGACGACCGAGTGCTGGGTCATCGCGCCGACGACGATCGCGTCGCCGTCGTCGCGCACGCCGCGCAGCGAGGTGATCTTCCCGAGGTCGATCACCATCTCCGGGGCGTTGAGCCGCATCCGCAGCACCGGCAGCAGGCTCTGCCCGCCGGCCAGGATCTTCGCCTCGTCGCCGTGCTGCGCGAGCGCCGCCAGCGCCTCCTCGACGGTGGTCGGGGCGAGGTAGTCGAACTGTGCGGGGATCACTGCTGGGCTCCGTCCTGGGCGCCGGCCGTGCGGTCCACGGTGCCCTCCATGCCGGTGGATGCGTCGAAGTGCGGGGCGGCCGCGCCGGTGGTCGCCTCCGTGCCGGATCCGGCGTCCTGGATGGCGCGCCAGACCCGCTCGGGCGTGCAGGGCATCCGGATGTCGGTGATCCCGAGGTGGCGCACCGCGTCGACGACCGCGTTGACGACGGCCGGGGTCGAGGCGATCGTGCCGGCCTCGCCGACGCCCTTGGTGCCGAGCGTGTTGGTCAGCGACGGGGTCGTCGTGTGGTCGACCTCGAAGCTGATCGTGTCCGCCGAGGTCGGCAGCAGGTAGTCGACGAAGGAGCCGGACACCAACGTCCCGGACTCGTCGTACACCGCCTCCTCCCACAGCGCCTGCGCGATGCCCTGCACCAGGCCGCCGTGCACCTGCCCGGAGACGATGAGCGGGTTGATGACGTTGCCGATGTCGTCGACGCAGACGTACTTGCGCATGTGCAGCGCGCCGGTCTCGGTGTCGATCTCCATCGCGCACAGGTGGGTGCCGTGCGGGTAGTTGAAGTTGACGGGGTCGAACGTCGCGTCGGAGTCCAGCGACGGCTCCATCCCGTCGGGGAGGTTGTGCGCCGCGAAGACCGCGGTCGCGATCTCCTGGATCGCCACCCCCTGGTCGGTGCCGCGGACGGTGAACCGCCCGCCGCTGAAGTCGAGGTCGTCGGCCGACGCCTCGAGCAGGTGCGCGGCGACCGTCTTGGCCTTCTCGACCACCTTGTCCGAGGCCTTGACCAGCGCCTCGCCCCCGACCACGAGCGACCGGGAGCCGTAGGTGTCGAGGCCCTTCGGCGCCACCTGGGTGTCGCCGTGCAGCACCTCGACGTCCTCGAACGGCACCCCGAGCCGGTCGGCGACGATCTGGCTGAACGCCGTCTCGTGGCCCTGGCCGTGGGCGCTGGCGCCGGTGACGACCTCGACCTTGCCGGTGGCGAGCATCCGGACGCTCGCGTGCTCCCAGCCGCCCGCGCCGTAGTCGAGCTGGCCGAGCACGCGGCTCGGCGCGAGTCCGCACATCTCGGTGAAGGTCGAGACGCCGATGCCGAGCTGGACCGGGTCGCCGGACTCCCGGCGCCGGCGCTGCTCGGCCCGGAGCTCGTCGTACCCGAACATCTCCTTGGCGCGCTCGGTCGCCGCCTCGTAGTTGCCGGAGTCGTACTCCAGCCCCGCCACCGTGGTGAACGGGAACTCCTCGTGCTTGATCCAGTTCCGCTCGCGGATCTCCAGCGGGTCCACGCCGACCTCCGCGGCCAGCTCGTCCATGAGCCGCTCGATCGCGAACGTCGCCTCGGGCCGGCCGGCGCCGCGGTAGGCGTCGGTCCAGGTCTTGTTGGTCAGCACCGTCTGGACGGCGAAGTGGTAGGCCGGGAACTTGTAGATCGCGTTGAACATGAACGCGCCGAGCACCGGCACGCCGCCGCCGACGAGCGAGACGTAGGCGCCGAGGTCGGCGAGGAGCTCGACCTTGAGGCCGGTGACGTTGCCCTCGCGGTCGGCGGCGAGCGTCAGCTTCTGCCACTGGTCGCGACCGTGGTGGGCGGCGATGAGGGACTCGCTGCGGGTCTCGGTGTACTTCACCGGCTTGCCCGTGCGGCGGGCCAGCGCGACGGTGATCCACTCCTCGGGCGTCGTCTGGAGCTTGCCGCCGAAGCCGCCGCCGACGTCCGGCGCGATGACCCGCAGCTTGGACTCCGGGATGCCGGTGGTCGCGGCGAGCGCGAAGCGGAGGATGTGCGGGATCTGGGTCGCCGACCACACGGTCAGCTGCTCGCCCGTCGGGTCGACGACGGTGGACCGGGGCTCCATGAAGGCGGGGATGAGCCGCTGCTGGCGGTACTCCCGCTCGAGCACGATCCCCCCGCTCTCGCGCGCCTGGGCGATGGCTTCGTCGACGTTGCCGCCGGTGCCGGCCTCGCCGGAGTCGAAGACCCAGTACGCCGACTTGTTGCTGCCGAGGTCCGGGTGCGCGAGGACCGTGTCAGCGGCGGCCTCCTTGAGGTCGAGCGCGGCCGGCAGCTCGTCGTACTCAACGTCGACGAGCTCGGCGGCGTCGCGCGCCTCGGCCGCGCTGCGGGCGACGACGACCGCGACGATCTCGCCGGCGAAGGCCACCCGGTCGATCGCCACCGGGAGGTGGGTCGGCGTCTTCTGGTCCGGCGTGATCGGCCAGGCGTTGATGAGCACGCCTTGGGTCTCGGCCAGGTCCTGGCCGGTGACGACGTCGACGACGTTCGGGCTCTGCTTGGCCTCGGTCGTGTCGATGCTGGTGATGCGGGCGTGCGCGAACGGGCTGCGCACCATCGCCAGGTGCAGCATCCCGGGCAGCTGGATGTTGTCGGTCCAGCGCGTGCGGCCGGTGATCAGCCGCTGGTCCTCCTTGCGGCGCCGCTCCCTGCCGATCTCGCGCTCGGGCGCCTCCGCCTCCGGGCGGGCCTCGGTGGCGGTCATGCCTGCACCGCCTCGGTCTGGCCGGGCACCTGGCTCGCACCTGCGCCCGCCGCGTGCTGCACGGCGCGCACGATGTTGTGGTAGCCGGTGCAGCGGCACAGGTTGCCCTCGAGCCCGAGGCGGATCTCCTCCTCCGACGGGTTCGGGTTGTCCTTGAGCAGGTCGACGCTCTGCATGATCATCCCCGGCGTGCAGTAGCCGCACTGGAGGCCGTGGCACTCCCGGAACGCTTCCTGCACCGGGTGCAGCTGCCCGTCCTGGGCGAGCCCCTCGATCGTCGTCACCTCGCCGCCGTCGGCCTGGACGGCCAGCACGTTGCACGACTTCACGCTGGTGCCGTCGAGGTGCACCGTGCACGCACCGCAGTTGCTGGTGTCGCAGCCGACGACCGTGCCGGTCTTGCCGAGCTTCTCGCGGAGGTAGTGCACGAGCAGCATGCGCGGCTCGACGTCGTCGGCGACCCTCGCGCCGTCGACGGTGAGGTTGATCCGGACCATGACTCTCCTCGGGGTGTACGCCGGGTGTGACCCGGCTCACGCTAGGCGGCGCTGGTTGGGTGATCGTTGGTCCGCGGCCGAGGCGCCGAGTCCTGAGCACGGAGGAGAGGTACGCCGTGGCTCGCGGCCACCTCCCGGTTCACGGACGGCCGGACTTCTCGGCTGGTTGAGGAGGGCTGCCAGGCCCGTCTCGAAACCCGCCGAGAGGCTGCTCAGATCGTTGTCCGAATGCTGGTCTGACCTGGGGAAACGGAGCCTGCACTGTCGGTGGTCGATGCTTGAGTAGACCCATGGCCAAGGACTCCCGACACGGTGCGCACCCGGTGTGCCGCGCGGTCGCGAAGTCCCGCAAGAAAGCCCGCTCGGCATGCAGCGCTCAGTTCTGGCAGATGTCCGACGACGAGGTCTCGACCGCCCTGCTCGAAGCCAGTCGGCTCCGCGCCCAGGTCGCGGCGCTCGAGCTGCGCCTGGCCGCCGAGGCCGACCGGCGGGAGGTCGGCGACGAGGTCGGCGCGACCGACACAGCGTCCTGGTGGGGCCACGAGATCCGTCAGGACCGGCGCGCTGCCAAGCGACGAATGCGGCTGGCGGAGTCCCTCGACCGCCACGCACCCACCGCGGCTGCGCTCGCTGAAGGCGCGATCAGCACCGACCACGCCCGCGTCATCACCGACTGCATCGACCGACTCCCGGACGATCTCGAAGACCCGTCGATCCCGGAGCGCGCGGAGAAGCACCTGCTGAACGAGGCGCTGGACCTGGACCCGAAGTCGCTGGCGATGCTCGCCAAGCACGTGCTCACCGTTGTCGCGCCCGAGATCGGCGAGGCGTGCGACGCCCGCGCCCTCGAACGCGAGGAACGAGAAGCCCGCGCCCACGCCTGGCTGACCATGGCGCCCGACGGGAAGGGCAGCTACCGGGGGAAGTTCTCCATCCCGACCCTGCACGGCGAGATGCTCAAGAAGGCGCTGCTCGCGTTCGCCGCCCCGAAGCACCAGTCCAGCAAGAAGGCCGACGAGGACGCAACGGAGGTCGTCGAGCGGCGGCCGTCACCGGAACGGATGGGCGATGCGTTCTGCGAGCTCCTCGAACGCCTGCCAACCGACAAGCTGCCGAAGCTCGGCGGGTTGAACGCCTCGATCGTCGTCCTGATCGACTTCACCAGCCTGACGAGCGACACCGGCCGCGTCGTCCTCGAGAGCGGACAACCGATCTCCGCGGCGATGGCCCGGCGGATGGCCTGCGAGCCAGGACTCATCCCCGCCGTCCTCGGCAGCTCCTCCGAGCTCCTCGACCTCGGCCGCACCGCCCGTCTGTTCTCCGGGGCACAACGCCGCGGGCTCGTCATCACCCAGCGCGAGTGCACTGCCGTCGGCTGTGACTGGCCCGCCCACCTCTGCCACGGCCACCACGACGACAGCTGGCTCCACGGCGGCAAGACCGACCTGAAGAACGCACGCCTGCTCTGCCCGAGGCACCACGCCCGCATCCACGACCCCAGGTTCGAGACCACCATCCACCCCGACAACCAGGTCACCTTCCACATCCGGACCTAGACCGCGACACGGATGGTCGCCACCCGCGGACCAGATGACCAGCCCGACGCCCTGCGCACCTCACCGGGTTTCGACACGGCTCGCTGGCGCTCGCCTGCTCAACCAGCGGAGGGGGTCTCCCCGACGCTCGCCAGGGCTCGCTGGTGGGAGGGTGACGGGATGGGCGAGCGGGATGACCGGGCGGCGATCTACGAGCTGGTGTGCTCCTACTGCCGGGCGGTGGACCGAAGGGACCTCGACGGCGTACGCGCGGTCTACGCGCGGGACGGCGTGGACCACCACACCGGGTTCGACGGCTCCGCCGACGAGTACGTCGCGTGGCTGGCCCGGATGCTGCCGGCGCTGGACGGGACGATGCACCTCGTGGGCAACCACCTCGTCGAGCTGCGGGGCGACGAGGCCGTCGCGGAGACGTACGGGCAGGCCGTGCACTGGGGCACGCCTGCGGACGAGCCGGCGTCGAACTTCACGACCGGGTTCCGGTACGTCGACCACCTCGTCCGCGAGGACGGCGCGTGGCGGATCCGCGAGCGGTGGGCGGTGCGCGAGTGGACCCGGTCGGAGGCCGGCCGGCTCACGCCGGGGACGGGCTCGGGTCCGCGAGCGGCGCGGGACGGCAGCGACCCGTTGGACGTCGCGTTGGGGCGGCTGCGGGGGTCCGGCGGGTTTCGAGACGGGCGCTAGCGCGCCCTCCTCGACCAGCCGACCGGAGGAGCTGGCGGGGCTAGCCGATCGCGGCGCGGACGGCGGCCCGCATCGCGGCGCGGAAGCGGGCGGTGCCGGGGGCGGTGTCGCCGAGGAAGGCGTCGGCCGCGTGGTACATCCCCGGCTCGACGTGCACGTCGCAGGCGACCCCGGCGGCGCGGAGGCGGGCGGCGTACTCCAGGTCCTCGTCGTGGAAGAGGTCGAGGTCGCCGACGCCGATCCAGGCCGGCGGCAGACCGGCGAGGTCCGCGCGGCGCGCGGGCACGGCGTACGGCCGGTCCTCGCCGTCCTCGGCGGGGGCGTGGCCGAGGTAGGAGTTCCAGGCGAAGCGGTTCGACGGCGGCGTCCAGAGGAACCGTCCACGGCCGCCGTGGTCGGAGCGGAGGTTCGTGCGGTCGTCGAGCATCGGGTAGACGAGCAGCTGGAAGGCCACCGGCGACCCCTCGTCGGCGGTGCGCTGCGCCAGCGCCGCGGCGAGCAGGCCGCCCGCGCTCGCGCCACCGACCGCGATCCGTGCGGGGTCGACCCCGAGGTCGGCAGCGGCAGCGCGCAGCCACTCCAGCGCCTCGGCGCAGTCGTCGAGCGGCGTCGGGAACGGGTGCTCGGGCGCGAGCCGGTAGTCGACGTTCACCACCAGGACGCCGAGGTCGCGGGCCAGCTCGCTGCACAGCCGGTCGTCCTGGGCGGCGGTGCCCATGACCGTGCCGCCGCCGTGCACCCAGACCAGGGCACCGCTGGGGTGCTGGCGGCCGACGGGCCCGTGCACCCGCACGGCCGCGCCGCCGGGCAGCCCGCGCACGGTCACCTCGACGCCGTCGACCGGCTTCGTGGGGATGCCGTAGGCACGGCGGGCGAGCGGCAGCAGGGCGGGGTGGGTGAGCGCGAGCGGTGCCCACAGCGGGGCGATCCGCATCGCGCGCGGCACCTCACGCACCGCCCGGGCGCGGGCCAAGGCGGCCCCGACGGCGGTCGCACCGAGGGTGATGGGGGCGAGCGGCAGCAGGCGCGGGCGCGGCGTCACCCGCCGGACGTTAGCGAGCGGCTCAGGAGCGCGCGACCGCCAGCCTCCCCTTGAGCAGCGGCACAGCCGGGTGCGGCGTCCCGGCGAGGCGGGCCAGGCAGGTCTCCAGCACCTCGGCGTCGTACGGCGCGAGCTCGCTGTAACGCACCACCGCATCGGGCTGCGGGTCGGCGAGCAGCGCCTCGCGCAGGGCGACCGCGACGTACTCGGCGAGCTCGTGGAGGGCCGGGCTGTTGGTGCCCGGCAGCAGGTCACCGCGGTACGCGTCGACGGCCGCCGCGACCTCGCCCCGACGCAGCAGCGCCAGCACGTGGTCGACGTCGGTGGCGACCGGCATGAGCAGCCGGTAGGGCCGTGACGACAGCTGCCCGCCGAGCGCGGCCCGCAGGTGCGAGACCTCGGCCTTCAGCGTGGAGAACGTGACGGCCTGGTCGCCGTAGACCAGCGCGTGCAGCTGCTCGAGCGAGAGGCCCTCGGGGTGCATCGCGAGCAGCGCCAGCACCTCGGTCTGCCGGCGGTTGAGCAGCAGCCGCTGCCCGTCGAGCCGGGTCTCGGCGGTGCCGAGCAGCGTCATCACGAGCCCCGGGTCGTGGGTCTCCTCCAGCCCGGGGTGGGTGTGCGAGCGGGGCATGGCCTGCTCGATGAGGCGCGCCATCACCCGCGCGGTCGCGAGCCCGATCGGGTGGGTGCGCTCCCACGTGGTCGAGAGGTCCAGGACGCCGAGCTGCGCCCCGGTGACCGGGTCGTGCACGGGCGCGGCCCAGCAGACCCAGTTGTGCACGATCGGTGCGTAGTGCTCGGCGCTGAACACCATCGACGGCTTCCCGAGCCGGTTGGCCAGGTCGAGGGCGTTGGTGCCGACCGACCGGTCGTCCCAACGGCCGCCGGCCACGAAGTTCACGGTCTCGGCCTTGCGGCGCATCACGCGGCCGCCGTACGTCCACAGGATGCGGGTGTCGGGGTCGGTGACGGCGACGACGAGGTCACCGTCCTCGGCGGTACGCCGCAGCTCGGCCTCGACCCGCTCGACCGCGACCTGGAGCGGCGAGCCCCGCCACCGCCCGGCGGTCTCGTCCTCGTCGGCGAGCGGCGCCTCGGTGACGTCGGTGCCGACCGCGGCCGACCGGCCCCAGCTGGAGAGGATCTCCGGGCGCACCGCGCCGGCGGCGTCGCCGTGCTCCACGAACGACGTCCACGCGCGGACCGCCCGGCGCCTGCGGTCCTCCAGGTCCCCGACCGTCATGCGCCGGACCGTACACCGCGCCGGTGACCCGCGTCACAGGTCGAGGTGAACTCTCAGGAACCGCACGGTCCGCCGCATCGAGTCCGCGAACCGCGGCCCGAACGCGTGCCCCTCCCCCTCGTAGACCTCGAGCTCGGAGTCCGCACCCGCCTTCCGCAGCAGCCGGTGCGTCTCGCGCGACCAGGCGAGCGGGCAGGTGTCGTCGGCGGTGCCGTGCAGGACGAGCACCGGCTCGGTGACCCGGTCGAAGTAGGTGCGCGAGGACAGGTCGCGGTAGAAGCGCGGGTTCTCCTGCGGCGTGCCGAAGCGGTCGTAGTAGCGCGCCAGCTCCTCGGGCCGGTTCGGCTCGGTGAACTGCCGGATGTTGTCGACGAAGCGCGAGCTCACCGACGCGAAGACGACCGCGGCGTCGACCAGCCCGGGCTCGGCGACCAGCGCGTTGAGCGTGACCCCACCGCCCATCGAGCGGCCGAGCATCGCGAGCCGGTCGTCGTCGACGTACGGCTCCTGCTCCAGCGCCTTGGCCGCCGCGATCGCGTCGCGCGTGTAGGCCAGGCGGCTCTCGCGGTCGACGTCGCCGACCGGGTCGGAGCCGGCGTGGCCGCGGTAGTCGGTGTGCAGCACGACGAAGCCAGCCGCCGCCAGCCACTCCTGCTCGCGCGAGAGCCCGCGGCCGAGCGTGTAGATCGCGGGGTCGATGTAGCCGTGGTTGAGCACCACCGCGGGGAACGGTCCCTTGCCGCGCGGCACGAGCAGCTCGCCGGAGACGGTCGCGCCGTTCACGGTGTACGTCGCCGCCCAGCTGCGCCAGCGCGCGGTGCTCGCCAGCGGCTCGGTGCGCCGCAGCCGGCCGGCCTCGACGTCCTCGCGCATGAGCGTCGGCAGCGAGACCCGGTGCCGCACCGGCGGGAGCGCCCCGGGAACGGCGTCGGGTCCGGCGTCCGGCTCGGTGGTGCCGGTGTCGCTCGGCGAGGGCGTGCTCGACGACGGCACCGGGGTCGCCGGCGGCGTGGTCTCGGTCGGTCCGCCGGCGGGGTCGTGCACCGGCTCGTCGCTGCACGCGGCCAGCGGCACGGCGAGCACGGCCGCGAGCGCGAGGGCGACGACCCGCCGCATCAGACGCGCCTCACCGGTGGATCCGGCCCTCGGTCCGCGCGAGCGGCTCGCCGGAGCCGCCCCAGCGGCCGGCGATGATCTCGGCGGCGATGCTGATCGCGGTCTCCTCCGGCGTCCGCGCGCCGAGGTCGAGGCCGATCGGGCTGTGCAGCCGGTCGAGCTCGGCCTCGGTGACACCCGCGTCCCGGAGCCGCTCGAGGCGGTCGTCGTGGGTGCGTCGCGAGCCCATCGCGCCGACGTAGGCCACCTCGGGCAGCCGCAGCGCCACCTCGAGCAGCGGCACGTCGAACTTCGGGTCGTGGGTCAGCACGGTGACGACCGTCCGCCCGTCGACCCGGCCGGCCTGCTGCTCGGCACGCAGGTAGCGGTGCGGCCAGTCCACGACGACCTCGTCGGCCTCCGGGAACCGCGTCGCCGTCGCGAAGACGGGCCGGGCGTCGCAGACGGTGACGTGGTAGCCGAGGAAGGCCCCCACCCGCGCCACCGCCGCGGCGAAGTCGATCGCCCCGAAGACCAGCATCCGCGGCTTCGGCGCGAAGGCCCACACGAAGACCCGCATGCCCTCGCCGCGCCGCTCCCCGTCCGGCCCGTAGGTCAGCACGCCGCTGTTGCCGGCCGCGAGCAGGCCGAGCGCGTCGTCGCGGACCGCGTCGTCCGCCCGGGCCGACCCGAGCGACGCGCTCGCCTCCGCGTCGGGCCGGATCAGCACCCGCCGACCCACCCACGCGGCGTCCGGGTGGTCGATGACCGTCGCCACCGCCACCGGCCGGCCGGCCTCGAGGTGGTCGCGGACCTCGGCGAGCTCGGGGAACGTCTCGCGCGAGACCTTCTCGACGTACACGTCGAGGATCCCGCCGCAGGTCAGCCCGACCGCGAACGCGTCGTCGTCGGACACGCCGTACCGCTCCAGCACCGGCTCGCCGGACTCCACCACCGACTGCGCGCGGTCGTAGACCGCGCCCTCGACGCACCCGCCGGAGACCGACCCCACCGCCGTGCCGTCCGGCCCGACCAGCATCGATGCGCCCGGCGGCCGCGGGGCGGACCGGAAGGTCGCCACGACCGTGCCGACGCCGACCTCCTCGCCGGCCTCCCACCACGCCATCAGCTCCGGCAGCACCTCACGCACCGGCGACCACCTCCACGACCTCGGCGTACGTCGCCAGCGAGTGCCCGGCGACGAAGTCGTCGACGTGCGGCAGCACCGCGACGACCCCCTGCTGGACCGGCTCGTAGCCGGCCTTCCCGCGGTGCGGGTTGACCCACACCAGGCGGTGCGCGACGCGGCCGAGCCGCTCGGCCTGCTGCGCGAGCAGCGTGCAGTCGCCGCGCTCCCAGCCGTCGCTGAACACCACGACCACCGCGCCGCGCGCCATGCCGCGGCGGCCCCAGCGGTCGAGGAACGTCTGCAGGTTCTCCCCCAGCCGTGTGCCGCCCGACCAGTCCGGGACGGTCTCGCCGGCGGCGACGATCGCCCGCTCGGGGTCGCGCAGCCGCAGCGCCCGGGTCAGGTGGGTGAGCCGGGTGCCGAGGGTGAACGTCTCGACCGAGCCGGGCGCCGCCTGGGTGAACCGGTGCGCCAGCCGCAGCAGCGCGTCGGCGTACCCGCTCATCGACCCGGACACGTCCACCAGCAGCACCACCCGCCGCGGGCGCGTGGCCCGGCGGCGATGCACGACCTCGGCCGGCTCGCCCATCCGGCGCAGGCTGGCCCGGAGCGTGCGGGCGGCGTCGACCTCGCCGCGGTGCCACGAGCGCTGGCGGGCGCTGCGGCGGTGCGGCGCGCGCGGGCGCAGGGTCGCGAAGAGCGCGGTCAACCGGGCCCGCTCGGTCGGGGACAGCCCGGCGACGTCGCGGTGGCGCAGCACCTCGGCGTCGCTGGCCATCGCCCGCACGACGTCCTCCTCCTCGGGACCGTCGGCCGCGCCGGTGGCCTCGGTCAGCGGCATCGAGGCGTACGACGTCGTGGCCGGCGCGGCGGGCCGGGGGCGCGGGAGGCCCGTGCGGTGGTCGAAGTACGCCGCGAACACCTGCTCGTGGCGGGTCAGGTCGTCAGGCCCGGCGCACAGCGTGGCGCGGCCGGCGGCGCGGGTGCCCTCCTCGGAGGGGCCGAGCAGCGCGACGGCGGCGAGGTACTGCTGCGCCCGGTCCGACGTGACCGCCACCCCGGCCGCCCGCAGCGCTCGGGTGAAGCCGAGGAGGACCTCGTCGGCGTCGTGCAGGGTCTCCGGCTCGAGGACGGCCGTCACGGCGTCAGCATCCGGTCGAGGGCGGTGCGGACGCGGTCGGCGTCCTCGCGGTACTTCACCAGCGCGCCGAGGCTCGCCGCCGCGGTCGCGAGGTCGAGCTCGGTCGTGCCGAGGTGGTGCAGCGCGCGGGCCCAGTCGAGGGTCTCCGCGACGCCCGGCGGCTTGACCAGGCCGGTGTCGGCGCGCAGCCGCTGCACGACCTCGACGACCTGGCGGGCCAGCGACTCCGCGACCTCGGGCGCCCGGGAGCGGACGATCGCCACCTCGCGCTCGAGCGCCGGGTGGTCGATCCAGTGGTAGAGGCAGCGCCGCTTGAGCGCGTCGTGCAGCTCGCGGGTGCGGTTGGAGGTCAGCACGACGATCGGCGGGGTCGAGGCGCGCACGGTGCCGAGCTCCGGGATCGTCACCTGGTAGGTCGAGAGCACCTCGAGCAGGAACGCCTCGAACTCGTCGTCGGCGCGGTCGACCTCGTCGACGAGCAGCACCGCCGGGCTCTGCTGGAGCGCCGCCAGTACCGGACGCGCGAGCAGGAACCGCTCGTCGTACAGGCTCTTCTCGGCCTCCTCGACACCGGTCGAGCCGCCGCCGGCCGCCTCGAGCGCGCGCAGGTGCAGCACCTGCCGCGGGAAGTCCCAGTCGTAGAGCGCCTGCGTCGCGTCGATGCCCTCGTAGCACTGAAGGCGCACCAGCGGCAGGCCGAGCGACTCCGCGATCGCCTCGGCCAGCGCCGTCTTGCCGGTGCCGGGCTCGCCCTCGAGCAGCAGGGGCCGCCCCATCCGCAGCGCGAGGAACGTGACCGTCGCCAGCTCGGGGTCGATGAGGTAGCCGGTCGCCGCGAGCCGCTCCGCGACGTCGCCCGGCTGAAGCCCTTCGGAGGTGACGGCGGTCATGCCTCGAGGCTACGACGTGGCCGTTGGGGGCCGGTTGGTTGACTACCCCGTGTGAGCGGTCCGGCCGGCGGTGGTAGTGGCGGGGCGGGCGACCGGGCGGACGAGGTCGGCGCCCGTCTCGAGCGGACGATCCTCGACCTGCTCGCGCAGCGCGACGCGGGGAAGACGATCTGCCCGTCCGACGCGGCCCGGGCTGTGGGCGCCGAGCAGGGCAGCGGGGACGGCTGGCGCGACCTGATGGAGCCGGCCCGCCAGGCGGCCCAGCGGCTCGTCGAGGCCGGGGAGGTCGAGGTGACCCAGCGCGGCGAGGTCGTCGACCTGCCCACCGCCCGCGGGCCGGTGCGGATCAGACGAGCCGCTCCGCGCTCTCCAGGAACGTCCGACCGACCTTCTCCGCCCCGAACGAGCTGACGTAGAGCCCGGTCGACACCCGCTCGAGGAAGCCCCACTCCCAGATCGCGGTGCGGTCGATCCCCGTGCGCTCGGCGAGCACGTCGGCGTAGCCGCCCAGGACCTGCGGCGCATCGGGGCCGCGCAGCCGGCTGGTCCACTCGCGCAAGGCGACGCCGAGGTCGTACGCCGGGTCCGCGCGGAAGCCGTCGGGGTCGACGAGCACGAATCCCGCGGGCGCGCCCGGCCGCTCCTCCCGCACGCGCAGCACGTTGGCCGGGTGCGGGTCGCCGTGCACGACCACGCACCGGTCCGGGTCGTGCGCCGCGGCCCGCAGCTCCGCGCAGTCGAGGGCGTGCGCACGCACCCGCGGCGCCAGCGGCCGGCCGAGCCGGTCGTCGAGCTCGACGACGAGGCGGGCGAGCGTGCTCGCCTTGTCCTCCCCCGGAGCCGGCGCGGGGGCCACCTCGAGCGGCACGTGCCACGCCTCGCGGAGCGTGTCGGCGAGGACCTCGAGCTTGCGCTCCGGCTTGGCCGGCGTCTGCTCCAACGAGCGGCCGAGCGCCTCGAGCAGCAGCGACCCGGTGGTGGGGTCGTGGTCGTGGAGGAGCACGTAGCCCCGACCGGCCGCGGGCACGAGGGCCCGCGGCTCGTCGGCCAGGTCGCTGTCCGGCACCGGGACCTTCACCACGCGCGGCTCGCCGTCGCGGGTCGTGGCGCCGACGACGTACGACGCGCTGCCGCCGCGCAGCGGCCGCCTCCACGTCAGCCCCCACCGCTCGGCCAGCCCGTCGAGCACGCGCGGCAGGCCGGCCACCCATGCCGCCCCCGCCTCGCCGAGCGAGGCGACCCGCGCACGGGTCAGCGGCTGGAGGCGGACCTCCGCTCGACTCACCGGCCGGTCACCGCGAGTCGACGTCCGCGCCGGTGGCGAGGTCGCCGCACTCGACCAGCACGACGTCGCGGGCCGCGAGGTAGCCCTTCGCCCCGCGGTCGCCGCCGGTCTCGGCCAGCACGCCCGCCCAGTGGTCGCGACCGAGCAGCACGGGGTGGCCGGGGACGCCGTCGTACGCCGCTCGCGCGAGCGCGTCGGGGGCAGCGTGCCGGGCGACGCGAGCGACGACCTCCGGCACGAGGTCGGGCAGGTCGACCAGCGTCACGACGACCGCGTCGGCGTCCGGGTCGGCCGCCGTGAGCCCGGCGCGCAGCGAGGCCGACTGGCCGCTGGCCCAATCCTGTGCCACGACGTACGCCGTGCCCCGCGGCAGGAGGGCGAGCGCGTCGTCCGCGCGGGCGCCGAGGACGACCGTGACCCGGTCGCAGCCACCCGCCGTCAGCACGTGCACGGCGCGGGCCAGCCAGTCGTCGACGAGCGCCTTGGGCGTGCCCATCCGGCTGCCCGCGCCCGCGGCGAGGACGATCCCGTGCAGCACGCGGTCCCCGGCGTCCACTCAGCCGCCGAACGCCTCGGCGTAGAGCGACTGGAGCTCCCCGGTCGCCGGACCGCTGAACCCGCAGACGGTGACCGCGCCGCCGGTGGCGGAGACGAGGTACTGCTCGCCATCGCGGAAGTCGACCGCGCCGACGAGCAGCTCCATCTGCTCGGCCGGCGACTCGACGCGCACCTGGTCGGCCTCGGCGCCGGCGTACTGCTCGTCCACGCTCAGCAGCACCGTGTCGTCGCCGAGCTCCTCGACCGTGCCGAGGAACGCGACCTCCTGGCCGGCCAGGGCCTCGGCGTTCGGCACCATGCAGCGGGCGGTCTGCGCGGCGGGCGCGGCCAGCGTCGTGACGACGGGGGCGTCCGTGCCGCCCGCGGTCGGGGTGTCGGCGTCGTCGCCCCCGGCGGTCATGACCGCGAACGCGATGCCACCGCCCACCAGGACCGTCGCGGCCGCGGCGATCCAGCCGGACGAGGAACGTCGAGTGGTGCCGCCGGCGTCGGGGCCGGTGGTGTCGTCGGTGCTGCTCATCGTCGCCTCCAGGAGTCGGGCCACCCGGTCCGGGTCGGCCGGGGCGAGGGAGGCCGCGGGGTCGGCCGCACGCAGGCGGTCGCGCAGCCGCGGGTGGTCGTCGAACGACTCGTCGGGTCCGCTCATGACCTGCTCCTCCCTCTCGACCCCTCATGTCCGGCAGCGGCCTCGATCTTTCGCAGCTCCTCGCGCAGCTTCTGCCGGGCGCGGTGGAGGCGGATGCTGACCGCGTTCGGGGTCAGGTCCAGCACCGTGGCGATCTCGCTCGGGCCCAGCTGCTCCCAGGCCCACAGGCGCAGCAGCTCGGCCTCGTCGGGGCGGAGCGCGGCGAGCGCCTCGTCGAGGGGTACGTCGCCGGCCGGGTCCTGCCCGCCGGTCGGGTCGGTCGTCGTCCGCGCCGGCGGGTCGAGGGTGGCCACCTTGGCCGCGACCCGGCGCTGCCGGCGGGCGCTGCGCTCGGCGTTCGCGACGGCGTGGCGCGCCACGGCGTACGCCCACGGCAGCGGCTCCTCCGGAACCTCGTCCAGCCGCCGCCAGCACACCAGCAGCGTCTCCGACAGCACGTCGTCGGCGGTCGCGGGGTCGGTGCGCCGCGCGAGGTACCGCCGGAGCGGCTCGACCAGCCCGGGTGCCATCGCCTCGAACCGCGCCCTCCGCTCCGCCCCGTCCACGGCCCCCACCCTGGCACGCCCGCTCTCCCCAGCGGGCCCTGCCCGGGGGTCGTGTGCCCGAGGGCGCGCCCACCCGCGTCGCCAGGCACACGACCCGCGGGTCAGGGGCGGCTGGGTCAGGGGCGGACGGCGGTCGCCTCGACCTCGACGAGCTGGTCGCGGTAGCCGAGGCAGGCCACGCCGAGGAGGGTGCTCGGCGGGTCGTGGTCGCCGAAGGCCGCGCGGACGACCTCCCACGCGGCGACGAGGTCGGCGCGGTCCGCCGAGGCGACGTGCACCGTGGTCCGCGCGACGTCGGCCAGCCCGCAGCCGGCCGCCTCGAGGGCCACGACGAGGTTGGCCATCACCTGTCGTGCCTGGCCGGCCACGTCGCCGGGGTGGACCACATCGCCGGCCTCGTCGAGCGGGCACGCGCCCGCGGTGAGGACCAGGTCGTCCACGACCGCGGCGTACGCATAGGGCACGCTCCCGCTCAACGACGGTGCCCGGACCAGCTCGACGCGGCTCATGGAGCCAGCCTGACGGCCCGCCCCGGGGCCGCGCCACCGGATTCGCGGCGGGGACCCGGCTGCAGGTTCATCAAGGTATGCAGACGAACCGTCACCTCCCTCGATGAGCTGACCGTGGGAAGTGTGGGTTTCCCTGCATACCTTGATGAATCGACCGCTGCCGGCCCGGCGAGATCGGCCCCGCCCCCGACGACAGCAGGGCCCCCGCCGGAGCGGGGGCCCTGCTGGTGGAGCGGGGTGCTACGAGGTGGCGGGACTCAGAAGTCCATGCCGCCCATGCCGCCGGTCGGGTCGCCACCCATGGGGGCGGCCTTCTCCGGCTTGTCGGCGACGACGGCCTCGGTGGTGAGGAACAGGGCCGCGATGGACGCCGCGTTCTGCAGCGCCGAGCGGGTCACCTTGGCCGGGTCGATGATGCCCTCGGCGATCATGTCGACGTACTCGCCGTTCGCGGCGTTGAGGCCCTGGCCCGGGGTCAGGTTGGCGACCTTCTCCGCCACGACGCCGCCCTCGAGGCCGGCGTTGATGGCGATCTGCTTGAGCGGGGCCGAGGTGGCGACGCGGACGATGTTGACGCCCGTGGCCTCGTCACCGGTCAGGTCCAGCTTGTCGAACGCCGTGGCCGAGGCCTGGACGAGCGCCACGCCACCGCCGGCGACGATGCCCTCCTCGACGGCCGCCTTCGCGTTGCGGACGGCGTCCTCGATGCGGTGCTTGCGCTCCTTGAGCTCGACCTCGGTGGCCGCGCCGACCTTGATCACCGCGACACCGCCGGCCAGCTTGGCCAGGCGCTCCTGCAGCTTCTCGCGGTCGTAGTCGGAGTCGGACTTCTCGATCTCGGCGCGGATCTGGTTGACGCGACCGGCGATCTGGTCGGCGTCGCCGGAGCCCTCGACGATGGTGGTCTCGTCCTTGGTGATGACGACCTTGCGGGCCTGGCCGAGCAGCTCGATGCCGGTGGTCTCGAGCTTGAGGCCGACCTCCTCGGAGATGACCTGGCCACCGGTCAGGATCGCGATGTCCTGGAGCATGGCCTTGCGGCGGTCGCCGAAGCCCGGGGCCTTGACGGCGACGGACTTGAAGGTGCCGCGGATCTTGTTGACGACCAGGGTCGACAGCGCCTCGCCGTCGACGTCCTCGGCGAGGATGACGAGCGGCTTGCCCGACTGCATGACCTTCTCGAGGATCGGCAGCAGGTCCTTGACGTTCGAGATCTTCTGGTTCGCGATGAGGATGTAGGGGTCCTCGAGGACCGTCTCCATCCGCTCGGGGTCGGTCACGAAGTAGGCCGAGATGTAGCCCTTGTCGAAGCGCATGCCCTCGGTGAGCTCGAGGTCGATGCCGAAGGTGTTCGACTCCTCGACCGTGATCACGCCCTCCTTGCCGACCTTGTCCATCGCCTCGGCGATGGCGTCGCCGACGGTGGTGTCGCCACCGGCGGAGATGGTGGCCGTGGCCGCGATCTGCTCGCGGGTCTCGACCTCCTTGGCCATGCTGTGGAGCTGCTCGGACACGGCCTCGACGGCCGCCTCGATGCCGCGCTTGAGACCCATCGGGTTCGCGCCGGCCGCGACGTT
The DNA here is from genome assembly GCF_011250565.1 of Nocardioides sp. IC4_145. GTDB lineage: Bacteria > Actinomycetota > Actinomycetes > Propionibacteriales > Nocardioidaceae > Nocardioides. The sequence goes on from NZ_JAANMS010000024.1 coordinate 34,001, forward strand.
GCGCAGACCCTCGCGGACCATCGCCTGGGCCAGGACGGTCGCCGTCGTCGTGCCGTCACCGGCGACGTCGTCGGTCTTCTTCGCGACCTCCTTGACCAGCTCGGCGCCGATCTTCTCGTAGGGGTCCTCGAGCTCGATCTCCTTGGCGATGGACACGCCGTCGTTGGTGATCGTGGGCGCGCCCCACTTCTTCTCGAGGACGACATTGCGACCCTTGGGGCCGAGCGTGACCTTGACGGCGTCGGCGAGCGTGTTCATGCCACGCTCGAGGCCGCGCCGGGCCTCCTCGTTGAATGCAATCAGCTTGGGCATGTTCCTGCGGTTCCTCACGCTGGAAGTTGCGGATCCGGCTCGATGGGCTGCCCGCGACGGACGGTCCTGCGGACCCGGCGAACCCTTTCTCGCCGGCGCGAACGGACCTCAGCTGGCACCGATCCGGTTTGTCACTCTCGTGGCGAGAGTGCCAACCCCATGTTTAGCACTCGCCCCTGGCGAGTGCAAGAAGGGTCAGGCCTCGCCCAGCCCCGGGACGACCAGCACCGAGACGACGAGGTCCGCGAACGGCGCGGCCAGCCCGGGCGCCAGGTCGAGGTAGAGGCCGGGCTCGATGAGCTCCAGCTCGCTGACCGCCCAGCCCCCGCCGAGCCCCTCCTGGCCCTCGAGCAGCACCAGGTCCACCCGGGCGTACGCCGGCGGCGCGCCCAGCCGGCGGGCGGCCGCGACCACGGCCGCCCGGGCGACCTCCGCGCGGGTCGGGTCGACGGGCACGGCGGCCGACGAGCCGCCGTACAGCTCGTGCACGCGGACCTCGCCGCCCGCCGGCCGCTTGTCGACCTGGCCGACGACCTCGCCAGCCAGCACCCACATCGACGACTCGCCCACGGTGCGCACCGACGCCACGAGCGGCTGCACCACCCACGGGCCGGCCACGAGCCCCTCGAGCCGGGGGTCGTCGGTCGACGACGCCACGACCACGCCGACCCCGCCCGCACCGATCCGCGGCTTGACCACGACGGTCCCCCACCGGTCGAGCGCGGCGGCCAGCCCGGGCACCAGCCGGCGGTCATCGAGCAGCGCCGTCGGCACGACCGGCACGCCGTCGTGGTCAGCGGCTAGCTCGAGCAGGTAGGCCTTGCCGGCGTTCCAGGCGACGACGTCGGAGCCGTGCAGCAGCCGCGTCACGCCCTCGACCCGGCGCGTCCAGGCCGAGAACTCGGCGTACCGCCGCTGGTAGTCCCAGGTCGACCGCAGCACGACGAGGTCCGCGGCGGCCCAGTCCACGTCCGGGTCGTCCCAGACCACCCACCGCGCCTCGACGCCCCGCTCGGCCAGCGCCGCCACGAGCAGGTCGCCGCCGGGCTCGCCGTCCGGCAGGAGGGAGAACGTCGCCAGGAGGACGCGCGTCACCGGCCGGTCAACCGCTTGACCCGCGCCGGCAGCGCGACGACCGCACGGCCGGCCCGCCACGTGGCGCTCGAGCGCACCTCGGCCAGCTCGCGCTCGAGTCGTCGCGCGCGGCGCTCGGCGCGGGTCGCCCGTGCCTCGGCGTCCGCCGCCCGCCGTTCGGCCCGGCGGGCGCGGCGCACGGCTGCCTCGAGGTCGGCCGCGACCGCGGCGTGCATCTGCTTGGCGGCGCGGGCGCCGTGCTTGCGGGCGGCCCGCAGCTCGGCCTCGAGCCGCTTGATGCCCGGGTCGCCCGCGGGCCGGTCCTGCTGCTCGGTCACGACTTCCTCCAGTAGACGCCGGCCCAGTCGATGGTCTCGATCGGGTCGGTGATGCCGTGGGCGTCGCGGAAGTCGTGGATGGCCTGCGCGCAGGCCGGCACGGCGCCGTAGTCGTCGACGATGACGTAGCCGCCCGGGGAGACCTTGTCGTAGAGCGCGTCGAGGGCGTCCATGGTCGAGGAGTACATGTCGCCGTCGAGCCGCAGCACCGCCAGCCGCTCGATCGGGGCGGTCGGCAGCGTGTCGCTGAACCAGCCCTTGAGGAACCTCACCTGGCCGTCGAGCAGGTCGTAGCGGCGGAAGTTGTCCTGCACCTGCTCCACCGAGATCGCCAGCTCGTCGCGTGTGTGGTGCTGGTCGCCGGCGTCGGCCTCGAAGCGGCCGTCCGGCGCGGGCAGGCCCTCGAAGGAGTCCGCCACCCACACCGTGCGCGAGGTGTCGCCGTGGGCCTTGAGCACCGCGCGCATGTAGATGCACGACCCGCCGCGCCAGGCGCCGGTCTCGATGAGGTCACCCGGCACGCCGTCGGCGACGACGCTCTCGACGCAGGCGCGGACGTTGGCGAGCCGCTTCATCCCGATCATCGTCTCGGCGTCGGCCGGCCAGTCCCGGCCCTCCTCGCGGCGGCCGGCGTCGAACTCCCCCGCCTCGACCATCCGCACGTCCCGGCCCTTCATCGCGCGCCGCACGAGGTCCCACAGGTAGGACTCGTAGGAGCGCGACGGCAGCTTGACCGTCACGTTGCGTCCCTCGAACCCGTAGCGCGTGAGCATCTTCGCCATCAGGTCGAGGTACAGGTCGGCCGCGGAATTCGTCACGGCGCCGACCTTAGGGGACGGACCGGTCCGGGCCGCGCCGACCTGCGGCCCAGCTCGTCGGGGACGCCGTCGGGGTGGTCCGGAGCGGTCAGCAGCCCCCCGCCACGGCCGGGATGACCGAGACCTGGCTGCCGTCGGGCGTGGGCGTCGCGAGGTCGTCGAGGAAGCGGACGTCGTCGTTGCCGACGTAGACGTTGACGAACCGGCGCAGCGCGCCGTTGTCGTCGAGGATGCGCCCCTTGATGCCGGCGTAGTGGGTGTCGAGGTCGTCGAGGACCTCGCTGAGGGTGGCGCCGGTGGCGGTCACCTCGGACGCGCCGTCGGTGTAGGTGCGCAGGATCGTCGGGATCCGGACGGAGACGCTCATGGGGGTGCTCCTGGTGTCGTGGGGTCGGTCAGGCCAGGCCGGTGGCGGCGAAGGCGGCGTACGACGGCGCGATGGTCGCGACCGGGCCGACCGAGCCGGCGACCGCGTCGAGGGTCTTGAGGCCGTGGCCGGTGTTGATGACGACGGTCTCGAGCTCCGGGTCGAGCTGGCCGGACTCCACGAGCTTCTTCAGCACGCCGACCGTGGTGCCGCCGGCGGTCTCGGTGAAGATCCCCTCGGTGCGGGCCAGCAGCACGATCGCCTCGCGGACCTCGTCGTCGGTGACGTCCTCGACCGCCCCGCCGGTCTGCCGGCAGACGTCGAGCACGTAGATGCCGTCGGCGGGGTTGCCGATGGCCAGGCTCTTGGCGATGGTGTCCGGCTTGACCGGGCGGATGGCGTCGACGCCGGCCTTGTAGGCGACCGAGACCGGGGAGCAGCCGGCGGCCTGGGCGCCGTACACCTTGTAGGGCTTGTCCTCGACCAGGCCGAGGGTGATCAGCTCCTGGAACGCCTTGTGCACCTTGGTCAGCTGGGAGCCGCTGGCCACGGGGATCACGACCTGGTCCGGCAGCCGCCAGCCGAGCTGCTCGGCGATCTCGTAGCCGAGCGTCTTGGAGCCCTCGGCGTAGTAGGGGCGGACGTTGACGTTGACGAACGCCCAGCCGTCCTCCTCGCCCGCGATCTCGGAGGCCAGCTTGTTGACGTCGTCGTAGTTGCCCTCGACGGCGACCAGCGACTCGGTGAAGACGGCGGAGTTGACCTGCTTGGGCTGCTCGAGGTTGCTCGGGATGAAGACGACGGTCTTCATGCCGGCCCGGGCGCCGGCGGCGGCGACCGCGTTGGCGAGGTTGCCGGTGCTCGGACACGCGAACACCTTGCTGCCCAGCTCGCGGGCCGCGCTCAGCGCGCACGCCACGACCCGGTCCTTGAAGGAGTTCGTCGGGTTGGTGGAGTCGTCCTTGACCCAGAGCCTGGTCAGCCCGAGCTCGTTCGCGAGGTTCTTGGCCTCCAGCAGCCGGGTGAAGCCGGGCTCGGTGTTGGGGCTGGTCTCGATGTCGGCCGGCACCGGCAGCAGCGCCTTGTAGCGCCAGATGTTGCGGGGGCCGGCCTCGATCTCCTCGCGGGTGACCTGCGGGAAGTCGTAGGCGATCTCCAGCGGCCCGAAGCACTCGCTGCAGGCGTAGTGCGGGCCGAGCTCGACCTCGTGGCCGCACTCGCGGCAGGAGAGGGCCCGGGCGTTCCCGAAGGCTCCCTCGCGGACCCCCGTCCCCTGGGCATCCTGGGACTCGACAACGGCAGCGCTCATGACCGACCTCCTTCTCATCTTCCCCGGGTCACGACGGTCGTGCCGGGCGGAATTGGCACCGTTACCGACGACCGTCCCGGATCTACCGGGGGCGGAGGCGCGTTGGCGGTTGCCGGGACTTCACAGGGCCGTTCCCTCTGTCCCTCTGGATGAGCTGCCCCGAACAGTACGTCCCTCGTCCCAGTACGTGAAACCGGGTCCCGCGATGTGGACGTGGTCGCCCACGGGCGGGGGGTGCGCGTACCACCTTCAGGTGGGACGCACCCCCTCCTGGGGCAACGCATCGGCCCAGAAGGGGGTGCGTCCCACCAAGAGGTGGTACGCGACCCCTTCCGGGCCCCCGCACCCGCTCCGGGGCCAGGACTACCGGGCGCGGGCGTCGGCGGCGAGGCGGCGGAGGAGGTCGAGGACGCCCTCCGGGCCGTGGACGACGACGTCGGCGCGGTCGACGAGGGCGCTGACCTCGTCGGAGGCGGAGCAGACGAGCAGGGTGGGCAGGCCGTCCTTGCCCAGGGCGCTGACGGCGTCGAAGGCCTCGAGGTCGCCGAGGTCGTCGCCGGCGAAGAGGAAGGCACCCGCGCCGACCTCGGCGGCGAGCGCGTCGACGGCCTTGCCCTTGTCCATCCCGGGTGCGCGCACCTCGATGACGTTGCGGCCCGGCTCGAGCACCAGGCCGTTGCGGCTGGCGAGGTCGCGCAGCACGGGCAGCAGCCGCTCGAAGGCGCCGGCGGGATCCGGCAGCCGGCGGGTGTGGACGGCGTGGGCGAGGCCCTTGTCCTCGACCCAGGCGTCGGCGGCGTCGGCCTGGCGCAGCGCGCGCGGGAGGTCGCGGAGGAACGTCGCCAGGCCGTGCGGCGGGCGCGGGGAGACGATCCGGCGGCGGGTGGAGGACCAGCGCTCGTTGCCGTACTGCCCGAACAGGTAGAGCTCCTTGCCGGCGTCGCCGATCGCGTTGCCGACCTCCTCGAGCCCGCCGAGGTCGAGCGCCTGCCGGGCCGGCCGGCCGGTGACGACCGCGATGGCAGCGACGACCTGGGCGAGGTCGACGAGCACGTCGCCGGCCTCGGGGTGGATGTTCGCCTGGGTCGGGTCGTCGACGATCGGCGAGAGCGTCCCGTCGAAGTCGAGGCCGATGACGGCCCGATCGGCGGCGCGCACCAGCGCGGCGTACTTCTGCTCTCCCTCGGCGGAGGTGAACTCCATGCCCGTCAGGTTCCCAGACCAGTGGCCCGCCTACACGTGGGGCGGCTCACCGGCTGGGACGGGCCGGCCGGGACGGAGCGGCAGCGATCAGTCGAGCGGTCAGTCGAGCGGGCCGGTGAGGATGACCGTGAGCCGGTCGAACCGCATCGGGTCGACGGCAGGCATCGTGCGCTCGATGCCCAGGTCGAGGGCGAGCAGCTTCGCGGCGCGCTCGAGGCGCGGCGGGAAGTACACGGTGGTGGCCGGGATGGTGCCGACCCAGTTGTCGGAGCCGACGACCTGCCACCCGGCCTGGCCGGCCTGGTCGGCGACGGTGCCCGCGAGCCCGGTGATGCCGGAGTTGTTGTAGACCTCGACGTACACCTTGGCGCGCTGCACCGGCGGCTTGGCCGGCTTCGGCTTGCCGGTGGGCTCCGCGGAGGCGGTCGGCGTGGGCTTCGCGGTCTCCTCGACCGAGATCGTGGTGATCTCCCGCTCGGTCGGCTCGCCGCCGCGGGTGGCGACGAAGGCGATGGCGGCCATGGCGACCGCGACGATGCTGAGCATCACGACCGGCGAGGGGAAGACGAAGCCGCGCTGGTCGCGGTGGCGGGCGGTGCGCGGGGCGGCCACGGCGCTCAGACCTCGAAGCCGAGGCGGCGGGCCGAGCGCTGGCGCTGGCGCTGCGACCGCAGCCGGCGCAGGCGGCGGACCAGCAGCGGGTCGGCCTCGAGCGCCTCGGGACGGTCGATGAGCGCGTTGAGCACCTGGTAGTAGCGGGTGGAGCTCATGTCGAACTTCTCGCGGACCGCGGTCTCCTTCGCGCCTGCGTACTTCCACCACTGGCGCTCGAACTCGAGGATCTCTCGGTCGCGGTCGCTCAGGGTCGGCGTGGCCCCGGCCTCGTGGCCGTCGAGGGCGTTCGCGGCGTCCATGCGCAGTCTCCCGGGAGCTGGTGTCCGATGTGTGTCCGGACCTCACTCTAGGCGACGAACCACACCGGTGTCATTCGGCTCGCCAGACCCGTCCGGGCGTGTTGTGGGAGTCTCTGCGCCGTGACCCAGCCTGCCGTGAACGAGCCCGCCGCACCGACCCGCTGGGGCATCCTCGCCACCGGCAAGATCGCCCACACCTTCGCCCGCGACCTCGCGCTCGTGCCCGACGCCGAGCTGGTCGCGGTCGGGTCCCGGCGGGGCGAGGCCGCCGAGGCGTTCGCGGCCGAGCACGGCGGGCGGCCGCACGCGTCGTACGAGGCGCTCGTCGCGGACCCCGACGTCGAGGTCGTGTACGTCGCCAGCCCGCACGCCCTGCACCTCGAGCACGCCCGGATGGCCTTCGAGGCCGGCAAGCACGTGCTGTGCGAGAAGCCGCTGACGCTCACCACCGCCGACGCCGAGGAGATGGTGCGCCTGGCCCGGCAGCACGACCGCTTCCTCATGGAGGCGATGTGGACCGCGTGCCACCCGCTCGTGCGCGCCGTCGTCGACGAGGTCCGCGCGGGCCGGTTCGGCACCCCGCGGCACCTGCACGCCGAGCTCGGGTTCCGCGTCGACGCCGGGCCCGACGACCGCATGTTCGACCCCGCCCTCGGCGCGAGCGCGCTGCTCGACATGGGGATCTACCCGCTGACCTTCGCCCACCTCGTGCTCGGCGAGGCCGAGCAGCTGAGCGCCACCGCCGCGCTGTCGGACCGCGGGATCGACCTCGACGTCGCGGTCAGCGGCCGCTACCCCGGCGGCGCGCTCGCCACGATGACCGCCTCGATGACGTCGTGGTCCTCCCGCGCCGCCGCAATCGCGACCGACCTCGGGCGGATCGACGTCCCCGACTTCCACCACCCGACCACCGCGACGTTCACGCCGTACGCCGACGGCAGCACCAACGACGACGACGTGCGTCGGCAGCCGGTCGAGATCGTCGCCGCCGACCCGGTCGTCGGGCGCGGCTACGGCAACGAGATCGCGGAGGTGGGGCGCTGCCTGCGCGCCGGCCTCCGCGAGAGCCCGTGGGTCCCGCACGACCAGACGCTCACGCTGATGCGGCAGATGGACACGATCCGCGCGCAGGTCGGCGTGGCGTTCGGCTGACGCCGGTCGTCATGGGGCGGTCGGGCGCAACACTTCATCGGCTGGCCGATGAAGCTCTCCGCGGCCGCCCCGCTCACCGCCCCGACCGGAGGAACCGCACCACGGCGGCGACCCGGCGGTGCGCGGTGTCGTCGTCGGGGCTGAGCCCGAGCTTGGCGAAGATCCGCTGGGTGTGCTTCTCGACCGCGCCGCCGGTGACGACCATGGCCTCGGCGATCGCGCTGTTGGAGCGGCCCTCGGCCATCAGCGCCAGCACCTCGTGCTCGCGCGGGGTGAGGGCGGCGAGCGGGTCGCGGCGGGCGCCCATCAGCCGCCGGACGACCTGCGGGTCCAGCGCGGTGCCGCCGCGGGAGACCGTGTCGAGCGCGGTCGCGAGCTCGTCGAGGTCGGAGACCCGGTCCTTGAGCAGGTAGCCGACCCCGCCCTCGGCGGCGGCGAGCAGGTCCTCGGCGTAGGCGACCTCGACGTACTGCGAGAGCACCAGCAGCCGCGCCTCCGGCCACGCCCGCCGCACCTCGACCGCCGCGCGCAGCCCCTCGTCGGTGTGGGTCGGCGGCATCCGGACGTCGACGATGCCGACGTCGGGCCGGTGCTCGAGCACCGCCGCCACGAACGACGGCCCGTCGGCCACCGACGCCACCACCTCGTGGCCGGCCTCGGCGAGCAGCAACTGCAGCCCCTCGCGCAGCAGGAACGAGTCGTCCGCGACCACGATCCTCACGACGACGTCACCGCAGCCTCACCGCGCACCCGTCGGGACCATCGCGGAGACCACGGTCGGGCCACCGGCCGGCGACTCCAGGCCGAGCGTGCCGTCGACGGCGAGCAGCCGTTGGGCCAGCCCGGCCAGGCCGTGCCCCTTCGCCTCGTGCGCGCCACCGACACCGTCGTCCTCGACGCGGACCAGCAGCGCGTCGCCGGTGTCCCGCACCCGCAGCCGGGCCGAGGCGGCGCCGCTGTGCTTGGCGACGTTGGTGAGCGCCTCGCTGACGACGAAGTACGTCGCGGTCTCGACGTGCGGCGGCAGGCCGTCGGGCACGTCCAGGTCGGCGTCGACCGGCACCGCGCTGCGGGCGGCCAGGTCCTCGAGGGCGACCCGGAGGCCGCGGTCGACGAGCAGCGGCGGGGCGATCCCGCGGGAGAGGGAGCGGAGCTCCTCGACGGTCTCGCCGACCTGCGCGAGCGCCTCCTCGATCGTCACCGCGGCCCGCGTGGGGTCCGACTCGAGCTGGCGGCGCGCCCGCCCGAGGTCCATGCCGAGGCGGACCATCCGCTGCTGCGGACCGTCGTGAATGTCGCGCTCGAGCCGCCGCAGCGACTCGGCTTCCGCGCGGCGCGCCGCGCTGCGACCGGTCTCGACGCGGCGTACCTCCTGCTGCAGCTCGGCGCGGCTGCTCAGCAGCCCCCACGCCAGGCTCGCGTGCAGCCCGGCCGCGGCGCGCACCGCGGCCGGCAGGGTCAGCAGGGCGACCACGCCGAGGACGGCGTTGAGCAGCGACTCCGCCACCGCGCCGGAGCCGAGGCCGAGCAGCTCGGCCAGCCCACGGCTGTCGGGGCCGTCGGGGAGCCACTGCTGCCAGAACCAGTAGGTCGCGCCGTTGAGCACCGCAGCCCACCAGGTCACCGTCACCGCGAAGGCGACGGTGCCCGTGGCCAGGCCGACGACGCTCCAGGTCAGGTCCAACCAGGACTGCGGGTCGCGCAGCGGCGTGATCGTCCGGCGCAGCAGGCCGTCGCCCTCGCGGGGGCGGGCGTACGACGGGGTGGGGGCGTCGCGACCGAGCAGGGTGCGCAGGCGGTGCCGCTCGAGGCGGGCGAACCCGCGGGCGACCACCGCGGCCAGCGACAGCACCAGCACGCCGTACACGACGACGGTCAGGGCCGCGCCGACGCTGAGCAGCACGACCGCGAGCACGAACGCCGGCAGGGCCAGGACGAACGCGCTCAGCGCGTAGCCGCTGTCCATCAGCGCGCGACGCACCAGCGAGGGCGCGCGGGAGGTGCCGGTGGGGGTCATCGCAACGGTGGTGGTCATGGCTCCGAGCCTGGCTGGCCGAGCGGGCTCGCACGATCCTGCCAGCACGACGACCGGGGTGGGGCCAGCCCGACACCCTCCTCCCGACACCTCGCGACACCCCGCCGACCGGGCGCCGAGTGCGACGAGTGCTTGTGGGGCACTCCCCTAGGGTGAGCACCGTGTCTGCCGACCTCGTGATCGTGGCCAATCGACTGCCGGTGGACCGGGTGGAGCAGCCGGACGGGACGCCGGGCTGGCGGACCTCCCCGGGCGGCCTGGTCACCGCCATCGAGCCGGTGATGCGCGCGAACGACGGCACCTGGATCGGCTGGCCGGGCGGCACCGACGCCGACCTCGCGCCGTTCGAGGCCGACGGCATGAAGCTCGTGCCGATGTCGATGACCCAGGCCGAGATCGAGGGCCACTACGAGGGCTTCTCCAACGGCACGCTGTGGCCGCTCTACCACGACCTGGTCGCCAAGCCGGAGTTCCACCGGGAGTGGTGGGACGCCTACGTCGGCGTCAACCGCCGCTTCGCCGAGAAGGCCGCCGAGCTGGCCTCCGAGGGCGCCACGGTGTGGGTGCACGACTACCAGATGCAGCTGGTCCCCCAGATGCTGCGCGAGCTGCGGCCGGACCTGCGCATCGGCTTCTACCTGCACATCCCGTTCCCGCCGGCCGAGCTGTTCCAGCAGCTGCCGTGGCGCCGCCAGCTGCTCGAGGGCCTGCTCGGGGCGGACATGATCGGCTTCCAGCTCCCCGGCGGCGCGCAGAACTTCGTGCGCCTGGTCCGCCAGCGCGTCGGCCACAAGACCCACCGCGACCTCGTCTACCTGCCCGACGGGCGCACGGTCCGCGCGGCGGCGTTCCCCATCTCGATCGACGCCGCCGGCTTCGAGTCGATGGCGCGCTCCGAGCCGGTCGCGCAGCGCGCGGAGGAGATCCGCACCGCCCTCGGCAACCCGCGCAAGGTGTTCCTCGGCATCGACCGGCTCGACTACACCAAGGGCATCTATGCCCGCCTGCGCGCGTTCAGCGAGCTCATCGCCGACGGCCACCTCGACGTCGAGGACGCGGTGTTCGTCCAGGTCGCGGTGCCCTCGCGCGAGCAGGTCGAGCAGTACCGCATCCTCCGCGACGAGATCGACCGCCTCGTCGGCCGGATCAACGGCGACCTGGGGCGCATCGGCCGCCCGGCGATCAGCTACCTGCACTCGTCCTACCCGCGCGAGGAGATGGCCGCGCTCTACCGCGCCGCCGACGTCATGGTGGTGACGCCGTACCGCGACGGCATGAACCTCGTCGCGAAGGAGTACGTCGCGTGCCGCTTCGAGGACACCGGCGCGCTGGTGCTCTCGGAGTTCGCCGGCGCCGCCGACGAGCTGCGGCAGGCCTGGCTGGTCAATCCCTACGACATCAACGGCATGAAGTCCGCCCTGCTCGAGGCCTACCGCGCCGACGACAAGGAGACCCGCCGTCGGATGAAGGCCATGCGCAAGACCGTCACCCAGCACGACGTCGCCGCCTGGGCGGACGCCTTCATGAACGACCTCGCCGAGGTCCCCGGCTCGCACGGCAAGGCGGTCCGGCCGGCGAAGCGGTCCTAGGTCGGGACCGACCGGGCGGGTGCGGGGGTCCCCGGTTCACCGGTGACCCCCGCGCTTACCACGGGAGATCTGCCCCGATAAGCGAGGGGCTCCCGTAGTAGGTGGCGCGGCAGGTGCACCCGGGGTCAGGCGTGCGCGGGGTGCGGGTCGTCGGGGAGCCGGCCGAGCATCAAGTCCTCGACGGTGGCGGCCAGCTCGGGGCCGGGCACGCCCCAGCCGGGCTCGTAGCCGTAGGCCTCCCGCAGCGTCGTGGCCGTGCGGGTGCCGTCGACGAGGTCGACGTCGTCGGGGCCCATGAGCGCCGGGTGCACCACGCCGACAGCCTCGGCGACCTTGAGCAGGTCGCGCCGCAGCGACCTGACGTACGTCGCCGCGCGCACCGACTTCAGCGCCGGGTCGAGGCCGCGGGCCAGCCATGGGTCCTGGGTCGCGACGCCGGTCGGGCAGGTGTCCGCGTGGCACTTCTGCGCCTGGATGCAGCCGACGGCGAGCATCGCCTCGCGGCCGACGTTGATGCCGTCGAGGCCGAGGGCCAGCGCCACGGTGGCGTTCTCCGTGAGCCCCAGCTTGCCGGCACCGATGAACGCGACCTCGTCGTGCAGCCCGGCCCGGGCGAAGCGCTTGTAGACCTCGGTGAAGCCGATGCGGAACGGGTAGGCCACCGAGTCGGCGAACACCAGCGGGGCCGCGCCGGTCCCGCCCTCGCCGCCGTCGATGTTGACGAAGTCGACGCCGCGGTCGCGGGCGGACATCAGCGTCACCAGCTCGTCCCAGAACGCCAGGTCGCCGACGGCGGACTTGATGCCGACGGGCAGCCCGGTCTCGGCGGCCAGCAGCTCCACGAAGTCGAGCATCGAGTCGGTGTCGTGGAACGCCGTGTGCCGGCTCGGCGACGCGCAGTCCTGCCCGACGGGGATGCCGCGGATCTCCGCGATCTCCTCGGTCACCTTCGCGCCGGGCAGCAGGCCGCCCAGACCCGGCTTGGCGCCCTGCGAGAGCTTGATCTCCAGCGCACGGACCGGCGAGGAGGCGACGAGGTCCTTGAGCCGGGCGAGGTCGAAGCGGCCCTGCGTGTCGCGGCAGCCGAAGTACGCCGTGCCCAGCTGGAAGGTGAGCTCGCCGCCGTGGCGGTGGGCCGGCGAGATCCCGCCCTCGCCGGTGTTCTGCAGGCAACCGGCCAGGGCCGCGCCGCGGTTGAGCGCCTCGATGGCGTTGCCCGACAGCGAGCCGAAGCTCATCGCCGAGATGTTGACGATCGACCCCGGACGGAACGCCTTCGCGCGTCCGCGCGGCCCGCCGAGCACCTTGCCCATCGGCAGCCGGACGCCCTCCTCGGCGTGCGGCGCGGTCGCGGCGCCGGGGCCGGCGAACGTGCGGTGCTTGATGACGGGGTAGCCGGTGCTGTTCTCGACGTCGTTGTCGGTGCCGAAGCCGAAGTAGGTGTTCTCGCCCTTCGACGAGGCGTAGATCCAGCGCCGCTGGTCGCGGGAGAACGGCCGCTCCTCGTCGTTCGAGGTCACGATGTACTGGCGCAGCTCGGGCCCGAACTTCTCCAGCATGAAGCGCAGGTGCCCGACCACGGGGAAGTTGCGCAGGATGGCGTGCTTGCGCTGCGTGACGTCGTGGGCCGCGACCGCAGCGAGGGCGGCGGCACCGGTGGCGGCGATCTTGGACCAGCTCATGTCCTGTGCGGTACCCGGATCGGCGGGTACGTTGCCGCCCATGGACCTCGTCCCCAAGCCCGACCAGGTCGTCTCGGCGGCCGGCAACGTGGCGCACAAGCTGCTGTACGGCGGGCTGGCGGACCTCCGCCCGATGCCGCGCACGCTCGTCGACGAGGGGCACATGCGCGCGCTGTACCACTACCGGCCGCAGCCGGGCGCCGACGAGCAGGGCGACCCGGTGCTGCTGGTGACCCCGCTGGCGGCACCGGCGATCTGCTTCGACCTGCGGCGCGGCTGCTCGCTGGTCGAGCACCTGCTGGCGGGCGGCCGGCCGACGTACCTCGTGGAGTATGGTCAGGTCTCCTTCCGCGACCGCTCCCTCGGCATGGAGCACTGGGTCGAGGAGGTCGTGCCCGCCGCGATCCGCGAGGTGTCCGCGCACGCCGGCGGCCGACCGGTGCACGTGGTCGGGTGGTCACTCGGGGGGATCTTCACGCTGCTCACCGCGGCCGACGACCCGAGCCTGCCGATCGCGTCGGTCACTGCTCTCGGCACGCCGTTCGACGTCTCGCAGGTGCCGCTGGTCGCGCCGCTGCGGCCGCTGCTCAACCTCAACCCGACCGACGGCCGCGGTGCGATCACCCGCGCCTACCAGCTGATGGGCGGCGCGCCGACGCCGTTGGTGCGCTGGGCCTACCAGCTCAGCTCGTTCCAGAAGCTCGTGACCAAGCCGCTGGCCGTCGCCGCGCACCTCGACGACACCGACTTCCTCGCCCAGCTTGAGGCCGTCGACCGGTTCACCGCGAACATGACGGCCTACCCCGGCCGGACCTTCGGCCAGCTCTACCACCGCTTCGTCAAGGGCAACGTGCTCAAGACCGGCGAGGTGGTGCTCGGCGAGCGGACGATCACCCTCGACTCGATCACCGCGCCGGTGCTCGTCTTCGCCGGCGCCAACGACGGGATCGCCCCGGTCGGCGCGGTCCGGGCGCTGCTGCCCCACCTCGGCTCGGCCGAGGAGGTGCGGTTCGAGATCGTGCCGGGCGGCCACCTCGGCATGCTCACCGGCCGGCAGGCCCGCGGCACCACCTGGGAGGTGCTCGACGAGTGGCTCGACGAGTGGTCGGACCGCCCGGCCGCCGGGCCTGCGAAGAAGCCGGCGAGGAAACCCGCGAAGAAGGCAGCACACAAGGCAGCACAGAAGTCCGCGAAGAAGGCGGCGCCCAGGAAGGCGGCGGCGAAGAAGACCGCGACGAAGAAGGCCGGCGGGGCGGCGACCGAGGAGCCGGCCACCGGCACGGACGCGATCGGCACCAACCCCGACCGGCGCCACGGCTCCGGCGGCTCCCGGTCGTTGGCGCGCTGAGGTGGCGACGCAGGAGACGGCCCGCGGCGCGACCGCGGGCGACGGGCCGGTGGACCCGGGCGCGCTGCCCCGCGGCGTACGCATCGGCTACGGCTCGGGCTCGGTCGCGACCGGCGCCTTCGGCACGGTGCCGGGGCTCATGCTGCTGCCGTTCCTCACCGACTCCCTCGGCATCGCCGCGGTGCTGGCCGGCGTCATCGTGTTCCTGCCGAAGGCGTGGGACGTCGTCCTCAACCCGATCGCCGGGCGGATCAGCGACCGCAGCACCGACCCGCGCGGGCCGCGCCGGCCGTTCCTCCTCCGCGCCGGGCTGGTGCTCGCAGCCAGCTTCGCGCTGATCTTCGCCGCGCCATCGATGGCCACCGGCCTCGAGGCGGCGTGGGTGCTGGTGTGCTTCCTGGGCTGCGCCTCGGCGTACGCGTTCTTCCAGGTCCCCTACGTCGCCATGCCCGCCGAGATGACGACGTCCTACGACGAGCGCACCCGGCTGATGACCTGGCGCGTCGCGATCCTGGCGCTCACGATCCTCGTCGCCGGCGGCACCGCACCGCTGATCCGCGACGCGGTCGGCGGCCGCGACGGCTACCGCGTCATGGGTGTCGTGATGGCGCTGATCATCCTCGTCGGTGTCGTGTCGTCGTACGTCGGCACGCGCCGCGCCCCGGTCGGCTCGGTCCAGCCGGGGGCGGGGAGCCTGCGCGACCAGCTGCGGATCGTGGCGACCGCCCGCGACTTCCGGCTGCTGCTCACCACCTTCGTGGTCCAGGCGCTGGCCACCGGCGCGATGCTCGCCGGCGTCGACTACCTCGCCGAGGACGTCCTCGACAGCACCGGCGCCGCGACCGTGCTGTTCCTGTGCTTCGTGGGGCCGGCGCTGCTGCTCACGCCTGCCTGGTCGGCGCTCGGGCAGCGGATCGGCAAGAAGCGCGGGTACCTCGCGTCCTCGCTGTTCCTCGCCGTCGGCGCCGCCCTTGCGGCGTTCGCGGACGTCGCGCCGGCCGCCGTGGTCTTCGCCGCGGTCGGCCTCGCCGGGGTGGGGTACGCCGGCTGCCAGGTCTTCCCGATGGCGATGCTGCCCGACGCGGCGGCCGTCGACGCCCGCCGGACCGGGAGCGGCCGCGCCGGCGTCTACACCGGCGTGTGGACCGCCGGCGAGACCCTCGGCCTCGCGCTCGGCCCGGCCGTCTTCGCGCTGGTGCTCGCGCTCGGCGACTACCAGTCCTCGACCGACGGCGCCGCGGCGCAGCCCGGGTCGGCCGTGACCGCGATCGTGCTCGGCTTCTCCCTCCTCCCCGCCCTGCTCGTGCTGGTGAGCCTGTGGTGGCTCGCCCGCTACACCCTCGACGCCGAAGAGGTCGACGCATGACCACCACCGCCCGCCCGACCACCGCGCAGGACGTCCTGGCTGAGCTGCACGCGCGCCAGGGGGCCGACCTGCCGGTCCACGGCGGCCGCACGCTGGCCTACGTCTACGACTCCGGGCTCGCCGAGGTCGACCGCGTCGGCCGCGAGGCCGTCGCGGCGTACGCCGGCTCCAACGGGCTCGACCCGACCGCGTTCCCCAGCCTGCTGCGGATGGAGAACGACCTGGTCGCCTTCGCCGCCCGCCTGCTCGGCGCCCCCGACACCGTGGTCGGCACCGTCACCTCCGGCGGCACGGAGTCGGTGCTGCTCGCCGTGCAGACCGCCCGCGACGGCAGCCCGCAGGTCACCCGGCCGAACATGGTCATCCCGGCCACCGCCCACGCCGCCTTCCACAAGGCCGCGCACTACTTCGGTGTCGAGGCGCGCATGGTCCCCGTCGGCCCGGACTTTCGCGCCGACGCCACCGCCACCGAGGCCG
The DNA here is from genome assembly GCF_011250565.1 of Nocardioides sp. IC4_145. Taxonomy (GTDB): domain Bacteria; phylum Actinomycetota; class Actinomycetes; order Propionibacteriales; family Nocardioidaceae; genus Nocardioides. The sequence goes on from NZ_JAANMS010000024.1 coordinate 49,985, forward strand.
CGATCGACGACAGCACCGTGCTCGTCGTCGCCAGCGCGCCGTCGTACGCCCACGGTGTCGTCGACCCCGTCACCGAGCTCGCGGCGCTCGCGAGCGCGCGGGGCATCCGCTGCCACGTCGACGCCTGCATCGGCGGGTGGGTCCTCCCGTACGCCAGGCGGCTGGGCCGCGACGTGCCGGCGTGGACCTTCGCCGTCGACGGCGTGACGTCCATCAGCGTCGACCTGCACAAGTACGCCTACGCCCCCAAGGGCACCTCCCTCCTGCTGCACCGGACCCCGGCGCTGCGTCGTCCCCAGCTCTTCGCCTCCGCTGCCTGGCCGGGCTACACGATGCTCAACCCGACCATGCAGTCCACCCGCTCGGGCGGCCCCACCGCGGGCGCCTGGGCGGTCGTGCGGACCCTCGGCGACGACGGCTACGAGCGGCTGACGGCCGACGTCCTTGAGGCCGTGGACCGGATCGTGGCAGGCGCCACCGACATCGCCGGGCTGCGCCTGGTCGTGACGCCCGACTCCACCCTCGTCGCCCTCGCCACCGACGGCACCTGCGACGCGTTCACGGTGTGCGACGAGATGACCGCGCGCGGGTGGTACGTCCAGCCGCAGATGTCCTACGGCGACCAGCCGCCGACCATCCACCTCTCGGTGAGCGCCGCGACCCTCGGCGCCGTCGACGACTTCCTCGTCGCCCTGCGCGAGTCCGTCGCGGCCGCCGTGGCCGCCGGTCCGGTCGCCGTCGACGAGGGCGTCGCCGACTACATCCGCTCGCTCGACCCGGCCGGCCTCACGGACGAGGACTTCGACGGCCTCCTGGCCGCCTCCGGCCTCGTCGGCGAGAACGCCGAGGGCGAGCTCGCCCTGCCCGACCGGATGGCCGAGGTCAACGCCATGCTCGACCTCGCCTCCCCCGCCATGCGCGAGGCCCTGCTCCTCACCTTCCTCGACCGGCTCAGCCGGCCCTCCCGCGCCTGAGCACTCCAGGCAGCCCAGCCCGACCGAGGGCGGGGTCGTGTGCCTCACGACGCGGCGGCGCGCGTGCTCAGGCACACGACCTCCCGGCAGGTTCCGGGCGCGGCCTCAGCCCGCGTCGACCCGCTTCGCACCGGGCCCCGGCCGCGGAACTGCGTCGCGCAGGTCCTCGACGCGGTGCCCGTGCTCGCACACCAGCTCGGCGTGGAGCACGCCCCCGCAGTCGCGGTGCGCGACCTCGACCGGCGGTCCCTCGGGGTCGGCGAGGTAGCGGTCGCCCCAGTCGGCGACGGCGACCAGCACCGGGTAGAGGGCGAAGCCCTTCTCCGTCAGGCGGTACTCGTGCCGCTCGCGCTCCCCCTCGGAGCGGTAGGGCACCTTGCGCAGCACGTCCTGCTCGACCAGCAGCGCCAGCCGGTTGCTCAGCACCTGGCGCGGGATGCCGCTGTGGCGGCGGATGTCGTCGAAGCGGCGCACGCCGTTGAAGACCTCGCGCAGCACCACGAAGGTCCAGCGCTCGCCGAGCACGGCCATCGCCCGGCCGACCGTGCAGTTGTCGGTCGACCACGCGAGGGCGGACGGCGAGGTGGTCACGGCCCCAGCGTAGGCGGGGCTGGGTCTTGTTGACAGACCGAGCGCCGCGCCGCCAGGCTGAGTCCATGACCGAGACCCAGGAGACTGCCGTCGCCACGCCCCCGCTCGACCCGGCGTCGATGACCGGCTTCGAGCTGCTCATGGCGATGCGCGACGGCTCGCTCCCGCCCGCACCCATCGCCGAGACGCTCGGGATGGTCGACTTCGACGGCGAGCCCGGGTCGATCTCGGTGGCGCTGGAGCCGGAGCACCGGCACTACAACCCGCTCGGCACGGTCCACGGCGGCGTCATCTCCACGATGCTCGACACCGCCGCCGGCTGCTCGGTCCACTCCACGCTGGCCGCCGGCGAGGGCTACACCTCGCTCGACCTGACCGTGAAGTTCCTGCGCCCCGCGACCGTCGAGTCCGGTCGGCTGCGCGCGGTCGGCAAGGTCGTGCACCGCGGACGGCGTACGGCGCTCGCCGAGGCGCAGCTCTTCGACGCCCGCGACCGCCTGGTCGCGCACGCCACCTCCAGCTGCATGATCTTCGCCTGAACGGATCATCCGGCGGGCCGCTACCGTCGCGCCCGTGAGCGCGCTCGCCGGACTCGTCGACCAGGGACTCGTAGCACCGGACTGGGCGGCGGCACTGGCCCCGGTCGACGACCGGGTCGCGGAGATGGGGCGGTTCCTGCGGGCCGAGGTGGCCGCCGGGCGCGGCTACCTGCCGGCCGGCGACCGGGTCTTCGCCGCGTTCCGGCGGCCCCTCGCCGACGTGCGCGTGCTCGTCGTCGGCCAGGACCCCTACCCCACCCCGGGCCACCCGATCGGGCTCAGCTTCGCGGTCGACGCACACGTGCGGCCGGTGCCGCGGTCGCTGGCGAACATCTACACCGAGCTGCGCAGCGACCTCGGGATCCAGACGCCCGAGCACGGCGACCTGACGGCCTGGACCGACGCCGGCGTCATGCTGCTCAATCGGGTGCTGACCGTGCAGCCGGGCGCCTCGGCCGCCCACCGCGGCAAGGGCTGGGAGGAGGTGACCGCCTGCGCGATCGAGGCGCTCGTCGCGCGGGGCGGTCCGCTGGCGGCGGTCCTGTGGGGCCGCGACGCGCAGGGCCTCGTGCCGATGCTCGGCCGGACGCCGTACGTCGCCTCGGCGCACCCCTCGCCCCTCTCGGCGCACCGGGGGTTCTTCGGCTCGCGGCCGTTCAGCCGGGTCAACGACCTGCTCGCCCGGCAGGGCGCCGACGGGGTGGACTGGCGGCTCCCGGTCGGCTAAGGTTGAATCATCAATTACTTGGAGACGTGATGATGAGCCCCACCGCCGACCGGATGCCCGCCCTCTACATCGGCCACGGCGCTCCCCCGCTCCTCGACGACCCGACCTGGTCCGGCCAGCTGGCCGCCTGGGCCGCCGACCTGCCGCGCCCGACGGCGATCCTCGTCGTCAGCGCCCACTGGGAGTCCGCGCCGGTCTCGCTCTCGGCGAGCCGGGCACCGCTCGTCTACGACTTCGGCGGCTTCGACCCGAAGTACTTCCGGATGACCTACGAGACCCCCGACGCCACCGCGCTCGCCGCCCGCGTCGCGGCGATGATGCCGACCGGCGAACCGGTCCACCAGCACACCTCGCGCGGGCTCGACCACGGCGCGTGGGTGCCGCTGAAGATCATGTACCCCGACGCCGACATCCCCGTCCTGCAGATGTCGCTGCCCACCCACGACCCCGTCCGCCTCATGGCGCTCGGCGAGCGGCTGCGTCCGCTGCGCGACGAGGGTGTGCTGATCATCGGCTCCGGCTTCCTCACCCACGGCCTGCCGTTCCTCACCGACTGGCGCATCGAGGCCGCGGCCCCCGGCTGGTCCTCGGAGTTCGACGCCTGGGCCGGCGAGGCCCTCGCCCGCGGCGACGTCGACACGCTCGCGGCGTACCACTCCAAGGCGCCCGGCATGCCGTACGCCCACCCCACCGTCGAGCACTACACCCCGCTCTTCGTCACCCTCGGCGCCGCCACCACCCCCGACGAGCCCGGCCTGCAGGTCATCGACGGGTTCTGGATGGGGCTGTCGAAGCGGTCGCTGCAGGTGGCCTGAACGCGTGTCGTCAGCATCCCAGGTTCACTTGGGATGCCGATGCTTCCCTGTCATTGCGATGGCAGAGAAGTGCGAGCATCCCAAGTTAACGTGGGTTCCTCGCACGCCTGCCGATGCAACCGACGAGCCGGCCGATCAGCGGATCCGCGTCCGCCGCATCATCTTCAAGCCGGTGAGCATCCCCTTGACGTACTCGTCGTAGTCCTGGCCGGGGCGGGCGCCCATGACCTGCTTCTTGAGGACGGCGAGGTTCTGGACGTCGGTGTACTTCAGCAGGCCCTGGTCTCCGTGGCGGGCGCCGACGCCGGACTGCTTGACGCCGCCCGACGGCGTGCCCTTCGAGGCGTACGCCGTGGCGAGGGAGTCGTTGACGTTGACGTTGCCGGCGTGGATGCGGCGGGCGACGCCGACGGCGCGGTCGAGGTCCGCGCCCCACACCGAGGCGTTGAGGCCGTAGTCGGTGTCGTTGGCGAGCGCGACGGCCTGGTCGACGGTGCGGTACTCGTGCAGCGCGACGACCGGCCCGAAGGTCTCCGTGCAGCCGGTCAGCATGTCGCCGGTGACGCCCTCGAGCACGGTCGGCTCGAAGAACGCCGGCCCGATGTCGGGCCGCGGGTTGCCGCCGGTGACGATCGTGGCGCCCTTGGCGACGGCGTCCTGCACGTGGCTGTGCACCCGCCGCATGTGGTCGACCGAGATCAGCGAGCCCAGCTCGGGACCGAAGTCGTACGCCGCGCCGATGCGCAGGCTCTCGGCTGCGGCGACGAAGCGGGCCTTGAGCTCGTCGTACCGGCTCTCGGGCAGGTAGATGCGCTCGATGTGCATGCAGATCTGGCCGGTGTTGCCGAAGACGCCGAACAGCGCGCCGGCGACCCACTCGTCGGGGTCGACGTCGTCGAGGACGATCATCGGGTTCTTGCCGCCGAGCTCGAGGCAGCAGCCGATGAGGTTGCGGCCGGCGCGCTCGCCGATGACCCGGCCGGTGGCGGTCGAGCCGGTAAACATCACGTAGTTGGCGTTGTCGATGAGCGTCGGGCCGACGTCGGGGCCCTCGCCGCAGACGACTTGGAAGAGGCCCTTCGGCAGGCCGGCCCGCTCCAGCAGCGAGATGCCGTGGAGAGGTGAGAGCGCGGTCTTGTTGTCGGGCTTGAGCACGATCGCGTTGCCGGCCATGAGTGCCGGGATGGCGTCGGAGAGGCCGGTCGCGAACGGGAAGTTCCAGGGCGCGATGATCCCGACGACGCCCTTGGGCTGGCGGATCTCGGTGGAGCTCGAGACGACCGGGACCGGTCCGCCGCGGGTGACCGGCTTGAGCAGCTTCGGCGCCCGCTTGAGGTAGTGGCTGATCACCATCACCGGGTCGCAGGTCTCCTCGATGGCCATCCTGCGGTTCTTGCCGCTCTCGGCCTGGATGAGGTCCGCGATGGTCTGCGCGTTGTCGACGAGCAGCGAGTGCGCCTTCTTGAACACCTTCAACCGCTTGCGCAGCGGCCAGGAGGCCCATTCCTGCTGGGCCGAGCGGGCGGCCGCGAAGGCGCGCTCGATGTCGGCCGGGGTCGACTGCGGCAGCTGCACGAGCGTCTCGCCGGTGTAGACCTCGGTGAGGTCCCACGTCTGCCCGCCCGAGCCGGGCACGCGCGCGACGAGGTCGCGCAGGAACGCGTCGGTGAGCGTGGCCGGGCGGCGCAGGCGGGGCGCGGGGGCGCCCGGACCGGAGCCCGAGCCGGGTCCGGCGGTGGCCGAGCGGTCGGCGGTGGTGGTCATGGTCAGCCCCTCCCGAGGACGAGGTCCGCGCCGCGCTCGCCGATCATGATCGCCGGCGCGTTGGTGTTGCCGCCGGTGATCGACGGCATGATCGAGGCGTCGGCGACGCGGAGCCCCTCGACGCCGCGGACCTTGAGGTCGGGGGTCACGACGGCGAGCTCGTCGACGCCCATCCGGCAGGTGCCGACGCCGTGGTAGACCGAGGTCGCGCGGTTGAGGATGGCCTGGCGCAGCTCGGAGCCCTGCAGGTTGCGGCCGGGGTGGATCTCGTCCTTGACCGCCCCGCCGAACGCCGCCGCGCCCATGATCTCGCGGACCATCTCCGAGCCCTCGGTGAGCAGGTCGACGTCGGCGGTCTCCGCGAGGTACTGCGGGTCGATGAGCGGCGCCGCGGTCGGGTCGGCCGAGGCCAGCCGCAGCGTGCCGCGGCTGCGCGGGTAGATCAGCGTGGTGAGCACGGTCAGCGCCGGGAGCGGCGAGACCTCGTGCCGGATCGGCTCGTCCTGGTTCGGCGAGACGTAGGACCAGGGCAGCAGGTGCAGCTGCAGGTCCGGGACGTCGGTGGCCTGCGAGGTCTTGAGGAAGGCGAGGATCTCGAAGACCGAGTTCGCGAGGAACGTGGAGCCGGGCCGCACGACCTCCTTGGCGACGCCCTTGGCGAAGAAGAACGCGTTGCCGCGCATCTTCGAGGAGGTCGCGTGGAAGGTCATCGCGTGGAACATGTGGTCGTGCAGGTTGTCGCCGACCGGCAGGTCCGCGACGACGCCGATGCCGTGGTCCTTGAGGTGCTGCGCGTGGCCGATGCCGGACAGCATGAGGATCTGCGGGGAGCCGACGAACCCGGCGGCCAGGATGACCTCCTTGCCCGCGCGGACCGTGCGGCGGCTGCCGTCCTTGTCGCGGACCTCGACGCCGGTGGCGCGACCGTTCTCGATGACGACCTTGGTGACCAGCACCTGGGTCTGCACGTCGAGGGTCGGCGGCGCGAGGTGGTGGATGTAGCCGCGCGAGGCGCTGTAGCGCAGCCCGTCGGCGGCGTTCTGCTGCATCCGGCTGACGCCCTCCTGCGACTCACCGTTGTAGTCGTCGAGGACCTTGCAGCCGATCGTGTCGGCGGTCGCCTGGAGGAACTGCAGCGACCCCTCCTGCGGGGTCTTGTTGCGGGTCACCTTGATCGGACCGCCGACGCCGCGGAAGGCGTTCTCGCCGCCCTCGTAGTCCTCCATCCGCTTGTACGCCGCGTTGACCGAGTCGGCGTCCCAGCCGGTGCAGCCCTCGGCCGCCCAGGAGTCGTAGTTGGCTCGGTTGCCGCGGACGTAGACCATGCCGTTGACCGAGCTGGACCCACCGAGGACCTTGCCGCGCGGGACCGGCATCTTGCGGTCGAGGATGTGCTTCTGCGGCACCGAGTAGTAGCCCCAGTCGTTGAGCCGCTTGATCTTCGGCTCGGCGTGCATCGGGCCGATCATCCCGGGCTTCTTGGTGAGGAACTGGTTGTCGCTCTTGCCCGCCTCCAGCACGATCACGCTGGCGCCGGACTCGGCGAGCCGGCCGGCGATCGCGGCACCGGCGCTGCCGGAGCCCACCACGACGTAGTCGGCTTCGTTCTTCAGGGCTTGCTTGGCCATGTCGTCCCCTGGGGTGGTTCGTGTCGCAGAGCGGCGGTCTGGGCCCGAGTTCACATACTCTCGGAATGTGTCTCCGCCCACAGTAGGGCATGACTGTAACTTGTTCTAGTTTGTCCGGACCATGGTCCGGACGAGAGGATCGGCGTCGTGAAGATCCTGTCGATCCAGTCGTCGGTCGCCTACGGGCACGTGGGGAACTCCGCCGCGGTGTTCCCGCTCCAGCGACTGGGCCACGAGGTCTGGCCGGTGCTGACCGTCCACTTCTCCAACCACACGGGGTACGGCGCGTGGCGCGGGCCGCTCCTCGCGCCCGCCGACGTGGCCGACGTGATCGCGGGCATCGAGGACCGCGGCGTCCTCGGCCAGGCCGACGCGGTGCTATCGGGCTACCAGGGCGACCCGGCGGTCGGGGCGGTCGTGCTCGACGCCGTGGCGAAGGTCAAGGCCGCCAACCCGGACGCGGTCTACTGCTGCGACCCGGTGATGGGCGACGTCGGGCGCGGCATGTTCGTCAAGCCCGGCATCCCGGAGTACCTCCGCGACAGCGTCGTGCCGCAGGCCGACATCCTCACGCCGAACCACTTCGAGCTCGACTTCCTCGCCGGTCGCACGACCACCACGCTCGAGGAGGTGCTCGCGGCCGTCGACACGGTGCGTGACCGCGGGCCGCGCGACGTGCTGGTGACCAGCGTGATCCACGGCGACGTGCCGGAGGGCTCGCTCGACGTCGTCGCCGTCTCCGACGCCGGCGCCTGGGTCGTCACGACCCCGCTGCTGCCGATCACGCCGAACGGCTGTGGCGACGTCACCGCCGCCCTCTACCTCGCGCACCTGCGCTCGACCGGCTCCCCGGCCGAGGCGCTCTCGCGCACGACGTCCTCGATGTTCGCGGTGCTCGAGGCGACGATCGCCGCGGGCACCCGCGAGATCCAGCTGGTCGAGGCGCAGGACGCGATCGCGTCGCCGCCGGCGTCGTTCGAGGTCCGTCAGGTCCGCTGAACGGACCCGTCCCGCTCGTCCTGGCTGACCGCCCGGTCAGCCGACCATCATCAGCGCGGCGAGGAACGCCAACGCCGGGATCAGCCACAGGATCGCCAGCGCGATCATCGTGTCCCGGCCCTCGGCGGCCGCGGCGGTGCTCGGTGCAGACGTGTTCGCTGCCATCGTGGAATCACTCCCCGGATCGATTGAGGAGCCGATACCCGGCGCTCCGCCGCGCCATGCCGGGGTCCGCACGCTTCGGCGTACATCACATCCCTGCGGGTGAGGCGGAGGGTGGAGCCGGTGACAGGAGTCGAACCCGCGACATCCTCTTTACAAGAGAGGCGCTCTACCAACTGAGCTACACCGGCGCGGCCGGCCGACGCGGAGGTCGAACGGCCGCGCACATGCTAGTTGCCGGGGCGGGTGCCGCAGGGATCAGCCCATGCCGCCGTCGAAGGCGAGGACGGCGCCGGTGATCATCCGCGCGGCGGGCGAGGCGAGGTAGACGATCGACTCGCCGATCTCGGCCGGGGAGATCGCCGGGCCGGGCAGCATCATCATCAGGCGGTCCGCGACGCGGGCGTCCAGGTCGGCGGGCATGATGCCGGCGACGTGCGACACGATCGGGGTGTCGACGGTGCCGGGGCAGACCGCGTTGACGCGGATGCCCTCCGGCGAGAGCTCGAGCGCCAGGGACTTCGTCAGCTGGGTCAGGCCGCCCTTCGCGGCGGCGTACGCGACGGCGTACGGCTGGGGGATGCGGCCGGCGACCGAGCTGACGTTGACGATGTTGCCGCCGCAGGCGCGCAGGTGGGGCAGCGCGGCCTGGATCATCATGAACGGGCCCTTGAGGTCTACCGCGTGGACGCGGTCCCACTCGGCGTCGGTGATCTGGTCGAAGTGGCCGAACTGCACCACGCCCGCCACGTTGGCCAGCACGTCGATCCGCCCGTGCTGCGCGCACTCGGCGACCGCGGCCTCGACCGACTCGCGGGAGGCGACGTTGCACTCGACGTACGTCACGCCCTCCGGCGCCCCGGGCTGCACGTCGAGACCGAAGACCGTTGCGCCCTGGTCGCGGAAGAGCTCGGCGGTGGCGCGGCCGATGCCGGAGGCGGCGCCGGTGACGACGACGACGCGGGGCTCGGGAGACGTGTGAGCAGAAGTCATGGGCGGACCGTACTGGAACACGTTCTAATTCGACCAGCGTCACGTCGCCGAGACTTTGGTCCGTCGCCCCCGCGGAGGCGACCCTGGTGCGGTGAGCCTCCTGCACGAACCGCACCACGACGGGTCCCCGCTCTACCTCGAGCACGAGGCACCGACGCTCGGCTGGACGGTCAAGGTCCGCGTCCGCACCGCCGCCTCGGACCCCGTCGACCAGGTCTGGCTGCGCACGACGTACGACGCCGAGCCGGTCTACCACGCGTGCGGCCCGGTCGAGCGCGACGAGCACACCGTCTGGTGGGAGGGCGAGCTCCCGGTCCACAACCCGGTCGCGCACTACCGCTTCCTGGTCAGCACCGGCGCCGGCACGCCCGCGGAGGACCAGCGCTGGCTGACCGCCGCGGGCGTGCACCGCCACGACGTGCCCGACACCTTCGACTTCCGCGTCTCGACCTACGCCCCGGCGCCGGACTGGGGCCGCGACGGCGTCGTCTACCAGGTCTTCCCCGACCGGTTCGCCCGCTCGGCCGCCGCCGACGAGCGGCCCACCCCGGACTGGGCCGTCCCGGCGGAGTGGGACGACGAGGTGGCCTTCGAGGGCTCCGACCCGCGCACCCCGACGCAGTTCTTCGGCGGCGACCTCGACGGCGTCGTCGCGCACCTCGACCACCTCGAGCAGGTCGGCGTCTCGGTCGTCTACACGACGCCGGTCTTCCCCGGCGAGAGCAACCACCGCTACAACGCCTCCACCTTCGACGGCGTCGACCCGCTCCTGGGCGGGGACGCCGCGTACGCCCGGCTCTCCACCGCCGTCCACGAGCGCGGCTGGCGGCTGCTCGGCGACCTGACCACCAACCACACCGGCGACACCCACGAGTGGTTCCGCGGCGCCACGAGCGACCCGACCTCCCCCACCCGCGGCTGGTACTACTTCAACCACGACGGCTCCTACGAGTGCTGGATGGGCCACGGCACGCTGCCCAAGCTCAACCTCGCCGACCCCGACCTGCGCGCGGCGATGGTCGAGGGCCCCGACTCGGTCGTCGCCCGCTGGCTGCGGCCGCCCTTCGACGTCGACGGGTGGCGCATCGACGTCGCCAACATGACCGGCCGGCTCGGCGCGGTCGACGTCAACCACGACGTGGCCCGGGCGGTACGCCGCACGGCCGAGGCCGAGCGCCCCGACCCGCTGGTCATCGGCGAGCACAACCACGACGCGTCGGGCGACATCGACGGCGACGGCTGGCACGGCACGATGAACTACTCCGGCTTCTCCTGGCCGGTCTGGTCGTGGGTGCGCGACCCCGCCTCGCCCGCCCGCGCCTTCGGCCGCCCGCTGCCGGTGCCGCGACGGCCCGGCCCCCTGGTGCTCCGGTCCTTCCGCGAGTGGCTGGCCCGCTTCGGCTGGCGCGCGGCGAGCCAGTCGTGGAACATCCTCGGCTCCCACGACAGCGCCCGCATCCGCACCGTCGCCGGCTCGGGAGCGGTCCACCGCGTCGCGGCCGGCCTGCAGTTCACGCTGCCCGGCGTGCCGATGCTGTTCGCCGGCGACGAGATCGGCCTCGAGGGCGTGCTCGGCGAGGACTCCCGCCGGCCGATGCCCTGGGACCGCCGCGAGGACTGGGACCACGCCACGCTGGCGACTTACGCCGCCCTGGCCGCTGCGCGCCGCGAGCACGACGCCCTGCGCCGCGGCGGCCTGCGGTGGGCCCACGTCGACGACGACGCATTCGTCTTCGTCCGCGAGCACCCGTCCGGCTCGGTGCTGGTCTGCGCACGGCGGGCCGGTGGCCCCGCGGTCGAGCTCGACGCCGGCCTGCTCGGCTTCGGCGACGGGTCGCCGGTGCTGGCGACCGAGGGCGAGGCGACCGCGCTGACCGAGGCCGACGGCACGGTCACCGTCCCGGCCTCCGAGGGGCCTGGCCTCTGGCTCTGGCGGGTCTAGGCTCGACGGCGTGGCCCTCCACGTCGTCGCCCACCGCCCCGACCCCGCGCTCATGCGGCTGCCGTGGTCGGTGCCGCTGGAGGAGTGGGACGAGCAGTACGTCGTCCCCCTCCCCCGCGGCCTGTCCCGGCACGTCGTGCGGATCGTTCGGCTCGGCCCCGCGACGTACGCCGTCAAGGAGACGGTTGCCGACATCGCGTTCCGCGAGTACCGCCTGCTCCGCGACCTCCAGCGCCTCGGGCTGCCCGCCGTGGTGCCCCAGGGGGTCGTGACCGGGCGCGTGGACGCCCACGGCGAGGAGCTGCCCGCCGCGCTGCTGACCCAGCACCTGCGCTTCTCGCTGCCCTACCGCAGCCTGTTCAGCCACGGGACGACCGTCGAGGGGCTGCCGTCGCTCATCGACGCGATGGTCGTGCTGCTGGTCCGGCTGCACCTCGCCGACTTCTTCTGGGGCGACGTGTCGCTGTCGAACGTGCTGTTCCGCCGCGACGCCGGCGGGTTCGCGGCGTACCTCGTCGACGCCGAGACCGGCGAGCTGCGCTCCTCCCTCTCGCGGCAGATGCGGGAGCACGACGTCACCATCGCCACCGAGAACGTCTTCGCCGAGCTGCTCGACCTCCAGGCCAGCCGGCTCGTCCCGGCCGAGGTGCCGGCCGAGGAGATCGTCGCCCTGCTGCAGCGGCGCTACCACGAGCTGTGGGACGAGCTGACCGGCGCCGAGGAGTTCTCCGCCGCCGAGATGTGGCGCATCGAGCAGCGCATCGAACGGCTCAACGAGCGCGGCTTCGACGTCGAGGAGCTCGACATCGTCACCGACTACGACGGCGACTCCGTCCGCATCCAGCCCCGCGCCGTCGAGCTCGGCCACCACCGGCGCGAGCTCCGTTCGCTCACCGGCCTCGACGTCGAGGACACCCAGGCACGCCGGCTCCTCAACGACATCGCCCGCTTCACCGCCCACCGCGACCTGGGCCGCGAGGACCGCGTCCTGGTCGCCAGCCGCTGGCTCACCGAGGTCTTCGAGCCGCTCATGGCGATGGTCCCGACCGAGGCCCGCGGCAAGCTCGAGCCGGCCGAGATCTTCCACGAGGTGCTGGTCCACCGGTGGTACCTCTCCGAGCGCGCCGGCCACGAGGTCGACCTCTTCGAGACCGCCCGCGACTACATCGACACCGTCCTGTCGAAGAAGCCCGAGGAAGCCCTC
>NZ_JAANMS010000025.1 GCF_011250565.1 Nocardioides sp. IC4_145
GGATCCGCCGCACCGTCGTCGCCTCCGAGGTCGTCTCGCCCTGACCCGGCCCGCGGGGTAGTAACGGTCGGAATCGTCCGTCGCGGGGGTAGTAACGGTCAGAAAGGTCCGTTGCTACCCCGACGACGGCCCTCAGACCGTCGGTGCGGCCCGGATGGCCTGTGGATGAGCGCCGACGGCGGGCGGCGGATCCGGCCACGATGGCGGGATGCCGACCACGCCGCGACCCGAGCCGTTCCATCCGGCGCGCCCGCACGTGCTGCGGCCGATGCGGATCGACCCGGACGGCCGGACCGGTCCGCCGTCGAGCCGTGCGTACGGCCGCGCCTGGCGTCAGACGACGCGCGGCTACTTCCTGCCCGCTGACCTGCCGGTCACCGTCGAGCAGCGGATCGCCGAGGCCGGCATGGTGCTGCCGGCGTACGGCGGCGTCACGGGGTGGGCGGCCCTGCGCTGGATGGGCGCGGAGTACTTCGGCGACACGCTCGACGAGGCGGCGCGGCCGGTCGTGCTGGCCGTGCTGAGAAAGGCGGTCCGCGAGCAGCCGGGTCTGCAGGTGACGTCCGAGCGGATCGCGCCCGAGACGCTCGAGGTCGTCGACGGGCTGGCCGTCACGACGGCGGCGCGCTCGGTGTGCTTCGAGATGCGGTACGCCGCCGACGTCCGCGCCGCGACGGTCGCCTTCGACATGGCCGCTGCTGCGGACCTGGTCAGCCGGGCGGAGGCGCAGGCCTACGCCGACACGTTGAACGGGTGGATCGGGATCCCACAGTGCCGGGCGGCGATCGCGCTCGGCTCGGAGAACAGCTGGTCCCCGATGGAGGTCGAGATGCGGCTGGTGTGGGAGATCGACGCCGGGCTGCCGACGCCGCTGATGAACACACCGGTCTTCGACCGGGCCGGCCGGCACATCGGCACCCCGGACCTGCTCGACGTGGAGGCCGGTGTGGTCGGGGAGTACGACGGGGCGCTTCACCTGCAGCGCCGGCGACGGACGGCCGACATCGACCGGGAGCACGAGTTCCGCCGGGCCGGTCTGGAGTACTTCACCATGACCGCGGCCGACCGCGTCGACCCGTTGCGGACGGTGGTGCCGCGGATGCTCCAGACGCGGGCGAGGGCCCGGTTCGAGCCGGAGGCCACCCGGGGATGGACCGTCGACCCGCCCGCCTGGTGGACCCCGACCACCACTGTCGAGCAACGTCGCCGTCTGGGCGAGCAGGACCGTCGTCGGTTGCTGCGCGGCCGCGCCGGTTGACGGGTGGACATCCATCCCCTGCCCGCCCGGCCGCTCCGCCCGCCCGGTCCGGCCCCCATCGGGGACGTCGTCGGGGTAGTAACGGACGAAAATGACCTCCGCCGGGGTAGTGACGGACGTTTCTGACCGTTACTACCCCGGCGGAGGCCGGGGACGGAGTAGCCCGGGGCTAGTCCAGCCGGAAGACGTAGTGCGCGATGAAGTACGTGGCGGCGGCGGCGGAGGCGGCGGCGGGGAAGGTGAGGACCCAGGCGGTGACGATGGACCGGGCGACACCCCACCGGACGGCGGAGAACCGCTTGGTGGCGCCGACGCCCATCACCGCGGAGGTGATGGTGTGGGTGGTGGAGATGGGCGCCTCGAACGCGTAGGCCGTGGTGTAGAGCACCGACGCGGCGACCGACTCCGCGGCGAAGCCGCGGGCCGGGTCGAGGTGGATGATGCGGCGGCCGAGGGTGCGCATGATGCGCCAGCCGCCGGCCCAGGTGCCGGCCGAGATGGCGGCGGCGGCGGCGAAGATGACCCACAGCGGCAGGTCGTCGCCCTCGGCGACGTACCCCCCGGCGAGCAGGGCGAGGAAGATGACGCCCATCGTCTTCTGCGCGTCCTGGAGGCCGTGGCCGAGCGCCATGGCGGCGGCGGAGGCGGTCTGGGCGAGCTTGAAGCCGCGGTTGGCCTTGTGCGGGTTGACCTTGCGGAAGATCCACATGATCGCGAGCATCACCGCGAAGCCCGCCGCGAACGCGAAGACCGGCGAGATCAGCATCGGGATGACGACCTTGTTGAGGACCGTGTCCCAGTTGACGCTCACCCCACCGGCGATCGCCGCGCCGCCCAGGCCGCCGATGAGGGCGTGCGAGGAGGACGACGGCAGGCCGTAGTACCAGGTGATCATGTTCCAGATGATCGCGCCGAGCAGGCCGCACATGACGATGACCAGCGCGTGCACGGTCACCGAGGTGGCGGCGTTCGGATCGAGCTGCTCGGGGCTGAACTGGATGACGTCGGCGACGGTCTTGGCGACCTTCTGGCCGAGGAACGCGCCGATGAAGTTCATGATCGCCGCGAGACCCAGGGCCACCCGCGGCGTGAGCGCGCGGGTGGAGACCGAGGTCGCGATGGCGTTGGCGGCGTCGTGGAACCCGTTCGTGTAGTCGAACACGAGGGCGACCACGACCACCGCGATGATGATCGCGATCTCCACCGGTCAGGACTCCTTGACGGCGATCTGCTCCACCGTGTTCGCGACCCGCTCGAACGCGTCGATGGCGTCCTCGAGGGCCTCGACGATGTCCTTGAGCTTGAGCACCTCGATGGTCTTGTAGTCGCCACCGAAGATGTTGGTCAGGATCCGGCGGTGGTTCTTGTCGCCGGCGTTCTCGAGGCGGTTGATCTCGATCCAGTACTCCTCGAGCGACTGCATCGACCGCAGGTTCGGCATCGCGGCGGAGGTGAGGTCCGCGCAGCGCTGCAGCAGCTCGACCTGGCCGGAGACCTCGGTCGGCATCTCCCGCACCTCGTAGAGCAGGATCATGTCGACGACCTCGTCCATGTGGTCCATGACGTCGTCGAGCCCGGAGGCGAGCGAGTAGATGTCCTCGCGGTCGAACGGCGTGATGAACGTCGAGTTCACCTTCCGGATGATCGCGTGGGTGGTCTCGTCGGCGGCGTGCTCGGCGTCGCGCATGCGCTGAGCCACGGACGCGTGGTCGGCGCCGTCGGCGAGCATCTCGGCGAGGATCCTGGCACCGGTGACGAGGTGGTCCGCCTGCTCGGCGAACTGGTCGTAGAACGTGGCTTCGACCGGACGGAAACGCAGTCCCACGGAGTGACTCCTGAACGACGGGGGAACGAGCGTTGAACAGAGTAGGGCCACCGTCGGAAGATCACGCAAGCGAGGACGGCGTCGGCCCCGTCACCCGAGGTGGTGCCGCCGGCCGAGGTCGTACGCCGTCAGGGCGCCGTACGCCGTCGGCGCTGCCGCTCGATGAGCGTCTCCTGGAGGTGCACCGGTCCGGGCGAGCGGCTCCACGCGCCGTCGGGGCCGAGCACCCACGCGTCGGTGTCGGCGTCGAAGGCGAGCGTCAGCAGGTCGTCGACGGCCTGCCGGCCGGCGGCCCCGGGCAGCCGGACGAGCACCTCGACCCGCCGGTCGAGGTTGCGGTGCATCATGTCGGCCGAGCCGATCCAGGCCTCGGGCTCGCCGCCGTTGTCGAACCAGGAGACCCGGCTGTGCTCGAGGAACCGCCCCAGCACCGACCGCACCTCGATCGTCTCCGACAGCCCGGGCACGCCGGGCCGCAGCGCGCAGATGCCGCGGATGAGCAGCTGGACGGGGACGCCGGCCTGCGAGGCGAGGTAGAGCGCGTCGATGACGGCCTCGTCGACCACGGAGTTGGCCTTCATCCGGATCCGCGCGGGGCGCCCGGCCCGGTGGTGGGCGATCTCGCGGTGGATGCGCTCGACGAGCCCCGAGCGCACGGAGTCGGGCGCGACCAGCAGCTGCTCGTACGACGCGTTGCGCGACCACCCGGAGAGGTTGTTGAACAGGTGGGCGACGTCCTCGCCGATCGTGTCGTCGGTCGTGATCAGCCCGAGGTCCTCATAGGTGCGTGACGTCTTCGGGTTGTAGTTGCCGGTGCCGATGTGGGTGTAGCGGCGGATCCCGCCGCCGGCGTGGTCCTCCTCGCGCACCACCATCGACAGCTTGCAGTGCGTCTTGAGCCCGACCAGCCCGTAGACGACGTGGCAGCCGGCCTGCTCGAGCTTGCGGGCCCACCGGATGTTGGCCTCCTCGTCGAAGCGGGCCTTGATCTCCACGATCACCAGCACCTGCTTGCCGGCCTCGGCGGCGTCGATCAGCGCGTCGATGATCGGTGAGTCGCCGGAGGTCCGGTAGAGCGTCTGCTTGATCGCCAGCACGTGCGGGTCGGCCGCGGCCTGCTCGAGGAAGCGCTGCACGGAGGTGGCGAAGGAGTCGTAGGGGTGGTGCAGCAGCACGTCGTGGCGGCGGGCGGCCTTGAACACGTCGACCGGCGCGGCGGACTCCACCTCGGCGAGCACCGGGTGGGTGGTGGGCACGAACGCGGGGTACTTCAGCTCCTCGCGAGGCAGGTCAGCGAGGCTGGTCAGCGCCCGCAGGTCCAGCGGCCCGGGCAGCCGGAACACTTCCTCCTCGGCCACGCCGAGCTCGGAGACCAGCAGGTCGAGGACGGCAGGGGTGATCGAGTCCTCGACCTCGAGCCGGACCGGCGGCCCGAACCGGCGGCGCAGCAGCTCCTTCTCCAGCGCGGCCAGGATGTTCTCGGCGTCGTCCTCCTCCACCTCAAGGTCCTCGTTGCGGGTCACCCGGAACGTGTGGACCTCGAGCACCTCCATGCCGGGGAACAGCTTCTTCAGCCGCTCGCGGATGACGTCCTCCAGCGGCACGAACCGCTGGTTCCCGAGCGGCACGAGCCTCGCGAAGTTCGGCGGCACCTTGACCCGCGCGAAGTGCTCCTTGCGGGTCTCGGGGTCGCGCAGCACGACGGCGAGGTTGAGCGAGAGCCCGGAGATGTACGGGAAGGGGTGCGCCGGGTCGACGGCCAGCGGGGTCAGCACCGGGTAGACCCGCTCCTTGAAGAGCTTCTTGCAGTGCTTCTGCTCGCGGTCGTCCAGCTCGCCCCAGCGCACGATCTCGATGCCGTGATCGCGCAGCGCGGGGTCGATCTCGTCGCGGAACAGGCAGACCTGCCGCTCGCTCAGCTCCCGGCTCGTGAGCCAGATCCGCTCGAGCACCTCACGCGGCATCAGGCCGGAGGCGGCGCGCACGGCCAGCCCGGCGGCGATCCGGCGCTTCAGGCCGGCCACCCGGACCATGAAGAACTCGTCGAGGTTGCTGGTGAAGATCCCCAGGAACCGCACCCGCTCGAGCAGCGGCAGGTCGGGGTCCTCGGCGAGCTCGAGCACCCGCTGGTTGAAGTGCAGCCACGACAGCTCGCGGTCGAGGAACCGGTCGTCGTACTTCTCCACCGCCGCGAGCGCCTCGTGGTCGGGGACGTAGGGCGGCTCCACGTCGAAGGAGTCGTGCGGCGCCCGGTCGCGCGGCAGCAGGTCCTCGGCGGGTCCGGTCTCCAGGGTCACCTCGCCAGTGTGGCACCGGAGGGTGAACGGCAGGTGTCGCTCGCGAAGGACTGGGGAGCGGCGTGCGCGAGCCCGCCGTGTGGATGGCTGGCGGCCCGCTACTGTCCCGCCCGTGAGCGCGAAGACCGTCGTCGAGGTGGCTGCCCTGCGGGCCCTGATGGGGCTGCCGGCCCCCGTCCAGCGGGTGCTGGCCGGACCGCCGCTGCGCCTCGACGGGCAGAAGCTGGCCGTCGACCTCCAGCTGATGCTGCGGATCCAGCAGCTCACCCGCGAGCCCGCGATCGAGTCGCTCGAGGTCGAGCTCGGTCGCCAGGCCGCCGTCCGGCAGACCGGGCTCACCGCCGGCCGCCAGCGCGTCGGCTCGGTGCGCGACCTGAACGCCGGCGGGCTGCTCGCCCGTCTCTACACCCCCTCGAGCGCGCACGGGCCGGTCGAGACGCCCGGCCCGCTGCTGCTGTTCCTCCACGGCGGCGGCTTCTTCTTCGGCGACCTCGAGACCCACGACGCCAGCTGCCGGTTCATCGCGGAGCGGGCCGGTGTGCGAGTGCTCGCCGTCGACTACCGCCTCGGCCCCGAGCACCCCTTCCCGGCTGCGCACGACGACGCGCTCGCGGCGTACCGCTGGGTCCTCGAGCACGCCGCCGCACTCGGCGCCGACCCCGCGCGGATCGCCGTCGGCGGCGACTCCGCCGGCGGCAACCTGGCCGCCCACATCGCCATCGAGGCGGCCCGCGACGGGCTGCCGCTGGCGTGGCAGCTGCTCGTCTACCCGGCGACCGACGTCTCTGGCGAGACCGAGAGCAAGCGGATGTTCGGCAAGGGTCTGTTCCTCACCCAGGAGTTCATGGACCTCGCGGTCGCCTCCTACACGCCCGACCCCGCCACCCGCACCGACCCGCGCGTCGCCCCGCTGCGCGCCGACCTGCCGGCGGGGTTGGCGCCGGCGTACGTCGTCACCGCCGGCTTCGACCCGCTCCGCGACGAGGGCGAGGCGTACGCCGCGAAGCTCGCCGCCGCGGGGGTCGAGGTGGAGACGCGCCGGTTCCCCGACCAGATCCACGGGTTCTTCAACATCGTCGGCGCCGGCCGCACCTCGAAGGCCGCCGTCGCCGTGATCGCGGACCGCGTCCGGACCGCGCTGCACCCGGCTGGTTGAGCTCTCGCCCGACCCCGGCTGGTTGAGGAGCTTCCGCTAGGAAGCGTCTCGAAACCCGCCGGGGCGAACCCAGCGTCAGTCGCGCTGACCCGCGCCGGTCGAGCCGACGAGGAACGCGACGGTGACGATCGCCCCGACGGCGAGGAGCACCGGGTCGTCGTGGCCGGTCCGCCACGCGACGACGGTGAGCGCGGCGGCGACGAGCGCGGCGAGCAGGTAGAGGACCCGTCGGCCGCGCTGCTCCGCCGAGGGGATGGCACCGGACGAGGCGGCGGGTGCCGGGGCGGCAGGAGTGGCGGGAGCGGGCTCGGCAGCCGGTACGCCGGCGAGCGGGCGCGGCTGGACAGGCTCGCCGCCCCCAGGGCCGCCCCGTGCCTCGGCCAGCTGCTCGGCCAGCTCGGCGGCGCGCTGCTCGGCGGCGAGCCGGTCCTGGAGGGCCGCCTCGACGAGCTCGGCCTGGTGGCGCACCGACGCCTCGACGGCGCTGCGGTCCATCGCCCGCTGCTCGGCCTTCTCCTCGGCGACCAGCCGCTGGGCGGCCTGCTCCTCGGCGGCGCGCTCGGCGGCGAGCCGAGCCTCGTGGGCCGCGGCCAGCTCGGCGGCGAGCTCGGTGAGCCGGCGCTCGGCCTCCTGCCGGCCGGCGACGGCCTCGGCGGCGAGCCGGGCGTGCTCGGCGGCGTCGTGCTCGGCGGCCTCGCGCGCCTCGACCGCGGCCCGGGCGGACTCCTCGGCGGCGGTCCGCGCGGCGTGCGCCTCCGCGGCGAGGCAGGCCTGCTCGGCGGCGGTCTCCTCGGCGACCGCCCGCGCCTCGGCGGCCGCGCGGGCGGCCTCGGCCTGCTCGGTGGCCTCGACGAGCGCGGTGTGCTCGGCCTGCGCGGACGCGGCGGCCAGCACCGACGCGTCGTACGCCGACTCCGACGCGGCCGCCGCCTCGGCGGCCCGCTCGCGGGCGGACTGCTCCGCGGCGACCCGTGCCTCGTGCGCCTCGGCGGCCAGCCGGGCGTGCTCGGCGGCGGACTCGTCGGCGACGCGGCGGCCCTCGAGCGCCTCGGCGGCGTCGCGCGCGTGCGCGGCGGCGGTCTCGTCGGCCGCGGCGCGTGCCTCCGCGGCGACCCGGGCGACCTCGGCCTGCTCGCCGGCGGCGACCAGCGCCGCGTGCTCGGCGGCGGCGGCCGCAGCGGCCAGGGCGGCCTGGTCGCGGGACTCGGCGCTCGCGGCGGCGGCCTCCTCGGCGCGCTCGCGCGCCACGTGCTCGGCGACCTCCCGGGCCTGGTGCGCCTCGGCGGCGAGCCGGGCGTGCTCGGCGGCGGACTCGTCGGCGACGCGGCGGCCCTGGAGTGCCTCGGCGGCGTCGCGGGCGTGTGCGGACGCGATCTCGTCGGCGGCGGCGCGCAGCTCGGACGCGGCGGCGGCGATCCCGGCCTGCTCCTCGGCGGCCACCAGCGCCGCGTGCTCGGCGGCGGCCGCGGCAGCGGCCAGGGCGGCCTGGTCGCGGGACTCGGCGCTGGCGGCGGCGGCCTCCTCCGCCCGCTCCCGGGCGGCCTGCTCGGCGACCTCGCGGGCCGAGTGCGCCTCGGCGGCGAGCCGGGCGTGCACGGCAGCCGTCTCCTCAGCGGCGACCCGCGCCAGGGCGAGCTCCTCGGCCCGTGCGGACGCTGCTTCCATCGCGGCGGCGGCAGCCGCGGCCGCCTCCTCGGCCGCACGGCGCGCGTCGGTCGCCTCCCGGTTGGCGTCGGCCAGCTCGGCTGCCCGGGCCTCGGCCAGCGCCAGCTCGCGGGCGGCGTCGGCGGCGGACTCCTCCGCCGCGAGCCGGGCGGCGTGCGCCTCGTCCGCGAGCCGGGCCTGCTCGGCGGCGGAGCTGTCCGCGGCCTCCCGCGCCTCGGCGGCCGCGGCGGCGAGCGACGCCTGCTCCGCGGCGTACGTCGCCGCCTCCTCGTGCCGGCGGGCGGACTCGGCGGCGGCCTCCTCGGCGGCCGCCCGCGCGGTGAGCGCCTCGTCGAGGCGGGCCTCGGCGGCCTCCCGACCCTCGGCCGCCGCGAGCGCGGCCGCGGCCTGCTCCGACAACGCGACGGCCGCCGCCTGTGCCTCGGCGGCGGCGTCCGCGAGCTCGGCGGCCCGGCGGGAGGCGGCCTCGGCCTCCGCGGCCGCGGCCCGGGCGGCCTCCTCCGCGACGAGCCGCTCGGCGGCCTGCTCGGAGGCGGCCAGCTCGGCGGCGCGGCGCAGCGAGGTGGCGTGGTCGGCCGCGGCGGTCTGCTCGGCGAGCCGGGCCAGCGCCTCCTCGTGGGTCAGGGGCGGCAGCGGCGCGGTGGCCTGCTTCTGCCGGCGACGCCAGCCACGGGCGGTCGCACCTTCGTCCGGAGGGGGTGCGGCGCTCATGGCGCCGGATCGTATCGGCTGGCCCGCCCGGCCGAGGTCAGTAGACGAGCGCCTGGACGTCCGGCTGGAGGACCTCCTCGGCGAACGACGCCGCACCGCGGATCACCACGCCCGGCAGCAGCTGCTCGGCGGTGATCCCGCGGCGCGAGGCGCACTGGGTGCAGACGGTGACGGTGCCGCCGGCGACGACGGCCGCCAGGAGGTCCGCCAGGGGAGTGGCGAGCGGCAGCGCGATGCCCTCGGCGCGCCCGGGCACGCCGTACCACGCCGCCTCGCCGGTCAGCCACAGCGAGACCTCCGCACCGGCGGCCACCGCGGCGGCCGCCACGGTGAACCCCTGGTTGCACCGCTCGGCGTCCTCGGAGCCGCAGGTCACCTTGACGACGAGTGGGCGCGACATGGGCGTCAGCCTAGAGTGGGCGGGTGCCTTTCCAGATCCCGGAGAACCTCCACCCCGACTGCGGCCCGGTCGCCTGGATGCTCGGCACCTGGCAGGGCAACGGGCGCGGCGACTACCCGACGATCGAGCCGTACCAGTACGGCCAGGAGCTCGTCTTCCAGCAGGACGGCCGCCCCTTCCTCCACTACTTCGCCCGCTCGTGGGTCATCGACGACGAGGGCAAGACCGTGCGCCAGGGCGCGCAGGAGACCGGCTTCCTGCGTTGCCGGCCCGAGGGGCAGGTGGAGCTGGTGCTGACGCACAACACCGGGTTCGTCGAGATCTGGTACGGCACCGCCGAGAACGGCAAGCTCGAGCTGACCACCGACGCGGTCGCCCGCACCGAGTCGGCCAAGGAGGTCACCGCGGGCCACCGGCTCTACGGCAACGTCGAGGGCGACCTCCTCTACGCCTACGACATGGCCGCCGTCGGCCAGCCGCTCCAGCCGCACCTGTGGGCGCGTCTCCAGCGGGCCTGACATGGCCCAGCAGGACTGGCGGGAGCGCCTGCGGTCGCGCGGCTACCGGCTGACCCCCCAGCGCGAGATGGTCCTGCGCGCGGTCGACGAGCTCGGCCACGCCACCCCCGACGAGGTGCTCGGCAAGGTCCGTGAGCACTCCTCGGCGATCAACATCTCCACCGTCTACCGGACGCTCGAGGTGCTCGAGGAGCTCGGCCTGGTGCGGCACGCCCACCTGAGCGACCGCGCCCCGACGTACCACTCGATCTCCGACCACGAGCACTTCCACCTGGTCTGCCGGAATTGCCAGAAGGTCGTCTCCGTTGACCCCGATGTGCTGAAGCCGCTCACCGACCGGCTCGAGGCCGACGGCTTCGTCGCCGACGTCGGGCACCTGACGGTGTTCGGCCACTGCACCACCTGCACGCCGACCGAGGAGTCCTCATGACCAGCCCCCTGCTCGACCTGCCCGGAGCGGTCGCCGGCGACGGCATCGACGCCCCGGTCGCGGCGCACTACGGCTCGTTCAACGGCGAGCAGCGCACGCTGGAGTCCGGCGAGGGCTTCGTCGACCTCTCGCACCGCGAGGTGCTGCGCATCGAGGGGCCGGACCGGCTGAGCTGGCTGCACAACCTCACCACCCAGCACTTCCTCGACCTCGCCCCCGGCGCCTGGACCCAGGCGCTCGTGCTGAGCCCGCAGGGCCACGTCGAG
Source organism: Nocardioides sp. IC4_145 (assembly GCF_011250565.1). Classification (GTDB taxonomy): domain Bacteria; phylum Actinomycetota; class Actinomycetes; order Propionibacteriales; family Nocardioidaceae; genus Nocardioides. The sequence continues at coordinate 10,527 of NZ_JAANMS010000025.1, forward strand.
CACGCCTTCGAGGGGTACGACGACGGGTCGGCGTTCACCGCCCACACCGAGCCGGGCGCCGGTGCGGCGCTCGTCGAGTGGCTCGAGCGGATGAAGTTCATGACCCGTGTCGAGCTCTCGCTGGTCCCTGACCTGGCCGTCACGTGGCGCGCGGTCACCGACCAGCCCGCCAAGTACGACCTCGTCCCGCGCGACCAGCTCCCGGCGTACGCCGAGGCCGCCGGGCCGGCGTGCGGCCTGTGGGCCTTCGAGGCGCTCCGCATCGCGCGCGGCGAGCCGCGCCTCGGCCTTGACACCGACCACCGCACGATCCCCAACGAGGTCGGCTGGATCGGCCGCGCGGTCCACCTGGACAAGGGCTGCTACCGCGGCCAGGAGACCGTCGCGCGCGTCCACACCCTCGGACGCCCGCCGCGGCGCCTGACGCTGCTCCACCTCGACGGCAGCGAGAACCGCCTCCCCGCCCAGGGCGCCGACGTCCTGCTCGGCGACAAGGTGATCGGCACCGTCGGCTCCTCCGCCCGCCACCACGAGCTCGGCCCGATCGCGCTGGCCCTGCTCAAGCGGAACGTCACCACCGACGCCGAGCTGCTCGTCGACGGCATCGCGGCCGCTCAGGAGGTCGTGGTCGATCCCGAGGTCGGCCTGCACGTCCGCCCGCTGCGCTGAGCGGCCGGCCGGCCCGCGTCACTCGACGACGATGACCCGCCGCTTCTTGTAGGGCGGGAGGGTGGCGTCGGCATCGGGGAGGTACCGCGCGACCAGTGCGTAACGCCCTGCTGCCAGTCCGGGTGTGCTGAAGCGGGCGGCACCATGGGCGTTCTGCGGCTTGGTCTTCGACCAGACCACGGCTCCGTCCTGGCGCAGCACGACGCGGAGAGGACCGGTCGAGACGTGCTCGGGCATCGAGCCGGTGATCCTGAGGCGCACCTCGATCGGCGCGCCGGCGTCGAGATCGCTCAGCGGGTAGGCGTCGAAGCGGGGAGGTGGCGTCGCACCGGCGGGGGAGGCGATGGACGCCGAGAGAACCGCGGCTGCGATGGCGCTGATGATCCGCACGGGTGCAAGCATCGCGCACGATCGGGTTTGCCGCGCCCACCTGCGGAAACCGAAGCACCATGGCCCGCCACACGAGCACCGCTGATCCCAAGGAACACCCGGCGAAGCCGGACTCGCCGGACGACCTGACCAAGCGGTCGTGGATGTACGTCGCGCGCAAGACGGCGCGGGAGTTCTCCAAGGACCAGTGCACCGACGTGGCGGCGGCGCTGACGTACTACGCCGTCCTCGCCCTCTTCCCCGCCCTCATCGCGCTCACGTCGATCGTCGGGCTGGTGTCGAACCCGCAGAAGACCGTCGACCAGATCCTGCAGGTCATGCGCGACATCGGCGCGGGCTCGCAAGCCGACACCCTCGAGCCGACGATCACCGAGCTCGCGACCGCCCAGGGCGCGGGGTTGGCGCTGATCATCGGTCTGGCGACGGCGTTGTGGTCGGCGAGCGGGTACGTCGGCGCGTTCGGCCGCGCGATGAACCGAATCTACGAGATCCGTGAGGGCCGGCCGTTCTGGAAGCTCCGCCCGGTCATGCTGCTGCTGACCCTGGTCCTGGTGACGCTCGTCGCCGTTGTCCTCCTCGGGCTGGTCGTCTCCGGCCCGGTGGCCGACGCGATCGGCAGCCAGATCGGTCTCGGCAGCACCTTCGTCACCGTCTTCAACATCGCCAAGTGGCCGATCCTCCTGCTGATGGTCGTGCTCATCGTGGCGCTGCTCTACTACGTCACCCCGAACATCAAGCAGCCGAAGTTCCGCTGGATCTCCATCGGCGCGCTGCTCGCGATCGTCGTGTGGGTGCTGGCCTCGGCGCTGTTCGGCTTCTACGTCGCGAACTTCTCCTCCTACTCCAAGACCTACGGCTCGCTCGCCGGCGTCATCGTCTTCCTGCTGTGGCTGTGGATCACCAACCTGGCGCTGCTCTTCGGTGCCGAGCTCGACTCCGAGCTGGAGCGCGGCCGCGAGCTGCAAGCCGGGATCCCCGCCGAGGAGACCGTCCAGCTCCCGCCGCGCGACGACCGCAACATCAAGAAGCAGGACGAGAAGATCGCCGAGGACGTCGCCAAGGGCCGCGAGATTCGAGAGACCCACGGCAAGCCGGAGGAGGCCGACAGCTCCGAGGACCGCGACCGCAGCGGCCGCTAACGTACGGCGGATGCCGCTCCGCCTCCTCGCGATCGTCCTGGCGGAGGTGGTCTCAATCCTCTGCGTGCTGCTCATCGCCGGTCACGGCCCGTGGGCGGGGCCCGTCCTGCTCGGGCTGAGCGAGGACCACGGGTTGAACGCCGGCGACGTCCCGGTGCTCGGCCTCTGGCTGCTGGGGCTCGCGGCCTGCGCCGGGCTCTGGCGCCGAGGCGCGCCGTAACACGACGCAAACCGAGCGATCGGGTGACACGAGCCTCAACACGACGACTGTTTGGCTGATGCAACCCGCTCGACCGACCGGGCCGCGGGCTGCGGCAGATGTTGGCGGTGCGCTACGGGCACTTCAGGTGCGGTCAGAGACCGCCATGGCTCCGCCGAATCGCCGACCAGCGACGGCTCGCTGACCCTCGAGGACCGGCACCGGCCCGGAAACTGGGAGAGCCCTGAAGGCCGGCGCCCGCCGTACCCACGACTCGCGCGCCGGTTCGGACGCCTACGCGCTCAAGGGCAAGCGGATCAGCTACGTCGCCGCCGTCCGGGTCGACCCCTAGGCACCTCCACGTCCGTCGCCGCCCGCGAGTCGGTCGTCGCGGCCGGTGCCGAACTGGTCGAGGCATTCGTCCGGTCACCTGCCGACGACGAGACCCGGGTGAGCGGCTCCTGCGCCAGCCGGGGCCGCTCGGTCATCGAACTCCTGACCGGGCGCTTCGTCACCAGGGCATGACCTGATGACGCCCAATCCTGGGTATGTAGGCGGCATGCTTCGCATCGAGACGAACGAAAGTTGCACAGTGCTCAGATGGGTGCGATTGAAGACGTGGGGGACGGACTGGGCGCGAGTACCACGTGCACGCGTTGCGGGCATGCGGCTGTCGTGACGTGCGCCGCCGAACCATCATTCGTGCCCCGACGGCGCATCAGGCACTGCCCGGCCCAGATCGACGCGATCTACGACTACCTCGACACCACCTGCCGGTGCGAATCGCCGGAGCACGTCTACGCGTCGAGCAATGATTCCGCCGGTAGTTGGCGCCATCGGCGGACGGTCCACCTCCATCCATCCTTGAGCCGCATGAAGCGGCGCCGGCGGGATGTCCGTCCCGCAGCGTGACTACCTCCGCCGGTACTGCACGTGCGTGTCGCTCGCGGCGTGCTCGAACCCCAGCCCGCTGTAGACGGCGATCGCCGGGGCGTTGTCGGACTCGACGTAGAGCAGCACCTCGTCGACGCCCTTGCCGATCAAATGATGAAGACCGGCCAGGGTGAGCAGCTTGCCCAGTCCGCGGCCCTGCGCGGCGGGTGAGATGCCGACGACGTACACCTCGCCGAGCGCGGAGGAGTGCTGCTTGGTCCAGTGGAAGCCGAGCACCTCGTCGGACGAGGAGTCGACCGCGACGAGCAGACCGGCCGGGTCGAACCACGACTCCGCCATCCGCTCCCGCAGGTTCGCCAGGTCCATCGCGCCCTGCTCGGGGTGCGCGGCGAAAGCAGCGGCGTTCACGCGGACGACGTCCTCCGCGTCGTCCGCCTCGTAACCGCGCACAAGCACGCCGTCCCGCTCGGGCAGTGGCGGCAGCGGGACGGACGAGGGACGCCGCATCACCCACAGCTCTCGCGCGCGCTCGAACCCGCGCCGAGCAGCGAGCGCGCGTGCGGCCGGGTGGTCACCGTGCGACCACGCCTCGACCGGACCCGAAGCAGGTACGGCCTCGACCGCCAGGGCGGCACCCACGCCCCGTCCACGAGCAGAAGGGTGCACGACGAGCGACAGGTCCTCGCCGACCAGCAGAGCAAAACCGTCCTCGCGCACCCACGACCGCACGGAGTCCGGCCGGTTCCGCAACGCCAGCCACGTCGCCTCGTCGAGCGGGGCGGCACCGTCGACTTCCTCGGCGGCGTCGGCGACACGGCGTACGAGCTCGAGATCGACCACGCCCCGAGTGTGTCAGGCGGGCCTCAGGCGTCCTGCCGCTCGCCCTCAGCCTCGTCCTCGACCGCACGGGCGTCGTCGGAGGCGGCCTTCTCCTTCGCCGGCACGACGAACCGGTAGCCCACGTTGCGCACGGTGCCGATGAGCGTCTCGTTCTCGGGGCCGAGCTTGGCGCGCAGGCGGCGCACGTGGACGTCGACGGTGCGGGTGCCGCCGAAGTAGTCGTAGCCCCACACTTCCTGCAGCAGCTGCTGGCGGCTGAAGACCCGCCCGGGGTGCTGAGCGAGGAACTTCAGTAGCTCGAACTCCTTGAACGTCAGGTCGAGCGCGCGTCCCCCGACCTTTGCGGTGTACGTCGCGTCGTCGACGACCACCTCGCCGGAGCGGATCACGTGCGCATCGGGGTCCGCGGCGTCGCGCTGCGCGGTGAGCCGACCGATCGCCAGCTTGATGCGCGCCTCGAGCTCGGCCGGGCCGCAGGTGTGGAGCACGACGTCGTCCATGCCCCAGTCGTGGCTGACGACGGCCAGGCCGCCCTCGGTGACGATGAGGAGCACGGGCACGTCGGTGCCCGTCGTCCGGATCAGCCGGCACAGGTCGCGGGCCTGCGCCAGTTCCTTGCGCCCGTCGACGAGGAGCAGGTCGGAGTCGGGCGCCTCGAGCAGCGCGCTGCCCTCGGCGGGCAGGATGCGGACCGAGTGGCCGAGCAGCGCGAGGCCGGGGAGAACTTCGGCCGAGGGCTGCAGGGCGCTCGTCAGCAACAGCAAGGTGCTCACAATGGTCTCCTCCCGTTAGCGGGCGGGGACCGGGACGCAACACTGGGCCTCGGTCGTGAAGTTCTCGGAAGTTTAGCGAAACGTGGTGGACACAGTGGATCGATTCAACGTGAATGAGACGAAAACCATCCGAGTCCGCTATTGGGCGGCGGCTAAGGCCGCGGCCGGCACCTCCGAGGACGTGCTGACCGTGGACGGCCCGCTGACGCTTGCTGAGGTCCGCGACCGGGCGCTCGCGATGCACCCCGACGCCGACCGGCTCGGCGACATCCTCCGCACCTGCTCGACGCTCGTCGGCGACCGCCCGACCGCGTCCAAGGACCCGGACGCGGTCCAGGTGCCCGTCGGGTCGGACGTCGAGTTCCTCCCACCGTTCGCCGGCGGCTGAGCGACGCTCAGGCGGGGAGGAGGTACGCCGGCGACTCGTCGACGCCGGACCGCAACCGTTCCACGTCGACCCGCACCATGTGCTCGACCATGTCCTCGAACGACACCGTCCTCCGCCACCCCAGCAGCCGCTCGGCCGTGCTCGGGTCGCCCACCTGCACCGGCACGTCCGCCGGCCGCATGAGCGCGGGGTCGTGCTCGACGTGTACCGCCGGGTCGTCGATCCCGGCGGCAGCGAACGCCACCTGCACCAGCTCGTCGAGGGTTCGGCCCACACCTGTCGCCAGCACGACGTCCTGCGGTCCGTCGAGCTCCAGCTGGTCGGCCATCGCCGCGGCGTAGTCACCGGCGAAGCCCCAGTCCCGGGTCACCGCCGTGTTGCCCAGGGTCAACGTCGACCGTCGACCGAGGGCGATCTCGGCGACCGCCTGCGTGATCTTGCGCGTCACGAACTGTGGGCCGCGCACCGGGCTCTCGTGGTTGTACAGCGTCGCGACGCACGCGAACGACCCACCCGCTCGCGCCCGCTCGACGGCCGCCCGCGCCCGCGCCTTGCTCCGCGCGTATGGGCTCCACGCCGCCGGGTGGCCCAGCTCCTCCGCCGACGACGCCTGGAAGAAGCGCACGTCCCGCCCGACCAGCACATCGAGCATCCGCTCGACCGCCGCGCCGTTGACCTCCTCGGTCAGCTTCGGCTCGCGCCAGCTCTGCCCGACGGAGGTCAGCCCGGCGAGGTTGAAGACCCGGTCCGGCCGGACGTCCTCGACCAGCGTCGCGAAGGTTGCGGTGTCGCGGACATCCAGCGACCGCACGTCGACGTCGTCGAGGTACGCCGCCATCCGGGTCGCTTCCGAGCTGTCGGGGCGCACCGTGCCGACGACGCGCGACCCGCGCGCGAGCAGCTCGCGCGCCAGGTAGATGCCGTCCTGCCCGGCGACCCCGGTGACGAGCGCGACAGCCACGACTATCGGTCGATCAGCCGGCCGAGCTGCTCGATGTCGGCGTCGACCATGAGCCGGGCGAGGTCGTCGGCGTGCGTCTGCGCCTCCCACCCGAGCAGCTCGCGCGCCTTGCTCGCGTCGCCGATGAGCGCGTCCACCTCGGTCGGCCGCTCGTACTGCTTGTCGTGGAGGACGTGGTCCTGCCACACAAGGCCGGCGTGGGAGAAGGCCGCCTCGCAGAAGTCGCGCACCGTGCGGCCCGTGCCGGTGGCGAGCACGAAGTCGGTCGGGGTGTCGTGCTGCAGCATCCGCCACATGCCTTCGACGTACTCCGGCGCGTAGCCCCAGTCGCGCACCGCGTCAAGGTTGCCGAGCTCGAGGCGGTCGCTGACGCCGAGCTTGATCGCGGCGACGCCCAGGCTGATCTTGCGGGTCACGAAGCTCTCGCCCCGCCGCGGCGACTCGTGGTTGAAGAGGATCCCGGAGACGGCGAACAGGTCGTACGCCTCGCGGTAGTTCACCGTCACCCAGTGCGAGTACAGCTTCGCGGCGCCGTACGGCGAGCGTGGGTAGAACGCGGTCCCCTCGTGCTGCGGCGGGGGAGTGGCGCCGAACATCTCCGACGTCGACGCTTGGTAGTAGCGGCAGTCGATGCGCGACGCCCGGATCGCCTCGAGCAGTCGCAGCGTGCCGACCGCGTCGGTCGACGCGGTGTACTCCGGCATCTCGAACGACACCTTCACGTGGCTCTGTGCGCCGAGGTTGTAGACCTCGTGTGGCTCGATGTCCCGCACCAGGTTGCTCAGGCTGACGCCGTCAGTGAGGTCGCCGTAGTGCAGGTGCAGCCTCGGGTCCGCGTGCAGGTGGTCGATGCGGCCCCGGTTCAGCGTCGAGGCGCGCCGCACGAGGCCGTGCACCTCGTAGTCCTTGGAGAGCAGCAGCTCGGCCAGGTACGACCCGTCCTGCCCGGTGATGCCCGTGATGAATGCGCGCCGCGTCACGCCCGAAGTGTAGGGCTGATGGGCGACCTTCCCTGCGTCCCGCATCGTGGACTCGCTGTCCATGCCTCGAGATGCCGATTCGGGTGCGCCGGGAGCCCCCGCCTACATTGGTCAGCATGTCCACGACCTTGCTGACCCGCCGACGCGCAGTCGACCACTGCCGCGTCCGCTCGTCGCTCTGTCGTACCTCCTGACGTTCCTGCCTGCTCGGCTCCGCCGACCCCGGGAACGGTCCGTCCGCCCCGTCCGGTCAGCAGGAGAGACATGTCCGTCACCGCACCACCGCGTGTCAGTACGCCGCCAGGCGTCGACCCCCGCGGCCCCCAGTTCACCGCGGCCGTGACGGCCTTGGTCCTGGCGATCGTGCTGCTCGTCCCGACGCCGGCCGCGGCGCTGCTCGTCGGCGCCCAGGCCGTCCTGTTCGCCGTTGGCGCGCTCGGTGGCGTCCAGCGCACGCCGCACGCTTGGCTGTTCCGCCGCCTCGTCCGCCCGCGCCTGAGCCCGCCGGTCGAGTTCGAGGACCCGCGTCCGCCGCAGTTCGCCCAGGGCGTCGGCTTGGCCTTCACAGCGGTCGCGTTCGTCGGCTTCCTCGCCGGAGCGACGGTCATCGGCCAGGTCGCCACCGGCCTTGCCCTCGCCGCCGCCCTGCTGAACGCCGTGTTCCGCCTCTGCCTCGGCTGCGAGCTCTACCTCCTCCTTCAACGCCTCCGCCCAGCCGCGACCGCTGGTTGAGCAGCAAGCGCCAGCAACCTCCGCGGCTGGTTGAGGAGGTTGCGCTAGCAACCGTCTCGAAACCCGCCGTCCGCAAAGCCAAGACCAACTCGGACCACCCAGGTCCACTACACAGTCCCCGAGAAGCAGCAGCAGAAGGAGCACCACATGAGCCGCGAGAACTCCCTCGTCTCGACCCAGTGGGTCGAGGACCACCTCGACGACGAGAAGGTCGTCGTGATCGAGGTCGACGAGGACACGACGTCGTACGACAAGGGCCACATCCGTGGCGCGATCAAGCTCGACTGGACGACCGACCTGCAGGACCAGGTCCGCCGCGACTTCGTCAACCGCGACCGGTTCTCCGAGCTGCTCTCCGAGCGCGGCGTCGCCAACGACGACACCGTCGTCCTCTACGGCGGCAACAACAACTGGTTCGCCGCGTACGCCTACTGGTACTTCAAGCTCTACGGCCACCAGGACGTCAAGCTCATGGACGGCGGACGCAAGAAGTGGGAGCTCGACTCCCGCGAGCTGACCGACGAGGTCCCCACCCGCGAGAAGACCACCTACACGGCCCAGGACCCCGACCTGTCCATCCGCGCCTTCCGCGACGAGACCGTCGAGGCCATCGGCGTCAAGAACCTCATCGACGTCCGCAGCCCCGACGAGTACGCCGGCCGGCTCCTGGCTCCGGCCCACCTCCCGCAGGAGCAGGCCCAGCGCGCGGGCCACATCCCCACCTCGCTGAACGTGCCGTGGAGCAAGAACTGCAACGACGACGGCACCTTCAAGTCCGACGAGGAGCTCAAGGCGCTCTACGCCGAGGTGGGCATCGACGACTCCAAGGACACCATCGCCCTGTGCCGCATCGGTGAGCGCTCCTCGCTGACCTGGTTCGTCCTCAAGGAGCTGCTCGGCCACCAGAACGTCAAGAACTACGACGGCTCCTGGACCGAGTACGGCTCCCTCGTCGGCGTCCCCGTCGCCCTCGGCGACGAGCCCGGGGAGGCCTGACCAACCGCGCCACCCCGCTCAACCGCTGGTTGAGCAGCGAGTGCGCGCTAGCGCGCGAGCGTGTCTAAACCCCGTAACCCAAGGCAGGGCTCGGATCAACCAGCCGGGCCCTGCCTGACGACACAACGAAGCAAAGGAAGTAAGAACATGTGCGGTGCCACCGAGGGCGGTCTCCCGCTCGACGGCGTGAACGTCGCCAAGGAAGCTATCGTCCAGGGCCAGGTCTTGCGTGGCGGCGAGCCCGTCGGCAACGCTTACGTGCGTCTGCTCGATAAGTCCGATGAGTTCACCGCCGAGGTCCCCACCTCGGCCACCGGTCACTTCCGCTTCTTCGCCGGCGACGGCGAGTGGACGCTCCGCACCCTCGCCCCGGAGGCGGACCCCGTCGACAGGAAGGTCGTCGCATCCGTGGGCTCCGTCGCTGAAGTGGTCGTGCGTATCTGAAGGGTTCCGCGAGAGCCGTGCGGAGGTGTACGACGCCGGAGCGTTAGGGCGGCCGCTGGGGTCCGGGGGTCGGTCGTGCACGGCACTGCTGTGCTTCTCCTGCGGTGTTTGAGCGCGGAGGACCAATAGGGAAGTCGCACAGGGCACCGAGCGCCGTGCCGTCCGTTGTTGTCGCAGCGCCTAGGGCCTCGCTGGAGGTCGGCTAAACGCTTGACCCCAGCGACACCGACGAGTTGCCTTCGCGGCCAGACCCCGCTCGGGCGCTGGCGCAAGAGCGACAGTCTGTCGGCGGACGTTTCGAGACCCCGGCTGGGCGCGTTATCGTTCCGGCCTGGGGCGTCTTCGATGCGGAGCGCTATGCAGACGGGCTGACCTTTGAGGGGGAGATCTTCGGTGGCGGAGGACGTCCTGCACGTCGTTGAAAACATCGGCGGGGGTCTGTTCGCGGCCGTAGCGGACTATGCGTCCACGACACCACACCTGAATCACCACTTGCTCATGGCTGAGCGCGACGGTTTCGCCTACGACCACAGCGCGCTTGACGTATTCGAGACACGATCGACCATGGGTGCGGGCGCGCTAAAGCGGGTCCGTGACGTTAGGGAAGCTTCCTGGAGGCTCGGGCCGCGAACGATTGTGCATGCTCACTCAAGTTTCGCTGGATTCTATGTCCGAATGAGCCCGTTGCCAGTCCGGCGCATCGTTTACACGCCCCATTGCTTTGCGTTCGAGCGGCAGGACATCTCGAAGCTCGCACGCGCAAAGTATCGCGTTGCCGAGAGTGTACTTGCCCGGAATACTGACATTTTTGCCGCCTGTTCTCTGCGAGAGGCGCAATTGGTGCGGTCGCTGCGGCGGAACAGTCGGGTGATTGTGGTCCCGAATCTGGCACCGCAGCGGACAGATCTTCCCCCCACGCGCTCGGAGTCACACGTCCGACCTTTGATTGCTGGATCCGGCCGACTCGCCGCCCAGAAGGATCCGATGTTCTTCGGGGCCGCCGTGAAATCGCTCCGTGCCTCGGGTGCCGACGTTGACGCCATCTGGGTCGGCGGAGGAGACCCTGAGAGTGCCGATCTACTTAGGTCGTCGGGCGTGGAAGTTACGGGGTGGCTCCCGAGAGCAGAGGCACTCGAAGCCCTCTCGAAAGCAACGGTCTACCTTCATTCCGCATCTTGGGAGGGTTTTCCAATCGCCGTCCTCGAAGTCGCACGCCTAGGAGTTCCGGTGATCGTTCGAGATATACCCGCGTTCCGGCCCTACGAATTTCCCTTGATATGCGCGACGCCGGGTCAACTTCCAGACATATGGGACGAGTTGTCCTTGAAAAGGGCGGGAGCTTTGGCATTCCAGGCCGATCTTCTTGAGGAGCACTCAGTTACGGCGCAAGCGCGCGCGCTCGAACTGGTTTACAGTGACTCTAGTCGCGGGACGCGTTGGGACGTGCGGTAGATGACGATCAGCCACTTGGGCGTCTTTCTGTACCGCCTATCGCACAGGCTGGGCGGCCGACTCCCGTTGCTCGGCCTGTTAATCAAACAATTGAATCACATGGTCACCGGCGCGGACATCGCTTGGCAGGCGAAAATTGGGCACGATCTCAGATTATTCCATCCGACCGGCGTGGTGATAGGCAAGTACGTCACTATAGGGTCTGGCTGCCGAATTCAGCAGGGCGTGACTATAGGCGGTACGGGTGATGACGATGCTCGACCTGGCGAATCACCACAGATCGGTGACCGTGTGCGGATTGGGCCGGGAGCGAAACTCTTCGGAGCGATCATAGTGGGTGACGACAGTCGAATTGGAGCCAATGCTGTCGTCCTCAAAGATGTGCCGAAGGCTCACTCGGCCGTCGGCGTGCCGGCGAGCATGCGGCCGCGACTTCCAACGATCGGAGGTTAGCCGAGGTGCCTTGGACACCAGCCGTGCGGCGGTCACTGATTTTTCTCGCTGCAACGTTCTGTGGCGTGGTGTTCATAGCGTTAGGCCAACCTGGACTGCCGGAATACTTCAGTTATGACGCACGAAAGATTCAGGCAATCGCAGCTAACGAGAACTACGTCATAAATGACCAAAACTTCGAATCCGTCGCGCACCTTTATCGCATCCTGAATCTTGACAACGATGCTGTTGTTGCCGGCGTGACCACGTTCCTGATCTATTGCACGGTGTGCTTTATTGTACTCAGCCGGACGGCGCCATCGGCGTCGCCTTTGTACGAGACGGCTGCCCTGCTGGGAACGATCTTCCTCGGTGCTGTTTACCTGGGGCAGTATACGAAGGATCTCTTGCCTGCGCTGACGTATCTGCCACTGGTCCTCAGTCGGACAAACGCTCTTCGCTGGCGGTTAGTCTTTGTCCTTAGTGCAGTGGTCTATGCAGCGTTCTTTCGAGAGTACTGGTTTCTTGTCCTGATGCTCACTCTTGCTTTATGGGCGGTGAACAGAACGCGCGCTCGGGCTGGATTATCCACGATGGTGATCCTGGCTTTCTGGGTTGGCCTGAGTCTGGCTTTGCCAGCCCTGGTGGGTGTTGATATCGGACACTATCGCGAGGTGGCGAATAGTGACAGACTCGCAAGCGCCGATGCCACAACGGCGATACCGTCGTTCGTACCGGGTGATGGCCCAGTCGAGGGAGTGGCGAACGTATTGGCTAGTTTTGTATTTCTGCAGGTCCCGGTGCCGCTCTTCCTGATCGGAACGGTTTACCACGCGACTTTGGCTATACTCATCGGTTCCCTCTGGTTCGGCTTCTGGCGGGCACTGGTGCGCGGCAGTGGTCAAGGTGCTCAGGCGCTGCGGCTTGCGCCCATCATCGTGGCGTTCGTCGCTGTGCAAGCGGTGTTTGAGCCCGACTTCGGCTCAGCTCTGCGACACTTGACCCCGCTGATCCCAGCGATGCTCTTCGTGATGTCAACGGCAGCCCCTGATAGTGAGGTCAACCATGCAGGCGCGGGCGGAATCGGTCATAGTGGTTCACTGGGGGCGCACAGGCGCAGGTCCTCGATTCGCGAGCGAGTTGGCTGATGCTTTCGCGGAAAGTGGTAGTGACGTCGTTTTGTCACGTAACGCGACGGCAGAGTATTTCAATGAGTGTCGGTCACGCTCGGGGCCAGCGCAGGCTCTGGAGGACCCAGTACGAACCTATGGGTCGGCATGGACCGCGCTTCTTGCCTTCCTGCGAATACCGATATTGACCTGGAGGTTCCGCCGTCTAGTGAATCGTCGCGGACCGAGCATCGTGATCTCCGCGATGGAAAACTACCTCCAAAGCGTGGTTGTCCCGCTCTCGATTCCTCGATCGTCCACGTATGTTTTCTGTGTTCATGACGGGAATTTCCATGCGGGTGCTGGGAATATCCTGCAACGGATTGGGCGTGCGCTCGAGATCCGGCGTGCGGATTTTGTACTTGCGCTATCGGACGACTCCGCTGCTCGCATCCGTCAACAGAGGAGGTTTCTCGACAAGCAGGTGGTTACGTCGGTTCATCCCGCATTCTCTGGGGTCGTCAACAGTGAGCCGCGCTCGTTGCCAGCGCATCCGCGCGTGGGTTTCGTAGGCAGGCTCGAACCATATAAGGGCCTTGACATCTACGCTCAGGTTGCGGAGATCGCTGCGTCGGCCCATCTTCCTTGGGATTTCGAGGTATGGGGTGCGGGTAGTGCCGGGGACGATCCCGAGATACTCGATCCTCACGGCCTACTTCAATGGAACGTTGGATGGGTGCGCGAGTCCTCATTCGAAGAATTGATCAGATCGTTCGACGTCTTGGTCCTTCCATATAGGGACGCCAGTCAAAGCGGCGTGATTGCTTGGGCGATGAGTTGCGGCGTCCCGGTGGTAAGCACGCCTGTGGGCGGTATCGAGAGGCAGGTCCGGGATTCTGGTGGGGGCCTAGTGGCTTCCTCGGTCGACGCGTCCGCAGTCCATGATGCGCTTTCTAGATTGTTGACGGACGCGTCGTTGTACCGGGCTTGTTCGGAGGCTGCGATTGCAGCGTCAAACAGTTCCTATTCGTGGCGACGGCTGGTTAGCGACCTTTCCGCCGCTGTTTCCCAATGACGATCGTCAATGGGTTGCGGAAACGGCTCATCTGGAGGCGCTTTGTAGGCTTGGCGCCCGCGTTACTGGGCCAAGCACTGAATGTCGGAGCAATGCTGCTGCCCGTCGTCGTCGGGCGTGCAGATCAGGTGGCCTTCCTTTTATTCACGAGTGCTGTCGCCCTGATCCTGTGTCAGTTTGTCCTTATGGGATTCCCGGGGACCTATCCCAGCCTCTCGGACCAAGAGGCGAGGGTAGCTGTCGGGGCTTTGGGATTCTTCGGCATGATGTTTCTGCTTGCTTCCGGACTCGCATCTGTCGTCAGCGGGTCTTTCGCGGCCGGGCCTACGGACCTTGTAGTCGGCGTTTCCGTCCTGGTCTTAACTATTGGAAGTTATAGGTCGGGGGTCGCGGTCGGCGTCCGGCACGGCGATTTCAGCCGTATAATCAGAGTTCGCTTTCTTTATGGCGTTCTCAATCTAGCAACCGTGGCTGCTGCACTACTGGTCTCGAAGTCTCATTTGTCTCTGGTCATAGCCTCTGCCTTAACTCACGGCTGCTCCGCCATTTTTCTATTCCGCGGTGCGCTCAGCTTGGACGGGATCGAAGTCCCGAATTTCAAGAAGGCGCTCGCGTTTGCGCGGCGCCGTGTGGGTCAGACGGTCGGCGCGCTGGGACAGGAGTTGGGGGTCCAAGTTGTGAATCTCACGCTTCCGTTTGCCGGTCACTATCAAGAGGCCTGGGCGTCAGTGCTACGCCTAACGAACGGGATGATGACCATTGCAGGCCAACTTGTCGGCCCGCATCTTGACATGTCGGTAGCTTCGGCTATCAGGTCAGGAGAGGGCGCAAAGCCCGCGGTCCACGCGGCAGTAAGGCGAGCTCTGTACGCGAGTGCGGCGATGAGCGCGGGCGTTATCGGTAGCGCCTACGCGCTCGCGTCGATGCATGACTACACCGCTGGCGCTGTCTTCTTGTTCGCCTCGGGAGGGGTTGTGTGGGCTTCGCTGTTCAAGATCCCCGTGGCGAATCAGTTGACCCTCCTCGGCCGCCCCCACCGAAGCGCCGCAGTTTCTGTGGGAAAAGTGGTGGCTTCGGGGGCCGCCCTGTCTTCGCTGAATGGACTGACGATGCTGAGTGTCCTGAGCGCCATCGAGGTCTTGTTTGTTCTTGTATTTGTTGCGATGCTGCTTGGCGCTGTGCGGTCGCCTTGCCGGGTAGACGCGGCGGCAACGCCCTAGCCGAGTGGCTCGCGCGGCCACGGCCGGTTGTACTCAGCTCCTACGCACTCGGATCCGGTCCCGTAAGGGGAGTGGTCGGGCGTAGTTGAGTCCGGCGTTCGGCCCTGGCTCTCAGTCCCGTGCTAGCAGGTGAGGTTCGTGCGCCTTGGATTTCCGACGTCGCATCGATCTCGAAGTGCCGCCCATCGGCGAACAGCGCGCAGCCAGCCAACCTGGCTGCTAAAGGGAAGAGACCGGCTCAGGTGCGCCGGGTCCGGCGAGCCGACCAGGGCGGCTCAGCCTGTGTTTGCGGTGGGCACGGATGACGTGCTGGATGGCGTCCATCGCGGGGACCCCGACGCCGTCGCGCCAGGTCTCGGGCCGGGCCGCGAGCGATGTCTGGAATGCCCACTTCGGTCGCCCACCGACCATGTCGGGAGCCGTTGGCCTCGGCAAGGAGGGCGCAATTGCCGTTCGAGCGGGGCTAAGCCGCTTGGAGGTGTTGCTCCGCGATCCCGAGCCTATCGATCCCCTGCGCCGGGGATTGCGGTGGGCATTCAAGTGGATCGCGGTCGCGGTCGCCCACCTCATCATCGGCTAGGCACGGAAGTCCAGCTGCGCGCACGTGTAACGCCCGGAGATGCATCGGTGACTTAGAATGGTGGCCGGCAGCGTCGCGGATCGTCAGTGGAGCGGCTCGCGGGCCAGTTCTTGGTGACCGTGCCGCGTGGAGCGTTCGCGGCCGGGCGGCGGTATCACTGATCGGGTTGAGAGATTCGGCATGCGAGCACTGCAACGTCGGGGTCGAGGCGCTGGTGTGATGACGAAGCCGAGGTCGTCGAGGCTGCAGAAGATGGACAGGTCGGGGAGAGCGAATGCGTCGGGGTTCTCGCAGGCGGTAGCCTCGGGCACGTCTAGAAAGGCTGGCGTAGGAAACCGCCATTTCCGCGAAGTCGCCCGCTTGACCCGGCCGTTGCGCCAGCCCGTCTTCATGGTCATCTGTGAGGAGCCCGTAAGAGCTGCGACCATTCGATAGCTGCGTCAACAAGTTGACGTCACTAAGAGTAGTGGCGGCGTAGCTAGCCAGTTACTGTACTTGTTCGTCCCTTGTCGCCCGGGTAGTCCGGCATCGGCGGAGTAGCCCACGAGACGGTCGCGAGCCTTGAACGCGCAGCCATCTCGGTGACCGAGCCCCATCTGGGGCTTCCCGCGCGCAGTCGGCGTGTAGCGCGCCTCCCTGACAAACGCTGTCGCAGACCGCTTTGATGCTCCGATCGCACTCCAGGTGCGTGGTCATCGTTCCGCCCGCCGCTGTTGCGCGACTGATCCTTCTAGCGCGGCTCTTGAAGGCCAGCCGGCCGCCGGAGCCCCAGGCTCTGGGCACTGATCGAAAAGCTCTGTGTCAGCGTCGAAACGGTCTCTCTGAGTTTCTGGCTAATCGTGATGTGCTGCCGTCGGCGTTCTAGTACTGTCGTCCGGTCAGCCTGTAACCAGTCGGAAAAATTTGTGCGCTGTCGCGGATATCCAACAGATTCGAAGTAATCCTGAAATTTGAATGAACTCTCTTTGTGGGGGCCAATCCTGATCCAGGAGGATGGGACGTCAAGGGCGTCTGCAAAGATCAGCCCATGTAAGCTTGAGGAAAGGACGAGTTCCGAAGTGGCTACAGCCTCCGCTACCTTCAATGGGGCCGAGTTGGGTGCGACCACCTTCATGCCAAAGGCTTCCGCGCTGCGGAGTAGTGCAACAGCCTTCCGTGAGTGAAACTCGCGAAAGTGCGGAGGAATTGTTATTCCTCGAGGATCCCGTTGCGGTGCATCAATCACTCGACCGACCAAGAGGCCGGGGTCACCCACGACGACGTCCATACCGAGTCCGAGGGTGCGCGCCGTGAGTGGTCCGCGGACGCCCACTATGCGCTCTAGGAACAAGTCTCGCTGCTTCGGCATTGGGGATCGGAGACCCGGACCGAGAATCGCTCCAGTGCCGCCTACCAGGGCCGGCTCGATTATCGAGCCAACCAGAGCAAGAGTTGCCCGCTCGGGTGGTCGCCACTGGGGGCTGCGTCCGGTTAAATACCTGAAGACCGCGGCTGAGTAGGTGTCACCAAAGTTTTGTGCCGGTCCCCGCGCAAGCAGGCGGAGCCATGCCGGTCCATTCGCCACCTCGCGAATAACGGATCTTGCGCTCTCCGCTGGTTTCCACCAGTACAGGTCGCCGGAAGCGGGGTCAGTCATCGTCCAGCGTCAGTTGTTGATCATGCCAGCGCCGACGGTGACGCCCGTGGCCTCGTCGATCAGGATGAACGAGCCAGTCGTGCGGTTCTGCGAGTAGGGGTCGCACAGGAGTGGGACGGTGGTGCGCAACTGGACGCGGCCGATCTCGTTGACGCCGAGCTCGTTGGCGTCCTGGTCGCGGTGGAGGGTGTTGATGTCCAGGCGGTACTGGATGTCCTTGACCAGGACGCGTGCGGTGCGGGTCGTGTGCTTGATTGCGAGCTTCTGCCGCGGCTTCAGGGGCGTCGTGCTCATCCAGCAGATCATCGCGTCGATGTCCTGCGAGGGCTGCGGAGCGTTCTTGACGCGCGCGATCATGTCGCCGCGGGAGACGTCGACGTCGTCCTCGAGGTGGACGGTCACCGACATGGGTGGGAACGCCTCCATGATCTCCTTGTCGAAGAGGTCGATCCTGGAGATCTTCGAGGTCATGCCGGAGGGCAGGACGACGACCTCGTCGCCGGGCTTGAGAACGCCGCCGGCGACCATGCCGGCGTACCCCCGGTAGTCGTGGAACTCGTCGGACTTCGGCCGGATGACGTACTGCACCGGGAAGCGGGCATCGATGAGGTCCCGGTCGGAGGCGACGTGGACGTTCTCGAGGTGGTGCATGAGCGTGGAGCCGGAGTACCACGGCATGTTCTCGGACCGGTTGACCACATTGTCGCCAGCGAGCGCGGAGATCGGGATGACCGCGAGGTCCGGGATGTTGAGCTTCGTCGCGAACGCGGTGAACTCGGCGTGGATCTTGTCGTAGACCTCCTGGGAGAAGTCGACGAGGTCCATCTTGTTCACCGCGAGCACCAGGTGCGGGACGCGAAGCAGCGAGAGGATCACCGCGTGGCGGCGCGACTGCTCGGTGAGGCCCTGGCGGGCGTCGACGAGCACGAGGCCGAGGTCGGCGGTGGAGGCGCCGGTGACCATGTTCCGCGTGTACTGCACGTGGCCCGGGGTGTCGGCGATGATGAACTTGCGGTTCGGCGTCGCGAAGTAGCGATACGCCACGTCGATCGTGATGCCCTGCTCGCGCTCGGAGCGCAGGCCGTCGGTCAGGAGGGCGAGGTCGGTGTAGTCGTACCCCTTGGACTTCGAGGTCGACTCGACCGCCTCGAGCTGGTCGGCGAAGATCGACTTCGAGTCGAGCAGGAGCCGTCCGATGAGGGTGGACTTCCCGTCGTCGACGGAGCCCGCGGTGGCGAATCGGAGCAGGTCCATCTGGGTGCTCTTGACGGTGCTCATCAGAAGTAGCCTTCCTTCTTCCGGTCCTCCATGGCTGCCTCGGAGAACCGGTCGTCGCCACGGGTGGCGCCTCGTTCGGTAAGCGTCGCGACGGAGATCTCGTCGATGATCTCGTCGATGGTTGACGCCGTGGACTCCACGCACCCGGTCAGGGTGATGTCGCCGCAGGTGCGGAACCGCACGGTGCGCTCCTCGATGACCTCACCGGGACGCGTGGGGTTGAGCGGGGTCTCACTCATCAGCATGCCGTCGCGCTCAAAGACGCGGCGCTGGTGGGAGAAGTAGATGGAGGGGATCTCGATGCCCTCGCGGCCGATGTAGTCCCAGATGTCCAGCTCGGTCCAGTTGGAGATCGGAAAGATCCGCATGTGCTCGCCCGCGTGCAGGCGCCCGTTGTAGAGGCTCCAGAGCTCGGGGCGCTGGTTCTTCGGGTCCCACTGGCCGAACTCGTCACGGTGGGAGTAGACGCGCTCCTTGGCGCGAGCCTTCTCCTCGTCCCGGCGCCCGCCGCCGAAGGCGGCGGTGAAGCCGTTCTCCTCGATGGCGTTGAGCAGGGTGCCGATCTGGAGCCGGTTGCGGCTCGTCTTGCCGTCGTCGACAACGACGCCGTTGGCGATCGCGTCGTCGATGCTGGCAACGACGAGGTTCACGCCGAGACGGTTCACCCAGTTGTCGCGGGTGGCGAGCACCTCGGGGAAGTCCAGGCCCGTGTCGACCTGGAGCACGGGGAACGGAATCTTCGCCGGGTAGAACGCTTTCTCGGCCAGGCGCAGCATGACGATGGAGTCCTTGCCGCCCGAGAACATCAGGACGGGCTTCTCGAACTCCGCAGCGACCTCGCGGAAGATGTGGATCGACTCGGCTTCCAGCTGGTCGAGCTGGCTCAGCCGGTAGTCGGAGTGGGTGTCGGTCATGACGTGCAGGGGACCTCTCGTCGGGACAGCAGCCGTCATCGTAGCCACGAGAGCGCCGACGGGACGAAAGTCGTCCGTCTGCGTCGCGGTTTACCCGTTCTCGGTCACATCGACGCCGACTGAGCCGGACCAACGGCGCAGGACTGCTACGGCGGCCGCGCCGAGCAATCCACCGGCGGTGTTGGCGACGATGTCGACGTACGTCGCGGAGCGGGCCGGCAGCAGGAATGCCTGGACGAGCTCGACGCCGGCAGAGCCTACGAACATCACGGACGTTCAGTCGCGCCGAGACCAGCCGCGAATCGCCGGTACGTCCGTCCACGTCGCCAGGACCGGGACCGGCGCGACGATGAGGACGTTCGCGACGAACTCCATCCGGCTGCCCTCGGTCAGGGCGGGAGGCAGGCCGATCGCATCGCCGGAGCTGCTCATCCAGGTCACGAGCCCGGACGGTGCGTCGGGAACCGGGGCGAGCAAGCCCCAGACCAGGAAGAGCAGGTAGCCGGCGAGAGTGACCCGAGCGGCTCGCGCGCGGGTGTGGGTCATCGTGTGCTCCTCGTTCGGGCGCGCGCAATCTACTGGCTGCCCTGGCGCGGGATGAGCGCGCATACCCTCAGCCTGTGAAGATCGCCATCGCAGGTCTCGGCTACGTCGGGCTGTCGAACGCTGTCGTGCTGGCGCAGCACCACGAGGTGCGCGCCCTCGACCTCGACGAGGCACGGGTGGCGACTGTCAACCGGCGGGAGTCACCGCTGGAGGACCCCGAGCTCGAGACGTACCTCGCGCAGCGGGAACTCGACCTGACTGCGACCGTCGACAAACGCGCGGCGTACGACGGTGTCGACCTCGTCGTGGTCGCGACGCCGACCGACTACGACCCGCAGACCGACTACTTCAACACCCGCTCGGTCGAGTCCGTCGTCGCCGACGTCCTGGAGCTCGCTCCCGACGCCACGGTCGTCATCAAGTCGACGGTGCCGGTGGGGTTCACGGCGTCGCTGCGCGAGCGGCACCCGGGCGCGTCGATCATCTTCAGCCCGGAGTTCCTGCGTGAGGGGCGCGCGCTGCACGACAACCTCCACCCCTCGCGGATCGTGGTCGGGGACCAAGGCGAGCGCGGCAAGCTGTTCGCGGACCTGCTGGTGGAGGGGGCTGTGGCGGCGGACATCCCGGTGCTCCTCACCGGTTCGACCGAGGCCGAGGCGATCAAGCTCTTCGCCAACACCTACCTGGCGCTGCGCGTCGCCTACTTCAACGAGCTCGACACCTACGCTGCCACTCGCGGGCTCGACAGCGCCCAGATCATCGAGGGCGTCGGGCTGGACCCGCGGATCGGGAGCCACTACAACAACCCGAGCTTCGGGTACGGCGGCTACTGCCTGCCCAAGGACACCAAGCAGCTGCACGCGAACTATCGCGACGTCCCGCAGAACCTCATCAGCGCGATCGTCGAGGCGAACACGACCCGCAAGGACTTCATCGCCACCGACATTTTGCGGCGCAACCCGCAGGCGGTCGGCATCTACCGACTCATCATGAAGGCCGGCTCCGACAACTTCCGGATGTCGTCGGTGCAGGGAGTCATGAAGCGGCTCAAGGCGACGGGCGTCGAGGTGGTCGTGTATGAGCCCGCGCTCGAGGACGACCTGTTCTTCGGGTCGGAGGTCGTGCGGGACCTTGACGAGTTCAAGAAGCGGTCGGACGTGATCGTCGCGAACCGGCGGACCGACGTGCTGGCCGATGTTGCGGACAAGGTCTACACGCGGGACATCTACGGGCGGGACTGAGCCGCTGGTGCTGCTGTGTGCCGGCAGGTTTCGAGACGGTCGCTAGCGCGACCCCCCAATCAGCCGGTGACCGTGGTTGCCGCCGCCCTGCGTCACTCGCGGGGTTTCGACTCGCTCAGGCCGCTAGACGGCCTTCGCGGCTCAACCAGCGGGCTGGGGCGCTGGCGCGGCCTCCCAATCAGCCGCGGGCTGGCCGGGGCTACTGGTTCTGCTTTTGGTCCTGGCGGTCGTGGTACCAGGCGGCTGCGTTGTTGTCGAAGGCCGGAAGGCCGCGGGTCTGGCGGACGAAACCCCAGGCGAGGGGACCGAGGAGGAGCAGGCCGGCGCCGATGATGCCGACCGCCTCGGGGGAGACGCCGAGCATCTTGAGGCCGGTCAGGGTGAGCACGATGACGATGCCGCGCCGGATGACCGACTGGCTGACCCAGCTGGCCATGCGGGCGCCGAGGAAGGTGCCGGGCGTACCACCGATGATGAGCGGGATGAGCACGCCCCAGTCGACACCGTTCACGACGACGTGGCCGATGGCGGCGGCAAGGACCAGCGGGACGGCCTGGACCAGGTCGGTGCCGACCAGCTTCAGCGCGGAGAGCGTCGGGTAGAGCAGCAGCAGCGCGACCATGATCAGCGACCCCGAGCCGACCGAGGTGATGCCGACGAGCAGGCCGCCGACGGCGCCGACGAGGAGCGTCGGGATCGGGCGGATGGCCGGTTCGCCGGCGGGCGCCTGGTTGCCGGAGGTGACGAGGCGGAGCTGGAGGTACATCCGCAGGGCGTAGCTGGCTGCTGCGAACAGCAGTGCGATGCCGATGGCGGTGACGAGGAAGTCCTCGGCGTCCTCACCGCCGATCTCTTGGACGATGAAGCCGCCGGCGAGGGCGAACGGCACCGAGCCGACGACGAGGTACGTCGCCAGCTTGAGGTTCGGTGACCCGGTGCGCCAATGAACCGACGCTCCGACCGTCTTGTTCACCGCCGCCGCGACCAGGTCATTGGCGACCGCAGCGGTCGGCGGGATGCCGAGGAAGATGAGGGCCGGCGTCATCAAGGCGCCGCCGCCCATCCCGGTCAGCCCGACGACGATGCCGACGCCGAAGCTGACCGCCAGCACGGCGAGGGCAGAGGTGGTGAGAAGGTCGTCCACGGCGTGAAAGCCTAGTGCTGTCATCGTGAAAGGCGGGATTTGTCACCGGGTGCGCCGTGGGACGCTGTGGGGGTTTCGACAAGCTCAACCAGCGGAGGATCCATGACGAAGCGGGCGCTGATCACCGGCGTGACCGGCCAGGACGGGTCGTACCTGGCCGAGCTGTTGCTGACCAAGGGCTACGAGGTCCACGGGCTCGCGCGGCGCACATCGTCGGTCAACACCTCCCGGGTCGCGCACCTGGTCGAGGACACCCACGAACCGGACTGCCGGTTCTTCCTGCACCGCGGCGACCTCTCCGATGGGGGCCGGCTGCTAGCGCTTCTGCAGCAGGTGCAGCCGGACGAGGTCTACAACCTCGCGGCGGAGTCGTACGTCGGCGCCAGCTTTGACGAGCCGGAGCATGCTGGCGAGGCGGCCGGCATCGGCGCGGTCCGGCTGCTCGAGGCGCTGCGGATGTCAGGTGTCGGCGCGCGGTTCTACCAGGCCGGCAGCTCGGAGATGTACGGCGCGGAGCCGCCGCCGCAGAGCGAGGGGACGCCGCTGCGGCCACGCTCGCCGTACGGCGCGGCGAAGGCGTACGCGCACTGGCTGACCACGACGTACCGCGAGAGCTACGGCCTGCACGCCGTCAACGGGATCCTCTTCAACCACGAGTCCCCGCGGCGAGGCGAGGTGTTCGTGACCCGCAAGATCACCCGGGCGGTGGCCCGGATCCAGGCGGGTCTCGACGACTTCGTCTACCTCGGCAACCTCGACGCGGTGCGGGACTGGGGCTACGCGCCGGAGTACGTCGAGGGCATGTGGCGGATGCTGCAGGCCGACGAGCCGGAGGACCTCGTCCTCGCGACCGGGGAAAGCGCGACCGTGCGTGACTTCGTCGAGGCGGCGTTCGACCACGCCGGTCTGGACTGGGAGAAGCACGTGCGCTTCGACGAGCGGTACGTGCGCCCCGTCGAGGTCGACGCGCTGGTCGGCGACGCCAGCCGTGCGGAGTCCCGCATCGGTTGGAAGCCGGACGTGCGTTTCGCTGAGCTGGTGCAGATCATGGTCGACGCCGACATCGAGGCGCTCCGCCACGAGGGCCGGCACTGGATCGACCGGCCCGACCTACCGGACTGGCGCGGCTGAGAACGGCTACAGCTGCACGCCGCCGATGGCGACCCGCCCGCGACCCACGATGCGGACCGGCCCGTCGGCGTCGCCGACGAACACGGTCTGACCGCGGCCCGCGGCCACGGTCTCGTCGGCGGTCAGCAGCTCGACCTCGCCGTCGAGCACGAGGACCGTCCGCGGCCCGGCGGTCGGCGCGGTCACGCCCGGGACGTCGCCCACGGTGAGGGAGAAGTCTGGCACCGGCGGTTCGAGGTGGCAGTGCTGCGGCGCTGCGATCGACGGCAGCCACTGCGGGCCCGGCATCGGCGTGAAGTTGGTGACCGAGAGCAGCTCCGGCACGTCCATGTGCTTGGGCGTGAGCCCGGCGCGGAGCACGTTGTCCGAGGACGCCATGATCTCGACGCCCAGCCCGGAGATATAGGCGTGGATGACGCCGGCGTCGAGGAACATCGCCTCGCCCGGCGCTAGCACGACGTGGTTGAGCAGGAGCGTGACCAGGACGCCGGGGTCGGCGGGGTACTGGTCGATGAGCTTGCCGACCATCGCGAAGACACGGGTCGCCTCGCGGTTGATCCGTGCTGGGTCGACCCGCACCGGGTTCGCACGCCTCTCCTCCCGGTGGCCGCGCTCCTCCGCGTGCTTGGCGGAGCGCTGGACGTCGGCGAGGAGCGCTTCGAGGTCCGGGCCGGAGCGGGCGAGCATGTCTGTGACGACGGCGCGCAATGTCTGGAAGGCCGGTCCCGACTCGAGCCGGTGCGCCAGGTCGTCGGCCCAGGGCAGGTCGAGGAGGCGAAGGATCTGGGCGGACTTCTCGGTGTCCCGGAAGCCCGCCATCCCCTCGAACCGGGTGAGCGCGTAGACCAGCTCCGGTTTGTGGAAGGCGTCCTTGTAGCTGCGGTGCGCGGCGTCGAGCGGCACGCCGGCGGCGTCCTCGCGGGAGAAGCCGATCCGGGCCCGCGAGCTGCTCGGGTGCACCTGCAGCGAGAGCGGCTCGGCGACGGCCAGCACCTTCATGAGGTACGGAAGCCGCGGGCCGAAGGTCTCGACCACGGTCTGACCGAGCAGCTCCCGCGGGGCGGTGGCGATGACGTCGTTGAGCGCGCGGCCGTCGGGGAGGTACGACGGGTCGCCGTCGTGCGCCCCGATCCACAGCTCGGCCTGCGGATCGCCGGTCGGCTCGGTGCCGAGGAAGCGCGGCAGGTGGGTGCTCGAGCCCCAGGCGTAGTCCCGGATCGCGTTGCGGAGGAGGAACATTCAGGCCCGACCGGTCAGCCGCGGGACGATGACGCGCAGCAGCTCTTCGATCCCTGCGGCCGCCTGCTCGGCGGCCTCGGACCCGCGGCGGTACGGGTCGGCGACATCGAGCCCCGGGTTGGCCTGGCCGCGCCGGTCCCCGATCGCCTTGATCAACTCGCGGCCGGTGAGCGTGGGGCCGGCGGCGCGGATCGCCTCGGCGAACTGACCGATCGTAAACACCTTCCGGAACGCCGCCGGTTGGTCGTCGAGGACGAACGTCCGGTGCGTCGCTTCGGCCGTCAGCACCAGGTCCGCCTCGTCGACCATCCGCGGGCTCACCGCCCGGCTGGCGAAGTCGCCGACCTCGGCTCCTCGGCCGGCGAGCGTGCCGCTCATGACCTCGTCCATCGGATGGTCGCGGAAGCCGTGGGTGCCGGCGCTGGCGAAGGTCACGCTCGCGTCCGGACCGGCGAGTTTGCGCGCCACGATCTCCATGAACGGGCTGCGGCAGATGTTGGCGGTGCAGACGAAGAGCACCTTGAGGGGCTGCTCGGCGGGTTTCGAGACAGGCGCTAGCGCGCCTTCCTCAACCGGCCGAGCGGCGTCCTCAGCGGGTTTCGAGACAGGCGCTAGCGCGCCTTCCTCAACCAGCCGAGGGCTCAGGTCGAGGTAGCCGGCCTCGCGCAGCGCCTCGACCACGTCGGCAAGGGCTTCGTCGATGGTGCGACCGGTGGTGTCGACGCGGACGTCGGCGTCCGCGGGCTCGTCGTAGGGCGAAGAGATGCCGGTGAACTCGGGGATCTCACCGCGTCGAGCCTTCGCGTAGAGCCCCTTGCGGTCGCGGCGCTCGCACTCCTCCAGCGGGGTGGCGACGTGGACGAGGAAGAAGGCCCCGCCGGCGTCCTCGACCATCGCGCGGACCTGCTGGCGGGTCTCGTCGAACGGCGCGATCGGGCTGCAGACCGCAACTCCGCCGTGGCGCGAGATCTCGGCGGCGACCCAGCCGATCCGGCGGATGTTGGTCTCGCGGTCGGCCTTGGAGAAGGTGAGGCCGGCGGAGAGGTTCCGTCGCACGACGTCGCCGTCGAGGCTCGTGACGGTGCGGGCGCCTTGCTCGAGCAGCCGGTCCATCAGCGCGCGGGCCAGCGTCGACTTGCCGCTGCCGGACAGGCCGGTGAAGAAGAGCACCAAGCCCTGGTCGGCCGGCTCTGGGCGGTCGAAGTCGACGATCGCGGCGATCGACGGCGGGTAGGCGTCGTCGGGTTTCGAGACGGGCGCTAGCGCGCCCTCCTCAACCAACCGTGAGGCCAATGCGTGGACGCGGTCGCCGGCGGCGTACGTGTGAGCGACCTGGACCCCGAGCTGGTGATCGAGCTCCGCGTCCCCGTGGGCAGCGAGGGGGACGGCGACGACGGCCGCATCCGGGAGCAGGTCCGCGGCGGCGAGGGAGGCTCGGATGAGACCGACCGGGGAGAGCGCGGGCGTGCCGGCGCCGACGTACGCGAGCAGGACCACCCGCCCGAGGGCGCGGAGCTCCTCGAGCTGAGCCTCGGTGAGGGCGTCGGTGACGGGCACGAAGATGGAGCCGGCGTACGCCTCGCGGACCTGCGCGGGGGAGAGGTAGTGACGGCGGAACGGGCCGTACTGCACGTGGGTCAGTGCCTCGATCTCGCCGCCGGGCACGCCCACGCGGGCGAGCGGCAGCCCCTCCGGGTCGACCAGTTCTACGGCACCCGCCTCAGCGGCCGCGGCGGCCACGTCGTCGGGCAACGTGAGGGTCACCGGGCTGCCCGGCTCGTCGAACCGGCTCAGCGGAGCCAACGCGCCGGTGACCAGCAGCTCCAGGTCGTCGAGCTCGCGCGGGGTGGGGCAGTACTGCGGCGGGTTCGGCACCCGCTCATCCTTGCAAACCGTCGTGGTTGGGTTGGCCGTATGGCTGCTCCTGATGCTCCCGGTCCTGTCGTCGCTGGACCCGTCGTCGTGGCAGAGGTGGTCCGCTCCGGCTTCGTCGAGGGCCGCCACCACGGCTCGGTCGTCGCGCTCGGCGCCGACGGCACGGTGGAGTGGTCGATCGGCGACGTGACGTCGCCCGTGCTGCCGCGGTCGTGCAACAAGCCGGTCCAGGCGCTGGCGATGGTGCGGCACGGTCTGGACCTTCCGCCGGACCTCCTGGCGCTCGGCTGCGGGTCGCACTCGGGTGAGCAGCTGCACGTGGACGGCGTACGCCGGATCCTTGCCACCGTCGACCTCGACGAGTCGGCGCTGCAGACGCCCGAGGACTACCCGCTCCACGAGGAGGTGCGCCTCGCGCACGTCCGGGCGGGTGGCCAACGGACGCGCATCCACATGAACTGCTCGGGCAAGCACGCCGCGATGCTCGCCACCTGCGTCGTCAACGGCTGGGACACCGCCACGTATCTCGACCCGCACCACCCGCTGCAGGTGGCGATCACCGAGACGTTCGTCGAGCTGACGGGCGAGCCGGTCGCTGTCGCGGCCACCGACGGCTGCGGCGCGCCCCTGTTGTCGACGTCGCTGACCGGTCTCGCGCAGGGGTTCCGGACGCTCGCCGTGGCGACCGACGGCCCGGAAAGGCGGGTCGCCGACGCGATCCGGCAGCACCCCGAGATGGTCTCCGGCACGACCCGCGACGAGCGGGACGTGCTTGCCGCCGTCCCGGGCGCGATCGGGAAGATGGGTGCCGAGGCGTGCCATGCGCTCGCGCTGCCCGACGGGCGGGCCTTCGCGCTCAAGATCGACGACGGCGCCGACCGGGCTCGCCGGGTGGTGCTGGCAGCCGCCCTCGAACGGGCCGGGGTCGCGGACGGCGCCGTGCGCCGGACCGGCCTGGTCGAGCTGCACGGCGGTGGGCGGGTCGTGGGAACTGTCCGGGCAGCGGTCTGAGACGTGCAAGCCGGCGGCAAGCGGCGTACCTGCTCCCGATTGTGCGACCACTCACGCTGCTAGCACTTGCAAGCGCTAGCAGGAGCAAGCACTATGGGGACATGGCC
This sequence comes from Nocardioides sp. IC4_145, assembly GCF_011250565.1. GTDB lineage: Bacteria > Actinomycetota > Actinomycetes > Propionibacteriales > Nocardioidaceae > Nocardioides. The sequence continues at coordinate 37,922 of NZ_JAANMS010000025.1, forward strand.
AAGGGGAAGGTGGGGACCGCAGTCGGGTCCCTTGGGGACTACTTGCGGGAGCAGCGCACCGCCGCGTCGCTCTCGCTCCGCCAGCTCGCCGAGCAGGCGGGTGTCTCCAACCCCTACCTGAGCCAGATCGAGCGGGGGCTCCGCAAGCCCTCGGCAGAGGTGCTCCAGCAGATCGCCAAGGCGTTGCGCATCTCCGCTGAGCAGCTCTACGTCCGCGCCGGCATCGTCAGCCCGGAGGACGGGATCGGGAGCTCCGTCGAGCTCGCGGTCCTGAACGACGCGCGGCTGACCGAGCGGCAGAAGCAGTCCCTACTCGACATCCACGCCTCGTTCCTGGCCCTCAACGCCGGTCAGCCCCAGGACGATCCAGCGTTGCCCGACACCCAGGACTGACCACCACCGAAGGAGAGAACGACATGGCGAAGACCACGTTCGACATCAAGACCCTGGCCGACAAGACGTTGGCCGACATCGAGATCCCCGCGGCCGCGAAGCGCCCGCTGTACGCCGGCGTCGGCGCCACCGACCTCGTCGTGGGCTACGTCCGCGACTACGCCGCGGACGTGCAGAAGCGGTTCGCCGCGACCCAGGAGACCGTGCAGAAGTCGGTCGCCGACCTCGACCTCGAGCCCAAGGCGCTGCGCGACCAGGCGCTCGTCGCCGTCAACGCCCGCTTCGAGGCGCTCTCGAAGGACGCCAAGGGCCGCCGCGCCGCCGTCGAGGCCCGCGTCGCCGAGCTCCAGGACGAGGCCCGCGCGCTGCCGACCCGCCTGCAGAAGACCGTCGACGAGAACGTCGTTATCGTCTCCGACACCTACGCCGACCTCGCCAAGCGCGGCGAGCAGCTGCTCGCCCGGATCCGCCGCCAGGAGGAGACGCAGGCAACCGCCGCCGCGGCCAAGACCACCGTCAGCAAGGCCAAGACCACGCAGACGCAGACCGCCAAGGCGACCAAGTCGACCGCGCGCAAGACCACGAACACCGCCAAGCGGACCGTGAAGAAGACGACGGCCGCCCCCAAGAGCAGCGCCAAGGGCACCGCCACCGCCGCGAAGAAGACCGCCACCTCGGCGTCGAAGGCGACCGCCGCTGCCGCCAAGAAGGTCGGCGACTGAAGAACTGACGAGCAGCTGAGCCTGTTCTGAGCACGGAGGCCCCGGACCGGATGGTCCGGGGCCTTCGTCGTGTCTGCTGGTCGAGCAGGCGAGCGCCAGGGAGCCCTCGTCGAGGCCCGGTGGCTGCGATTGTGGCCCTGCGCTGGTGCGGGGGTTTCGACACGCTCAGGCCGTCAGACGGCCTTTGCTGCTCAACCAGCGGTGGCGCGGGTGCGAGAGGGTGGGATTGTGCGAGCCGTCGTCCAGCGCGTCCTGTCTGCGAGCGTCACCGTCGACGACGAGACCGTCGGGGCGATTGAGGGCCCCGGGCTGCTGGTCTATCTCGGGGTCACGCACGGCGACGGGCAGGCTGAGGTGGCCTGGATCGCTCGCAAGATCTGGGACGTGCGGTTGCTGCGCGAGGAGCGGTCGGCTAGCGACGTCGGCGCGCCGGTGCTCGTGGTCAGCCAGTTCACCTTGTACGGCGACGCGCGAAAGGGCCGGCGCCCCACGTGGCAGGCCGCGGCGCCCGGCCCGGTCAGCGAGCCGGCGTACGACGCCGTGTGTGCGGAGCTCGAGCGCCTCGGTGCTCGCTTGGAGCGGGGGCGGTTCGGCGCGGACATGCGGGTCGAGTCGGTGAACGACGGACCGATCACGTTGATCCTGGACACCGCTGAGCGGTGATCGGGGCGGCGGCGGGTTTCGAGGCGGTTGCTAGCGCAACCTCCTCAGCCAGCCGTAGTAAGCCGGCCGGATAGGCTGGTGCGGTGATGGACATCTTCGCCGTGCAGAGCTACGTGATGCTGCTCGTGATGTTCGTGCTGCTCGCGGTGAAGATATTCGCGTTCGTCAACAGCCTGCTGCACAGCGCCGAGGAGTACGAGGCGGCCGGGAAGCTGACCAAGACGGCGTGGTGCCTGATCCTCGGCATCGGGCTCGTCGTGCAGCTGCTGCCGGTCGGCCTGCTGCTGAACCTCGCGTTCACGATCGCGGCCTTCGTCTACCTGGCCGACGTGCGCCCGGCGCTGCTCGGGCTACGCCGCCGCTGACCGAACGGGCAGATCCCTGATCCAGCCGGGCTGGACCACCGCCGTTCCTTGAGCGTTGCTTGATGTGGCCTCGCTAACGTCCCGCTTCGCTGACGGAGGAGTCGGCGGGAGTGGGGGACTTCGATGATCGGCGAGTGCGACACCCGACCCTGGGGGACCTGGCAGGTCCTCGACGAGGGCGACGGGTTCAAGGTCAAGCGCATCACGGTCCGGCCACAATCGCGGCTGTCCTACCAGACCCACGAGCACCGCGCCGAGCACTGGGCCGTCGTCTCCGGCAAGGCCACCTGCGTGGTCGACGGGCGGGTCGTGCTGGCCGGACCAGGCGACTCCGTGGACGTCGCCATCGGCCAGCCGCACCGGATCACCAACCTCGAGGACGAGGACCTGGTGCTCATCGAGGTCCAGCTGGGCCCCTACACCGGGGAGGACGACATCTGCCGGCTCGAGGACGACTACGGGCGGCTGTCCGCCTGAGCCGTCCCTCCGCGGACGTACCGCTCGAGCGCGGCCATCGCGTCCTCGGGCTCGAACCCGGTCGCCCGGAGCTTCGCCAGGTCGAGGACGCTGTCGAGCGGCCGTGGCGCGAGCTGTTTGCCGTGCGAGTACGCCGCCGTGCTGGTCGACGTCACGTCCGACTCCTCGCGTCCGGCGAGGCGGAAGACGGCTCGCGCCACGTCGTACCAGCTGGTCGGCGCGCCACCGTTGGTGACGTTGTAGGTGCCGTACGGCGCCTGGCCGTCGAGCAGGTGGCGCGTGGCGTGGACCAGCTCGTCGGTGAACGTCAGCCGGCCGACCTGGTCGTCGACGACGGCGGGCGAGACGCCGTCGGCAGCGAGCCGCTGCATCGTGCGGACGAAGTTCGCGCCGTCGCCGACCACCCACGACGTGCGCAGCAAGTAGTGCCGCGGCGCGGTCCCGATGGCCACGTCTCCGGCCGCCTTGGACTGGCCGTAGACGCCCAGCGGTGACAGCGGCTCGTCCTCTTCGTGGCCGTCCGGGCCGACCGCCGTGCCGTCGAAGACGTAGTCGGTCGAGTAGTGGACCAGCGTGCAGCCGTGCTCGATCGACAGACGAGCGAGCGTGGCCGGCAGTGCCGCGTTGACCGCCCACGCGGCACGACGGCCCTCGGGCGTCTCCGCGGCGTCGACGCCCGTGTACGCCGCGGCGTTGAGCACGACGTCGGTGTCCCGCCACGGCAGTCCGGCCACGGCCTCGGAATCGGTCAGGTCGACCTCCTCGCGGCTGACCCGCCAGGCGCCCGGGAACGCAGCGACAAGCGCCCGTCCGACCTGACCGTCCGCGCCGAGGATCATCGGGCGGCGTACCGGCATCGGGTCGACGTCCGACAACCACGGGTTGGCTCGGTCCTTCTCCGACATCACGGACTCCGCCGGGGGGATCGGCCACGGGATGGCGAGCGCCGGGTCGGCTGCGTCCACGGCGACGTACGTCGCGTCCGGGCTCCAATGGTCGTTGACGAGGTAGGAGTAGGCCGTGCCGTCCTCGAGCGTCTGGTACGCGTTGCCCACACCGCGCGGGACGAGCACCGCGATCGACGGGTCGGCCTCGACGGTCACGACCTGTCCGAACGTCTCGCCCGCGCGGAGGTCGACGTACGCGCCGAACACGCGACCAGTGACGACCGAGATGAGCTTGTCCCACGGCTCGGCGTGGATGCCGCGCAGAGTCCCGCGCCGGTGGTTGTAGGCAACGTTGTGCTGCACCGGCCCGAGGTCGGGGAGGCCGAGGTCGGCGAGCTTGGCGCGCTGCCAGTTCTCCTTGAACCAGCCGCGGGCGTCCTCGTGGACGTCGAGGCGGACGAGGAGCAGGCCGGGGATCGGGGTCTCGACAAGCTCAACCAACGGGGGACACCTCAAGCATTGGAGGACACCTCATTGTCCCTTCGCGGCGTACGCCGCCTCGGTGGCCGCCTTGGCCGGACGCCACCACGCCTCGTGGGCGTCGTACCACTCGATCGTGTCGGCCAGCCCCGCCTCGAAGTCGGCGAACCGCGGCCGCCAGCCGAGCTCGGCTCGCAGCTTCGTCGAGTCGATCGCGTAGCGGCGGTCGTGCCCCGCGCGGTCGGTCACGAACTCGATGTCGTCCTCGTCCCGCCCGAGGTGCCGCAGGATCGCGCGGACCACGTCGAGGTTGCTGCGCTCGCCGTCCGCGCCGACGAGGTAGGTCTCGCCGGCCGAGCCGCGCTCGATGATCGTGAGGACCGCCGAGGAGTGGTCGTCGGCGTGGATCCAGTCGCGAACGTTGAGCCCGTCGCCGTAGACCTTCGGCCGCCCGCCGTCGAGCACGTTCGTGACCTGGCGGGGGATGAGCTTCTCGATGTGCTGCCAGGGACCGTAGTTGTTGGAGCAGTTCGAGATCGTCGCCCGCACGCCGAAGCTGCGGACCCAGGCGCGCACCAGGTGGTCGGAGCCGGCCTTCGTCGCGGAGTAGGGGCTGCTGGGGTTGTAGGGCGTGGCCTCGATGAAGCGGCCCGGGTCGTCGAGCTCGAGGTCGCCGTAGACCTCGTCGGTCGAGACGTGGTGCAGCCGCGCGTCGTGGCGGCGGACAGCCTCGAGCAGGGTGAACGTGCCAACCAGGTTGGTGCGGACGAAGGGCGCCGGGTTGTCGAGCGAGTTGTCGTTGTGCGACTCCGCGGCGAAGTGGACGACCGTGTCGTGCTGCGCGACGAGCGGCTCGACCACGGCCTGGTCTGCGACGTCGCCGACCACGAGCCGGACCCGCTGCTCGGGCAGGCCGTCGAGGGCGGCCCGGCTGGCGGCGTACGTCAGCTTGTCGAGGACCGTCACCGCGGCATCGGTGTGCGCGATCACGTGGTGGACGAAGTTGGCGCCGATGAAGCCGGCGCCACCGGTCACGAGGAGTCGCTGCACCCGCCGAAGTCTAGGCGCGCGACTAGGGTCGGCCCATGCGCGGCATCATCCTGGCGGGCGGCACCGGCTCGCGGCTGCACCCGATCACCCGGGCGGTCAGCAAGCAGCTCATGCCGGTCTACGACAAGCCGATGATCTGCTACCCGCTCTCCACGCTGATGCTTGCCGGCATCCGCGACGTCCTGGTCATCACCACCCCGCACGAGCAGGACCAGTTCCTCCGGCTCCTGGGCGACGGGTCGTCGCTGGGCATCTCGATCGCCTACGCCGCGCAGCCGTCGCCGGACGGGCTGGCGCAGGCGTTCCTCATCGGCGCGGACTTCGTCGCCGATGACACGGTCGGGCTGATCCTCGGCGACAACATCTTCTACGGCTCGGGGCTCGGCACCCACCTGCGGCGGTTCGCCGACATCGACGGCGCGGCGGTCTTCGGCTACCAGGTCTCCGACCCGACGGCGTACGGCGTCGTGGAGTTCGACGGCTCAGGCCGGGCGATCTCGCTGGAGGAGAAGCCGGAACGTCCCCGCAGTCGGTACGCCGTGCCTGGCCTCTACTTCTACGGCGACGACGTCGTCGACCACGCCCGTGAGCTTCGACCGTCCGCGCGCGGGGAGCTGGAGATCACGGACCTGAACCGGCGCTACCTCGAGCAGGGCCGGTTGCAGGTCGAGGTGCTGCCGCGGGGCTCGGCCTGGCTGGACACCGGCACGTTCGACGCGATGAACGACGCCTCGAACTACGTGCGCGCCATCCAGGACCGGCAGGGGACGAAGATCGGTGCTCCGGAGGAGGTCGCCTGGCGGATGGGGTTCATCGACGACGACCAGCTGCGCGCACTCGGCGAGGGGCTCCGCGCGAGTGGGTACGGCGACTACCTGCTGGGGCTGCTCGAGCACTGACCGGCGACTGAACGTCGTGAGGCGCGTCCCCTTAGGATGCCCTGACGCTGCACCCGAACCAGGAGGACCACGTGGAGCTGCGGGACTACGCACGGATCCTGCGTCGGCGATGGGCGCTGATCGTCGTGGTGACCGCCCTGGTGCTCGGCGGCGCGGCGCTCCTGACGTTCACGGCCACGCCGCAGTACGCCTCCTCGACCAGCCTCTACGTCAGCACCAGCGACAGCGAATCGACCTCGGAGTCCTACCAGGGCGGGCTGCTCTCGCAGCAGAAGGTCACCTCGTTCGCGGAGCTCGCCACGAGTCGCCGCCTCGCCGACGCGGTGGCCGCCGAGATCGAGGGCGTCGACGCGGACGAGCTGCCGGAGAAGATCACCGCAGAGGTCAGCCCCGAGACCGTGATCCTCAAGCTCACCGCGACCGACCCCGACCCCGACGAGGCCCGGCTCATCGCGCAGACCTACGCCGAGGCGATGACCGACCTGGTGCGCGAGGTCGAGACCGGCGACGGCCAGGAGATGGCCGCGGTGAAGGCCACGATCGTCGACTCCGCCTCCGAGCCCGGCGGTCCCGTCTCGCCGCAGCCGGTCCGCAACCTCGGGCTCGGTCTCGTCCTCGGCCTGCTCCTCGGCGTTGGTCTCGCCGTGCTGCGCGAGGTGCTGGACACCAGCATCTCCAGCCTCGATGACCTCAACGGCACGACAGAGGCGCCGCTGCTCGGGACGATCGCGTACGACGCCTCGGCGCGCACCCGTCCCCTCATCACCACGCTCGACTCGCACGCCCCGCGTGTCGAGGCGTTCCGGGTGCTGCGCACGAACCTCCAGTTCGTCGATGTCGACGTCGCCAGCAAGGTCTTCGTCGTGACGTCGGCCGTCCCGGGGGAGGGCAAGACCACCACCTCGGTGAACCTCGCCGTCACCCTGGCCCAAGCAGGGACGAAGACGCTGCTGGTCGAGTCCGACCTGCGCCGCCCGAAGGCGTCGGCCATGCTCGACATCGACTACGCCGTCGGCGTGACGACGCTGCTCGTCGGCAAGGTCGCCCTCGACGACGTGATCGTCCGCCACGAGGAAACCGGCCTCGACGTGCTGCCGAGCGGCGCGATCCCGCCCAACCCTGCCGAGCTGCTGCAGTCTCGCGCGATGGGTGAGCTGCTGACCGAGCTGCGGACGCGGTACGACGTCGTCATCATCGACGCGCCGCCGCTGCTGCCGGTCACCGACGCCGCGCTGCTCTCGGCTCAGGCTGACGGTGCGCTCTTGGTGGTCCGCCACGGCAAGACGACCAAGGACCAGCTCGCCCAAGCCGTCGAGCGGCTCGACTCCGTCGACGCCCAGCCCATCGGCACGGTGCTCAACATGACGCCGGCCAAGAGCCGCGGCGGCTACGGCTACGGGTATGGCTATGGGTACGGCTACGGGTATGGCTACGCCCCCGAGGCGCCGAAGAGCACGGACACGGCGAAGCGCGGGCGTCGCGCCAAGCACGACGACGCCTGACTCGTCCCGCTGGTTGAGCAGGCGAGCCGTCGTCGAAACCCGGTGACGGTGGGCGCCGCCCTGCGTATCTCCAGGGGTTTCGACTCGCTCAGGCCGCCAGCCGGCCTTCGCGGCTCAACCAGCGGTGACGCCGGCCTGCGCTGCTCAGCCAGCGGCAAGGCGTTCAGTAGGCTCCGCGGGAGCCGAAGACGGCGCCGAAGGTCTTCGCCAGGATCGAGAGGTCCTGCATCATCGACCAGTTGTCGACGTAGTAGAGATCGAGGCGCACCGCCTCGGACCACGACAGGTCCGAACGGCCGGAGACCTGCCACAGGCCGGTCATCCCCGGGCGGACGCGCAGACGGCGTACGGTGTCGCCCTCGTAGCGCGCGACCTCGAGGGGAAGCGGCGGCCGCGGGCCGACCAGGCTCATCTCGCCGCGGAGCACGTTGAAGAGCTGCGGCAGCTCGTCGAGGGACAACCGGCGCAGCCACCGGCCCGGCTTGGTGACCCGCGGGTCGTCCTTCATCTTGAACAGGCCGGCCTCGTAGCCCTGCTGGGCATGCAGCTCCTTGAGCCGCTGCTCGGCGTCGACCACCATGGTGCGGAACTTCAGGCACGGGAACTCTCGCCCGTCCTGCCCGACCCGGGTCTGCTTGAAAAGCACCGGGCCTCGGTCGTGCAGCTTGATCTGCAGCGCGGCCAGGAGGAACAGCGGGCTGAACGCGAGGATCAGGCCGGCGGAGCCGAAGGCGTCGAAGAGGCGCTTCCCCCAGCGCGAGGCGTCGGTGGCCCGCGGGGGATCGATGTGCATGAGCGGCAGACCGCCGACCGGGCGCACGCGGATGCGTTCACCGGACACGTCGGTGACGCTGGGTGCCACCACCAGCTGCACGTGCTCGTGCTCGAGGTCCCAGGCCAGCCGGCGCATCTGGGTGGCCGACCCGAGGGCTCCGCCGGCGATGAAGACCACGTCGGCGCCGGACTCCAGGACCACCGAGGTGATGTCGTCGGAGTTGCCGAGCACCGGAATGCCCGAACGGGTCTCCTCGTCGAGGTAATACGCCGGCGTCAGCGCGCCCACGACCCGGTAACCCAGCCAGCGCTCACGCCGAAGCACGGCGGCGATCTCGTCGATGTGAGCCGGAGAACCGGCGATCAGCACGCGGTGCAACAGCGAGCCACGCCGGCGTGCCTGGTGCAGGGCCCAGCGGACCGCGAAGCGGCCCAGCAGGAGGGTCGGGATGCCGATGGCGAAGGACAGGAAGTAGAAGCCGCGGGACAGCGGGTAGTCCGCGAAGAAGCACCCGACGCCGATCAGGGCGGCGGCGACCATCGAGCCGTTGAAGACGAGCTTGTACTCCTCGGTGCCGGCTCCGAAGACGCTCGGGCTGTACGCCCCTGCGACGAGCAAGGTGAGGACCCAGCCGAGCACCACGAGCGGTCCGGCGGTGCCGAGGTGGTGGGACACGTCGGCCGGGCTCGGGAAAATCCCGAACGTCTGGCGACCCGCCGCCGCGACCAGCACGGCCATGACGACGACCGCCACGTCGAGGACGAGCGCCGACGCGGGCAGGAAGCGCAACGACCGCGAGGGTGCGCCGGATCGCAGACGTGAGCGTCCTGAGGAGAGGACAGTCATGCGGTGTCCATCGGATGTCCCATGTGGCTCGAGCGGTCCCGTACGGCGTCGTTGCCGCAATCGGTCATCAGCACCGCATCCGGGTCTTCACCCAGCGCGGGCTGTGCCCGGACAATGTAAAGCCTCGCGGCACCTCGGCCCAGCCGATCGCCCGAAAGCGGACGGACGTGGTTCGTTCGGATCAGGCGGTCGGCGCGTCCATCGTGGCGACGTAGTGGTCGAAGGCGCCGGGCGCCTCGGGGTGCACGCCCTGCCGCTCGCACCAGCTCTCGTAGGGCGTCGCCCACTGGTCCTCGACGGGTTGGCCCACCAAGCTCATGTCGTCCTCCGATGTGCGTGCCTGACCGGCTGTTCCCGCGGTGTACCTCGGCCAAACCTCGGGTGACGGATTTGTTACCTACGAGTCGCGGCGCGCCGCGTCGTCGACCGGCGCCGGTCGTCCGTCGCCGGCTCGTCGCCCGCGGACGCTAGCCTGCCGCTCATGAAGGTCCTGGTCACCGGCGGCGCCGGCTACATCGGTTCGACGACCTGCAAGGCGCTCGAGGAGGCCGGGCACGTGCCCGTCGTGCTCGACTCGCTGCTCACCGGCCCGCGCGTCTTCGTCGGCGACCGCGCGTTCTACAAGGGCGACATCGCGGACCGCGCCCTCCTGCGTCGCATCGCTGCGGAGCACCCCGACCTTGACGCCACCATCCACATGGCCGCGCGGATCGTCGTGCCGGAGTCGGTCGAGAAGCCGTTCGAGTACTACCGCGACAACGTCGCCAAGTCACTCGAGCTCTTCGACGAGCTCGACGGTCTCGGCCTGGGGCGGGTGCTGTTCTCCAGCTCCGCGAGCCTCTACGCGACGAAGGACTCCTTCGAGGTCACCGAGGAGGACCCGCTCGCGCCGCAGTCGCCGTACGCCCGGACCAAGCGGATGATGGAGCAGGTCCTCGAGGACATGGCGGCCGCGACCGACCTGCGAGCGATCATCCTGCGCTACTTCAACCCCATCGGCTCCGACCCCGACCTGGAGACGGGCATCTACGCCCGGGAGCCTTCGCACGTGCTCGGCCAGCTGGTCATGGCCGCGCGCGGGCAGAAGGACGCCTTCACCATCACCGGCGTGGACCACCCGACCCGGGACGGCACCGGCATCCGGGACTACATCCACGTCTGGGACATCGCCCGCGCCCACGTGCGCGCGGTGGAGAGGTTCGACGACGTGCTCGCCGCCGTCGACGCGCCGAGCACGGTCATCAACCTCGGCACCGGCAGCGGCGTCACCGTCCGTGAGCTGGTGGCGTCGTTCGAGCGGGTCTTCGGCTCGTCGGTGCCGACCGCCGAGGCGCCGCCACGGCCGGGCGACGCCGTCGGCGCCTTCGCGAACGTCGACAAGTCGCGGCGGCTGCTGGACTGGTCGACCGAGCTGTCGCTCGACGACGCCATCGCCTCCGCGCTGGCGTGGGGGGAGAAGCGCAAGGAGATCCTCGGCTACGAGTGACCGGGGTTGCGGCCCTGCGCACGTCGCGGGGTTTCGACATCGCTCAGGCCGTCAGACGGCCTTCGCTGCTCAACCAGCGGGAGCCGGTCAGTCGCAGGCGCTGGGGTAGGTCGCCCTCGACCGGGTCGGCTCGATGGACGGCGTCGTGCGCATCTCGACGGCGCCGTCCTGGCCCTCCAGGGTGGTCATCCGCCACTCGACGTTCGTGACCTCGCCGGGCTCCAGCTCGGCGATGACCCGGGTGACCGGCCGACCCTCGTGCTCGAACCCCTGCACGTCGACCGGCCGACCGTTGAAGGTGACCCGGTCGATGGAACCCCCGACCGGGCCGTAGAGGTAGGCCGACACCAGCTGGGAGCCGACGTCCACGCTGTACCCCCCGCCCGTCACGTAGTCCGGAAGGGAGGCGACAGCGTTCGTGTCGACGGTGGACTCGAGGCGCAGGACTCCGTCGACGCGCTGACGGTCGTCCGTGCACGAAGTCGCAGCTGCCCGAACGGCGTGCCGGAGGAAGTAGGACATCTTCCCGATGCCGGTGTCGTCGAGGTAGACGCCGACCTGCGGACGGTCGGACTCCTCGCTCGGGAGCTCGCCGCTGACCCCGGACCCGGCCAGTGCGTCCTGCTCGGTCTCGTCGAAGGAGTGGACCAGCAGGCGACCTTCGCGAGCGCCGCGGCTCAGCGCCCGCAGCATGTCCTGAGGCGCCCCGCCACCGGCGGACACGCGATCAAAGACGGTCTTGGCCGCGTCGCGGAAGAAGGCGTCCTGGGCGGCCGGCTCCGGAAGACGCACGTACACCTGGTGGAGGAGCTCGTCGACGGCGTTGTCCGTCGTCAGCTCGACGCTGCCGACCTGGACCGGACCGGTCACTTCCAGCAGGTACGACAGCGCAACCGGGTCGATCGACAGCACGCCCGCCGGGTCCTCCGGCTGGGTCTCGACCCAGCGGGCCGCGATCAGCTCGGACGAACGCGGCCAGTCCGGGGTCAGGTTGGCGTCGAGGACGTAGCGGCCGAGGTTCGGGCCGAAGAGATCGCGCTCAGCGGTCGTGAGCGGGAGGACGGGCCCTTGCCGGCGGCCGAACGCGTTGCCCGCGACCTGGCGTACCAGCTCGACCCGCCCGTCGTCGGTCCGCACCACCGAGATCGCGCCGGGAAGGCCACCCGTCGCGCGGACCTCCGCGTTGTTCTGCATCACGAGGAGGAAGTCGCGCGGGCCGTCGGCGCCGAGCATGCTCGGCATGACCTCGAGCGCGGTGTGGGCCGCGCTCATGGCGCGTTGGGCCTCCCCGACCTTGTCGCGCAGCTCCCGGAACGCGACCGCGAGCCGGTCGACGTACCCACTGGGGTCGGCGTCGGTGAGCCGCTGATCGGCGTCGGTGAACGTCGCGTCCGCCCGCTCGACTGGTTGCCGAAGCCGCTCGAGCGCATCGAGGTCGACCCGGGCGTCCCTCGGGACGATCGAGTCCAGGTCGTCCGACACGGCGATGAGCGGGTCCACCCCGTCCGCCCCCAGCCCGGCGACGACGTCGCTCGCCAATGCGATCCCGTCGGCGTCGTCGCCGATGAAAGGCAGGACGCCCAGTGCGCGCCAGGTGAGGCCGGAGGTGCGGTCCGCCGCCTCCTCGCTGTGCCGCCGGAAGTCCTCGAGGGCTGCGCGTGCGCGGCCGGTCTCGGCGTCCTCGACCGCTGTCTGGACCGCGTCGGCGTCGTCGACCACCGCGCTCAGCGAGCGATTGACCTGGTACGCCGTCCACCCGACCCAGGCAGCGGCCGCAACCACCAGGACGACGACGAGAGCCAGGACGGTGCCGAGACGGCGGGGGCGAGGCATGGCGGGACCCTATCGAGCGGCAGGACGGTGACTTTCGGGACGAGCCGGCAAGAAACGACGAAGACCCCGGCCGATGGCCGGGGTCTTCGCACCAAGGCTGGTTACTTGACCGTGATCCAGTACGTCCGGGTGACGTACGCGAAGGGGGAACCCTTCTTCGGGAGCAGACGGACGGTCACCTTGTACTTGCCCGGGGCCAGGCCCTTGGGGCCCTGGATGGTGACCGCGCCGTTCTTGTTGACCTTCTTGAGCTTGTTCGAGACGACCGGCCCGCCGACCTGCTTGATCTTCATGCGGACCTGACCCTTGACGGTCGCGTCCCCGTTGCTGTCGAACTTGACCTTGACCTTCGGCCGCTCGCCGCGGTCGATGACCTTGTCCTTGACGACCTCGGTCTGGGGCTTGGTGCAACCGCTGTAGCCGTTGCAAGCCGCGTTGGCCGCACCGGTGCTGGCGCCGACGAAACCGGCGGCCATGAGCACGGACGCCAGGAGTCCGATGATGAGCTTCTTCATAGTGGGTATCTCCCCATGTGGCGCCCGGGGGGACGCATCGCGTGCAAGACGTGCAGATCTTTGCACAGCCGCGGCGCCTATACCGCATCCTTGCTGGATTACCAATCAGTAGTTCACAGAACTCACCGGTTTCGGTGACATGCGCCGCCGCACCAGGTCCAGACAGCTCGGCCGTGCAGGTGTGGTCCGTGCCACCAGCCTGATCGGTTCGCCTGCGTCAGGTTCTCCGGCGTTGCACCCTGAGGGCATGTGGAGGGGGATCAAGAAGTGGAAGCGTCGAGTGAAGTGCCGGGTCAAGCACGGACCCGCCTGTCCGCACGTGAGCGGCTTCCACTGAGCTGACGAGGTGGTGCCGGCGCTGCCGGCTCAGGTCGCGCCGGCGCCGGCCAGCACGAAGTCGACGATCGACGCCACCTGGGCCTGCAGGTCGGGCTCGCCGGCAGCGGTGCCCCCGCCGGGCAGGAGCAGGCGGTTCATGGTGACCGCGCCGTACAGGCAGAGCACGAGGGTCGCGGCAGGCAGGTCCGCGGGGACCTCGCCACGGTCGACCGCGCGCCGGAGGATCGGCAGCACGGCGTCGGTGTGGTGGCGGGCGACCCGTTCGGTGAACGAGCCGAGCGACGACGGAGCGCCGGCGGCGTCGACGATCATCCGGACCGTCGCCCAGCCGGCCGGGTCCAGGTAGTGGCGGAACAGGTTGGTCGCCAGCGCCTCGAGGTCGCCGCGCAGCGAGCCGGTGTCGACGTCCTCGATGCCGGCCGCGCGGAGCTCGACGGCGTCGACGAGGAGCGAGTCCTTGTCGCGCCAGCGCAGATAGACCGTCGACTTGCCGACGCCGGCCCGCCGGGCGACCGCGTCGATGGTGAAGCCGGCCCAGCCGCGCTCGCCGTACTCCTCCAGCGCCGCCTCCAGGATCCGCGCCTCCGCTCCCGGCGTGCGCGGGCGGCCGCGGCTGCGGCGCGGCGCGGGGGAGGGGGACGCCATGCCCGCGATTCAACCACCCGGCCGCCGACTACGTTGGCGGCATGGTTGTCGATGCTGCGGACGGCGGCTGGTTCGCCCGCAACACCTCCCACTGGGACGACTGGTCGCTCGACGACCTCGTCGCGGCGAAGGGCTCCCAGCGGGTCAGCCTCGTGGTCCCCGCGCGCAACGAGGCCGGCACCGTCGGCGACGTCGTCACCCGGGTGCGGGAGGCGCTCGTCGAGACGGTCGCGCTCGTCGACGAGGTCGTGGTGATCGACTCCGACTCCACCGACGCGACGTACGACGTGGCGAGCGACGCCGGCGCGGTCGTCCACCGCTCCGCCGAGGTGCGGCCCGACCTCGGCTCGCGGCCCGGCAAGGGCGAGGCGATGTGGAAGTCGCTCTTCGTGACCACCGGCGACGTCCTCGTCTTCATGGACGCCGACCTCACCGAGTGGGACACCCACTTCGTGCCCGGCCTGCTCGGCCCGCTGCTGACCCGGCCGGACGTCGCCCTGGTCAAGGGTTTCTACGAGCGGCCGGGGGCGGAGGGGCCGTACGACGGCGGGCGGGTGACCGAGCTCGTCGCTCGGCCGCTCGTCGCGCTCGAGCACCCCGAGCTGGCCGGCCTCGTGCAACCGCTCGCGGGGGAGTGGGCCGTGCGGCGGTCGCTCTTCGAGGCGCTGCCCGTGCCGGTCGGGTACGCCGTCGAGCTGGCCGCCCTCGTCGACACCGCCTCCCTGCTGGGGGTCGACGCGATCGCACAGGTCGACCTCGGGCGACGGGACCATGCGCACCAGGCGTTGCACGACCTCGGTGCGATGGCGACGCAGATCCTGGCCGCCATGGCGCGGCGGCGAGGCGCGACGGGTTTCGAGACAGGCGCTAGCGCGCCTTCCTCAACCAGCCGAGCAGTGACCCTCCGGCAGTACCAGCCCGGCCCGGACGGCATCACGCCGGTCGAGCGCCAGGTGCTCGTCTCGGAGCGCCCGCCGGCGAGGTCCGTGGCATGACCCTGCGACTCGGACGACACGAGTTCGACGACGACCGGACGCTGATGATGGCGATCGTCAACCGGACGCCCGACTCGTTCTACGACAAGGGCGCCACCTGGGCGGAGGACAAGGCCTTCGACCGGGTCGCCCAGGTCGTCGACGAGGGCGCCGAGATGGTCGACATCGGCGGCATCAAGGCTGCCCCCGGCGAGGAGATCGACGAGGTCGAGGAGAAGCGGCGGGTCGTCGACTTCGTGGCGCGGATTCGGGCGGCGTACCCCTCGCTCGTCATCTCCGTCGACACCTGGCGCGCCTCGGTCGGCGACGCGGTCTGCGAGGCGGGCGCGGACGTCCTCAACGACGCCTGGGGCGGCGCCGACCCCGCCCTGGTCGACGTGGCCGCGAAGCACGACGTCGCGCTGATCTGCACGCACACGGGTGGGGCGGTGCCGCGGACGCGGCCCTACCGGGTGGAGTACGACGACGTGGTGCGGTCCGCGATCGACGACACCGTGGCGTACGCCGAGCGGGCGCTCGCCGCGGGCGTCGCGCGGGAGTCGCTGGTGATCGACCCGGCGCACGACTTCGGCAAGAACACCTTCCACTCCCTCGAGATCACCCGCCGGCTCGGTGAGATGGTGGCGACCGGGTGGCCGGTGCTGGTGTCGCTGTCGAACAAGGACTTCGTCGGCGAGTCGCTGGACCTGCCGGTCGGCGAACGGCTCACCGGCACGCTGGCCGCGACCGCCGTCTGCGCGCTGGCCGGTGCGCGGATCTACCGCGTGCACGAGGTCGTCGAGACGCGTCAGGTCGTCGACATGGTGAACACGATCGTCGGGCGTCGGCTGCCCGCGCGGGCGATCCGGGGGCTCCAGTGACGCGCGTGGTGCTGGTTCCCGGCGCGCTGGCGCTGCTGCCGGAGTACGCCTCCCAGGTCGACCCGGTCGCCGAGCTGCGGGCGGCCGCGCTGGCGGCGGTGCGGTGGCTCGGGCCGGAGGCCGCGGTTCTCGGCGACACGCAGGGGGAGCGGGTGGCCGCAGCGCTGATGGGCGCCGCCGGCGTGCGGCGCGGTGGCACGGCGGCGTACCTCGTCGTCGGCAACGGCTCGGCCAAGCGCTCCGAGAAGGCGCCGGGGCACCTCGACGAGCGCTCCTTCGGCTTCGACGCGGCCCTGGGGGACGCGCTGGTCGCCGGCGACCTGTCCGGCGTCGACTGGTCGCTCGCCGACGAGCTGTGGGCGTCGGTCGACGGGCTGCGTCGGGCTTCGCCTCTTGTCAGTGGGAGTGCTGCGGTGGACTACGCCGACGACCCGTACGGCGTGCAGTACTGGGTCATGAGGTGGGGCTCGTGAGGGTCCTGCTCGGCCCGCAGGGTCTCGACGAGCTCGACCGACCGGAGCTGCCCGACCTGTACGCCGTGCCGCGACGCCCGTGGCTGCGGGCGAACATGGTCAGCACCGTCGACGGCTCCGCCACCGGCGCCGACGGGCGTAGCGGGTCGATCAACAACGCCGCGGACCACCGGGTCTTCCGGGTGCTCCGGTCGCTCGCGGACGCGATCGTCGTCGGCGCCGGGACGGCCCGGGCGGAGGGGTACGGACCGGCCGACGTGCCGCTCGTGCTGGTGTCCCGGCGGGCCGAGGTGCCCGAAGGCCTGCGGGGTCACGAGCCCGGCCGGGTGCTGGTGGCGACGTGCGCCGCTGCCGAGCGCCTGGACGAGGCGCGGTCGCTGCTGGGTGAGGACAACGTGCTGGTCCTCGGCGAGGACTCGGTCGACCTGGTCGCGCTGCGCGACGCCCTGGTCGGTCGCGGCTACGAGAGCCTGCTCTCCGAAGGTGGGCCGCACCTGCTGCGGGACCTGGTCGCCGCCGGCCTCGTCGACGAGCTGTGCACCACGGTCGTCCCGACCGTCGTCGCTGCGGACGGTCCTCGCATCTCCGCCGGCCCGCGCGTCGACGTACCGCTCACGCTCGAGCTGCTGCTCGAGGACGCCGGCACGCTGCTGGCGCGGTGGTACGTCGACCGGACCTGAGGGGCGAGCCGCGGCGCGACGAGCGGGTTGCAGTCCGGTGTCCGGCGGGTCTCGACCCGGTCGAACCCGAGACGTCGCCTCGCCCATGGGCGAGGATCAGCGGTCGACGACCTGCCCCAGGAGAGCACCGTGACCACCACGACCACCCGGTCGCCCAGCACGACGGACGCCACCGGGCGTCGGCGACCGCGCCCCGGTCAGCTCGAGCTCGTCGCGGTCGCCCTGCTGGTGGCGCTGGGGTCCGCCCCGGTGGTCGGCCCGCTCCTGGACCGGCCCGAGGTCGTCACCTGGAGCACGGTCTTCCTCGCCATCGTGGTGCAGTCGACGCCGTTCCTGGTGCTGGGGGTGCTGCTGTCGGCCGCCATCTCGGTGCTGCTCTCTGAGCGAGTGCTCGCCCGGGTCGTGCCGAAGCGGCCGGTCCTCGGTGTCCCCGTCGCCGGCGTCGCCGGCTTGGGCCTGCCAGGGTGCGAGTGCGCGGCCGTCCCGATCGCCGGCAGCCTGATGCGCCGTGGCATCGCCCCGGCGGTCGCGTTGACCTTCCTGCTGGCCGCGCCAGCGGTGAACCCCGCGGTGCTCGTGTCCACCGCCGTCGCCTTCCCCGGCCAGCCGGAGATGGTGCTGGCGCGCTTCATCGCCTCGCTGACCACCGCCCTGGTCGTGGGCTGGTGGTGCCTCTCGCGGGGCAGCCGGCTGCCGATCGTCCTGCGCGCGCGGTCGCTGCAGGACGAGGCGGGGGCGCGCGAGCGCTTCGTCGGCACCGCCCGTCACGACTTCGTGCACGCCGCCGGCTTCCTGGTCCTGGGCGCGATGCTGGCGGCCGCCGTCAACACCTTCGTGCCCCGCTCGATCGTCGACACCGTCGCGGGCCAAGCCGTCCTCGGCGTGCTGACCCTGGCCGCCTTCGCCTTCGTGGTCGCCCTCTGCTCGGAGTCGGACGCCTTCGTGGCTGCCAGCCTCACCGCCTTCTCCGACACCGCCAAGCTGGTGTTCCTCGTGGTCGGCCCCGCGATGGACGTCAAGCTCGCGGCGATGGAGATCGGCGCGTTCGGCTCGGCCTTCGCCCGCCAGTTCGTGCCGGTCGTCGTCGGGACGGCGGTCCTGAGCGCCGTCGCCACCGGTTGGTGGCTGCTGTGAGGCCTGCCGTCCAGGCGCTCCTGCTCGCCCTGCTCGCGGTCGTCCTGGTCCGACTCTCCGTGACCGGTGAGCACCTCCGCTACGTCGCCGACTGGATGAGGTGGCCCCTGCTGGCCAGCGCGGTGCTGCTCCTCGCGGCTGCTGCCGGACCGCTGGTCGCTGCCGTCCGCGGCGGCGCGCACGACCGCGGCGACGACCACGTCCACAAGCACGACCACGAGCACGGCCACGGCGTACCGCTGGTGACGTGGCTGCTCGTCCTCCCCGCCCTGGTCGCGGTCGTGGTCGACCCGCCGGAGCTCGGTTCCTACCTGGCCGAGCGTCGCGCCGGGGACACCACGATGGTCGCCGAGCCCGACGAGGTGACCGTCCTCGACGGCTCACAGCTCGCCGCAGTCCCGCTCGACGAGTTCATCTGGCGGGCCCAGGAGGGTGGCGCCACGCTCGAGGGGCAGCCGGTCACGCTGACCGGTTTCGTGAGCTACGGCGGCGACCGGTCCTGGTTCGTGACCCGGATGGCGATCAGCTGCTGCGCCGCCGACGCCGCGGCATACCGGGTCCAGGTCGAGGGCCCGGAGCGCCCGGCGCGTGACCAGTGGGTCGAGGTGGACGGGACGTACGTCGTGGGCTCGGGCACCGCCGCCGACACGGCCCCGTCCATCGCCGTCACCGAGGTCCGGCCCGTCGCCGCGCCGGAGCAGACCTATGGCTGAAGGGTCACGCGTCGCGCGCATGCCTCGGGTGGCGACCCTGCTGCTGGTCCTCGCCGTCCTCGCCGTCGCGCTCCTGGTGCGCCCGCCGGTCGACCGGATCGGGACGGCCGCGGGCGCCCCGGGCAGTCGCGCCACGACCGCCGAGGACTTCTGTGCCGGCATGGCGGCGCTCGACGACGCCCACCTCGCCTTCGCCAGCGACCCGTCGCCCGAGACCGTCGCTGAGCTCCGCGACCGGGCCGTGGCGATGATGGAGACGGTGGCCACCGCCGAGGTCGGTCCCCAGGTCGCGGCGGGCGTCGCCTATCGCGCGGGGCTCTTCGTGGGTCTCCCCAACGACGCGACGATCGACGACGTGACGTCCGCCGACGCTGCCGCCACCGTCACCGACAGCGCGAACGTCCAGGCGCTCTCGGATCACGTCCGCGGGGTCTGCGCCGATCCGGCCCGCCAGTAGGGCGCCGGCGAGAGCCGGTCCGGACCTCCGCCGGTCTGGACCGCCGGCCGGCCCACCGGCCGATGTCGGACAAAAGCGGCGTTCGACACAGGGAGGTAACAGATCGTCCCTACGGTGCGTGAAGGGCGCCGGCTCCGCGGCGGCCCGACGTGACGAGAAGAGGCCACGAGAGCATGACGCAGGCACCAGCCAGGGGGAGGCCGGTCCGCCGGCTCCGGCAGAGGACGACGGCGGCAGCAGCAGCCGCAGCGCTCGCATTCGGGATGCTGTCCGCAGCGCCGCTCGCGGCGCACGCCGAGCCGCTCGCGGCCGCCGCCGCAGACCCGATCGACGGCGCGCAGACGGTTGGCGACGCCCAGTTCCCCCACATCGGCAACGGCGGCTACGACGCCCGCCACTACGACCTCGACATCCGGTGGAGCCCCACCGGCGTCGTCGGCGGCATCATGGGGGGCGTCTTCGACGAGGCGAGCCTGCGGATGCAGGCCACCACCGCCGGCGCGCCGCTGAAGTCATTCGCGATGGACTTCCGCGGACTGACGATCGACTCGGTCAAGGTCGACGGCGTCGAGGCGGCCTACACCCGCGACGTGGTCACCGGCACGGCCTACGCGCCGACGCACAAGTACAAGCTCGTCATCACCCCGGTGACGCCGGTCGAGGGTGACTTCACCGTCGACGTCGCGTACCACGGCGTCCCCGAGCGGCACACCGACGCCGACAACTCGTGGGAGGGCTGGGTCGGTACCGCCGACGGTGCCACGTTCCTCGGCCAGCCCATCGGCGCGATGACCGGCTTCCCGCACAACAACGCCCCCGCGGACAAGGCGTCGTACACCATCGACGTCAACATCCCCGACACGCTCACCAACGCCGCCGGCCCGGGCGCAGCCGCGGCCGCCAGCAACGGCGTGCTGCAGGACCGGGTGGCCACCGACGAGGGCACCCGCACCACCTGGCGGTGGCGGATGGCCCAGCCCATGGCCAGCGAGCTGCTCGTCGTCTCGATCGGCAAGTACGACATGCACGTCGGCGAGGTCACCCTGGCCAGCGGCCGGGTCATCCCGGAGTGGTCGTTCATCGACTCCGCGCAATCGGCGGCGAACAAGACCACGTTCACCAACCGGCGTCCGGTCATCGGCCCGATCACCCGCGGCCTCGAAGGTGCCTTCGGGCCCTACCCGGGCGACGCCACCGGCGTGATCGTCGACATCGTCCCGAGCGGCATCAACTACGCCTTGGAGACCCAGGACCGCTCGTTCTTCCCGAGCGTCAGCAGCTTCAACGGCAACACGCTGATCCACGAGCTGGCCCACCAGTGGTTCGGCAACAGCGTCTCGCCCGGGCTGTGGACCGACATCTGGATCAACGAGGGGATGGGCACCTGGGGCCCGACCTACTACAACAGCGTCGTGGCCCCGGCCACGCCGAACTGGACCCAGCTCGAGACGACCTACTTCAACAGCTGGAACAACTCGGCGGCGTCGAGCGCGAACTGGCGGACCCCGCCCGGCGCCCAGACCAACTCGGCGGCCATCTACGGCTACCAGACCTACACCCGTGGCGCGCAGTTCTGGGAGGCGCTGCACACCGCCCTGCGCCGCGACGACTTCCTCGCGGTCGTGCGGGCCTGGCAGGACCGGTACGCCGGGACGAGCCCCCGTGGCGACCGGCTCAAGGACCTCGCCGAGGAGCTCTCCGGCCGTGACCTCGACGCGTTCTGGCAGGACTGGATCTACGACGGCGACAAGCCGGCCTGGCCGGGGAAGTACGACCTGTCGTTGAGCGCCGGACCCGCGACCGGGGAGGTCGAGCCCGGCGACGAGCTCACCTACACCCTCACCGCGCAGAACGTCGGCCGGGTCGTGCTCGCCGGCGCGACCGTCGAGGTCGACCTCCGGGACCTCCTCGACGACGCCACGCTCGGGGCGCTCCCGGACGGTGTCGCCGTCGAGGGCACGACCCTCACCTGGACCGTGCCGTCCACCCCGGCGACCCCCGGGGCCGACGTCGCGACCACCGCGTTCACGGCAGTCGTGGCCGACGACGCCTCGAGCGACACGCTCGCGGTCACCGCTGCTCCGGCCGCCGACTCCCTCGGAGGCCTGTGCGTCGAGTGCACCACGTCCCACACCGTCGACGAGCAGCCGCTCGCACTGGTGGCAGACCCGTCGATCACCGGCACCCCCGCCGTCGGCGAGACGCTGACCGCGGTCACCGACGGCTGGGCCGCGGACACGTCCTTCGCCTACCAGTGGAAGGTCGGCGGCGTCGCCGTCGACCGCGCGACGGGCTCGACCTTCGTTCCTCGCCCGGCCGACCTCGGCTCGACGGTCATCCTCGAGGTCACCGGCAGCAAGACCGGCTACGGCTCCGTCACGCGCACCAGTGCACCCACGGCCGCCGTCGAACTCGGCACCCTGACCGCCACGCCCGTGCCCACCATCACCGGTCTCGTCGAGGTCGGCCGGACGCTGACCGTCGATCCGGGGAGCTGGGACGACGATGTCGTCCTGACCCACCAGTGGCAGGTCGGCGGCATCGACGTGCCAGGTGCCACGGGGCCGACCTACGTGCCGACCACGACCGACCTCCGCAAGCCGGTCACCGTCGTCGTCACCGGGACCAAGACGGGCTACGCCCCCGTGTCTCGCACCAGCCTGCCCACCGGCCCGGTCGCCCCGAACAGCACCGTCGTGCCGCCGGCGCCGCTCACGCCCGGCCTGCCAGCTGTGACCGGCGCCCCGGCCGTGGGTGGGGTCCTCCGGGTCGTTCCCGGCGCCTGGGGCGACGGCGTCACCCTCGCCTACCAGTGGCTGGTCGGCGGCACGGCCGTGCCCGGTGCCACCGGCGAGACCTATGTCCCCTCGGCCGGCGACCTCGGTCGCGACGTCTCCGTGCGCGTGACCGGGTCCAGGAGCGGGAGCCAGTCGACGAGCGCCGTCAGCGAACCGGTCGGGCCGGTCGCGCCGGGCCGGCTCGTCCGAACGCCGACACCGGTCGTCGAGGGCTCGGCACGCTTCACGCGCACGTTGAACGCCCTGGCCGGCTCGTGGGACGACGGCGTCGAGCTGTCCTACCAGTGGCTCGTCGGTGGCGAACCAGTGCCAGGAGCGACGACCGTGGTCTTCGCGCCTCGGGTCGAGGACATCGGCAAGGCCGTCGCGGTCCGGGTCACCGGTGAGAAGGACGGTTACACCACAGAGGCCCGGGTCAGTGACGCGACGCAGCCGGTCGCGCCGGGCACCCTGGCGCTCACCCCGGTGCCGGCCGTCGACGGCGGCACGCCGCGCTTCGGTCGCACCCTGACGGCCGACCCCGGGACGTGGGACCGCGGGGTCACGCTCTCCTACCAGTGGCTGAGCGGGGGTAGGCCGGTGCCGGGCGCGACCAAGCCGAGCTACGTGCTCCGGGCAGCCGACGTCGGACGGCGGGTCTCGGTCGTCGTCACCGGTCGGCAGCTGGGTTACCGGACCGAGAGCCGGCGCAGTCGGCCCACTGTTCCGGTCGCCGGAGCGATCATCGACGTTCCTCGCGCGCCGAGGATCGTCGGGGCGTTGACCGTCGGCAGCACCCTGATCGCCCGCCCGGGCAGCTGGGGCAGAGGCGTGACGCTGCGCTACCGCTGGCTCGCCGGCGGCCGCGTGATCACGGGCGCGACCGGCCCGACGCTGGTGCTCGGCCCGGCCCAGCGCGGGTTGCGGATCAAGGTTCGCGTCATCGCCAGCAAGCCCGGTCACGACGTGGCGAGGACGACGAGCGAGCCGACGTCGCGGGTGCGGTGATCCGATGAACACGTGATGGGCCCGGCCTCAGCCGGGCCCATCACGCTTCGGATGTGGACGACGTCCCAGCGCCGACGGCCGGATCGGCGGGTCCGTTCAGCAGCTCGGCAGGGTCCGGGGTCGTCCCGCCGTGGTGCGGGGTGCGCTGGACCAGACCACTGGCCGTGGACGGATTCGGCGGGTTCCGCCTGGGTAAAGGGCCGCGACGACGCGGCGGTCTCGCGAGCGGCGGCGCTCCCCGCACATGGGAGTTCTCGAGACCGCCGCGTCCTCGCATTCTTCGGAGTACGGCGGTGGGGGTCGACGCCCTGCGCATCTCGCCGGGTTTCGACACGCTCGCTGGCGCTCGCTGCTCAACCAGCGGGGGTCGCTGGCGCTCGCTGCTCAACCAGCGGGGGTCGCTGGCGCTCGCTGCTCAACCAGCGGGGATCGGCTCCGAGGTCGGCTCGGCCACGGACACGAGGACGGCGTCCGGGTAGGTCTCGCGGAGCTGCTCGAGGTAGTCGACGAGCGCCTCGCGGGTGAGCTCGGTGGTGCCGAGGACGATGACCGTGCCGGGCTTGTCCGCCTTGTCGCCGTCGCGGAGGTCGAGGACCAGCTCGAGGGCGGTGCCGTCGGCCTCCTCGGGCACGAGCTCGAGGAGGGTCTCCTCGTCCTCGACGGTCTCCGGGTCGGTCGGCTCGGCCTCGGTGTCGACCACGCAGGTCCACTCGCGCTCGAGCGCGTCGGCGCACGGGTCGGCGACCGGCTGCGGCTCGGGAGTGGGGGTCGGCTGCGGCGCGGGGGTCGGCGTGGGCTGGGGCGTCGGCGGGTTCTTGGGCGGGTTCTTCGGGGGCGACTTCGGCGGGTTCGCCTGCTCGCAGTCCGCCTC
>NZ_JAANMS010000026.1 GCF_011250565.1 Nocardioides sp. IC4_145
CACCCCGACCCTCCCGCCGGTGCTGGCCGCCGCCCAGCACCGGCGGGAGGGTCGGGGTGTCGGTGGGGACGGCCTGGCCACCCCCGGGGCCGGCCTTGCCCTGGCCGCCGCGGTCCTTGCCCTGGCCCCGGCCGGAGTCGCCCCGGCGGTCCTCGGACGCGGCCTGGGTGCTGGCCGGGGTGGTGAGCGCGCCGACGAGCCCGCCGAGGACGTCCTCGACGGCCTTGACCGCGAACGGCGGGATGATCGAGATGCCCTCGCCGCCGCAGACGGTGCACAACGCGGCCGCCTCGGCGTCGATCCGGGTCAGCAGCTGGGCGGCCTGGATCAGCGCCGCGCGTGCGCCCTCGGGCAGCACGCTCTCGAGGCCGGCGAGCGCGTCCATGCTCGAGCCGGTGAAGTCGCGCAGCTCCGCGATCGCGGCGGCGTGACCGTTCTCCTCGTAGTCGCTGATGAGGAGCTCGGACGCCGCGCCGGCCTGCTCGCTGAACTCCGCGAGCGTGCCGGCGATCGTCTCGGCGGTGGCGGCGTCGCGCGCGGCCTCGGACTGGCTGAGCTCCTCGACCTCCGCCAGGCGACCCTGCGCGTTGGCCAGCAGGTTCGAGCCCTTCTGGTTGTCGCTGACGCTGAAGCCGGTCTGGGCGTTCTCGATCGCGCGCTTGAGCGGGTACAGCGTGTCGCCCGGCAGGGCGGTCTGGGCCGCGACCGCCATCGACGTGGTGGCACCGACGATCGCGAAGCCGCCGACCGCGGCGGCGATCCGCCGGTCCCGCGTCGTACGCCGCGGCGCCAGCGTCAGGCGGCGCTCGGTGTCGTCGCCGGCCTCGTCGCGGGTGCCGGCCGCGGACGGGACCAGCGCGGTGGCGGCCTCGGCCATCAGCCGCTC
Source organism: Nocardioides sp. IC4_145 (assembly GCF_011250565.1). GTDB lineage: Bacteria > Actinomycetota > Actinomycetes > Propionibacteriales > Nocardioidaceae > Nocardioides. The sequence goes on from NZ_JAANMS010000026.1 coordinate 887, forward strand.
CCGCAGGTCGGCGACGAACGCCGGGCGCGCCTCCACGGGCGCGGCGGAGCGCAGCGTGCCCACGAGCTCCGCGAGCTCGACGGTCCGCGTGTCGTGCAGCTCGCGGGTCGAGGTGCCCTCGACGAGGGCGTTGAACTCCTCGGCACGTCGGCGCGCCGTGAACACGGGGCTCATCGGATCAGTCCTGTCGTCTCGGTCGTGCCCGCGCGACCCTGCGCGGACACCCGGCTCAACGACGGGTCGACGAGCGAGGTTACGCGGCTCGTGAGGCGGCGAGCGTCACGGCGTGCACGCGTGCGGAGGGGGGCACCGGTGTCAGCCACGGAGTCCCTCCGGCATCAGCTTGGCGAGGTTGCGGACGCCGCGCAGCTGGAGCTGCTTGACGGCGCCGTCGCTGCGGCCCAGCACCGCGGCCGTCTCGGCGATGCTCATCCCCTGCAGGAAGCGCATGACCAGGCAGTCGCGCTGCTCGTCGGGCAGCTCGGTGAGGGCCTGGAGCAGGATCTCGTTGGTCAGGCTCGCCAGCACCGCGGCCTCGGGGCCCTCGGTGGCGTCGTCGTGCTGACCCATGTCCTCGGTGGTCATCTCGAGGCGGGTGCGGCCGGCCTTGAAGTGGTCGGTGGCGAGGTTGCGGGCGATGGTCATCAGCCAGGCGCCGAAGTCCTTGCCCTGCCAGCGGAAGTTCTGCATCGACCGCAGCGCGCGGAAGAACGTCTCGGAGGTGAGGTCCTCGGCCAGCGGCGCGGAGCGGGTCCGGTAGAAGAGGAAGCGGTAGACCGAGCCCTGGTAGTGGTCGTAGAGCAGCCCGAACGCCTCGGCGTCGCCGCCGCGCGCCAGCTCGACCAGGGCGATCAGCCGGGTGCGGTCGGCCTCGGACTCCTCCGAGGAGGTGGCCAGCGCGCCGTCGCCGTACGCCGGACCGCCGGGCCCGGGGCCGGGTGCGGCGCTGTCGTCGGCCATGGCCTCGGTGCGCAGCGCCTCGGTGAGCAGCAGCTGGGGGCCGCCGCCGGCGACCTGCAGGGCCGTGCCGCCGAGCAGGAGGCGCGCGACGTCGCGGCGGAGGGCCTCGAGCCCGCGCGCGACACCAGCACCGTCCGACGGCATGACGACAACCCCTCCCGGCCCACGGCTCCTCCCGAGCCGCCTCGATGGTAGGCCCGGTCGCGGCCCCGTGGGAACGAAACCGTCCAGAAGAGGTCCAGACCGGACTTCTACTTCTCAGCGGCGGCGGGCGCGGAGCGCCACCCCGGCGGCGACGGTGCCGGTCGCCGCGCCGGTCACCGCGCCCAGGAGGAGGCCGGCTCGGGCGGCCTTGCGGCCGGTGCGGTAGTCGCGGGTGCGCCAGCCCTGCTGCCGCGCGTGGGCCCGCAGCCGCGCGTCGGGGTTGATCGCGCAGGGGTCGCCGACGAGCTCGAGCATCGGCAGGTCGTTGTAGGAGTCGGAGTACGCCGAGCAGCGGGTGAGGTCGAGCCCCTCGCGGGCGGCGAGGGCCTTGACCGCCTCGGCCTTGGCCGGTCCGTGCAGCATGTCGCCGACCAGGCGGCCGGTGTAGACGCCGTCGACGTGCTCGGCCACGGTGCCCATCGCGCCGGTGAGCCCGAGCCGGCGGGCGATGATCGAGGCGATCTCGATCGGGGCCGCGGTGACCAGCCAGACCCGCTGGCCCTCGTCGAGGTGGAGCTGAGCCAGCGCGCGGGTGCCCGGCCAGATCCGGTGCGCCATCGCCTCCTCGAAGATCTCCTCGCCGAGCTCCTGCAGCTCCGCGACGGTGTGCCCGGCGATGAAGCTGAGGGCGGAGTTGCGCGCGTCGGCGACGTGGTCGGGGTCCTCGACGCCGACGACGCGGAAGTAGGCCTGCTTCCAGGCCGCCCCGAGGATCTCGCGGCTGGTGAAGAACTTGCGCCGGTGGAGGCCGCGCGCGAGGTGGAAGATGCTCGCGCCCTGCATGACGGTGTTGTCGACGTCGAAGAACGCCGCGGCGGTGGCGTCGGCGGGCTGGTGCAGGGCCCGCTCGACCTCGGCGGCCGAGGCGGCGGCCTCGCCGGCGAGCGCGGACCGCTGGCGCAGGTCGAGCGGGGTGCGGGGGCGCTCCGGCGGGCTCACGCCGGCCAGCGTAGACCCGCGGACGGGGCCCGGTTGTGGAAGTATCCGGCCATGCCCGCCGCGTCCGACCTGGCCGACCTCGTCGCCGTCGCGGCGACGGAGAACCCCGGCAAGCTCGCGGTCGTCGAGGCCGGTGGTCGCAGCGCGACGTGGGCGGAGCTCGACGACGAGGTGGGCCGGGTCGCCACCGGTCTCGGGGCGGCCGGGATCGTCGCCGGCAACCGGGTGCTGCTCGTCGTCGGCAACCGGCTGGAGTTCGTGACGACGTACCTCGCGGTGCTGCGCGCGCAGGCGGTCGCCGTGCCGCTCAACCCCTCCTCGACGCCCGCGGAGCTGGCCCGCGTGCTGGCCGACTGCGGTGCGCGGATGGTGGTGGCCGACCCCGACACGGTGGGTGCGGTCCGGGCGGCCGTCGCCGACGCGGTGGCCGCGGGGACCGCGGCGACGAACGTCCGCGTCGTGGTCGTCGGCGGCGCGCCCCAGCCGGGGGAGCGGTCCTACGACGACCTGCGCGCCGACCGGGCGCGGCCGGTGCCACCGCTGCAGGACCCCGACAAGCTCGCCGTCCTCCTCTACACCAGCGGCACCTCCGGCCTGCCGCGCGCCGCGATGCTCACGCACCGGGCGCTGCTCGCCAACATCGACCAGGTCGCCTCGGTCGAGCCCCCGATGATCCACGGCGACGACGTCGTGCTCGGCGTGCTCCCGCTGTTCCACGTCTACGGGCTCAACGCGGTGCTCGGCGCCGTGCTGCGCCACCGCGCCAAGCTGGTGCTCGTCGAGCGGTTCGACCCCGAGGGGACCCTCGACCTGGTCGAGGACGAGGCATGCAGCGTGGTCCCGGTCGCCCCGCCGGTCTTCGCCCACTGGCGCGGGGTCGACGGGCTCGCCGAGCGGCTGGGTCCGGTGCGGCTGGTGCTCTCGGGCTCCGCGCCGCTCGCCCCCGAGCTGGTCGAGGAGTTCACCGGGCTGACCGGGGTGCCGGTCCACCAGGGCTACGGGCTGACCGAGGCCGCGCCGGTGGTCACCAGCACGCTGTGCTCGACCGGGGTGGGCTCGACCGGGGTGGGCTCGACCGGCACCGCCGCCCGCGGCTCCGTCGGCGCTCCGCTGCCCGGCATCGACGTGCGGCTGGTCGACGCGACCGGGCGCGTGCTCGCGCCGGGGGGCGACCCCGGTGAGATCCAGGTCCGGGGCGCGAACCTGTTCAGCGGCTACTGGCCCGACGGCGCCGACGGCCCCGACGCCGACGGCTGGTGGAGCACCGGCGACGTCGGCATCCTCGACGACGCCGGGGACCTCACGCTCGTCGACCGGGTCAAGGAGCTGGTCATCGTCTCCGGGTTCAACGTGTTCCCCGTCGAGGTGGAGGACGTGCTCAAGGGCGCCGCGGGGGTGCTCGAGGCCGCGGTCATCGGCGTTCCCGACGAGGTCACCGGCGAGGCGGTCGTCGCGTACGTCGTCGCGGAGCCGGGCGCGGACGCCGCGGCGGTCGAGACGGCCGTGGTCGAGTGCTGCGAGACCCGCCTGGCGGCGTACAAGCGTCCGGCGCGGGTCGAGGTCGTCACCGAGCTGCCGCTCACCGTCACCGGCAAGGTCCAGAAGGGCCGGCTGCGCCAGCTCGAGCGGCGCCGGGCGCTGGACCTGCTCGAGTGAGGCCGGCGCGATGAGGCTGTGGCGACGAGCGGGGGCGGACGGACCGCGGGTCACGCTCTACGGCAAGCCCGGCTGCCACCTGTGCGACGACGCCCGGACGGTGGTCGAGCGGGTCTGCGCCGACCTCGGCGTCGACTGGGTCGAGCAGTCGATCCTCGACGACCCGGCGCTGCGGGAGCGGTACGCCGAGGAGATCCCGGTGGTGCTCGTCGACGGGCGGCAGCACACCTTCTGGCGGGTCGACGAGGCGCGGCTGCGGGCCGCTCTCGGCGCTTCCTGAGGAGGGCCTGAGAAGGCGCGCACCCCGCCGCGTGTTGGGCTTCTCACATGTGCTAGGCCGCGGGCCGGAACGGGCGCTGTCCGTTTTGTTCTCCCGTTCACAAACTCCTACAGTGGCAGGGCCGCTGAGCGAATCCGGGCCCGGCACGGCCCCCGCTGCGGCATGGCTGGGAAGAGCTGCACGTGACCGCACGGACTTCGACCGAGAGTGCTCGGGACATCCCCGAGGCCACGGTCGCGCGACTCCCCGTCTACCTCCGGGCGTTGACGACGCTCTCCGAGGCCGGGACGGGCACCTGCTCGAGCGAGGCGCTCGCGGCGGCGGCCGGCGTCAACAGCGCCAAGCTCCGCAAGGACCTCTCCTACCTGGGCTCCTACGGCACGCGCGGTGTCGGGTACGACGTCGACTACCTGCGCTACCAGATCGCGCGCGAGATCGGCGTGACCCAGGACTGGCCGGTCGTCATCGTCGGCATCGGCAACCTGGGCCACGCGCTCGCCAACTACTCCGGCTTCCGCAGCCGCGGCTTCCGCACGGTCGCGCTGCTCGACGCCGACCCCGCCCGCCACGGCGAGATGGTGGCGGGGATCGAGGTGCAGCCCTTCGACGACCTCGAGTCGATCGTCGCCGAGCACGGCGTCGCGATCGGCGTCATCGCCACGCCGGCGGTCGCCGCACAGGCGGTCGCCGACCGGATGGTGGCGTGCGGCATCACCAGCATCCTGAACTTCGCGGCCGGCGTCCTCTCGGTGCCGGCCGGGGTCGACGTGCGCAAGGTCGACCTCTCCGTCGAGCTGCAGGTCCTCGCCTACCACGAGCAGCGCAAGGCCCAGGGGGAGCTCGCATGAGCGTCTTGGTCGTCGGCATCTCGCACAACACCGCGCCGGTCGCGCTGCTCGAACGGCTCGCCATGACGCGCGACGAGGTGCCCAAGCTCGTCCACGACGCCTCGACCTGCGCGCACGTCAACGAGGCCACGGTGATCGCCACCTGCAACCGGCTCGAGCTGTACGCCGACGTCGACCGCTTCCACGGCTCGGTCGAGGAGCTCTCGACCCTGCTGGTCGACCGCGCGGGCGAGACGACCGGCGCGATGCTCCCGCACCTTTACGTGCACTACGACGACGGCGCCGTCTCCCACCTCTTCCAGGTGGCGGCCGGGCTGGACTCGATGGCCGTCGGCGAGGGCCAGATCCTCGGCCAGACCCGCGAGGCGCTGCGGATGGGCCAGGAGCTCGGCACGGTCGGCCCCGCCCTCAACGTGCTCTTCCAGCAGGCGCTCCGCGTCGGCAAGCGCTCGCGCGCCGAGACCGGCATCGACCGGGCGGCCCCGTCACTGGTGACCGCCGCGCTCGAGCGGGTCGGCGGCGACCCGACCGCGCCGGACGACGAGCTCGACCCGACCGCCGACCTGCGCAGCTCGGTCGGCGGCAAGCGGGTCGTGGTCGTCGGTGCCGGTGCGATGGCCGGCCTGGCCACCGCGACCGTGGCCCGCCTGGGCGCCGAGGACATCGTGGTCGTCAACCGCTCCGCCGAGCGCGCTCAACGGCTGGCCGGCGAGCACGGCGCGCGACCGGCGCTGCTGGCCGACCTGGAGGCCGAGCTCGCCCACGCCGACCTGGTGGTCACCTGCGCCGGCGCGACCGGCGTCCTCGTGACCGCCGACATGGTGGCCTCGCGGCCGGTGCAGAAGCCGATCTCCTTCGTCGACCTGGCGCTGCCCCACGACGTCGACCCCGCCGTCGCCGACCTGCCGGGCGTCACGCTCGTCGACCTCGCCTCCCTGGCCGAGGCGCTGCACGCCTCCGAGGCCGGCCGCGAGGTGCTCGAGGTCCGCCGGATCGTCACCGAGGAGGTCGGCGCGTTCCTCGCCGCCCGCCGCAGCGCCAGCGTCACCCCCACGGTGGTCGCGCTGCGCTCGATGGCGACCTCCGTGGTCGACGCCGAGATGACCCGCCTCGACCACCGGCTGCCCGACCTCGACCCCGCCGTCCGCACCGAGGTGCTCCACGCGGTGCGGCGGGTCGCGGACAAGCTGCTCCACGAGCCGACCGTGCGGGTCAAGGAGCTCGCGAACGAGACCGGCGCGGTGTCGTACGCCGCCGCCCTCGCCGAGCTCTTCGCCCTCGACCCCGAGGCGGTCACCGCCGTCACCCGGCCGGAGGGACTGTCATGAGCGCCGGGTCGTCCCGCCCCATCCGCGTCGGCACCCGCGCCTCGCTGCTAGCGACCACGCAGAGCGGCCACGTCGCCGACATGATCCGCGAGCGCCTCGGCCGTGAGGTCGAGCTGGTCGAGGTCCGCACCGACGGCGACCGCACCCAGGCCTCGGGCATCCCGCTGGCGGAGTACGGCGGGGTCGGCGTCTTCGTCGCCGCGCTGCGCGACGCGCTGGTCGCCGGCGAGGTGGACGTCGCGGTGCACTCGCTCAAGGACATCCCGACCTACCCCGCGCCCGGCATCACGCTGGCCGCCGTGCCGGTCCGCGAGGACCCCCGCGACGTCGTCGTCGCCCGCGACGGGCTGACCCTCGGGGAGCTGCCGGTCGGCTCGCGCGTCGGCACCGGCTCGCCGCGCCGCGTCGCCCAGCTGGCCGCGCTCGGTCTCGGTTTGGACCTGGTGGGGGTGCGTGGCAACGTCGACACCCGCATCGCCAAGGTCCGGTCGGGGGAGTACGACGCCGTCATCCTCGCCCGGGCGGGCCTGGCCCGGATCGGACGGCTCGAGGAGGCGACCGAGGTGCTCGACCCGCTCCAGGTGCTGCCCGCTCCCGGGCAGGGCGCCCTCGCTGTCGAGTGCCGCAGCGACGACCCGTTGCTGGCCGGGCTCGGCGTGCTCGAGGACCCCGCCACCCGTGCGGCCGTCGACGCCGAGCGGGCCGTGCTCGCCACCCTCGAGGGCGGCTGCACCGCCCCCATCGGCGCGCTCGCCGAGGTCGTCGAGGGCGAGGACGGCGAAGAGCTGTGGGTGAGGGCCGTGGCGCTCTCCCCCGACGGGGCGCTGTCGGTGCGGATGTCCGTCTCCGGCACCCCCGCCGACGCGGTCGGCGTCGGCACCCGGCTGGGCGGCGAGATGCTCGCCGACGGCGCCGGGGACCTCGACCAGGACACGCAGGACCAGCAGGACCAGCCACACTTCGAGCCAGAACAGGTGCGCAACGCATGACGACCCGAGGCAAGACCACCACCGCCACCACCACGCCCGGCTGGGTGTCGTTCGTCGGGAGCGGGCCCGGTGACCCGGACCTGCTGACCGTCCGCGCCGCGGAGCTGCTCCGCACGGCCGACGTCGTCGTCACCGAGGCGCCCGAGCACGTCACGCTCGTCCGCACCGTGCTGGGCCTGGCCGAGCCGGTCGAGGGCGAGGAGCCGGTCGGCCCCGAGGTCGTCGACGGCGGCTTCGGCGAGGACGGCCAGCCGCTGACCCACGCCGCTCGCGCGAAGGTCGTCGTCAAGCAGGCCAAGCGCGGCCTGCGCGTCGTGCGCCTGATGACCGGCGACCCGTTCCTCTACGCCTCCGGGCCCGAGGAGGCGCAGGCCTGCGCCAAGGCGTGCATCGGCTTCGAGATCGTCCCGGGCGTCTCCTCGGTCAGCGCGGTCCCGGCGTACGCCGGCATCCCGCTGACCACCAAGGACCACCGCGAGGTCGCCGTCGTCACCTGTGGGGAAAAGGTCGACTGGTCGCAGTACGCCGACGACCGCACGCTCGTGCTGCTCTCCGCCGTCGGCCAGATCGGCGAGATCTCCAAGGCGCTCGTCGCCGCCGGCCGCAGCCCGCAGACGCCGGTCGCGATGACCCGTGTCGGCACCACCACCGGTCAGTCGACGGTCTGCTCGACGCTCGCCGACATCGCCGCCGACGCCCGCGCCGCCCGGATGGCCCCGCCGGCGATCATCGTCGTCGGCGAGGTCGTCGACCTGCGCGAGACGCTGTCGTGGTTCGAGACCAAGCCGCTCTTCGGCTGGCGCGTGCTCGTGCCGCGCACCAAGGACCAGGCCGGCGTGCTGTCGGCCCGGGCCCGCGGCTACGGCGCGGTGCCCGAGGAGGTGCCGACGATCTCGGTCGAGCCGCCGCGCAACCCGCTGCAGATGGACAAGGCCGTCCGCGGCCTCGTCGAGGGCCGGTACGAGTGGATCGCCTTCACCTCGGTCAACGCGGTCAAGGCGGTGCGCGAGAAGTTCGAGGAGTACGGCCTCGACGCCCGCGCCTTCTCCGGCCTGAAGATCGCCGCGGTCGGCGACAAGACCGCCCAGGCCATCGCTGCCTGGGGCCTGCGCGCCGACCTGGTGCCGACCGGTGAGCAGTCCGCCGCCGGCCTGCTCGAGGTGTGGCCGGAGTACGACGAGGTGCTCGACCCGATCAACCGGGTCTTCCTGCCCCGCGCCGACATCGCCACGGAGAACCTCGTCGCCGGCCTGATCGACCTCGGCTGGGAGTGCGACGACGTCACGGCGTACCGCACCGTCCGCGCCACCCCGCCGCCGGCGCCGGTGCGCGACGCGATCAAGACCGGCAAGTTCGACGCGGTCGTCTTCACCTCCTCCTCGACCGTGCGCAACCTCGTCGGCATCGCCGGCAAGCCGCACCCCTCGACGGTCATCGCGGTCATCGGTCCGCAGACCGCCAAGACCGCGGAGGAGCACGGCCTGCGGGTCGACGTGATGGCGCCCAAGCCGGACGTCGAGGTGCTCGTCGACGCGCTCGCCGACTTCGGCGCGTCCCGCCGCGCGGCGATGCTCGAGGCCGGCCAGCCGGTCACCCGGCCGTCCGAGCGCAAGCCCTCCGCACGGCGTACCAAGGCCTCCTCGCGGTGACCGAGGCGGCGGCCGAGGGCCTGGCCAGGGGTCTGCGTCCCGTCGTCCGCCCGCGGCGCCTGCGCACCACGCCGGCGCTGCGGCGGATGGTCGCGGAGACCTCGCTCGAGGCGCGGCAGCTCGTGCTGCCGCTCTTCGTGCGCGAGGGGATCGACGCCCCCGTGCCGATCTCCTCGATGCCCGGCGTCGTGCAGCACTCCCGCTCCTCGCTGCTGGGCGCGGTCGCCGAGGCGGCCGAGCTAGGTCTCGGCGGCGTCATGCTCTTCGGCATCCCGGAGGCCAAGGACGCCACCGGCTCCGGCGCGGTCGACCCCGCCGGCGTGCTGAACCTCGCGATCACCGACGTGGTCGCCGAGGTCGGCGACGCGCTCACGGTGATGAGCGACCTGTGCCTCGACGAGTTCACCGACCACGGGCACTGCGGCCTGCTCACCCCCGACGGGCGCGTCGACAACGACCGGACGCTCGAGCGGTACGCCGAGATGGCGCTCGCGCAGGCCGACGCCGGCGTCGACATGGTCGGGCCCAGCGGGATGATGGACGGCCAGGTCGCCGTCGTCCGCGCCGCCCTCGACGCCGCCGAGCACACCGACGTCTCGGTGCTGGCCTACTCCGCGAAGTACGCCTCCGCCTTCTTCGGCCCGTTCCGCGAGGCCGTCGACTCCTCGCTCGTCGGGGACCGCCGCACCTACCAGCAGGACCCGGCCAACGCCGTCGAGGGCGTCCGCGAGGCGCTGCTCGACGTCGAGCAGGGCGCCGACCTGGTCATGGTGAAGCCCGCCCTGGCGTACCTCGACGTCCTCCGCCGCGTCCGCGACGCCGTCGACGTCCCCGTGGCCGCCTACAACGTCTCCGGCGAGTACGCCATGCTCGAGGCCGCCGCCGCCCAGGGGTGGATCGACCGCGAGCCGGCCATCCTCGAGTCGCTGATGTCGATCCGCCGCGCCGGCGCCGACGTCGTCCTCACCTACTGGGCCGCCGAGGCCGCCCGGCTCCTCCGCGCCTGACCCTCGCCTCCGCTCGTCCGGAGGCAGGTGAGCCAAGAGCTGGTGACCGGGGTCGTGTGTCTGGCGACGCGCGACGGCACGTTCTCGAGCACACGACCGCCGCGGTGAGACAGACACTTCCGCGCAGCTGCGCGGTGTCAGCGCCTGGCCGGGTCCGCGGGCGGGCCTCTCGGAGCAATCTGGACGATCGTCGGCGCCCCAGGCCGGAGCACGCTCGGGTGGGGGAAGGCCCGCGGCTGGCGGGCTGGTCCTGGACGGCTACGGTGCGGACGTGAGCAGCGCGGGACCGGACATGCGACCGCTCGGCGGCCTGGCGCTCGGCCTGGCGCTGCTGGCCGTCGCGTTGTCGTGGACGTACTTCTTCAGCCTGTACGCCTACATCGCCGCGGCCGTCGCGCTGCCGCTCGGGCTGGTCGCGCGAGGTGTCGAGCGCTCCCGCACCCTGGGTGCAGCCGCGGTCGTGCTGGCTGTCGTCGCCGTCGTGGTGGCCACGGCGGCGTTGTACGTCTTCGGCTGACCTGTCGGCCCGGGGGGACAGGACGAGGGCCCCACCCGGCGTACGGATGGGGCCCCCGAGATCGGGACGGCGTGGGGCTACGGGTTCGTGTAGCCCTTGACGCACTGGTCGAAGGGGTCGTCCTTCTTGAAGATGTTGTCGATGTAGCCGTCGAGCGTGCACTGGACCACGGCCTGGGCGAAGCTCAGGATGCCGTCGACCGGGTCGATGCCGGTGGAGGGCAGCGCCGGGAGCGACGGGGTCGGGAGGCCGGGGATGCCGAGGCCGCCCTTCGGGCCGTCGTTCTTGCCGTCGTCCCCGCTGCCGCCGTCGTCGCCACCGGTGGCCGGGCCTTGGGTCGGCTGCGGTGCGGTGGTGGGCTGCGGGGCGGTGGTCGGCCCGTCCTGCGGCGCGATGACCGTCTGGCCGCCGCCGTCGGAGCGCGGACCCTCGCCGGGGCCCGGGCCGACGTCGACCGGCGTGGGGGAGGGGGCGATGACGCCGGCCGCCACGGTGCCGTTCGGGATCGACATGAAGTCGCCCTCGAGGTAGGCGTCCATGATGCCGAGCACGAGCGAGACGTAGCTGTTGGAGTGGTTGTAGCGGTAGACCGCGGCGCGCTGGCCGCTGGTGGTGGACAGGTCGTCGCTGCCGGAGCAGAGGTAGACCGCACTGGCCAGCGCCGCGTCGTCGATGTCCTGCGGGTTGCGCTGCGAGTCGCCGTCGGCGTCGACGCCGACGACCGACCAGGTCGAGGGGATGAACTGCATCGGGCCGACCGCGCGGTCCCACACGGGGTCGTTGTCGAACTGCCCGGCGTCGGTGTCGCGGATGGCCTGGGTGTTGTTCTTGCCGTTCAGCGCGATGCCGTAGATGCCGGGACGGGCCACGCCCTCGTCGTCGAGGGAGTTCCCGCCGTAGCGACCGTGGTCGGACTCGACGCGGCCGATCGCCGCGACCAGCTGCCAGGTGAGGTTGCAGCTCTTGTCGGCGGAGTTGATGACCGTCTCGGCCCGCTGGTACGCCGCGAGGGCGGCGGACGGGATCGCGTTGGTCGACGCGGTGCGGACCACCTCGGTGGTGTCGCCCTCGACGCCGGGCGCGACCGAGCCGGTCGACCCGGACGAGACGCTCGCCGGCGCCTGGATGGCCTCGGTCGGCACCGAGGTGCCGTCCGGCAGCGACTCGGCCACCGGGGTCTCCGCGGACACCGTGACGGGGGCTCCCACGCCCGCCAGGCTCGCGGTCCACGCGGTCGAGAGGACAGCAAGGGGCACGAGTGCCGTCGCTCGCTGCCAGCGACCGAAACGCTTGACGGACATGGGTTCACTCCCGGTAGTAGCCGACCCGACCGCGCTCCCTCGACGGCCGGGTGTGACGTCCACAACGAAGCGTGTCACAACGGAGTTACGGATGTGTCCGCTTCGTGGGACGTCGGACCGCCTCCCACGCGGCCCGGACGGCAGGTTGCCCAACACGGCGTCGCGTGAAACCGGTCACCCGCGCCGCCCGGGCGTGGCGCACCCGACGTGGCGCGTTTCGTCCCCTCGGCGACAATGGCGGGGTGCCTCTCGACACCGCTGCCTCCGCCGGCCTCTTCGCCCGTGCCCGCGCGGTGACCCCGGGCGGCGTGAACTCCCCGGTGCGCGCGTTCAACGCCGTCGGCGGCACACCGCGGTTCATCCGCTCGGCGGCCGGCGCGTGGCTCACCGACCACGACGGGAACGAGTACGTCGACCTCATCTGCTCCTGGGGCCCGATGCTGCTGGGCCACGCCCACCCCGAGGTGCTGGCGGCGGTCCAGACCGCCGTCGCGCGCGGCACGTCGTACGGCACGCCCACCGAGCCCGAGGTCGAGCTGGCCGAGGAGATCGTCGCCCGCACGTCGGTCGAACGGGTCCGCTTCGTCTCCTCCGGCACCGAGGCGACGATGTCGGCGATCCGGCTGGCCCGCGGCTTCACCGGCCGCGACGTGGTCGTGAAGTTCGCCGGCTGCTACCACGGCCACGTCGACCCGCTGCTGGCCTCGGCCGGCTCCGGGCTGGCGACGTTCGCGGTCCCGGGCACCCCCGGCGTACCGGCCTCCTCGACCGAGCTCACGCTCGTCCTGCCCTACAACGACCGCGCCGCGGTGGAGAAGGTGTTCGCCGAGCACGGCGACCGGATCGCCTGCCTGGTCACCGAGGCCGCGCCGGGCAACATGGGCGTCGTCCCGCCCGAGCCGGGCTTCAACGCGTTCCTCGCCGAGACCTGCGCCCGCCACGGCGCGCTGTTCGTCAGCGACGAGGTGATGACCGGCTTCCGCGCCTCGCGCCAGGGCCAGTGGGGCCTCGACGGCGCCGTCGAGGGCTGGCGCCCGGACCTGGTGACCTTCGGCAAGGTGATGGGCGGCGGCTTCCCGGCCGCGGCGTTCGGCGGCCGCGCCGACGTCATGGGCCACCTGGCGCCCGAGGGGCCCGTCTACCAGGCCGGCACGCTCTCGGGGAACCCGATCGCGACCACCGCCGGCCTGACCACGCTGCGACTGGCGACCGAGGAGGTCTACGACCACGTCGGTCGCGCCGCGGACGTCGTCAAGACCGCCGCTGCCGAGGCCCTGACCGCCGCCGGGGTGCCGCACACCGTGCAGTCGACCGGCACGATGTTCTCCGTGTTCCTGACCGAGGGCCCCGTCCGCGACTTCGACGACGCCTCCCGCACCTCCGCGGCGGGGTACGCCGCGTTCTTCCACGCGATGCTGGAGCGCCGGGTCTACCTGCCGCCCTCGGCGTACGAGACGTGGTTCCTGTCCTCCGCGCACGACGACCGCGCCCTGGAGACCGTGGTGGACGCACTGCCGCACGCCGCGCGCGCCGCCGCGGCCGCGATGGGAGGCGAGGCCTGATGTCGACCCCCGACACCGTCGTCCACCTGGTGCGCCACGGCGAGGTGCACAACCCCGAGGGCGTGCTCTACGGCCGCCGCGACGGCTTTCACCTCTCCGACCTCGGCCGGCAGATGGCCGAGAAGGTCGCCGCCGCCCTCCAGGACCGCGACATCGTCCACCTGCGCGTCTCCCCGCTCGAGCGGGTCCGCGAGACGGCCGAGCCGCTCGCGCTGGCGCGCGGGCTGGAGCCGGTCGTCGACGAGCGGGTCATCGAGTCGACCAACGTCTTCGAGGGCGAGCGGTTCGCCGCCGGCGCCAACGCGCTCAAGGACCCCCGCAACTGGCGCTACCTGTGGAACCCGTTCCGGCCGTCGTGGGGCGAGCCCTACAAGCAGGTCGTCGCGCGGATGATGTCCGCGGTCCACGACGCCCGCATCGCGGCCACCGGCCACGAGGCCGTCGTCGTCTCCCACCAGCTGCCGATCTGGATCACCCGGCTCCACGTTGAGCGCCGCTCGTTCCTCCACGACCCGCGCAGCCGCCAGTGCACGCTGTGCTCGGTCACCTCGCTGCACTTCGTCGGGGACCGGATCACGCAGGTCTCCTACAGCGAGCCCGCCGGCGACCTGATCCCCGTCCAGGACAAGGGCGCGCCGTTCTCGGCCGGCGGCGCCACCGAGGAGAAGAAGCCGCCCGCATGACGCGCACGCCGCTCGCCCGCCGGACCACCGCCGCCCTGGCCGCGACGGTCGCCGCGGCGACCCTCGGCTCGACCCTGGCCGGCTGCACGTCGGTCGAGAGCACCGGCGACAAGGGCTACATCAGCGGTGACGGCGAGGTGCGCGTGCTCGAGCCGGGGCAGCGCGAGGAGCCGGTCGACCTGACCGGCACCGACCTGGCCGGCGACGAGGTCGACCTGGCCGACCTGCGCGGCACGCCCGTCGTCGTGCCCGTCTGGGGCTCGTGGTGCGTGCCGTGCCGCGCCGAGGCGCCCGACGTGGTCGCTGCCGCCGAGGAGCTGGAGGGCGAGGCGGCGTTCGTCGGCATCAACATCCGCGACACCGAGGGCGGCGCCCGCGGCTTCGAGCGCGAGTTCGACGTGCCCTACCCCTCGATCGTCGACGACGGCCTCGCGCTGCTCGCCTTCACCGGCACGCTGACGCCCTACACCGTCCCCGCCTTCGTCGTCCTCGACGAGCAGGGGCGCATCGGCGGCAGCATCCTCGGCGAGCTGCCCTCCACGCAGACCCTGGTCGACCTGGTCGACGAGGTCGCGCGTGGGTGACTGGTTCCGCGACCAGGCTTTCTCCGGGTCGCTCGTCCTCGCCGTGCCCGTCGCCCTGGTGGCGGGCCTGGTGTCGTTCTTCTCCCCGTGCGTCATCCCGCTGCTGCCCGGCTACCTGTCGTACGCCACCGGGCTCTCCGGCGCCGACCTGGCCGGCGGCGAGGCGCAGACGCGTCGCGGGCGGATGCTGCTCGGGTCGCTGCTCTTCGTGCTCGGCTTCGCGGTCGTCTTCGTCTGCATCGGTGCCCTCTCGGGCCAGGTCGGCTACTGGCTGATCACCTGGCGCCGGGAGCTGACCGTCGGCCTCGGCCTGCTGACGATCGTCCTCGGCCTGGTCTTCGCCGGCGTGCTGCCGTTCCTCCAACGGGAGTGGCGGGTGCACCGCGTCCCGGCGGTCGGCCTGGCCGCGGCGCCGCTGCTCGGCTTCCTCTTCGGCCTCGGCTGGACGCCCTGCATCGGTCCGACGCTGGCCGCGATCAGCATGCTGTCGGTCAACGAGGCGACGGTCGGACGGGGCGCGCTGCTCTCCGGGATCTACGCGATCGGCCTCGGCATCCCCTTCATCGTCGCCGGCCTGGCCTACCGCCGCGCGCTCGGCGCGTTCGGCTGGGTCCGCCGGCACCAGACCACGGTCGTCCGCGCCGGCGGCGGCATGCTGGTGGTCGTCGGGCTGCTGCTGGTGACCGGTGTGTGGGACCAGGCGGTGACCTGGATCCAGTCTGAGGTCGTCACGAGCACGGAGACGTCACTGTGAGCGATCCCCGCGAGACCCAGTACGACAAGCTCCCCGCGGGCCGCCGCGCCGGCGAGCTGACGCTGCGCGAGCTGCTCCGCTTCGGCTGGCGGCAGATCACCTCGATGCGCACCGCGCTGGTGCTGCTCCTGCTGCTCGCGCTGGCCGCCGTCCCGGGCTCGATCGTGCCGCAGGAGGGCGTCGACGCGCTCGCCGCCTCGCGCTGGCGGGACGACCACCCGCGGCTGGCGCCGGTCTACGAGTGGCTCGGGCTGTTCGACGTCTACGGCTCGGTGTGGTTCTCCGCGATCTACCTGCTGCTGATGATCTCGCTGGTCGGCTGCATCGTGCCGCGCACGCTCGTCTACTGGCGGGCCATGCGGGCCCAGCCGCCCCGCGCCCCCCGCAACCTGTCCCGCCTGCCCGACGCCGCGTCGTACCGCACCGACGAGAGCGTCGACGAGGTCCTCGCCCGGGCGCGCACGGTCCTCGGCCGTCGGCACCGCGTGCGGAAGGCCGAGGAGGGGGCGGCGGACGGTGCCGTCAGCGCCGAGCGCGGCTACCTGCGCGAGGCCGGCAACCTCGTCTTCCACCTCTCGGTGGTCGTGGTGCTGGTCGGCTTCGCGATCGGCGGGCTCTTCGGCTACAAGGGCGGCGTCATCCTCGTGACCGGCGACGGGTTCGGCAACACGCTGACCTCCTACGACGACTTCGTGCCCGGCAGCCTGTTCACCCCCGACCAGCTCGACCCGTTCAGCTTCACCGTCGAGGACTTCGAGGTCGACTGGCTGCTGTCGGGGCGCGCGGCCGGCCAGGCGCGCGGCTTCAGCGCGGACGTGCGCTACCGCGAGACGCGGGACGCCGAGGAGGAGCGGTACGACCTGAGGGTCAACCACCCGCTCACCATCGGTGACACCGACATCTTCCTCATCGGCCACGGCTACGCGCCGGTGGTGACGATCCGCGACGGCGAGGGCGAGATCGCCTACAACGGCCCGACGATCTTCCTGCCGCAGGACCAGAGCCTGTTCTCCTTCGGCGTCATCAAGGCCCCCTCGGCCGAGCCGCAGGAGATCGGCCTCGAGGGCGTGCTCTACCCGACGTTCGGGATGACCGAGGAGGGCGACCCGGTCAACCTGCTCGGCAAGGCGGTCGACCCGCTGCTGTCGGTGCTTGTCCACGCCGGCGACCTCGGCATGGACGAGGGCGCCTCGCAGTCGGTCTACGTCCTGGACAAGGGCGACACCGAGCAGGTCGAGGACGAGGACGGCAAGCCGTTGCGGCTCGACCTGCGCCCCGGCGACACCGTCGAGCTGCCCGACGGCCTCGGCTCGGTCACCTTCGAGGGGCTCGAGGACTGGCAGCGCATCCAGATCAGCCAGACCCCCGGCAAGCTCATCGCGCTCGGCGGCGTCGTCATGGCGCTCGTCGGGCTGCTGGGATCGTTGTTCATCCGACCCCGCCGGGTCTGGGTTCGTGCCCGTCAGGACGGGGACGGCACACTGGTCGAGGTCGCCGCGCTCGACCGCTCCGGCGGCGGCGACGTCGTGCCGGTCCTGGAGGACCTGGTGGCGGCACTGCGCGGCGACGAGCGGGGCAACCAGCCCCCCGAGACGAAGAGGGACGGTACGTCGTGACCGATGCTGCGTGGGAGACGCTGAGCAACCAGGCGGTCGCCGTCTGCGGCGTCGTGTACTTCCTGGCGCTGATCAGCCACCTCGTCCAGTGGACGGCGCTGCGCAAGCTGCCGGTCGAGGCGGGCGCCGAGGCCCCGGCCCCGGTCGCCGTCGGGGCGGGCGCGCCCTCGGTCGTCGAGGACACCGCAGCCCACGAGCCCGACGTCGAGCGGCGTACGGCGCTCTTCGGCCGGCTCGGCCTGCTGCTCACGGTGATCGCCACCGCGGTGCACCTGGTGGCGCTCGTCGGGCGCGGCATGGCCGCGGACCCGAACCGGGTGCCCTGGGGCAACATGTACGAGTTCACGCTGTCGGGCACCTTCGTGGTCAGCCTCGGCTACCTGCTGCTGAACCGCCGGTTCGGGCTGGCGTGGATGGCGCCGATCGTCGTGGGCTTCGTCGTGGTCGTCCTCATGGTCGACGTGGTCTGGCTCTACGACCCGGTCGCGCCGCTCTCGGAGGCGCTCTACTCGCCGTGGCTGGTCATCCACGTGGTCTCGGCGGTCATCGCGACCGGCGCGTTCACCCTCGGCGGCATCTGCTCGGTGCTCTACCTGGTCAAGGAGCGGCGCCCGGCCCGCACGACCGGCTACCTCGCGCGCGTGCCGGCGCCGGCCGCGCTGGACCGGATCTCCTACCGGATGCACGCCTTCGGCTTCCCGGTCTGGACCTTCGCGGTGCTCATCACCGGCCCGATCTGGGCGCACCAGGCGTGGTCGTCCTACTGGAGCTGGGACCCCAAGGAGGTCTGGGCCTTCATCACCTGGGTCGTGTACGCCGCGTACCTCCACGCACGCGCCACCGCCGGCTGGAAGGGCCGCAACGCCGCGATGCTCGCGCTGCTCGGCCTGGCGACGCTGTGGTTCAACTTCATCGGGATCAACTTCTTCTCCACCACCAGCCAGCACTCGTACGCCGCGCCCGCGGTCGCCGAGGTCGGAAAGGTCAGTGTCGAGGCGCCGGCGTCAGCCGGTGGCGAGCTCGCGCAGCCGCTCGGCCGATAGGTCCGCGGCCGACTCGAACTCACCCGGGTGCGAGGCGACGACCTCGCCGTCGACGATGAGCACCGTCGAGGGGAGCCAGCTCGGGCTGACGGCCGGCGCGTAGCTGCTCATCAGCTCCATGTCGGGGTCGCGCCAGCTCGGGTAGTCGGCGTCGAACTCCTCGAGGAACGCGACGGCCTTGTCCTCGAACTGGTCGAGGGAGACGCCCACGACCTCGACGTCGTCGCGCGCGGCGACGTCCGCCAGCAGCGGCATCTCGGCCCGGCAGGGGACGCACCAGCTGGCCCAGAAGTTCAGCAGCACCGGCTTGCCGGTGTCGATGCCCGGGGCGACGCCGCTCCGGGAGCCGACGGGGTCGCCCTGGGGCAGCTCGACCGCCTTCGGACTGTCGAGCCGGGTCCAGCCCGGCCGGATCGGCCCCTCGTCGTCCTCGGGCGCCTCGCCGGCGGTGCAGGCGGTGCCGCTGACCAGCAGGGCGGCGGCGAGCAGGCCGCGGAGGGACCGACGGGGGCGGGTGGCCCGGCTGGTCACAGGTCGGGGTCCTCGGGGCGCTCGGGGTGCTTCCGCTTGCGCTCGAGGTCACGCAGGAAGTCCGGGTCGTCGTCGGGCCCCAGGGGCCGCGGCGGCTGGGCCGGGCCGGAGGCGCGGGTACCGCGGGCGCCGGACGAGCCGCTCGGGCCGCCGGCAATGGGCGGGGTGCCGCGGCGCTCGAGGAACCGCACGGCGGCGTACGTCGCGAGCGCGAAGAGCACGACGACGAGGAGGAACTTCAGCACACCTCCAATGTAGGTGGCCGCTCCACAGCGCCTACCCTGGAGGTCGTGAAGGAGTTCGTCGTCTACACCGCCCTGCGCATCGTCCTGTTCCTGGGGTCGCTCGCGCTCGTCCTCGGCATCTGGTGGGCGGTCGCCGGCGAGGTGCCGGTCCTGTGGGCCGTCGTCATCGCGTTCCTGCTCAGCGGGCTCGGCTCGCTGTGGCTGCTCAACGGCCCCCGGGAGGCGTTCGCGCTGCGCGTGCAGGAGCGCGCCACCAAGGCGTCGCGGGCGTTCGAGGAGATGAAGGCCAAGGAGGACGCCGACTAGGCGTCAGCGGCTGGCGATCAGCGGCGCTTGCGGGCGTTCAGCTGCCGCTGGACGCGCGCCTCGGACTGGCCGAGGACCTTGGCCAGCAGCGGCACGCGCATCTTCCACGCCACCACGGCGACAACGACGAGCGCGACGAAGATCAGGAAGCCCATGCTGCCAGCCTACGCAGCGTCGGTCAGGCAGCGAGGAGCAGCGGCACGGCGACGAACACGGCCCAGACCAGCTCGGCCGCGCCGGTGCGCTGGAGCACCGGGATGAGCGCGGGGCCCGCGGCGCCGCCGAGCACGGTGCGCGTCGCGGCGAGGCCCGGGACCAGGAAGAGCAGGCCGGCCAGCGCCCACCAGGTCGTGAGCGCCGCGACGCCCACGACGGCGAGCGCCGCGACGGCGACGAGCGCGGCGTACAGCAGGCGGGTCCCGCGGTCGCCGATCCGCACCGCGAGGGTCCGCTTGCCGGCGACGGTGTCGGTGGGGATGTCGCGCAGGTTGTTGGCGACGAGGATCGCGCAGGCCAACGCGCCGATGCCGACCGCGGCGAGGAGCGCGGCGGGCTCCCACGTCTCGGTCTGGACGTACGTCGTGCCGACCACGGCCACGAGCCCGAAGAACACGAAGACCATGACCTCGCCGAGGCCGAGGTAGCCGTAGGGCCGCGACGTGCCGGTGTAGCCCCAGGCGGCGAGCACGCAGACCAGCCCGACGGCGACGAGCCACCAGGCGGTCGTGGCGGCAAGGACGATCCCGGCCACGCCGGCGACGCCGAAGGCGAGGAACGCCGCGCGCTTGACCGCCGACGGGCTGGCCGCGCCCGAGCCGACCAGACGCATCGGCCCGACCCGGACGTCGTCGGTGCCGCGGACGCCGTCGGAGTAGTCGTTGGCGTAGTTGACCGCCACCTGCAGCGCCAGGCTCACCACCAGGGCCAGCAGCGCCTTCTCCCACACCCAGGCGTCGACGTACGCCGCGACGCCGGTGCCGGCGAGGACCGGCGAGACCGCAGCGGGAAGGGTGCGGGGCCGCGCGCCGGCGACCCAGTCGGATGCAGATGCCACGAGGGACGATTCAACCCGACCGGGCTGCGGGCCGCGCGCGGCGGGGCTCGGCGTAGCGTTCGCCGTGTGGTGCTGGCCGGTGGGACCCTCGAGTGGTGGCTCGCCGCGGAGGCCGAGCCCGAGCCGTGGGTCGTGGAGACCTCGGGGTCGACCGGGCGCCCGAAGCGCGTGGTCCTGCCGCGCTCCTCGGTGCTCGCGTCGGTGGACGCCTCGGCCCGGAGGCTGGGCGCGAGCGGCCAGTGGCTGCTCGCCCTGCCGGAGGAGTACGTCGCCGGGCTGCAGGTCGTCGCGCGGTCGCTCGTGGCCGGCCACGCGCCGATGCGGGTCGAGGACCACGGGTCCTTCGTGGCGGCCGCGGCGGCCATGACCGCCGAGCACCGCTTCACCTCGCTGGTGCCGACCCAGCTGCGGCGGATGCTGGAGGAGCCGGCCGAGGTCGAGGCGCTCGCGTCGTTCCACACCGTGCTGGTCGGCGGCGGACCGGTCGACCCGGCGCTGCGCCGGCGGGCCGCGAAGCTCGGGGTGCGTGCCGTGGCGACGTACGGCGCGGCCGAGACGGCGGGCGGCTGCGTCTACGACGGCGTGCCGCTCGACGGGGTCGGCCTCGCGATCGACGACGACGGGCGGGTGCGCATCTCGGGCCCGACCCTGTTCGCGGGGTACGACGGCGACCCGGCGCTGACCGCCGAGGTGCTCGTGGACGGGTGGTACCTCACCTCCGACGCCGGCCGCCTGGACGACGACGGCCGCCTCCAGGTGCTTGGCCGGCTCGACGACGTGGTGGTCACCGGCGGGGTCAACGTGCCTGCGCCGGCCGTCGCCGCGCGGCTCCGCGAGCACCCGGACGTGCGGGCGGCCGAGGTGCTCGGCGTGCCGGACGAGGAGTGGGGCAACCGGCTGGTCGCCTTCGTGGTCGGCGGCGTGCTGCTGGAGGAGGTGCGCGACTGGGTCGGCGCCGAGCACCCGCGGGCGTGGGCGCCCCGCCAGCTCGTCGCGCTCGACGACGTTCCGCTCCTGGCCAACGGCAAGCCGGACCGGCTGGAGCTGCGCCGGCTGGCGGAGGGGGCGTCGTGAGCGGGCTCCGCGTCTTCAGCCTGCCGATGCGGACGCGCTTCCGCGGGATCACCGTGCGCGAGGGCGTGCTGCTGCGCGGTGAGGCGGGCTGGGGGGAGTGGTCGCCGTTCCTGGAGTACGACGCCGCGGTCGCCGAGCCGTGGCTGCGCTGCGCCGAGGAGGCCGCCGCGGGCGACTGGCCCGACCCGGTGCGCACCAGCGTGCCGGTCAACGTCACCGTGCCGGCCGTCGACGCCCAGCGCGCGCACGCGATCGTGGTCGCCGGTGCTTGCTCGACCGCGAAGGTGAAGGTGGCCGAGCCCGGCCAGACGCTCGCCGACGACCAGGCGCGGCTCGAGGCCGTCCGCGACGCGCTCGGCCCGGCGGGCAGGGTCCGCATCGACGTCAACGGCCTGTGGAGCGTCGAGCAGGCGCTCGAGCGGCTGCCGGTGCTCGACCGTGCCGCCGGTGGGCTGGAGTACGTCGAGCAGCCCTGCGCGACCGTCGAGGAGCTGGCCGCGGTGCGCCGGGCCGTCGACGTGCCCGTGGCCGCGGACGAGTCGATCCGCCGCGCGGCCGACCCCTACCGGGTCCGCGACCTCGAGGCGGCTGACGTGGCGGTGCTCAAGGTGCAGCCGCTCGGCGGCGTGCGGGCGTGCCTGCGGATCGCCGAGGACATCGGCCTGCCGGTCGTCGTCTCCTCGGCGCTGGAGAGCTCCGTCGGGCTCGCCGCCGGGGTGGCCCTGGCGGCGGCGCTGCCCGAGCTGCCCTATGCGTGCGGGCTGGCCACCGCCCAGATGCTCGCCGCGGACACGACGACCGACCCGCTGCTGCCGCTGGCCGGCGAGCTGCCCGTGCGGGTGCCCACGCTCGATCCCGGTCACCCGGTCGCCGACCCGGACCGGGTGGCGCACTGGCAGGCCCGGCTCGCCGAGGTGCGTGCCCTGCGGGAGGATCGGCGCTCGTGACCGGTCCCACGAGCTCGACCGACCTCGCCCGCTCGGTGATGACCGCGCTGCTCGAGGCCGGCGTCACCGAGGTGGTGCTGTCCCCGGGGTCGCGGAACGCGCCGCTGTCCTTCGCCGTGCACGCCGCCGCGGAGGCCGGCCTGCTGCGGCTCCACACCCGGGTCGACGAGCGGACCGGCGCCTTCCTCGCCCTCGGGCTGACCAAGGTCGGCGCCCGCGCGGCCGTGCTGTGCACCTCCGGCACGGCGGTCGCCAACCTGCACCCCGCGGTGCTCGAGGCCGCCCACACCGGCCTGCCGCTCGTGGTGCTCACCGCCGACCGTCCGGCCCGGCTGCGCGGCACCGGCGCCAACCAGACGACCGACCAGGTCGGCGTCTTCGGCCGGCTGGTCACCACGCGCGACCTGCCCGACGACGCCCTCGTCCTCGAGGACGACGGGCCGACCCACCTCAACGTGCAGCTCGACGAGCCGCTCGTGCCCGACGACGTGTGGGTGCCGCCCGTGGTCGAGCGCCCCGCCCGGCCCGAGGAGCGGCCCGCCACCGACGAGGTGCTGCCGCTCGGCCCGCGCACGGTGGTCGTCGCGGGCGACGACGCGGGGCCGCCCGCCCGCGTCCTCGCCGAGCGCGCCGGCTGGCCGCTGCTGGCCGAGCCGACGTCCGGCTCGCGCACCGGCGACAACGCGCTGCGCTGCTACCGGCTGCTGCTCGACACCGACCTGGGCCGCAGCGTCGAGCGCGTCGTCGTCGCCGGCCACCCCACGCTGTCTCGACCGGTGACCCGGCTGCTCTCGCGCGCCGACGTCGAGGTGGTCTCGGTGCCGGGACGCGGGGCGTGGCCGGACCGGCCGTTCCCCGTCGACCGCGTCGTCGCCCGCCCGGTGGTCGAGGGCCGCGACGACCCCGCCTGGCTCCACGCCTGGCGCGAGGCCGACCGCTCCGTGGGGAGGCAGCTCGACCGGCTGCTGGCGGCCGAGCCCGGGCTCACGCCGCACGAGGTGGCGGCGGCCGTGAGCCGCGGCGTACCTCCTGGGGGGCTGTTGTACGTCGGCGCCTCCAGCCCGATCCGCGACCTGGACCTCGTGGTCGCGCGATACGACGTCGGCGACCGGCGCAAGGTGGTCGCCAACCGCGGGCTGGCCGGCATCGACGGCACGATCTCCTCGGCGATCGGCGCCGCGCTCGGCCGCCCGCACGGCAGCCGCAACCTCGCGCTGATGGGCGACGTGACGTTCCTGCACGACAGCGGCGCGCTCGTGCTCGGCCCGCGCGAGGAGCGGCCTGACCTCACGATCGTGGTGGTCAACGACGACGGCGGGGCGATCTTCTCGATGCTCGAGCAGGGCGCGCCGGAGCACGCCGACCCGTTCGAGGTCCTCTTCGGCACCCCGCACGGTGTCGACCTGGCCAGCCTCTGCGCCGCCACCCGGACGCCCCACTGGCGGGTCGACACCGCGGCCGAGCTCGAGCACGCCCTCGCGAGCCCGAACGGCGGCATCGAGGTCGTCGAGGCGGTGGTCGACCGGCGCACCCGCCGCGACCTGGACGAGCGGATCCGCGCGCTGCGCCCCTGACTCCCGCCCGGCTACCGGGCGGGGGAGCACAATGGCGTCGTGGAGATCGCCCTGCTGCTGTGCGGCATCGCCGTGGCGGTCCTCGTGGGGACGTCGGTCGCCGAGAAGGTCCGCGTCCCCGCCCCGCTGCTGCTGACCGCGCTGGGTGTCGCGGGGTCCTACCTCCCGCACGTGCCGCAGGTCCACCTCGAGAGCGAGGTGGTGCTGCTGGGGCTCCTGCCGCCGCTGCTGTACGCCGCGGCGCAGCAGACGTCCCTGGTCGACTTCAACGCCAACCGGCGACCGATCCTGCTGCTCTCGGTCGGCCTCGTGGTCTTCACCGCCGCCGGGGTCGGCGCCGCCGCGAAGCTGGTGCTGCCCGACCTGCCGTGGGCCGTCGCCCTCGCGCTGGGCGCCGTCGTCGCCCCGCCGGACGCCGTCGCCGCCACGGCGATCGGCCGGCGGATAGGCCTGCCGCGCCGGATCGTCACGATCCTCGAGGGCGAGTCGCTGCTCAACGACGCGACCGCGCTGGTCGCGCTGCGCACGGCGATCGCGGTCGCGGCCGGCACCGGGCTCGACGCGTGGGGGATCACCCTCGACTTCGTGCTCGCCGCGGGCGGCGGGCTGCTGGTCGGCGTCGTGCTGTTCCTCGTCGTCGCGAAGGTGCGGCGGCTGGTGACCGACCCGGTGATCGACAGCGCGATGTCGCTGGTGGTGCCGTTCGTGGCGTACCTGACCGCCGAGGAGCTGCACGCCTCCGGCGTCCTCGCGGTCGTCGTCGCGGGGCTCCTGCTGGCGCACAAGGCGCCGGTGCTGCAGAGCGCCCAGTCGCGGATCACCGAGCGGCTCAACTGGCGCACGATCGCGTTCGTCCTGGAGAACACCGTCTTCCTGCTCATCGGCCTCCAGGCGTGGTGGATCGTCGAGGGCGCCCTGGACAGCCCCATCGGCCTCGGCCGCATCGCGGCGCTGTGCCTGGTGGTCCTGGTCGCGGTCGTGGTGCTGCGGCTGGTGTGGGTCTTCCCGACCCGCTACGTGCTGGTGCGGCCCGGGCCGGACCCCGACACCGGCCGCCCGCCGCCGTGGACCTACACGTTCATCCTCGGCTGGGCCGGCATGCGCGGCGTGGTCACGCTGGCGGCGGCGTTCGTGCTGCCCGAGGACACGCCGTACCGCGAGGTGCTGCTGCTCGCCGCCTTCGCCGTCGTCGCCGGCACGCTGTTCCTGCAGGGGCTGACCCTGCCTTGGCTCGCCCGTCGCCTGCGCGTGCCCGCCCCGGACCCGGCCGAGGACGCGCTCGCCCGCGCGACGCTGCTGCAGCAGGCGTCCAAGGCGGCGTTCGAGGAGCTGGACCAGCAGGAGCACGACGACCCGCACGGCGTCGTCGACCTCATCCGGCAGCGGGTGGACCAGCGGAACTTCGCCGCCTGGGAGCGGCTCGGCACCGCACCCGACGTGGAGAGCCCGAGCGACCTCTACGCGCGGGTGCGGATGGCGATGCTCGCTGCCGAGCGGCGCCGGGTGCTCGAGATCCGGGGGTCCGGCTCGACGCCGTCCGACGTGGTGGCGGACGTGCTCGCGATGCTGGACGTCGAGGAGTCCATGCTCACCGTCGCCAGCGAGGAGCGGGCCGAGCTCCGCGTCGTCCAGCGCGAGGCACGGCAGACGGGCGAGCGCTGCGCGGACCTCGAGGAGCACGCCGCCGTCGACACCGTCGAGGACCCGGCCTGCACGGACTGCCTCGCCGAGGGGACCCGCTGGGTCGCGCTGCGCCAGTGCCTGACCTGTGGGCACGTCGGGTGCTGCGACTCCTCGCCGCAGCAGCACGCGACCGGCCACTTCCACGACACCACCCACCCGGTCGTGCAGTCCGCCGAGCCGGGCGAGGACTGGCGCTGGTGCTACGTGCACCACACGACCGCGTGATGGGACACGGCGCGAGGTGAGGCTAGCCTTACTCCGCTCTCTGCCCGTCTCCTGCTCCCGAGGACCACCCATGCGCCGTCCGTTCGTCCTGCTCGCCGCCCTGCCGCTGCTCGCCACCTCCGCCTGCGGCTTCCTCGGCTCCGACGAGGAGGCCGACATCCAGGTCTACTCCGCCCGGCACTACGACCTCGAGCAGGCCTTCGAAGGCTTCACCGAGGAGACCGGGCTGACGGTGGAGTTCCTCAACGGCGACGACGACGAGCTGCTCGAGCGGCTCAAGGCCGAAGGGGAGGACACCCCGGCCGACGTCTTCATCACCGTCGACGCGGGCATGCTGTGGAACGCCGCCGAGCAGGGCCAGCTCGCCACGATGGACTCCCCGGTCCTCGAGGAGGCCGTGCCGGCGGACCTGCGCGACCCCGAGGGCCGCTGGGCGGGCCTGGCGATGCGGGCCCGGACCGTCGTCTACGACCCCGAGGCGGTCGACCCCTCCGAGCTCGACCCCACCGACACCTACGCGGCGCTCGGCGACCCCCGCTGGCGGGGCCGCGTCTGCATGCGCGACGAGACCGCGTCCTACACCCAGTCGCTGGTGGCGAGCCTGATCGACCTCCACGGGCGCGAGCGGGCCCAGGAGATCGTCGAGAGCTGGGTCGCCAACGACGTGCAGATCATGAGCAACGACGTCGAGCTCCTCGAGACGATCGACGCCGGGGGCTGCGACCTCGGCATCAGCAACCACTACTACCTCGCCCGGATGCTCGAGGAGGACCCGGACTTCGGCGTCGCGCTGTACTGGGCCAGCCAGGAGGGCGAGGGCGTCCACGTGAACATCTCCGGGGCCGGGGTCGTCGAGGGCTCCGACGCGCCGGAGGACGCGCAGCGGCTGATCGAGTGGCTCGCCACGGACGGCCAGAGCCAGTTCGTGGACGGCAACCACGAGTTCCCGGTCAACCCCGACGTCGAGCCGGAGGAGCTCATCGCGGGGTTCGGTGACTTCGAGCGGATGCCGGTCGACGCGGCGGCGTACGGCTCGCTCAACGCGGAGGCCGTCGAGGTGCTCGACGAAGCCGGCTACCGGTGACCGTGCTCCTGGCCCGCCGCGTCGGCGGGGCAGGGCGACCGGGCTGGTCGTTGCTCGTCCTCCTGGTCGCAGCGGCGGTCGCGAGCCCCGTGGCCGGCGTCTCGGGCTACGCCGTCGCGCAGGGCGGCGTGCGGGCCCCCAGCGGCACCGGCGCGATGATCGTGACGACCGCCGTCCTGCTCGGCCTCGTCGCGGCCGGCACGGCCGTGCTCGGGACCGGGCTGGCGTGGCTGGTCACCGCCTACGACTTCCCGCTGCGGCGCACCCTGGGCTGGCTGCTGGTGCTCCCGCTCGCGATGCCGGCCTACATCCTCGGCTTCGTCTACCTCTCCACGTTCGACTACGCCGGGCCGGTGCAGAGCTGGCTGCGGTCGGTCCTCGGCGATGACCTCGGGATCGGTGTGAGCGGGATACCGGTCCGGTCGATCGGTGGCGCCGCGGTGGTGCTGGTGCTCACGCTCTACCCCTACGTCTACCTGATGACGCGGGCGGCGCTCGCCGAGACCGCGCCGACCGCGCACGACGCGGCCCGGAGCTTGGGCGCCGGCCCGGGCCGAGCCTTCCGGACCGTGCTGCTCCCGCTGGTCAGGCCGTCGCTGGCCGCCGGCCTGGCCCTGGTGATGATGGAGACGCTGACCGACTTCGCCACCGTGCAGTACTTCGGCGTGCGCACGCTCTCGGTGGGGGTCTACCTCGCGTGGAAGGGGTCCTTCGACGTCGGCTCGGCGATCGCGGTGGCGGTCCTGGTCCTCGTCGCGGCCGTCGTGGTGCTTGCTGTGGAGCGGCTGCTGCGTGGGCGCGCCCGCTACTCCCAGCGAGGAGGGCGCGGACGCGGCCTCGCCCAGCGGCGGCTCACCGGCTTCCGCGCGGCAGCGGCGACCGGGACCGCGCTGCTGGTGGTCGCGCTCGCGTTCGGCCTGCCGGTCCTCCGCCTCGGCGTCTGGGCGGCGACGGCCCTGGCGGACGACCCCGGCGCGGTGGTCGACGAGCGGTTCGTCGACCACCTCGGCTCGAGCGTCTCCGTGGCGGCCGTCGTCGCCGGCACGTGCGTGCTGGTGTCCCTGCTCATGGCGCACGCGTTGCGGCTGGGCGGCGGGCGGGTGGTGCGCGGCGCCGCGCAGGTCACGACGTTCGGGTACGCGGTGCCGGGCGCGGTGGTGGGCATCGGTGTGCTGGTCGTGTTCCAGGCCGCCGACGACGCTCTCGTGGCGCTCGGCGCGGAGGGCGGGACCGGGCTGCTCGCGACCGGCTCGGTCCTCGGC
The DNA here is from genome assembly GCF_011250565.1 of Nocardioides sp. IC4_145. Taxonomy (GTDB): domain Bacteria; phylum Actinomycetota; class Actinomycetes; order Propionibacteriales; family Nocardioidaceae; genus Nocardioides. Next base: position 28,792 of record NZ_JAANMS010000026.1, read on the forward strand.
GTCCTGGCGGCGTACGTCGTCCGCTTCACCGGTCCGGCCTACCAGGCCGTCGACGCGAGCTTCTCGCGCGTCCCGCCCACGGTCACCCAGTCCGCCCTTGCCCTGGGCGCCGGGCCGATCCGGCTGCTCAGCCGGGTGCACCTCCCGCTGGTGCGCCCGGGCGTGGCGGTGGCGTTCACGCTGGTGGTGGTGGACGCCGTCAAGGAGCTGCCGCTGGTGCTGCTCCTGCGGCCGTTCGGGTTCACGACGCTGTCGGTGTGGGTCTACGAGCTGGCCTCGGAGAACTTCTGGGAGCGGGCGGCCCTGCCCGCCCTGCTGATCGTGGCCCTGGCGCTGGTGCCGGTGGCCCTGCTGAACCGGTCCGCGCGCCCGGTCGACCCGATGGCGCGGGTGGGCGGATGAGCGCCCCGGGCGCCGGCGCTGCGCTGCGACTCGAGGGCGTCGACAAGCACTACGGCCGCGTGCACGCCGTGCGGGCGCTGGACCTGTCGCTCGCACCCGGGGAGGTGCTGACCGTCATCGGGCCGTCGGGCTGCGGCAAGTCGAGCCTGCTGCGCCTGGTGGCCGGGCTCGAGCGGCCCGACGCGGGACGGGTGAGCGTGGGCGGCGTGGTCGTGGCCGAGCAGCGGCGGTTCGTGCCTCCGGAGGCCCGCCACGTGGGGCTGGTGTTCCAGGATCACGCCCTCTTCCCGCACCTCGATGTCGGCCGCAACGTGGCCTTCGGCCTCGCCGGTCTGCCGCGCGCGGAGCGCGCGGCACGCGTCGCCGAGGCGCTCGCGCTGGTCGGGCTGGGCCACCTGGCCGGGCGGCACCCGCACGAGCTGTCCGGCGGCGAGCAGCAGCGCGTCGCGCTGGCGCGCGCGCTGGCCCCGCGCCCGGCGGTGGTCCTGCTCGACGAGCCGTTCTCCAGCCTCGACGAGAACCTGCGCGCCCAGGTCCGCGGCGACACCCTGGCCGCCCTGCGCGGGACCGGCAGCGCAGCCGTGGTGGTCACCCACGACCAGGCCGAGGCGCTGTCCATGGCCGACCGGCTGGCGGTGATGCGTGCCGGCGTCGTGGAGCAGGTCGGCTCACCGGCCGAGGTCTACGAACGCCCGGTGAACCGGTTCGTCGCGACGTTCATGGGGGAAGCCGACTTCCTGCCCGCCCACGTCCACGACGCGCTCCTCACCTCCGAGATCGGTGTGGTCTCGACCGTGCCTGGCTGGGGCGGGGTCGACCTCGACGTGGAGGTCATGCTGCGGCCGCACGAGGTGGCGCTCGGCGTCGACCCGACCTCGACCAGCCGGGTCGAGCGCACGGAGTACCACGGGGGGTTCGTGCTGCACCACGTGCGGCTCGCGTCCGGGCGCGTGCTGCGCTCCTGGCAGCAGCACGGGGTGCGTCACCCGGTGGGCACGCCGGTCGCCGTCAGCGTGGTCCCCGGCGCCCGGCCGGTGCTGCTGTCCGGCGACGTCGCGATGACCGAGCCGCCCCCGGGCGCGGTGCGCTGAGGCTCCGGCCGCCAGGGCGCACACAGACCGCCTCGCACCCGGCCGGCCGCGGCGGTCGCTGCCGTCCAGGCGTGCTGCGCCGCGATCCCGACCGCCAGAGACGCCAGCAGGGCCAGGACGGGCCACCGGTCCTCGAGGTGGGGGTAGACCTGCCAGTGGGTCAGGTAGGTCCACAGCGACGCGCCGGCCACGGTGCCGCACGCGCGGCCCACCGCGGACGGCAGGCGCACGGTCGGCACCCACACCAGGACGAGCAGGCCGACCACGACCGCCGCCTCGCGGGCGGGGTCGCCGAAGAACCCGGGCACCGTGGACGCCAGCAGCAGCGAGAGGACCGCCCGGTGCTGCCAGGAGGTCGCGCGGGCCGCCGCCCAGCCCAGGGCGACCAGCCACACCACGACGTGCGCGCGGTGGATCTCGTCACCACCACGCAGGGAGACCAGGTCGTAGCGGGTCGTCAGCGCCCCGACGGCGACCGCGACCGGGAACCAGAACGGCCAGCGCCGCTCGAGCCGGTGCACCCCCGGCAGCGCGACGAGGACGGCCGTGGCGAGCAGGACGGCGACGACCGCCTCGACGAACCACAGGTGCCACGCCGGCTCGGACCACGACCGCGGTCCGGCGACGCCGTTGAGGAGCAGAGCGGTGCGCCACGGGTAGGCACCGGCCACGATCGTCATGGTGCCGACCCAGACCACCGTCGGCACGGCGATCCGGGCCGCGCTGCGCAGGAGCCTTCGGGCGCGCTCGGACGCGGAGGTGCCGGTGAGGTGGAACCGGGCGAGGTTGAAGCCGACGAGTCCCAGCAGCAGGTGAGCTCCGCCGGTCAGGTCGAGGAGGTTGCCGTGGGTGGCGACGATCGCGGTGATCGCCAGCGCCCTGAGCAGCACGCCGGTCTCGACCGACCGGTTGCGCGGTCGCGGCCGTCGTGCGGCGTCGCCGTCGCGGCGCAGCGCCTCCAGCTCGCCGACGGGACGCGCGTGCCAGCCGGCCGGCAGCGAGCCCAGCAGCTCCTCCAGGCGCACCGTCATCTCGACGTACGACAGCGAGTCGCCACCGAGGGAGGCGAAGGTGTCGTCGTCGTCGACCCGCTCGGCACCCAGCACCAGTGCGAAGGTGCCGCGGACGTCCTCGGGCGCCGGCGGCCGGGCGTCCGCCGCGAGCGCCAGGACGGCGCGGGCGTCGGGCTTGCCGGTGGCCAGCCGCGGGAGCTCGGGGACGACGACGACCCGGACGGCCGACGGCGGCAGCGACGTGATCGCCCGCGCCCTCGCGCCGACCCGCGCCTCGAGCCGTCGGTCCTGCCCGGGTCGTCCCGACCGCGCGGACGGCTGCACGGCGACCACGAGCCGCTCGTCGTCGGAGGCGCAGCTGGCCACCAGCCCGTCGTCGGCGAGCAGGTGGTCCACCCGGTCGAGGTCGACGCGCAAGCCGTAGACCTTGGCGAACCTCGCGGCCCGTCCGACGACCTCGACCAGCCCTGCGTCGTCGAGGCGGGCGAGGTCGCCGGTGCGGAGCTCGGCCACCTCGCGCGGCCGCGCCAGGTCGGCCGGGGAGGTGGCGTACCCGAGCATCACGTTGGGGCCCGCGTAGACGAGCTCCCCGACCCCGGTCGACGGGTCCGGCGCGTCGATGCGCAGGCGACCACCGGGCACGGCGACGCCGACGGCACTCGGGTGCTCCGAGGCCAGGTCGGGTGGGAGGTACGCCATCCGGGCGGTGGCCTCGGTCTGCCCGTACATCACGAACAGGTCGAACCCCTGGCGTTGGCCGAGCTCGGCGTACCGGCACACCCGCTCGGGCGCCATCCGACCGCCGGCCTGGGTGAGGTACCGCAGGGACGGCAGCGCCTCGGCGCCGAACCCCACCCGGTCGAGCAGCTCGAAGGTGTGCGGCACCCCCGAGAGCGAGGTGACCCGCTGCTCGCGCACGAGGTCCCAGAAGCAGGCGTCGACCACGGAGAGCGACGTCAGCACGATCCGGGCGCCGCGGACCAGGTGGCTGTGCAGGACCGAGAGGCCGTAGCAGTAGTGCAGGGGCAGCGTCGTCACGGCCACGTCGCTGTCGCGGACCGAGAGGTACTCCGCGATCGCCTCGGCGTTGGCCTGCACGCCCTCGGCGCCCAGCCGCACCAGCCGCGGGGAGCCGGTGGTCCCGGAGGTGGACAGCAGCAGCGCGAGGTCGGGGTGCAGGTCGTGCGCGCTGCCCTCGCGGCGTTCCTCGACCCGGCCGCCGCGCACCACGACGTCGGGGTCGTAGGCCGCCACGAGCTCCGCCACGGACTCGTCCCGGTCCGCGGTCAGCAGGACGACGTGGCCGACCGCCAGCGCTCCCAGGTGGGCCACCACGGTGCCCAGGTCGTTGCCGGCCGCCACCAGGACCAGCCGGCGGGTCCGGCCGAGGGTCCGGCCGACCTCGTCGACGCGCGCCGCCAGCGCGGCGTAGCTCAGGACGCGGGTGCCCTCGACGAGCGCCGGACGGTCGCCGAACCGGGCGAGGTCGGTCGCGAGGGCGACCCGTCGTGTCTGAGGACGGGGGAGCACCTGCTGAGGATAGGCGACCCTAACCTCGCTGTGGGCATCGTCCGAGACGGCGATCTCATTGGCTCGGCGTGAACCGGATCGGGAACGACAGCGCCCCGGTGTTGCCGGAGACCGGCAGCCACTGCCCCGGCCCGTCCGGGACCGCGTCGGGCATCCGGCGCGCCAGCAGCGGCAACGCGACGGCCATGTCGGTGCGCGCGACGTAGTGGCCCAGGCAGTGGTGGATGCCGGTGCCGAAGCCGTGGTGCGGCGGCCGCTCGGCGGTGATGTCGAACGCCGGCTCGGGCACCGCCCGTGGGTCCGTGCCGGCGCTGTGGGAGAGCACCTGGACGATGCCGCCGGCCGGGACGTGCAGGCCGTCGAGGTCGACGTCCTCGACCGCCTCGCGGGTCACCCAGGTGACGGTCGGGTTCACCCGCATGACCTCCTCGACCGCGTTGCGGCCGAGCTCGGGCCGCTCGCCGAGCAGCCGCCACTGGTCGGGCTGCTGGAGCAGCGTCTGGACGGCCAGGCCGATCTGGTTGCGGGTGGTCTCCATGCCCGCGAAGGCCAGGAAGACGAGCGCCACGTCGAGCTCGCGGCGGCTCAGCCGTTCTGCGCCGTCGGCGCCCTGGCTGGCCTGCACGAGCGCGGTCACGAGGTCCTCGCGCGGGCGGGCGGCCCGGTCGGCGACGACCTCCTCGAGGTAGCCGGTCAGCCCCTCGATCGCCGCCTCGATCCGCGGCACCTGGTTGCCGACGTCGATGGAGAACGACGCGCCCAGGTCGTCGGCCCAGTGCGCCACCTGCTCCCAGTGGGACTCGTCGAGCCCGAGCAGCCGGCAGATGATGCGGGCGGCGTACGGCTCGGCGAACTCGCTGATCAGCTCCACCTCGCCGCGCGGGGCGAACGCGTCGACGAGCTCCTCGGCCAGCTCCTGGAAGCCCGGCACCATCGCCTCGATCGAGCGCTTCTTGAACGCCGGCAGCATCAGCCGCCGGATCCGGGCATGGTCGTCGCCCTCGAGGCTCAGCAACGTCTCGCCCCACCAGTCGCTGAAGAGGCCGGAGTGGATGCCGTTCTGCTCCGGCCACCGGGCATTGCCCTGGCGGAACCGCCGGTCGCGAAGCAGCGCCGACGCCTCGGCGTACCGAAGCACGGCCCAGCCCCACGTCGTCTCGACGTACCAGTCCTGCTCGCGGGCCGCGTGCACCTCCGCCGACGTGACGTCGAACGTCGGGTCGCCGAGGTCGAAGTGCCGCCTCACGGCCGCACCATGCGGATGTGGAGGCCCTCCTCGGCCTGCTCGAACGCGCCGTCGGGGTGGTAGCCGTGGTTCTCGTAGAACCGGATGGCGCGCTTGTTGGGCTCGAGGACCCACAGGTACGACGGCGCGCCCCCGATCGTCGCCTCGAACAGGAGGTGGCCCAGGCCGGTGCCCCACCAGTGCGCCCGCACGTAGAGCGCCAGCAGCGGGAGCCCCAGCTCGTCCGGCTCGCCCGCGCCGGCGAAGCCGACCAACCCCTCGGGCGCCTCGGCCACCAGCGTGCGGTCGTGGAGCGCGACCATCTCGCGCCACACCTCGATCCGCTCGGCGAGGTGCTCCTCCCGGTCGGCGCGGACCCTCTCCGGCACCAGGTGTGCGTAGGACTCGTCCCAGGAGTCCACGTGGAGCCGACCCAGCGCGTCGGCGTCGTCGAGGACGGCCGGGCGGATCGTCACGCCGTCGGAGTGGTCGGTGGAGCTCATCCGGCCATCGTATGGAGCGTGCGTCCCACGACCACGACCGCCGGCCGTCGTGGTCGCTCTACGGTGTGCGTCATGCGGATCACCAAGCTCGGGCACGCCTGCGTCCGGATCGAGCACGAGGGCACGACCGTCGTCCTGGACCCCGGCGCCTTCACCGACCCGGACGCCGTGGACGGTGCCGACGCGGTGCTCGTCACCCACGAGCACCCCGACCACTACGTCGCCGACACCTTGCGCCGGGCCGACGCGCCCGTGCACACGATCGAGGGCGTCGCCGCGCACGTCCGCTCCGACGCTCCGGACCTGGTCGAGCGGCTGCACGTCGTCGCGCCGGGGGAGTCGTTCACGATCGGTTCGATCTCCGTGCGCGCCGTCGGTGAGCTGCACGCGGTGATCCACCCCGAGCTGCCGCGGATCACCAACTCCGGCTACCTGCTCGACCTCGGCGGCACGAAGGTCTTCCACCCCGGCGACGCGCTCACCGGCCCGGGCGAGCCGGTCGACCTGCTGCTCGTCCCCGTGTCCGCGCCGTGGCTCCGCGTCGCCGAGGCCATCGACTTCGCCCGGGAGGTCGGCGCCCCCCGCAACCTCGCCATCCACGACCGGGTCTACTCCGAGGCCGGCCTCGGCATCGTGGACGGCCACCTCCAGCGCTTCCTCGAGCCCGCCGGCCAGACCTACACCCGCCTCCCCGACGGCCACGACCTCTGAGCCTCCCGCGCCGTTCTCGGCCGGTTGAGGAGGGCCGCCAGCCCGTCTCGAAACCCGCCGAGAAACTCCTCAGATCAGTGTCCGCATGCTCAGCTTCCACATGCGGACGTAGACCGGCAGGCTTCGAGACGCGCGCCAGCGCGCGCTCCTCGACCAGCCGGACACGCCAGCACGTCCTCTCGCTGGTCGACCAGTGGACGGGACGGTCAGTCGGCGAGGGCGTCGCGGACAGGGACGAACTTGGCCTGCGACTCGGCGAGCTCGGACTCGGGGTCGGAGTCGGCGACGACGCCGCAGCCGGCGAAGAGACGGACGGTGTCGCCGTCGTGGAAGCCGGAGCGCAGGGCGATGCCCCACTCGCCGTCGCCGGAGGCGTCCATCCAGCCGACGGGGCCGGCGTACCGTCCGCGGTCCATGCCCTCGATCTGCGCGATGAGCGCGGTCGCCTCGGGCGTCGGGGTGCCGCCGACGGCGGCGGAGGGGTGGAGCGCCTCGGCGAGCTGCAGCGAGGAGACGGTGGCGGCGTCGTGCACCACGCCGTTGACGTCGGTGGCCAGGTGCATGACGTTCGGCAGGTGCAGCACGAACGGCGCCTCGGGGACGTTCATCGACGAGCAGTGCGGCTCGAGCGCGTCGGCGACCGAGCGGACGGCGTACTCGTGCTCCTCGAGGTCCTTCGACGACCGCGCCAGCGTCGCAGCGAGCGCGAGGTCGCGCTCGTCGTCACCGGTACGCCGGATGGTGCCGGCCAGCACCCGGGAGGTGACCAGGCCGCGCTCGCGGCGCACCAGCATCTCGGGCGTCGCGCCGAACATCCCGTCGACGTGGAAGGTCCAGCACATCGGGTAGCCGCTCGCGAGCCGCCGCAGCGGCCAGCGCACGTCCAGCGGCTCGACGGCGGTCGCGACCAGGTCTCGGGCGAGCACGACCTTCTCCAGCTCCCCGCCGGCGATCCGCGAGACCGCGTCGGCGACGACGCTCATCCAGCGCTCGCCGTCGAGCGCGCCGTCGGCGAAGGTGAGCCCGACGGGCGGAGGGGGTACGTCGCGGACGCGGACGTCCGCGTCGACCTCCGGTCCGTCGGCCGGCGAGACGGTGGTGACCCAGGTCCGGTCGCCGCGGCGACCGACGACGACCGACGGCACGACGAGCACCGAGTCCCCGGGCTCGTCGGCGAAGGCGAACGTCCCGAACGACACCAGCCCGGTGCCGGGCTCCTGGACCTCGTCGACCACGTCGGTGCGCGCGACGGTCTCGCTCCACCACTTGGCGGCGTCGGCGAACCGGGTGGGTCCCTGCGTCCGCAGCTCGGCTGCCACGCCCCAGCCGACGAGCCCCTCGCCGCGGCGCAGCCAGGTGACCGGCGCGTCCGTGGGGAGGAGGTCGAGCAGCGAGCTGCCCGGCGAGGAGGGGGAGTCCGGCTCGATCGCCGTGGTCCGCGCGACCAGCCGGCCTGCGGACACCTGCTCGTCCGGAGCCGTACGGGTGGTCACCCGCCGAGCCTACCCGCGGGTCCGGCCCCGGACGCCGCCCAGGCGGACCCGCTCAGGAACGCCTCAGGGCGGCCGGTTAGCGTCCCGGGGGCGCCCGCGAACGGTGCCCGCCCCGCAGCCAGCACCCAGGAGAACCGTCGTGAGCAGCCCCGCCACCCCGTCCGCCAAGACCTCCGTCCTCGGCCTCGTCGCCGGCGTGGTCGTGCTCGCGCTGCTGGTGGTCTTCGCCGTCCTGCTCCCCAAGGCGGTCGACGGCAGCGCCGGCGCCGAGGAGCCGATCGGCCTGCCCGACACGCTGCCGGGCGGCTACACGGCCTCGGACCTCGAGGAGGCGTTCGCCGAGCAGTACGACGCCGAGCAGGCCGGCGTCGTCGCCGACCGCGAGTCCGCGTCCCGCGAGCACACCGACGAGGTGCTGGCCGACGTCTACGACTACGCCGCCGAGACCCGCGTCTACGCCAGCGAGGACCTGTCGACGGCCGTCTCCGTGCAGGCCTTCCGCGCCGCCGGCGGCGCGTTCGCCCCGGAGCGGATCAGCGAGGACGACGCGGCCGCCTCCGGCGGGGCCAGCCAGGAGCTGGTCCGCGAGGGCGACGCGGTGTGCATCGTGCAGCGCGCGGCCGTCGACCCGGCCGCCGGCGCCCCGCAGGGCGACACCCCGTCGTACGTCTCCTGCCAGCGCAGCGAGGACGACCTGACCGTCCAGGCGGCGGCCGGCGCGATGACGCCCGAGGACCTCGTCGCCCTCGTCGACGCGGCTTGGGACGCGGTCGCCTGAGCCGCGGGTACGCCGCCGGCACAGCGGCGCCGTAGGGTTCCGTCGTGGCCCGTGCAGAGCTCGACAAGCAGCCGACCGACGTCCGTCGGATGTTCGACGCGGTGGCGCGTCGCTACGACCTGACCAACGACGTCCTCTCGCTAGGGCAGGACCGCCGCTGGCGGCACGAGGTCATCGAGGCGGTCGGCGCCGGCTGGGGCGACCTGGTGCTCGACCTGGCGGCCGGCACCGGCACCTCCAGCCAGCCGTTCGCCGACCGCGGCGCCACCGTCGTGCCGTGCGACTTCTCCCTCGGCATGCTCCGCGTCGGCAAGAAGGCGCGGCCGGCCCTGCCGTTCACCGCCGGTGACGGGACCCGGTTGCCCTTCGCCGACGACACCTTCGACGCGGTCACGATCTCCTTCGGTCTGCGCAACATCGTCGACCCGCTGGCGGGCCTGCGCGAGATGCGGCGCGTGACCAAGCCCGGCGGGCGCCTGGTGGTCTGCGAGTTCAGCCACCCCACCCACGCCGGCTTCCGCACCGTCTACCTCGAGTACCTCATGAAGGCGCTCCCGGCGATCGCCCGCGCGGTGTCCTCCTCGCCGGACGCCTACGTCTACCTCGCCGAGTCGATCCGCGCCTGGCCCGACCAGCGCGGCCTCGCCGACCTCGTCGCCGAGGCCGGCTGGCAGCGCCCGGAGTGGCGCGACCTCTCCGCCGGCATCGTCGCGCTCCACCGCGCCACCAAGTAGCCGCCCCGGCCACCTGCGGCCCGCCTCGGGGCCGCCCCGTCGCGGCGTGGTGTCCACCACGCCGGGCGTGCACGCGCGCGTTCCCGCAGGTCAGGGCGCGGATGCATATCGGCAACGTCGGCATGCCGTAAATGCCCAGGTCAGGCCGCGTGTCACCAGTTCCTACCCCCGGCGTGCGCCATCCCGGGACGAGTGGCACTATGTGTCTCGCACCACTTAGTGATTCTGTTCACAAGGTCACATGTGGGGCGGAGAAGCGACGCCGTCGACGTTCCGAAGAGGAGTGCCCGTGGAGCTGTACACACCGGTGCTGGCCCTCGTCGTGCTGGCCGGGCTGTTCGCGGTCGGGTCGGTCGCGATGAGCGCCCTGGTCGGGCCGAAGCGCTACAACCGCGCGCGGCTCGACAGCTACGAGTGCGGCATCGAGCCCACCCCGCAGCCGATCGGCGGCGGGCGGTTCCCGGTGAAGTACTACACGGTCGCGATGACCTTCATCATCTTCGACGTCGAGATCATGTTCCTGGTCCCGTGGGCGGTCTACTTCGACCAGCTGCACTGGTTCGGGCTGGTCGCGGTCGTCCTCTTCCTCTTCAACATCACCATCGCCTACGCCTACGAGTGGCGCCGCGGTGGACTCGACTGGGACTGACCGAGGGGCTGCACGATGGGAATCGAAGAGAAGCTGCCGAGCGGCGTCCTGCTGACCACGGTCGAGGGCGTGGCCGGCTACATGCGCAAGGCGTCGTTCTGGCCGGCGACGTTCGGCCTGGCCTGCTGCGCCATCGAGATGATGACCAGCGGCGGCCCGAAGTACGACCTGGCGCGGTTCGGCATGGAGGTCTTCCGGGCCAGCCCCCGCCAGGCCGACCTGATGATCGTGGCCGGCCGGGTGAGCCAGAAGATGGCCCCGGTCCTGCGCCAGATCTACGACCAGATGCCCGAGCCCAAGTGGGTGCTGGCGATGGGCGTGTGCGCCTCGAGCGGCGGCATGTTCAACAACTACGCGATCGTCCAGGGCGTCGACCACGTCGTGCCGGTCGACATGTACCTCCCCGGCTGCCCGCCGCGCCCGGAGATGCTCATCGACGCGATCCTCAAGCTCCACGACCAGGTGCAGCAGACCAAGCTCGGCCCCCACCGCGCCGCCGAGGTCGAGGAGCGGGAGAACGCCGCGCTGCGGGCCCTGCCCACCTCCGAGATGAAGGGGCTGCTGCGATGAGCGGCGACGAGCCCGGCAAGGCGCCCGACCAGCGCGCGCTCGACGAGTCCCCGGAGAACGCGCCCGCCACGCTCGACCCCGAGGTGCGCGCCGTCGGCGCCCGCCACGGCATGTTCGGGACCAAGGGCTCCGGCGACACGAGCGGGTACGGCGGTCTGGTGCAGCCGGTGGTGTACCCCGGCCTCGCGCGACGCCCGCTCGACGGCTGGCACGAGGAGGTCGCGTCGGCGCTCGACGCGGCCCTCGCCGCAGCCGGCGTGTCCGACGCGGTCGAGGGGATCGTCGTCCACCGCGGCGAGATCACCTTCCACGTCCGCCGCGACGGTCTGCCCGCGGTCGCCCGGGCCCTGCGCGACGACCCGTCGCTGCGCTTCGAGGTGCTCAGCGGCGTCAGCGGCGTGCACTACCCCGACGACAAGGACCGTGAGCTGCACGCGGTCTACCACCTGCTGTCGATGACGTGGAACCGCCGGGTCCGCGTCGAGGTGGCCGTGCCCGACGCCGACCCGCACCTGCCGTCGGTCGTGGCGACGTACCCCACCGCCGACTGGCACGAGCGCGAGACCTACGACATGTTCGGCCTGGTCTTCGACGGCCACCCCGCGCTCACGCGCATCCTCATGCCCGACGACTGGCCGGGCCGCCCCCAGCGCAAGGACTACCCGCTGGGCGGCATCCCCGTGGAGTACAAGGGCGGCACCGTCCCGCCGCCCGACCAGCGACGGAGCTACAACTGATGTCACCCCACGACGTTCTCGACCTCCCCCGCTTCGCTCCTCCGGCCGACAGCGCCGCGGGGACCCCGACGTCTCGGAGTGATCAGGCATGACCGCTGACCAGGACATCTACGCGAGCTCGACCGAGACCACCGAGGGCCGGGTCTTCACCGTCTCCGGCCAGGACTGGGACCAGATCGCCGAGGGCCTCGCCGAGGACGACAGCGACCGGATCGTCGTCAACATGGGCCCCCAGCACCCGTCGACCCACGGCGTGCTGCGGCTGATCCTCGAGCTCGAGGGCGAGACGGTGACCGAGGCCCGCTGCGGCATCGGCTACCTCCACACCGGCATCGAGAAGAACATGGAGTTCCGCTCCTGGGTCCAGGGCGTCACGTTCTGCACCCGGATGGACTACCTCTCCCCGTTCTTCAACGAGGCGACGTACTCCCTGGGCGTCGAGCGGCTGCTCGACATCGAGGACCAGATCCCGGAGAAGGCCGACGTCATGCGGGTGCTCCTCATGGAGCTCAACCGCATCTCCTCCCACCTGGTCGCGATCGCGACCGGCGGCATGGAGATCGGCGCGCTGACCGTGATGACGGTCGGGTTCCGCGAGCGCGAGCTGGTGCTGGACCTCTTCGAGCTGATCACCGGCCTGCGGATGAACCACGCGTTCATCCGGCCCGGCGGCGTCGCCCAGGACCTCCCGCCCGGTGCGCTGGACGAGATCCGCGCGTCCGTGGCGCTCATGCGCAAGCGCCTGCCGGAGTACGCCGCGCTGTGCAACGCGAACCCGATCTTCAAGGCCCGGCTGGAGAACGTCGGCACCCTCGACCTCGAGGGCTGCGTCGCGCTCGGCCTGACCGGCCCGGTGCTGCGCAGCACCGGCTACCCCTGGGACCTGCGCAAGTCTGAGCCGTACTGCGGCTACGAGACCTACGACTTCGACGTGCAGACCTGGGACACCGCCGACTCCTACGGCCGCTTCCGGATCCGCCTCAACGAGATGTGGGAGTCGCTGAAGATCGTCGAGCAGGCCGCCGACCGCCTCGCCGGGCTCGAGGGCGCGCCGGTGATGATCGAGGACAAGAAGATCGGCTGGCCCAGCCAGCTGTCCATCGGCAGCGACGGCATGGGCAACTCCCTCGACCACATCCGCCACATCATGGGCGAGTCGATGGAGGCGCTGATCCACCACTTCAAGCTGGTCACCGAGGGCTTCCGCGTCCCCGCCGGCCAGGCCTACGTCCCGGTCGAGTCGCCCCGCGGCGAGCTCGGCGCCCACGTCGTCTCCGACGGGGGCACGCGCCCGTTCCGCGCGCACTTCCGCGACCCGTCGTTCACGAACCTGCAGGCGACCAGCGTGATGAGCGAGGGCGGGATGATCTCCGACGTCATCGTCGCGATCGCCTCCATCGACCCCGTCATGGGAGGCGTCGACCGATGATCTTCACCCCACGAAGTTCTTCGCTCCTCCGCTTCGCTCCCCCGCGAACAACTCCGCGGGGGCCCCGAAAGGTCGATGGCTGATGGGCACGAAGTTGAATCACGAGTCGTTGGCGGAGCTGCGCGAGATCGCGGCCCGCTACCCCCAGCCGCGCTCCGGCCTGCTGCCGATGCTGCACCTGGTGCAGTCGGTCGAGGGGCGGATCACCCCGGAGGGGATCGAGGCCTGCGCCGACGTGCTCGGCATCTCCGCGGCCGAGGTCAGCGGCGTGGCGACCTTCTACACGATGTACAAGCGCAAGCCGGTCGGCGACTACCACGTCGGCGTCTGCACCAACACGCTCTGCGCGGTCATGGGCGGCGACGAGATCTTCGCCCGGCTCAAGGACCACCTCGACGTCGGCAACGACGAGACCACCGCCGACGGCAAGGTCACCCTCGAGCACCTCGAGTGCAACGCGGCGTGCGACTACGCCCCGGTGATGATGGTCAACTGGGAGTTCGTCGACAACCAGACGCCCGAGTCGGCCGTGCAGCTGGTCGACGACCTGCGCGCCGGCAACGAGGTCCGCTCCACCCGGGGGCCCCGGATCTGCACGTGGCGCGAGGCCGCGCGCGTGCTCGCGGGCTTCCCCGACGGTCGCGCCGACGAGGGCCCGAGCGCCGGCCCGGCCTCGCTGGTCGGCCTCGGCATCGCGACCGAGCGCGGCTGGTCCGCGCCGGACGCCGACCAGACGGACCAGGCCGACGGCTCGACCGACCACCCGGTCGCCGAGGAGGCCCACCAGGAGGCGGCGGCCACCGCGGACGCCGGCACGAAGGAGGCGGAGGCCGCCGTGGTCGAGAAGGAGAGCCCGACGACCGAGACGGCCGCGGAGAAGGGAGACGCCCGATGAGCAGCACTGCGACCGGGTCCACCGACACCCTCACGCCCGTGCTCACCTCGGGGTGGGCCGACGAGCGGTCCTGGACCCTCGACGCCTACGCCCGGCGCGGCGGGTACGCCGCGCTCGACAAGGCGTTCGCGATGGGTCCCGACGCCGTCATCGAGGCGGTCAAGGACTCCGGCCTGCGCGGCCGCGGCGGCGCGGGCTTCCCGACCGGCATGAAGTGGTCCTTCATCCCGCAGGACAACCCGAACCCGAAGTACCTCGTCGTCAACGCCGACGAGTCCGAGCCGGGCACCTGCAAGGACATCCCGCTCATGATGGCCAGCCCGCACACGCTGGTCGAGGGCGTCATCCTCAGCAGCTTCGCCATCCGCGCGCACACCGCGTTCATCTACATCCGCGGCGAGGTCCTCCACGTCATCCGCCGGGTCCAGGCCGCCGTCGCCGCGGCGTACGCCGCCGGGCACCTCGGTCGGGACATCCACGGCTCCGGCTACGACCTCGACGTCGTGGTGCACGCCGGTGCCGGTGCCTACATCTGCGGCGAGGAGACCGCGCTGCTCGAGGGCCTCGAGGGCCGTCGTGGCCAGCCGCGCCTGCGTCCGCCGTTCCCCGCCGTGGCCGGCCTCTACGCGAGCCCGACGGTCATCAACAACGTCGAGTCGATCTCGTCGGTGCCGAGCATCATCGCCAACGGCGCCGAGTGGTTCTCGAGCATGGGCACCGAGAAGTCCAAGGGCTTCGGGATCTTCTCCCTCTCCGGCCACGTGCAGCGCCCGGGGCAGTACGAGGCGCCGCTGGGCATCACCCTGCGCCAGCTCATCGACCTCGCCGGCGGCATCCGCGAAGGTCACGAGCTGAAGTTCTGGACCCCCGGCGGCTCCAGCACGCCGCTGCTGACCGCCGAGCACCTCGACGTACCGCTGGACTTCGAGGGCGTCGGCGCGGCCGGGTCGATGCTCGGCACCCGCGCGCTCCAGCTCTTCGACGAGACCGTCTGCGTGGTCCGCGCGGTGCTGCGGTGGACGGAGTTCTACAAGCACGAGTCCTGCGGCAAGTGCACCCCGTGCCGCGAGGGCACGTGGTGGCTGGTGCAGACGCTCGCCCGCCTCGAGAAGGGCCAGGGCAGCGAGGCCGACCTCGACCTGCTGCTCGACCAGTGCGACAACATCCTGGGCCGCTCGTTCTGCGCGCTCGGTGACGGCGCCACCAGCCCGATCTCCAGCTCGATCAAGTACTTCCGCGAGGAGTACCTCGCCCACCTCACGCACGGCGGCTGCCCGTTCGACCCGGCTGCCTCGACCGCGTGGTCCGACCGCACCGTGGGAGCGACGGCATGACGCTGCAGCAGGACCGCACCGGCCAGGAGGTCGACCGCACCGACCTGGTCTCCCTCACCATCGACGGCGTCCAGGTCAGCGTCCCGAAGGACACCCTGGTCATCCGCGCCGCCGAGCAGGCCGGCATCCAGGTCCCGCGCTTCTGCGACCACCCGCTGCTCGCGCCGGTCGGCGCGTGCCGCCAGTGCCTGGTCGACGTGCCCGACGCCGGCAACGGCCGCGGCTTCCCCAAGCCGCAGGCCTCCTGCACGCTGCCGGTCGCCGAGGGCATGGTCGTCAACACCCAGGCGACCAGCGCGGTGGCCGACAAGGCGCAGCAGGGCGTCATGGAGTTCCTGCTCATCAACCACCCGCTCGACTGCCCCGTCTGCGACAAGGGCGGCGAGTGCCCGCTGCAGAACCAGGCGATGTCCAACGGCCGCGGGGAGTCCCGCTTCGCCGCCTCCGGCGGCATCAAGCGCACCTACCCCAAGCCGATCAACATCTCCGCCCAGGTGCTCCTGGACCGCGAGCGCTGCGTGCTCTGCGCCCGGTGCACCCGGTTCTCCGAGCAGATCGCCGGCGACCCGTTCATCGCGTTGGTCGAGCGCGGCGCGCTCCAGCAGGTCGGGATCTACGAGAAGGAGCCCTTCGAGAGCTACTTCTCCGGCAACACCATCCAGATCTGCCCGGTCGGCGCGCTGACGAGCGCGGAGTACCGCTTCCGCTCCCGCCCCTTCGACCTCGTCTCCACCCCGGCCGTCGCCGAGCACGACGCCTGCGGCTCCGCGATCCGCGTCGACCACCGCCGCGGCAAGGTCATGCGCCGCCTGGCCGGCAACGACCCCGAGGTCAACGAGGAGTGGATCACCGACAAGGACCGCTTCGCGTTCCACTACGCCCAGCAGGCCGACCGGCTGACCTACCCGCAGGTGCGCGACACCGACGGCAGCCTGCGGCCCGCGTCGTGGCCGGAGGCCTTCGCGGTCGCCGCCCGCGGCCTGGCCGAGGCCGGCGCCGTCGGCGTGCTGCCCGGCGGTCGGCTCACCGCCGAGGACGCCTACGCCTACAGCGTCTTCGCGCGCGTCTCGCTCGGCACCAACGACGTCGACTTCCGCGCGCGTCCGCTCTCGGCCGAGGAGGCGGACTTCCTCGCCTCCGAGGTCGTGCTCACCGGCCCCTGGGACGGTGCGGTGACGTACGCCGACCTCGAGGCCGCGCGGACCGTCGTCCTGCTCGGGCTCGAGCCCGAGGACGAGGCCGGCGCGATCTTCCTGCGGCTGCGCAAGGCGTCCGGGCGGGGCACGCGCGTGCTCTCGGTCGCGCCCTTCAGCAGCCGCGGCCTGCGAAAGATGAACGGCGTGCTGGTGCCGGCGGCGCCCGGCACCGAGGCGCAGGCCATCGAGGCGCTGGCCGAGCACTCCGAGCACGGCTTGGACAAGGACACGGTCCTGCTGGTGGGGGAGCGGCTCGCGACCTCGCCCGGGGCCCTGACCGCGGCGGCCGCGCTCGCCCGGCGTACCGGTGCCCGGCTCGCGTGGGTGCCGCGCCGGGCCGGCGACCGCGGCGCGGTCGAGGCCGGCTGCCTGCCGACCCTGCTGCCCGGTGGCCGCCCGGTCGCCGACGCCGCCGCCCGCGTCGACGCCGCCACCACCTGGGGCGTCGACTCCCTGCCCGAGGCCCCCGGCCGTGACGCCGACCAGATCGTGGCCGCGCTCGTCTCCGGCGAGCTCGGCGGCGTGGTCGTCGGCGGCGTGGACCCCGACGACACCGCCGACCCGGCCGCGACCCGCGCCGCGCTGCGCGCGGCCCGCTTCGTGGTCGCCCTGGAGGTCCGCGAGACCGACGTGACCCGGGAGGCCGACGTGGTCTTCCCGGTGGCGCCGGTCAGCGACAAGGCCGGCACGTTCCTCACCTGGGAGGGCCGCCCGCGGCCCTTCGACGCGGTCTTCACCAACCCCGCCTCGCTGCCCGACCTCCGCGTCCTCGCCGGCATCGCCGAGGAGCTCGCGGTGCTCGGCCGCGGCCGCCCGCTCGGCTTCCGCACGGTCGCCGACGTCCGCGCCCGGATGGAGGAGCTCGGCGGGTGGGACGGCGAACGACCGGCCCCGCGCGCGGAGCTGGTGGCGTCGACCGCCACCGCGAGCGACGGCATGGTGCTCGCGACCTGGAAGCAGATGCTCGACCTCGGCTCGATGCAGGACGGCGACGCCGCCCTCCGGGCCACCGCCCGGATGCCGGTCGCGCGGGTCAGCGCGACGACGTACGACGCCGTCGGGCCCACCGTCACCATCACCGGTGACCGCGGCTCGGTGACGCTGCCGGCCGAGATCACCGACGACCTGGTCGACGGCGTGGTCTGGGTGCCGGCGAACTCCTTCGGCGACGGGGTGCTGGCCGGCCTGGCCTCGCCCGGGTCCCGCGTGAGCGTGAAGGGAGCAGGCCGATGACCTCGCTCGTGGCGCCGCTGCTGTCGACGCTGGCCGTCGACGACCTCTCGGCGTTCGGCAACGACCCGCTGTGGGTCGTCCTCCTCAAGACCGTGCTGATCTTCGTGGTCCTGGTCCTGCTGACGCTGTTCAACATCTGGTGGGAGCGCCGGGTCGTGGCCCGGATGCAGCACCGCATCGGCCCGAACGTCAACGGGCCCTTCGGCCTGCTGCAATCGCTGGCCGACGGCGTGAAGCTGGCGCTGAAGGAGGACATCATCCCCAAGGCCGCCGACAAGGTGGTCTTCCTCCTCGCCCCCGTCATGGCCGTCATCCCGGCGTTCGTGACCTTCAGCGTGATCCCGTTCGGTCCCGAGGTGCGGATCCCGTTCACCGACACCGTCACCCCGCTCCAGCTGACCGACATGCCGGTCGCGGTGCTGTTCGTGATGGCGATCGCCTCGATTGGCATCTACGGCATCGTGCTAGGCGGCTGGTCCAGCGGCTCGACGTACTCCCTGCTGGGCGGCCTGCGCTCGAGCGCGCAGATGATCTCCTACGAGGTCTCGATGGGCCTGGCGCTCGTCTCGGTGTTCCTCTACGCCGGCTCCGCCTCGACCTCGCAGATCGTCGACGCGCAGGACTCGCTGTGGTTCGGCCTGGTGCTCGCCCCGTCGTTCGTCATCTACGTCATCTCGATGGTCGGCGAGGTCAACCGCGCACCCTTCGACCTCCCCGAGGCCGAGGGCGAGCTGGTCGGCGGCTTCCACACGGAGTACTCGTCGCTGAAGTTCGCCCTGTTCTTCCTCGCCGAGTACATCAACATGGCGACCGTCTCGGCGGTCGCGACCACGCTGTTCCTGGGTGGCTGGCGCGCCCCGTTCTGGATCGACCGGGTGTGGGAGGGCGCCAACGAGGGCTACGTCCCGCTGATCTGGTTCTTCGGCAAGATGCTGTTCTTCATCTTCCTGTTCATCTGGCTGCGCGGCTCCCTGCCCCGGCTGCGCTACGACCAGTTCATGAACTTCGGCTGGAAGGTGCTGATTCCGGTCGCCCTGGGCTGGACCGTCGCGGTCTCCGTCATCCGCGCGATCACGCTCGACGGCGGTCTCGACCGGCAGTACGTCCTGGTCGCGCTGGCCGTGCTGGCGGCGGTGTTCCTCGCCGTCATGTTCTTCGGCCAGGACAGCGACGAGCCGGCCGCGCGGACCACCCGCCCGGCGCCCGAGCCGACCGGCGGCTTCCCGGTCCCGCCGATGCCCGCCGGCGGCCCCGTCCGTGGTGCCGCCCGACCGTTGACCTTCGCGACCCCTGCGACGCAGGGGAGCGCCGCCGAGGCGGAGGAGGAGAGCCGATGACCGACGCACCGAGCGGCAGCTCGCCGGACCGGTCGGGCGAGCTGCCCAACGACCAGCCGACCGAGAAGCAGCGCTTCTGGGACCCCGTGGCCGGCTTCGGCGTGACGCTGCGGACGATGTTCAAGAAGGTGGTCACCGAGCAGTACCCCTTCGAGAAGCAGCCGACCGCCCCGCGCTTCCACGGCCGCCACCAGCTCAACCGCTGGCCCGACGGCCTGGAGAAGTGCGTCGGGTGCGAGCTGTGCGCCTGGGCCTGCCCGGCTGACGCGATCTACGTCGAGGGCGCCTCGAACGTCGACCTGCCCGACGGCTCCGGGCGCTACAGCCCCGGCGAGCGCTACGGCCGCGTCTACCAGATCAACTACCTGCGCTGCATCCTGTGCGGGCTGTGCATCGAGGCGTGCCCGACCCGCGCGCTGACGATGACCAACGAGTACGAGCTGGCCGACGACAACCGCGCGGACCTCATCTACGAGAAGTCCGACCTGCTCGCCCCGCTGCTGCCGGGCATGGAGCAGCCGCCGCACCCGATGCTGCTCGGCTCCGACGAGGGCGACTACTATCGCGGCACCTTCGCCGCGCCCCCCTCCCCGTCCACGTCGACCGCCCCGGCGACCACGCTCGACGACGACGCCACGCTGCGGGGGGCCGGCCGGTGACCGCGTTCTGGATCCTGGCCCCGGTGATGGTGGTCTGCGCGCTCGGCATCCTCGTCGTGCGCAAGGCCGTCCACGCGGCGCTGCTGCTCGCGACGGTGATGATCAGCCTGGCGGTGCTGTACGCCGTGCTGGAGGCGCCGTTCCTCTTCGTCGTGCAGATCATCGTCTACACCGGCGCCATCCTCATGCTGTTCCTCTTCGTCGTCATGCTCGTCGGCGTCGACGCCTCGGACTCCCTGGTGGAGACGATCCGCGGCCAGCGGAGCGCGGCCGTCGTCGCGGGCATCGCCCTGGGCGCCCTGCTGCTGGTGGGTGTCGCCCAGCTCTCGCTCGGCACGACGGTCGGCCTCGAGGAGGCCAACGCCGGCGGCAACATCGAGGGCCTGGCCGACCTGCTGTTCTCCCGCTACGTGCTGGTCTTCGAGGTCACCGCGGCCCTGCTGATCACCGCCGCGCTCGGCGCGATGGTGCTGGCGCACCGCGAGCGCGCCAGCGCCAAGCCGGGCCAGGCCGAGCTGGCCGCCCAGCGGGTCCGCGACTTCGGCACCAAGGGCGCCCACCTCGGTCCGCTGCCGGCGCCGGGTGTCTACGCCCGTCACAACGCCGTGGACACCCCCGCGCTGCTGCCCGACGGCACGCCCGCGGAGACGTCGGTCTCGCAGACCCTCGCGGCCCGCGGCACGATCCGCCACGCCCCCGACCTGGCCGACGACATCGAGGACGTCCAGCGCGCGCTGGGCGGGCCCGCCGGCGGCGCCGGCACGCCCGCGGACACCTCGGCCGGCTCCGGGCACAACACCGAGAACCCCAGCACCGGCAACGCGACGGGCGCCGGCGGCCCCGGCGCGTCCGGCACCACCGGCACCGGGACCGACGAGGAGGCCCACCGATGACCGACGTGACGCCGTACGTCGTGCTGTCGGCGATCCTGTTCAGCATCGGCGCCGTGGGCGTGCTGACCCGCCGCAACGCGATCGTGGTCTTCATGTGCGTCGAGCTGATGCTCAACGCCTGCAACCTCGCGTTCGTCGCCTTCGCCAAGCAGCACGGCAACCTCGACGGGCAGGTCGCCGCGTTCTTCGTGATGGTCGTCGCCGCCGCCGAGGTCGTCGTGGGGCTCGCGATCATCATGACCATCTTCCGCACGCGCCGGTCGGCCTCGGTCGACGACGCCAGCCTGCTGAAGTACTGAGGAAGAGGACGGATGTACTCACTGTCCGAGGCTGCCCACCAGGTGCCGGTCATCGAGCCGAGCGCCGCGGACGGCACCTTCTCGCTGCTGTGGCTGGTGATCGGCCTGCCGCTGCTCGGCGCCGTCGTGCTGCTGCTCGGCGGCCGGGCCACCGACCGCTGGGGCCACTGGCTGGGCACGCTCATGTCGGCGGCGTCCTTCGTCGTCAGCCTGCTGCTCTTCGTCGAGCTGCTCGGTCGGGAGGAGGGTGACCGGTCGGTCACCCAGCACCTCTACGACTGGATCGCGGTCGGCGACCTGCAGGTCGGGATGGACCTGCTCTACGACCCGCTGTCGGCGCTGTTCCTGCTGCTGATCACCGGTGTCGGCACGCTCATCCACGTCTACTCCATCGGCTACATGGAGCACGACCCGCGGCGTCGCCGGTTCTTCGCCTACCTCAACCTGTTCGTCGCCGCGATGCTCATGCTGGTGCTGGCGGAGAACTACCTGGGGCTGTTCCTCGGCTGGGAGGGCGTCGGCCTGGCGTCGTACCTGCTCATCGGCTTCTGGCAGCACAAGCCCTCCGCGGCCGCGGCGGCCAGGAAGGCCTTCGTCATCAACCGCGTCGGCGACATCGGCATGGCGCTGGCGATCGCGCTGCTGTTCACGACCTTCGGCACCACGAGCTTCTCCGCCATCAGCCAGGTCTCCGGCGCCGCCGAGGAGGACACGCTCACCGCGGTCGGCCTGCTCCTGCTGCTCGCGGCCTGCGGCAAGTCCGCCCAGGTGCCGCTGCAGGCCTGGCTCCTGGACGCGATGGAGGGCCCGACCCCGGTCTCCGCGCTCATCCACGCCGCGACCATGGTCACCGCCGGCGTCTACCTCGTCGTCCGGTCGAACTTCATCTTCGAGCTCGCCCCGACCGCGCAGACGGTGGTCGTCGTCGTCGCGACGGTCACGCTGCTGTGGGGTGCGGTCATCGGCTGCGCCAAGGACGACATCAAGAAGGCGCTCGCCGGCTCCACGATGAGCCAGATCGGCTACATGATGCTCGGCGCCGGCCTCGGCGTCGCGGGCTACGCGTTCGCGATCTTCCACCTGATCACGCACGGCTTCTTCAAGGCCAACATGTTCCTCGGTGCCGGGTCGGTCATGCACGGCATGAACGACGACGTCGACATGCGGCGGTACGGCGCGCTCCGGCACGCCATGCCGGTCACGTTCCTGACCTTCGCGATGGGCTACCTCGCGATCATCGGCTTCCCCGGCTTCTCCGGCTTCTGGTCCAAGGACAAGATCATCGAGACCGCCCTGGCCGAGAACTGGGTGGTCGGCGTGCTCGCGCTGCTGGGCGCCGGCATCACCGGCTTCTACATGACCCGGCTGATGCTGCTGACCTTCTTCACCACCAAGCGGTGGAAGGAGGACGTGCACCCCCACGAGTCACCCGGCGTCATGACCGTGCCGCTGGTCGTGCTGGCCGCGCTCTCGGTCCTCGGCGGCGTGCTCCTGCTCGGCGACTGGATCGTGGAGTGGCTCGCGCCGGTCGTCGGCGAGGCGCCGCACCACGAGCCGCCGCTGCCGATCATCGTGATCACGCTGCTCACGGTCGCGACCGTCGCGGTCGGCGTGGCCGCCGCCTGGTTCCTCGTCGGCAGGCGCGAGGTGCCGCTCACCGCGCCGCAGGACGTGTCGTTCGCGACCCGCGCCGCGCGTGCCGACATGTACGGCGACGCGATCAACGACGTGCTCGTCGGCCGTCCGGGCGCCGCCACCGTCCGAGGGCTCACCGCCGGTGACCGCACGGTCGTCGACGGGCTCTTCACCGGTGGCTCCGCCGGGGTGAAGGCCACCGGCAACGTGCTGCGCCGGCTCCAGAACGGCTTCGTCCGCTCCTACGCCCTCTCCGTCCTCGGCGGCGTCCTGCTCGTCGTCCTCGCACTCCTGGCGGTGAACCTCGCATGAGCGACTTCCCCTGGCTCACCCTCCTGATCGTCGTGCCGCTCGTCGGCGCGGTCGTCGTGGCCGCCCTGCCGCGTGCCGAGCTCGCCAAGCTGGTCGCGCTGCTCGTCTCCGTGCTGACCCTCGGGCTCGGCGTCGCCGTCGCGCTCCAGCACGAGCTGCGCGGGGGCATGCAGCTGACCGAGACCCACGACTGGATCTCCGCCTTCGGCGTCCACTACGCGCTCGGCGTGGACGGGCTCTCCCTGCTGATGGTCCTGCTGACCGTCGTGCTGGTCCCGATCGTGCTGGCCTACTCCTGGACCCACGACGAGGGCCCTGGTGCCGGCGGCTCGCCGCGGGCGTTCTTCGCCTGGGCGCTGGCGCTCGAGGCGCTCTCGCTCGCGGTATTCCTCGCCACCGACGTCTTCCTCTTCTACGTCGTCTTCGAGGCCACGCTGATCCCGGCGTACTTCCTCATCGGCGGCTTCGGCAAGGCCGGCCGCGGGGCCGCCGCGGTGAAGTTCCTGATGTTCCAGCTCGGTGGCGGCCTGGTGCTGCTCGGCTCGGTGATCGGGCTCTACGTCGTCTCCGCGCAGGCCGGGGAGCCGTCGTACCTCCACTCGGACCTCGCCGCGCTGGACATGTCCACCTCCGCCGAGCGCTGGATCCTCGCCGGCTTCCTCATCGCCTTCGTGGTCAAGGCGCCGCTCTTCCCGCTGCACACCTGGTTGGCCGACACCACCGAGAAGGCCACGCCCGGCACGAGCGTGCTGCTGGTGTGCGTGCTCGACAAGATCGGCACCTACGGGATGCTCCGCTTCTGCCTGGAGCTGTTCCCCGACGCCTCGCAGTGGGCCACGCCGCTGGTCGTCACGCTGGCGCTCATCTCGATCGTGTACGGCGCGCTGCTGGCCATCGGCCAGGACGACCTGCTGCGGCTGGTCGGCCTCACCTCGCTGAGCCACTTCGGGTTCATCACCCTCGGCATCTTCGCCTTCAGCAGCCAGGGCCAGAGCGGCGCGATCCTCTACATGGTCAACCACGGCCTCGGCACCGCCGCGCTGTTCCTCACCGCCGGCCACGTGGTCGCGCGACGGGGGACCTCCTCCATCAGCCGGATGGGCGGGATGGAGAAGCTCGCCCCGGTGCTGGCCGGGCTGTTCCTCCTCGCGGGCCTGGCGACGCTGAGCCTGCCCGGGCTGAGCCCGTTCGTCTCCGAGCTGCTCGTGATCATCGCGGCCTTCGACTACCACTGGTGGGTCGGCGCGATCGCGGTGACCGGCATCGTGCTGGCCGCGATCTACGTGCTGTCGATGTACCAGCGCGTGATGACCGGTCCCGGCCCGCTGGTCGCGGACGACGCGGCGGCGGGCGAGCACCTCGAGGACCCGGCGCACCGCGAGCCGGCCGGCCACGGGACGGCCGGGGGCGGCGCGACCGCCACCGCCACGCACACCGACACCCGCGCCGGGGCCGCCGTCGCGACGCCGGCCGCTGCGCGCGACCTCCGCCCGCACGAGGTCGCGGTGCTGACGCCGCTGGTGGTCGGGCTGGTGCTCTTCGGCTTCTTCCCGATGCCGTTGTTCGACGTGGCCAACCCCTACGTCGAGGACCTGATGGCCCGCGTCGACGTCGACGACGACGCTCCCGCCGTACCCCCGGGGACGACCGTCGAGCACGAGGCCGCTGGAGAGGGAGCTCACTGAGCATGGAGTTCGTCAAGCCCACCATCGAGTACGCCGAGCTCGCTCCGCTGCTCATCGTCCTCGGCGGCGCCTGCCTCGGCGTGGCCGTCGAGGCGTTCCTGCCCCGCTCGCTGCGCCGGACGGTGCAGCTGGTGCTGACCACCGTCGTGCTGCTCGCAGCGTTCGCGACCACGATCTGGGTCGCGACCGACCTCGCCGAGGTGGCCGGCGGTGCCGCGCGGGGGCTGCTCACCGCGGAGGGCACGATCGTCGTCGACGGCCCCACCGTCTTCCTGTGGGGCCTGGTCCTCCTGCTCTCGCTCGGAGGCGTGGCGCTGTTCGCCGAGCGCCGGATCGAGGGCGGGGTCTCGGCGTTCGCCGGCCAGGCCGCGGCGCTGCCCGGCACCGAGGCCGAGCGCGAGGCCTCCACCCGCGGCTGGGAGCACACCGAGGTCTACCCGCTGCTGCTCTTCGCGGTCGGCGGCATGATGCTCTTCCTCGCCTCGAACGACCTGCTCACGATGTTCGTCGCGCTCGAGGTGCTCTCGCTGCCGCTCTACCTGTTGACCGGCCTGGCCCGTCGCCGGCGCCTGCTCAGCCAGGAGGCCGCGCTCAAGTACTTCCTGCTCGGCGCGTTCTCCTCCGGGTTCTTCCTCTACGGCGCGGCGCTCGTCTACGGCTTCGCGGGCTCGATGCAGTTCTCCGCGATCGCCGAGGCGGTCCGCAACGACACCGAGAACCAGGCGCTGCTCCTGGTCGGCATGGGCCTGCTCGCGGTCGGCCTGCTGTTCAAGGTCGGCGCGGCGCCGTTCCAGGGGTGGACGCCCGACGTCTACCAGGGCGCGCCCACCGCGGTCACGGCGTTCATGTCGGCGGCCACGAAGGTCGCCGCGTTCGGCGCGCTGCTGCGGCTGTTCTACGTCGCCTTCGGGTCCGACCGGTGGAGCTGGCAGCCGATGATGTGGGCCGTCGCGATCCTCACGATGGTCGTCGGCGCGGTCGTCGCGGTCTCCCAGACCGACGTCAAGCGGATGCTCGCGTACTCCTCGGTCGCCCACACCGGCTTCATCCTCACCGGCGTGCTCGGGGTGCAGGGCGCCGGCGAGCTCGCCGACGGCCAGATCACCTCGCTCCAGGCGGTGCTGTTCTACCTGGCGGCGTACGGCGTGGCCACGCTCGGTGCGTTCGCCGTCGTCACGCTGGTGCGCGACTCCAACGGCGAGGCGACCCACTTCGACCGGTGGGCCGGGCTGGGCAGGCGCTCGCCGTGGCTGGCGGGGGCCTTCGGCCTCTACCTGCTGTCGATGGCCGGGATCCCGCTGACCGCCGGCTTCGTCGGCAAGTGGGCCGTCTTCACCGTGGCGCTGTCCGCGGGCGCCTGGCCGGTCGTGCTCACGGCGATCGCGTCGAGCATCGTGGCGATCTTCTTCTACGTGCGCTACATCCGGATCATGTTCTTCACCGAGCCGCACGCCGGCACCCCGGCCGGCGAGGTCGCCTCGGTGACGACGCCGTCGCTGCTCACCTCCGCGACCATCGCGGCGGGCGTGCTGGCGACGGTGGTGATCGGCGTCGTGCCGGGCCCGGTTCTCGATCTCGCGGCCCGTGCGGGAGACTTCATCAGGTGAGCTCCCGATCGACCGCGGGCCTGTCGTCTGCGGGCCTGGCCCTGCCGGTGACCGACCCGACCCTCGAGGCCCGCCTGCGCGACCGGATGGTCGAGGTCGAGGAGGCGCTGTACGCCCACGTGCAGAGCCGCTACCCCTACGTCACCGAGGCGGCCAGCCACCTGCTCGACGCCGGCGGCAAGCGGTTCCGGCCGCTGCTGGTGCTCCTGGCGGCCGAGGCCGGTCCGCACCCGCTGGCCGAGGAGGTGCTCGCCGCGGCGTGCGTCGTGGAGATCACCCACGTCGGCTCGCTGTACCACGACGACGTCATGGACGAGGCCGCCCTGCGGCGCGGCGCGGACTCCGCCAACGCCCGCTGGGACAACCACGTCGCGATCCTCACCGGCGACTTCCTCTTCGCGCGGTCCTCCGAGCTGACCGCGCAGCTCGGCCCGGACGCGGTCAAGATCCAGGCCGAGACCTTCAGCCGGCTCGTCGAGGGCCAGATCCTCGAGACCGTGCCGCCGGGCGAGGGCGAGGACCCGCTCGCGCACTACCTCGACGTGGTCGCCGGCAAGACCGGCTCGCTCATCGCCACCTCCGCCCGCTACGGCGCCCGGTTCGGCGGCGCGTCGCCGGAGGTCGAGGAGGCGTTGACGGCGTACGGCGAGATCGTCGGCACCGCCTTCCAGCTCTCCGACGACATCCTCGACATCGCCTCGGAGTCCGCCGAGTCCGGCAAGACCCCCGGCACGGACCTGCGCGAGGGCGTCCCGACGCTCCCGGTGCTGATGGCCCGCGCCTCGACCGACCCGGCCGACGCCCGCCTGCTCGAGCTGCTCGACGCCGACCTGGCCGACGACCAGCTCCACGCCGAGGCGCTGGACCTGCTGCGCAAGCACCCGGCCCTCGAGGAGGCCCGCGCGTACGTCGTCGGGCGCGCCGCCGAGGCCAAGGAGCTGCTCACCGTGCTCCCCGCCGGCCCGGTCCGCGACGCCCTCGAGGCCTTCGCCGACGTCGTGGCGGTCCGCTCCGCCTGACGGCCCGGCATCCGGGCCGTTTCTGCGGCTCGCGGCCGGGAAGGGTCTCCTCCGAAGCGACACGAGGAGGAGCTCGAGTGAGCCAGATGCAGATGATCCGGGCCGAGATGGTCCAGGCCGCGGACGTGGCCCGGGACAGCGCCGCCGAAGCGCGGAAGCTGGGATCCTCCGACCACCTCGCCACGGCGGCCTGGACGCTCCCCGGGGCCGACTGCACCACGCACCTCACCGAGCTCGGGACCTCGTGGGACGACGCCGTCGAGGCGTGGGCTCGTGACGTGCTGGCCTTCGCCGAGGACCTCGGCCTCCACGCCGACGACGTGACCGGCACCGACTCCGACGCCGGCGGGCTGCTCGACGGCCTGGGCGGTCTGCTCGGTGGCGAGGAGGAGGACTGATGCCGGCGACCTTCGGCGACGTCCGCCACTGGCGAGCGGCTCCGCTCGGGACGGCCGGCGACGGGCTGAAGGGCGACGCCGACGGGCTCGAGCGCACCCGCGACGCCCTGGCGGCCCAGGCGGTCCCCGACTCGTGGACCGGCCTCGCACGCCTCGTGGCGGAGGGGCGGCGCCAGCTGCTGCTGTCGCGGATCGACGTGCACATCGCGGGCAAGCGAGCGGTCCAACGGGCGCTCTACACCGCGGAGGACGACGTCACCACCATCGAGCGGCTGGTCACCGACGTCGAGACAGCCGCCCGGACCCAGGAATTCGCCCTCGGTGCCGACGGGACGGTCACCGACACCAGCGACCCGCCGACGTTCGACGACCCGCACGAGGCGCAGCAGTGGACGGCCCGGCGCACGGAGCTCGCGCAGGCGCTGGCCGACGACATCACGGTGATCCTCGGCAAGGCCGCCGCGGTCGACGCCCTGCTCAGCGGGAGCATCCCGAGCGGCCACGTCGAGGCGGTCGACGAGCGCGGCGTCCCCTCGCCCGAGGTCGCCGAGGAGTGGGCGACGATGACCGACGACGAGCGGCGCGCCTTCATCGAGGAGTACATCGAGGAGTACGCCGAGATGATCGGGATCGACACCCCGGAGCTGGTGTGGGAGCCGGAGTCCTGGGGGCCCAACGGCCAGGCCCGCGACGGCGGCGCGACCATCGCCCTCAACGAGCGGCTGCTCGACGACCCGCAGATCATCAACACCCTCGCCCACGAGATGCGCCACGCCCACCAGTTCGAGGCGATCGACGACCTCGACGGCGGCTTCCGCTGGCCCTGGGAGAGCGACCCGTTCGACCACCACGAGGACCTCGGGGTCACCCAGGAGGAGGCCGAGACGTGGCGCGAAAACTTCGAGGACTACCAGGACGTCGACAACGACGGCTGGGACGCCTACTACGAGCAGCCGGTCGAGGTGGACGCCCGCGAGGAGGGCCGTGAGGTGCTGGAGGACATGACCGCCGAGGAGATCGAGCGGCTCGCCGAGGAGGGCGCCCGATGAGCAGCCCCGACGCCCAGCTCGACGACCTGCTCGACGCCTGGCTCGCGGACCCGTCGCCGGAGACCCGGCAGCCGCTCGTGGCGGCCGCCCGCGCGGCCGGTGCCGAGGACGACCGCGGCGTACGCCGGCAGGCGGCCCGGTTGCTGCGCGACGGCGATCCCGCCCAGGCGCTGCGGGTGCTGGAGTCCGCGCTGCCCGGCGCCGTGCTCAGCCCCTCGCTGCACGCCGGGATCGCGACCGCCCTCCGCGCGCTCGACCGGCCCGCGGAGGCCGAGCGGCACGAGCGCGCCTCCCGAGCCGCCGTCGCGACCGTCCTCGCCTCGGGCGACGGGACCGCCGAGAAGCCCTGGTCGGTGCTGCGCGTGGCCGACGAGCACGACG
Organism: Nocardioides sp. IC4_145; assembly: GCF_011250565.1. Lineage (GTDB taxonomy): Bacteria > Actinomycetota > Actinomycetes > Propionibacteriales > Nocardioidaceae > Nocardioides. Next base: position 57,589 of record NZ_JAANMS010000026.1, read on the forward strand.
TGCTGCGTGCGCTCGGCCGGCGCCCGGAGGGGCAGAGTCTGGTCGAGCGCGGCGGCCGGACGCTCGACCGCCTCGTCACGACCGACGGCGGCGAGGCGTGGTTCAGCGTCGCGGTCGCCCCCGCTCCCACGCGTGGCTGAGGCAGTGGGCGGGGCGGCCCGGCTCGTCCCGGCGGCGGTGTCCGTCCTGGCCCTCGCGCTGCTCGGCGCCTGCGGGGACGACGAGCCCACGGCCGGCCCGACCGGCGGCACCGGCGCGGGCGGCGCGGGCAGCGCTGCCGGCGACGTGCCGTTCGAGCTCGTGACCACCGACGACCTCGCGGTCAGCCCGGACGGCGGCCGCCTGCTCGCCGACTGCTGGGACGGCCGCTGCACCTGGGACGCCGCCACCGGCGAGCTGGCGCAGGAGCCCGACGGGAGCTCGGTCGCGGTCGCTCCCGACTGGTCCACCGTGGCCAGGGTCGACGACGGCGACGTGGTGCTGGTCGGCCTCGAGGACGGCGAGGTGGTGCAGACCCTCCGCGGCCTCGCGGACGCGGAGGTGACCGACGGCTCGCCGGTGAGCGCGGTCGCCTACAGCTCGGACGGCGCGCTGGTCGCGGCCGCCGGTCTCGACGGGTCGGTGCGGGTCTGGTCGGTCGACGACGGCAGCGAGCAGGCGGCGTTCACCGCGGCGTACGCCCCGCAGGTCCTGGCGTTCAGCCCCGACGGGGCGCTGCTCGCGCTCGCCGGCGGGGGACCGGTCGAGGTCCGCGACCTCGACGACGGCGAGGCCGTCGCCACGGTCGGGGACTCCGGCCGCAACGGCGCGCTGGCCTGGACGCCCGACGGCCGGCACCTCGTCGGCCCCGGCCCGGACGAGGCGCCGACCGTGTGGCGGCTGCCGGGGCTCCAGCCCGTGGACGAGCTGTCGGGGGTGCGGCTGCACGAGGCGGCGGTGGCCCCGGACGGGCGGACCGTCGCGGTCACCGCGTTCGACACCACCGAGGTCCGGCTGTGGCGCCCGGCGGCGCTCGGTAGGCCGGGTCGGGCCCGGACGCTGAGGGGGCACACCGGCGAGCCCGGGGCCGTGGCCTTCGCGCCCGACGGCGCGACGGTCTGGTCGGTCGCCGCCGACGACGGCGTCCGCGGGTGGGACGTGCGGTCCGGCGGGCCGACGACGGCGTACGACCTGCCGGTCGGTCCCGACCGGTGAGCCCGGCCGGGACCGACCCGGCTCAGGCGTGCCTGTAGACCACCGCGACCGAGGGCCGCGGGAAGTCGTCGGTGTGCGGCCAGGTGCTGGCCGGCGCCTCGAAGGTCGCACCGTCGATCTCGCCGGGGTGCTGGACCGCGACGAAGAGCGAGCGGTCGCCGTCGGCCAGCAGCGGGCCGCAGGCCTCCGCGCCGCGCGGCACGGTGACGAACTGCTGCACGCGACCGCGCTCGGCGCCGCTCGTCGGCACCCGGAAGATGCCGTCGTTCGAGCCGAGCGCGTTGCCGTCGGTGGAGATCCACAGGTTGCCCTCGGAGTCGAAGGCGACGTTGTCGGGGCAGCTGATCGGGCTGACCTTCGACTTGTCGTAGCCCGCGAAGTACGTCTCCTGCGCCGCCGGGTCGCCGCAGACCAGCATCAGGTCCCAGGTGAAGGTCGTGGTCGCGTGGTCCCCGCGGGCCGGGGTCAGCTCGAGCACGTAGCCGTTGCGGTTGCCCGACTTCTGCTCCAGCGGGGCGCCGAGCGAGGGGCGGGTCATCGAGGAGCCGACCGGGTTGGCCTCGTCGACCGGCATCGCCTCCGAGCCGCGGTTGGAGTTGTTGGTCAGCGCGACGTAGACCTTGCCGTTCACCGGGTTCGGCTCGACGTCCTCGGGGCGGTCCATCCGGGTCGGGGCGACCTTGTCGGCGGCCAGACGCGTGTCGATGAGGACGTCGGCGACGCTCATCCCCTCGACGTACGACGTGGTGTCGCTCGTGAGGCGGATCCACTCGCCGGTGCCGTCGTGGCGGCCGTCCTCGGTGCCGTCGCCGGTCAGCCGGGCGACGTACAGCGTGCCGCGGGTCAGCAGCGTCATGTTGTGGCGGCGGGCGGCGGCCCCGTTGCCGGGCCGCACCTTGTCGCGGGAGACGAACTTGTAGAGGTAGTCACCGCGCTCGTCGTCGCCCATGTACGCCACCGCGCGGCCGTCCTTCGCGAGCGCGACGTTCGCACCCTCGTGCTTGAACCGGCCGAGCATCGAGTGCTTGCGCGGCGTCGAGCTGGGGTCGCTGGGGTCGAGCTCGACAATCCAGCCGAACCGGAACGGCTCGTGCGGCTCCGTGGTCAGGTCGAAGCGGGGGTCCACGGACGACCAGCCGCGGCCGGCGCCGGTCACGCCGATGCGCTTGTAGGAGTCGGCGTAGCGCGGGTCGAGGTCGCCGGAGGCGTCGAAGTACTGGTTGAAGTTCTCCTCGCCCGAGAGCACCGTGCCCCACGGCGTCGTGCCGCCGGCGCAGTTGTTGAGCGTGCCCATGACCCGACGGCCGGTCGGGTCGGCGGAGGTCCGCAGGCGCGGGTCGCCGGCGGCGGGGCCGGTGACGGTGAACGCCGTGCGCGCGCTGATCCGCCGGTTGTGACGGGCGCGGGTGTGGTCGGCGCGCAGCCACGACCCGGGCGTCCGGCCGCGGACGATCTCCAGCACGGACATGCCGTGGTTGAGGATCTCGATCTCCTTCTGCGTGTCCTCGTCGTAGAGATCGGTGGGGAACATCAGGCCCGGGTCGGTGTACTCGTGGTTCACCACGAGCAGCGCGCGGTCCTTGCGTCCGCGCAGCGGCAGCACCCCGACGTAGTCGCAGTTGTAGCCGAACTGCTTCGCCGCCGCCTCGACCGTCTGCCGGCGCACGTCGAACCGCGGCGCGCCCTTCTCGACCGGGTCGCCCCAGCGCACCACGACGTCGCTGCGGAAGCCCTCGGGGCTGACCAGCGCGTCGCGACGGTTCGGCGGCACGGGCCGGAACGCCGTCCGCCCCAGGTCCGCCGCGACCGCCGCCCGCGCCACGCCTGCCCCCGCGCCCGCGCCGGGGGCAGCCGCCGCCGGCGCCGAGGTGAGCCCGGCCAGCACGAGCGCCCCGCCACCCACGGCCGCCCCCTGGAGCACCGAGCGCCGGGCCACGGCCTTCGCCACCTCGTCCCGGACGTGGCCGTGGTCGGTGGTGTTCGGCAGCGGCTGGTCGCAGGCGTCACCGCACCGGAACCGGCAGGTCAGCTTGCTGCGGGAGCCGTGCGGTCCCTGGGGGGTGAGCAGGCGC
>NZ_JAANMS010000027.1 GCF_011250565.1 Nocardioides sp. IC4_145
CCCCCGCGCCCACCGGTCCGCCGCGCCAGCCCTCCGGTCCCACCTCCGGCCTGCTCGACCCCGTGGTCGACGAGGTGGTCGAGGTCCTCGACAGCGCCACCGGCAACGCCGCCGCCCCCGTCACCGGCGCCGTCCGCGACGTCCTCGACCTCACCACCGACGTCCTCGACGACGACGTCGGCCTCCTCGTCCCACCCCGCCCCTGACCCCACACTGGCTGGTCGAGCAGCGAGCCCTGGCGTCGTCCGGCTGACCGGGGAGCGCGCGCTGGCGCGCCGCTAAAACCCGCCGACGACGGTGGATCAACCCTTCCCAGCGCCACTACGACAAGGTACAATCGAATGCATGTTCGATGTGATCCAGGAGCCTGTCACGGGAGTCCTCCATGCCTCGGACATCACTGCCTACCGCGAGCAGCTCACCGCCGCCCTCGAGACCGCGTCCGGCCTGGACGACGTCGAACTGATCGATGCGATCACCGCGCTCGAGGACCTGGTCCGTGTCGCGACCGCAGCCCAGGCCGCAGCCGGTGTGCCGGCGGAGGTCCGCGGCCGCGGGGTCGCCGCGCAGGTCGGGCTCGCCCGCAAGGAGTCCCACCACCGAGGCCAGCGCCACCTCGCCCTGGCGAAGGTCGTGCCGGACGAGATGCCCCACCTGTGGGCCGCCTGGCGACAGGGCAAGGTCACCGAGCACGGCGCCACCCACGCCGCCCGGGAGACCGCCTGCCTGGAGGTCGAGGACCGCCTCGAGGTCGACCGCCTCCTCGCCGCCGACCCCGAGACCCTCGACGCGATGAGCGTGCGGGACATCGCGTCGTTCTGCCGCAACCACGCCGCCCGCCTCGACCCCGCCGCGGTCGTGAAGCGGCGCCGCAAGGCCGAGGAGGAACGCTGCGTGACGATCCGGCCCGCGCCGGACACGATGGTCCACCTCACCGCCCTGCTCCCGGTGAAGGACGGCGTCGCCTGCTACGCAGCCCTGACCAAGACCGCCGGCACCGCCCGCGCCGAGGGCGACGCTCGCACCAAGGGGCAGGTCATGGCGGACACCCTCGTCGACCACGTCCTCGCCGGCCACCACGCCACCACCGGGAACAAGATCGAACTGGGGCTCGTGATGACCGACCGGTCCGTGCTCGGTGACGCCGACGACACCGCCCACATCGACGGGTACGGCCCGATCCCCGCCGAGCTCGGCCGCGAGATCCTCACCGACACCCTTGCCGCCGGCGAGCAGCTGTGGCTGCGTCGGCTCTACACCAGCCCCACCACCGGCGAGCTCGTCGCCATGGACTCCCGAGCCCGCACCTACCCCGCCGGGCTGGCCAAGCTGATCCGGCTCCGCGACCAGGTCTGCCGCACCCCCTGGTGCGACGCACCCATCCGCCACACCGACCACGCCGACGCCGTGGCCGACGGCGGGGAGACGAGCGCCGAGAACGGACAAGGACTCTGCGAGGCCTGCAACCTCGCCAAGGAAGCACCCGGCTGGCACGCCCGACCATCACCAGACGGATCGATCGAGACCACCACCCCCACCGGCCACCGACACCGCACCCGACCACCCGCCCTCGCCACCATCCACGAGGTCGACGCCCCACCCCTCCACCTCGACTACTACGTCCTCGCCACCTGAGCGGCAGCACGACGAACGACCCGGAGCGCGCCTGGGTGCACGCGTGGTGACCGCGAGCATCGACCAGCGGGTAACCGCCGGTCCGGTCGTCCGTTGAGCCGGTGACCGTCGTCACCGACACCCGAGGACCTCCACGTGAGCCACCCGGCCCTCCGCCGCACCCTCCTGGCCGCCGGCCTCCTGGCGACGACCGCCCTCGTCGCCCCGGCCGGCCCCGCGACCGCCACCGACGCGACCGCCACCACCGGCTCGACCATCACGACCAGCGAGCCCGCGACGGCTCGTGCGGTGCCCGTGCCGGACGGCTGGCGGGCGCGCCCGGCGACGCACTCCGGCACGGTGAAGCAGGCCGACCTCGCGATCCCGATGTCCGACGGCACGGTGCTCCGCGGCGACCTCGAGCTGCCGGCCCGCAAGGACGGGACGGCGGCGCGCGGCCGGTTCCCGGTGGTCGTGACGATCACCGCCTACAACAAGAGCGTCATGGGCTCTTCGCTCGGCGAGGACGAGCCGGGCTACCTCGTGCGGCGCGGCTACGCATCGCTGACCGTCGACGCGCGCGGGACGGGCAGCTCGGAGGGCACCTGGGACGCGTTCGGGAAGCGCGAGCAGCTCGACGGCAAGGAGGTCGTCGAGTGGGCGGCGTCGCGGGCGCGGCCCTGGAGCAACGGCAAGGTCGGCATGCGCGGCCCGTCGTACATGGGCATCAACCAGCTCTTCACCGCAGCGCTGAGGCCGAAGGGCCTGAAGGCGATCTTCCCGCAGGTTCCCGCCGGTGACGTCTACCGCGACGTCGTCGCGTCGGGCGGCCAGGTCGACGTCGGCTTCATCCCGCTGTGGATGGGGCTCGTGACCACCACCGGCGTCATCCCGCCCGCGGTCACCGCCACCGACCCGGCGTCCGGCGTGAGGGCGCTGCTCTCCCACGTCTTCGGCGCCGCGACCTTCACCGCGCCGCTGCTGCTCGACGCCGTCCTCGGCGGCGACGCCGCGCACGACGGACCGTTCTACCGGACCCGCTCGCCGCTGGAGGTCGTCGACGACGTCGACGTGCCGACGTTCCTCGTCGGCGGCCAGCAGGACCTCTTCCAGCGCGGCACCCCGCTGTTGTTCGAGGCGCTGCAGGAGCGCGGCGTCCCGACGAAGCTGGTCGTCGGCCCGTGGAACCACCTCGAGGGCTCGATGGGCACCGACATCGACCAGGTCGGCCACGGGACGCTCTCGCAGCTCCAGCTGCGCTGGTTCGACCGCTGGCTCGAGGGCGCACGCACGAGCCGGCTCGGGGCGATCGCCCCGGTCAACGTCTACGAGAACGGCTCGGGCACGTGGCGCACCCAGCGCGAGTGGATCGACCGGGACGCCACCGCCCGCAGCTACCGGCTCTCCGGTGGCGCCACGACCGCGGTGCGCCCGGGCGTGCTGACCACGGGTCCGGCGAGGCCGGGCACCGCCGTCGTCCCGCCGGTGCCGGTCTCCGGTCTCTGCACCCGCTCGGCCAGCCAGTGGACCGCCGGCATCCCCGCCGTGCTCGCCGCCGACCTGCCGTGCTTCCAGGACAACGCGCTCAACGACCGCACCGGCATCGTCTACGAGACCGCGCCGATGACGAAGCCGGTCCGCTTCGCCGGACCGGTCAACGCGCGGCTCTTCGCCTCCACCCCGACCGGCGGCGGGATGCTGTCGGTCTCGATCTCCGACGTCGCCCCGTCCGGCAGGGTCACCCGGCTCAGCGGCGGCTGGCAGCTCATCGCCCAGCGCGCCCTGGACAAGAGGCGCACGCGCTACCTCGACGGTGAGGTCCTGCAGCCCTACCACCCGTTCACGCGCGCGTCCCGCTCCCCGGCGCCCGGCAGGGTCGTGCCGGTGGACGTCGAGGTCTTCCCGACCGCCGCGAAGATCCGCAAGGGCCACCGGCTCCGCATCGCCGTCCAGGCCTTCGACGTCCCGCACCTGCTGCCGGCACTGCCCGACCTGCCCGGCAGCCTCACCCCGATCACGCTGCACACCTCGGCGGAGCACCCCTCCCGCCTGACCATCCCCTTCCTCAGCCGCGGGCGGCGGTGAGCGCGGCTACCGGTCGACCACCTCCAGCAGGCCGAACGGCACGGTCAGCACCCGGTCGCGCACCCGGACGTGGAACCGGGTCCGCCCGCGCTTGAGCACGGTCCCGACCACGCCGTCGTAGCGACCGCCCGCCACGATCCGCGCCCGCTGACCCACCCGCGGCGCCGGCCCGGCCGACCCGGCGCCGGCCGCCGCCGGCTCAGCGCCGGCGAGGATGCGGCGCAGCGCGGCGTCGTACGCCTCGCCCATGGGCACGACGGCGCCCCGGTGCGTCCACGAGATCAGGTGCTCGCGGCTGAACGTCCGCGAGCAGCGGGTGCACGAGCCCGGACGCGCAGGCCGCCGGTGCCGGGTGACGCGGTGGCCGGCCGAGCAGGTGCCGACCCAGTCGCCCTCGATGCTCGGCGCGTCGGGGTCGGAGCAGCGCCGCCCCGAGCAGCCGATGCGAAGAGCGGTGGCCCGCCACACCGCGTCGTGCCCGTGCCGGGGACCGACGAGCGCGTGCGCGACCTCGTGGAGCACCGTGTCGCACACCTCGGCCTCGTCGTGCAGGACGGTCAGCGGCGCGCTGAGCCCGATCTGGCGCTGGTGCGGCCGGCAGATCCCGGCGCGCCGCTTCGCCCGGTCGAACACCACCGTCCAGTCGCCCAGGCCGTGCTCGTCCAGCAGCCTCCGCGCCATCCGCCCCGCCTCGTCCAGGTCCACGGCCGGAACCTTAAGCCGGTCCGCCGACGGTCCGGGCACGCCGCTCCACAGCGCCGCGGACTACGCTCCGCCCGTGCCGATCACTCCCCCGGACCCCGCCCTCGAGACCGCCGCCCGCGAGCGGCTCGCCGGCCTCGCGACCCCCGCCGGCGCGCTGGGGAGGCTCGGCGACCTCGGCGTGCGGCTGAGCGCGATGCTCGGCTCCGTGCCGCCGCCGGCGCTGACCGACGTGCGCCTCGTCGTGCTGGCCGGCGACCACGGTGTCGCTGCCCACGGCGTATCGGCCTACCCGGCCGCGGTGACCCCGGCGATGGTCCGCTCGCTCCTCGCGGGCAGCGCCGGCGTCTCCGCGCTGGCCCGCGCCCACGACGTGCACGTGCGCGTGCTCGACATCGGGGTCGACGACGACCTCGGCGGCGTCCCGGCCGAGGTGGGCGCCCACAAGGTCCGCCGCGGCAGCGGCGCGATCCACCTCGAGGACGCCCTCACCGCCGAGGAGGTACGCCGTGCGCTCGAGGTCGGCCGCACGGTCGCGGCCGAGGAGGTCGCCGCGGGCGCCCAGGTGCTCATCAGCGGCGACCTCGGCATCGGCAACACCACCCCGGCCGCCGCGCTCGTCGCCGCTGCGCTCGGCCTGCCCGCGGAGGAGGTCGTGGGCCGCGGCACCGGTGTCGACGACGCCGGCCTGGCCCGCAAGACCGAGGTGGTGGCCCAGGCGCTGCGCCGCGCCGGCGACCGCGCCGCCGACCCCCTCGAGGCGCTGGCGGCGCTCGCCAGTGCCGACCTCGCCGCGACCACCGGCTTCGTGCTGGCCGCCGCGGAGGCCGGCGTGCCGGTCGTCCTCGACGGGTTGATGTCGGTCGCCTGCGCGCTGACCGCGGTCCGGATCGACCCGGGCGTGGCCGACTGGCTCGTCGCCGGCCACCGCTCGACCGAGCCGGCGCAGTCCCTCGCCCTGGAGAAGCTCGGTCTCGAGCCGCTGCTCGACCTCGACCTGCGCCTCGGCGAGGGCAGCGGCGCCGTGGCCGCCGTCCCGCTGCTCCGCAGCGCGGTGGGCCTGCTGCGCGACGTAGCGCTGCTGAGCGACCTGCTGCCCGGCTGAGGTGGGCCCGCTCCTCGACGCCTGGCGGCTCGCGGTCGGCACGCTGACCGCGGTCCCCGTCGCCCCACCGCGCACGGTCGACGGCCGCACCGCCGGCCGCGCCATGCTGCTCGCCCCGCTGGCCGCCGTGCCGCTCGGCGCGCTCGTCGCGGCCATCGGCCTGCTCGGCCGCGAGCTCGGCCTGACCGGGCTGCTGACCGCGGTCCTGGCGGTCGCGGCGCTCGTCGCCGGCAGCCGCGCCCTCCACCTCGACGGCCTGTCCGACACCGCCGACGGCCTGACCTCCTCCTACGACCGCACCCGGTCGCTCGAGGTCATGCGGTCCGGCACCTCCGGGCCGGCCGGGGTCGCCGCGGTCGTCCTCGTGCTCGGCACCCAGGTCGCCGCGCTGGCCGCCGTGCTCCGCACCGACCGCGGCTGGCTGGTCGCCGGCGTGCTGGTCTGCCTGTCCCGCTGTGCCCTCGCCCTCGGCTGCACCCGCGGTGTCCCGGGCGCCCGCGCCGACGGGCTCGGATCGACCTACGTCGGCTCGGTCCGCCCGCTCGCCACGCTCGCGCTCCAGCTCGCCACCACAGCCGTGGCGTACGTCGTCGCCGGCCCGGCCGGGGTCATCGCGGTCCTCGCCGCCACCGCGGTCGTCGTGCTGCTCCTCCGCAGGGCGGTCACGCGGCTCGGCGGCGTCACCGGCGACATCCTCGGCGCGTCCGTCGAGCTCGCCCTCGCCACCCTGCTCGTCGTCGCCTCCGCGTGAGGGACGCAGCCGGTCTCACAGCGGGTCGGGCAGCACCAGCACCCGCCCGGCCACGACCAGGTGCACCTCGTCGCACGCCGCGCCGAGTCGCTGGTTGACCGTCCCGAGCAGGTCGCGGAAGAGCCGCCCCGACCGGTGGGCCGGCACGACGCCGAGCCCCACCTCGTTGGTCACCAGCACCACCGGCCCTCGAGCGACACCCAGCGCGGCCACCACCGGCTCGACCGCACCGAGCACCACACCGTGCACCTCGTCGGCCGGCGCCTCCCAGAGCCCGGCCTCGTCGACCAGCGCGGTCAGCCAGGTGCCGACGCAGTCCACGAGGACGGCCCCGGCAGCACCCGCGAGGGCCGCCGCCAGGTCGGCGGTCTCGACGGTCGTCCACGACGCCGGCCGGCGCGCCCGGTGCGCGGCGACGCGGGCGGCCCAGTCGGCGTCGTCGGCCGACGGCGACGGCCCGGGCGCGACGTACGCGACGGCCGGCCGGTCGGCCAGCAGCCGCTCGGCGTGCGTCGACTTTCCCGACCGCACGCCACCGGTCACCAACACCCTCGACGCCTCCACGTGACAAGCCTAGCCAGCCGATGATCGGGCGCCCGACCTCTTGCTAGGACGTCCAACCAAATGGCAGAGTGCCGTTCATGAGCACCTCGCCGAGCACACCAGGCCTGGACGCGGAGGAGCGTCGCGCGATCGTCGAGGCGGTCCGCGACTTCACCGAGGCCCGGATCGCCCCGAAGGCCGTGGAGTGGGATCAGGCGCACCACTTCCCCGTCGACGTGCTGGCCGAGGCCGGCGGGCTCGGCCTCGGCGCGATCTACGCGAAGGAGGACGTCGGCGGCTCCGGCCTCGGCCGCAGCGAGGCCGTGCTCATCTTCGAGCAGCTCTCCCGCGGCGACGTCGCGGTGGCGGCGTACATCTCCATCCACAACATGGCCGTCTGGATGATCGACACGTTCGGCACCGACGAGCAGCGCTCCCGCTGGGTGCCGCACCTGGCCGGCATGGAGAACCTCGCGAGCTACTGCCTGACCGAGCCCGACGCCGGCTCGGACGCCGGCAACCTGCGCACCACCGCGCGCCGCGAAGGCGACGAGTGGGTGCTGTCCGGCACCAAGCAGTTCATCTCCGGCGCGGGCGCCTCGAGCGTGTACGTCGTCATGGCCCGCACCGGCGGCGCCGGCCCCAAGGGCATCAGCGCGTTCATCGTCCCGGCGGAGTCCGAGGGCCTCTCCTTCGGCGCTGTGGAGCAGAAGATGGGCTGGCACGCCCAGCCCACCCGCCAGGTCGTCATGGACGGCGTCCGGGTCCCCGCCGAGAACCTCCTCGGCGAGGAGGGCCAGGGCTTCTCCATCGCGATGCGCGGCCTCAACGGCGGCCGGCTCAACATCGCCGCGTGCTCGCTCGGCGGCGCCCAGTGGGCCGTCGACCGCGCGGCCGAGCACCTCCGGACCCGGCAGGCCTTCGGCGGCCCGCTGACCGACCAGCAGGGCCTGGTGTTCGCGCTCGCCGACGCCCACATCGAGCTCCAGGCCGCGCGCACGATGCTGCACGACGCCGCGGCCCGCCTCGACGCCGGCGACCCGGACGCCGCGGTCGTCGTGGCCGGCGCCAAGCGCTTCGTCACCGACGCCGGCTGGAAGGCCGCCAACACCGCCCTGCAGCTGCACGGCGGCTACGGCTACCTTGCCGAGTACGGCATCGAGAAGGTCGTCCGCGACCTCCGTGTCCACCAGATCCTCGAAGGGACCAACGAGATCATGCGAGTCATCGTGGGCCGCGCGCTCACCCAGGGAGCGGCATGACCGACCAGCAGGTGGGCGCGCAGGAGCCCGAGGTCGTCGTCTCCACCGCCGGGCACCTCGGCCGGCTCGAGCTCAACCGGCCGCGCGCGATCAACGCGCTCAACCACACCATGGTCGGGCTGCTCCAGGACGCGCTCGCCGCCTGGCGCGACGACGACGCCGTCCGCACCGTGCTCCTCACCGGGCGCGGCGAGCGCGGCCTGTGCGCCGGTGGCGACATCGTGTCGATCTGGAAGGACGCGAAGGCCGGCACCCACGAGTCCGCGCGCTTCTGGTCCGACGAGTACGTCCTGAACCACGCGATCAAGACCTACCCCAAGCCGTACGTCGCCGTGATGGACGGCATCGTGCTCGGCGGCGGCATCGGGGTCTCGGCGCACGCGAGCCACCGCGTCGTCACCGAGCGCTCCTCCCTCGGCATGCCCGAGACCGGCATCGGCTTCGTGCCCGACGTCGGCGGCACCTGGCTGCTCTCCCACGCCCCCGGCGAGCTCGGCACCCACCTCGGCCTGACCGCCGGCTCGGTCGGTCCCGGTGACGCGATCGCGCTCGGCCTGGCCGACCACTACGTCCCGTCCGACCGCCTCGACGAGCTGGCCCGCCGGCTCGCCGACGAGGACCCGGACGCCGTGCTGGCCGACCTCGCCGAGGCCGCCCCCGAGGCACCGCTGCTCGCCCAGCGCGACTGGATCGACGAGTGCTACGCCGGCGACGACGCGGCCGCGGTCCTGGCGCGGCTGCGCGAGCACCGCTCCCCCGAGGCCCAGCAGGCCGCGGAGACGCTCGCCAGGCGCTCGCCGTTCGCCGTCACCACCACCCTCCGCGCCCTGCGCGAGGCGGCCGGCCTGGCCGACCTCGGCGAGGCGCTCGCGATGGAGCTGCGGCTGACGGTGCGCTTCCTCGACGTGCCCGACTTCGTCGAGGGCGTCCGCGCCCAGGTCATCGACAAGGACCGCAACCCGCAGTGGCAGCCGGCCTCGCTCGACGAGGTCGACCCCGCCGCCGTCGCCGCCCTCTTCGAGCCGCTGCCCACCGGCGAGCTCGAGCTCCCCACCACCTCCGGAGGACCCGCATGAGCACCACCTCGGACCAGGTCGCCTTCATCGGCCTGGGCAACATGGGCGGCCCGATGGCCGCCAACCTCGTGAAGGCCGGTCGCACCGTCACCGGCTTCGACGTGGGCCAGGAGGCCTGCGACAAGGCCCGCGAGGCCGGCATCGACGTCAAGGGCTCGGCCGCCGAGGCGGTCCAGGGCGCCGGCGCCGTCATCACCATGCTCCCCAACGGCGCCCTCCTGCTGTCGGTGTACGACGAGGTCCTGGCCGCCGCCGCGCCCGGCACGCTCTTCGTCGACTGCTCGACCGTCGCCGTCTCCGACGCCCGCCAGGCCGCCGACCTCGCCGTCGCCGCGGGCCACCGCGCCGCGGACGCCCCGGTCTCCGGCGGCGTCGGTGGCGCGGAGGCCGGCACGCTCACGTTCATGCTCGGCTGCGACGACGCGCTCGTCGAGCAGGCCACCGCGCTGCTCGACCCGATGGCCGGCCGCGTCGTCCACTGCGGCGCCTCGGGCGCCGGCCAGGCCGCGAAGATCTGCAACAACATGGTGCTCGGCGCCTCGATGATCGCGATCTCCGAGGCGTTCGTGCTCGGCGAGAAGCTCGGCCTGACGCACCAGGCGTTCTTCGACGTCGCCTCCACCGCCTCGGGGCAGTGCTGGGCGCTGACCACCAACTGCCCGGTCCCCGGCCCGGTGCCGACCAGCCCGGCCAACCGCGACTGGAAGCCCGGCTTCGCCGGCGCGCTCATGGCCAAGGACCTCGGCCTGGCCCGCCGCGCGGTCGAGGAGTCCGGCACCGACGCCGCCGTCGGCACCCTCGCCGAGGAGCTCTACCGTCGGTTCGCGGACGAGGGCGGCGCCGGCCTCGACTTCTCCGCCATCGTCAACACCATCCGGGAGCGCTCGGCCGCCACGGCCGAGTGACCCGACCAGACCCGCAGCCGAACCCGAGGAGCCCCATGTCGTCGTACGAGACCATCCAGGTGACCCGCGAGGGCCGCGTCGGGACGATCACCCTCGACCGTCCCAAGGCGCTCAACGCGCTCAACGCGCAGCTGATGACCGAGGTCGTCGCGGCCGCCGAGGAGCTCGACGCCGACCGTGGCATCGGCGCGATCGTCGTCACCGGCTCCGAGCGGGCCTTCGCCGCCGGGGCGGACATCAAGGAGATGGCCGAGCAGTCGTACGCCGACATGGCGCTCGGCGACTGGTTCGCCGCGTGGGACCGCTTCGCGACGCTCCGCACGCCGGTCATCGCGGGCGTCTCCGGCCACGCGCTGGGCGGCGGCTGCGAGCTGGCGATGATGTGCGACATCATCATCGCCGCCGAGTCGGCCCGCTTCGGCCAGCCGGAGATCAACCTCGGCGTCTTCCCGGGCATCGGCGGCACCCAGCGGCTGACCCGCGCGGTCGGCAAGGCCGTCGCGATGGACCTCATCCTCACCGGGCGCACGATGACCGCCCAGGAGGCGCTCGCCGTCGGCCTGGTCTCGCGCGTCGTGCCGACCGAGGAGCTGCTCACGCAGGTCGCCGAGGTCGCGGCAACCATCGCCGAGAAGTCGCTGCCGGTCCTCTACGCCACCAAGGAGGCCGTCAACCGCGCCTTCGAGACCACGCTCGCCGAGGGCGTGAAGTTCGAGCGTCGCACCTTCCACGCGGCGTTCGCGCTCGAGGACCGCACCGAGGGCATGGGCGCGTTCGTGGAGAAGCGGAAGGCCGAGTTCAAGCACCGCTGACGTCGGCGCGCAGGTACGCCGCCACCGCGGCGGCGACCTGCGGTCCGTGCGTCAGCGGCACCATGTGGGCGCCGACCGGCAGCGTCTCCACCCGGGACCCTGCCGGCCCGGCCGCCGCGACCCGCTCCGCCCAGTCGAGCGGGCAGATCCGGTCGTGCCGCCCGCGCAGGACGAGCACCGGGCAGCGCACCGCCGCGAGCGTCTCGTGCACGTCGTCGTGCCGCGCGGCCTCCATCGTGCGTACGCCGTGGAGCGGGCCGGTCCGCGCGTAGCTCCACGCCAGCACCGGCAGCTGCCCGGGCCGCTCGTGCGCCGCGGTGCGCAGCCACCGCCCGACGAGCGCGGGCCACGAGCGGGCCCGCGGGTCGGTGCTCGGCCCGACCAGGACGAGCCCGACGACCCGGTCCGCGGCGGCGGCCGCGGCATGGGCCACGACCTGGGCGCCGGCGGAGTGCCCGAGCAGCACGACCGGCCGGTCGTCCGGCGACAACCGCTCGACGAGCCGGCGGCCGAGCGCTGCGGGGTCGAGCCGGTCGGCACGGGTCGGCCGTTCGCCGAAGCCGGGCAGCAGGACGGTGCGCGACCGCCGTCCCGGCAGCGCGGCGTACGTGGTGTCCCAGGCGGTCGGGCGCAGGCCGAGACCCGGCACGGCGACCAGCGTCGGACCCGCCTCAGGGAGCGAAGTCACCGCGCCCCGCGCGGAACCGTCCCAGGACGTCCACCAGCACGGCCACGTCGTCGGACGACAGCCCGATCGCCTCGAACACCTCGGCGTTGAGCACCGCCGTCGCCTCCTCGACCAGCCGCGAGCCGGACGCGGTCAGCACCAGCACCGCGGACCGGCCGTCGTCGGGGTTGGCCACCCGCTCGACGTGCCCGTCCTCCGCGAGCCGGGCCGCCAGGCTGGTCAGCGACGTCGGGTGCACCTGGAGGCGCTGCCCGGCGCGGCGCATCGTCATCCGCTGCTCGGAGGCGAACGACAGCAGCCGCAGCAGCTCGAACCGCGCGAACGTCAGCCCGAACGGCCGCAGCAGCGCGTCGATCTGGGTCAGCAGCAGCTGCTGCGCCCGCATGACGGAGGTGACCGCGGCCATCCCCGGCGCGGCGTCCGCCCACCCGTGCGCCACCCACTGGCGGCGGGCCTCGGCGATCGGGTCGCGGCCGGGCGTGGGTGGGCTGCTCATCGCCCCGGAGCCTAGAACAGGTCGGCGGCCCGCGTGGTCACCTCGGCGCCGCCGTCGACGTAGAGCACCTGCCCCGTGACGTGGGTGTTGTCCGCCGACACCAGGAACGCCAGCACCTTCGCCACCGCCTCGGGCGGCGCGTAGCCGTTCAGCGGCATCGGCACCGCGGCGTCCATCAGCTCGCGCATCACGGGGTCCTCGAAGAGGCCGGTGGTCATCCGGGTCAGCACCACGCCCGGCGCGACGACGTTCAGCGCGATGCCGGCGTCCGCCCACCCGGGCGCGACCGACGTGCGCCGCGCCCACTCCGCGAGCGCCGCCTTGGTCGCGGGGTAGATGGAGTGCGGGCGGCCGCCCTCGGTCAGCTCGCTCGCGCGGGCGACGCCCGTCGCCTCGTCACCGTCGAGGCAGGCGCGCCGGACCTGGTCGTCGTTGCCCATCGTCCCCGAGATCGACCCGATCACCGCGACCCGGGGGGCGTCGGAGGCGGCGAGCGGCGGCTGCAGCGCCTCGGCCACCTCGACGGTCCCGAAGTAGTTGATGCGCACCATCAGGGGGCTCGGCTCGGCCACCCCGGCGCACGTGACCAGCGCGTCGACGCGGTCACCCGCCAGCTCGCGCACCCCGACGACGGCGGCCGCACGCCCCTCCGGCGTCGAGAGGTCGGCGACGACCTCGGCGTCGCGCAGGTCGACGCCGATGACCTCCTCGCCGCGGGCCCGGAGCTGCTCGGCCAGCGCGTGGCCGATGCCTGCGGCGCTGCCGGTGATGACGGTACGACGGGGCACGGCGCCTCCTGGTCTCGTGGGACGCGGCGGACGCTAGCAGCGCGGCGACGCGGGCGTGCCCGCTCCGCCGACCCACCGGGACCTGTGTCCTCCCAGTGGTTGAGCCCACCCCTTCGGGTCTATTGGCGAGTCGGTGGTTTCGCCCCGGCGGACCCGGGTAGGGAGGGGTCATGACGACGAGTGCTGTGCCCCTAGGACGCCGACCGAAGGACCTCCGTCGCAAGGCCGAGACCGCCCGTCTGTTCGCGGAGGCGGCCGCCACCGACAACGAGATCGAGCGCGAGCGCCTCCACGAGGAGATCGTCCTCCTCAACATCGAGGTCGCCCGCACCCTCGCGTCCCGGTTCCGCAACCGCGGTGTCCCGCTCGAGGACCTCGAGCAGGTCGCCCTCCTCACCCTCGTGCGCATCGTCCCGAAGTTCGACGCCAGCAAGGACCGCGACTTCCTCGCGTACGCCGTGCCGTCGATCCGCGGTGACCTGAAGCGCTACTTCCGCGACTTCGGCTGGATGGTCCGTCCGCCGCGCCGGGTCCAGGAGATCCAGTCGGAGGTCGTCGCCGCGCACCAGCGCGCCCGCGAGTCCGGCGAGCCGGCCTCGGCGGAGAAGATCGCCGAGCAGCTCGACCTGAAGCCCTCCGAGGTGCGGGCCGCACTCATGGCCGACGGCTGCTTCCAGCCGCTCTCCCTCGACGTGCCGGTCTCCCCCGACCACGGCCGTGGCTCGCTGGGCGACACCCTCAGCGACGACGACCCGAGCGGTGAGCGCGCGGCCGAGGCGCGGGCGATGCTGACCCCGCTCATGCGCGAGCTCAGCGAGCGCGACCGCCGCATCCTCCACCTGCGCTTCGCCGAGGACTGCACCCAGCAGGAGATCGCCGACCAGCTCGGCGTCACCCAGATGCAGGTCTCGCGCCTGCTCAGCCGGATCCTCGGCACGCTGCGCGAGGGCATCGGCGAGCTGGAGCCCACCGGCGTCTGACCCCGGCCCACCCACGCACGACGGCCCGTCACTCCTCCGGGAGTGACGGGCCGTGCTGCGTGGGGACGGGTTCGACCGGCTAGGCCGAGAGCGTCATGGTGTCGAAGCGCCCGGCGGTGCCGGTCAGCTCCACCACCCGGGCGACCGCCGCACTGAGGGCCGCCACGCCGAAGGTCCCGCCGGAGGCGGCCACCTCCTGCTGGCAGGCAAGGAGTGCGGAGAGTCCCGTGCAGTCGATGAAGGTCACTCCCTCGAGGTCGATCACGACGGAGCTGCAGCCGTCCGCGGAGTGGCGCGCGACAGCACCTCGGAGGCCGGACGCCGAGAGGACGTCCAGCTCGCCGGTGACGACGACGCGCAGCTGAGGCGGATCAGCCACGGTGTTCAGTGAGAAGTGCAAGAGACCGACAATCCGGGCCGAGAGGTCCTGGTGGATGGCACCGGAAGCTCCGGGCACGTCATCGACGCTACGCCGCATCGGTGTCCACGTCACCATCTCGAGGCGAACAATCGGCGCGCCACCCCACGGGGTGAGGCGGGCGCGTCACCCGCGCTGCTCGGTTTGCGACCCGCCCGAACCGGGCAGAGAGCCCTCGGCAGCCCGCGTCCCGGGGGCGGGTTGCCACTCGGGATCCGCGTCCGGACGTTGAAATGCCAGGACGCGACCTCTGGGGGGCATCGATCGCGACCTGGCACCCAAATGGTGGCACAACCGGAGTTCGCCGCGGCAGTTGGTCGAGACCACCGGCGTGTCGCTCAGAGGCGGTTCGTCCCTACGTTGAACGCCGGGCACGTCGCCTCTCGCTCGAACGACGTGGACCAGGACCGGTAGGTCGCCGTGATCCTCACGTCGAACGTCATCCGCGCGAGGGCGTAGCTCTGCTCGATGTAGACGCTCCCGGTCTTCCCGTTGAGCCTCGCCGACGACGTCCCGTTCCGGCTCACCTCGACGCTGTACGTCACCGGGACGTCGAGCTGGCCGGCATCAGTGACGCCGGTGATGGCCACTGTCGCGGTGCTCTTGTCGAGGAAACGCGAGTCGCACGTGATCGAGCCGGAGATGGCCGTCACCGGCGCCATCCGCGCGGCCGCGACCGCCGTACCGCCGGGCTTGACCTGCCCGTTGAAGACCGCCTGGGCGACCTGCGGGACGGCCAGGAAGCACAGCACCACGAGCACGAGCGACACGGCTCGACGCCAGGTGTCGGTGCTGCGGACCATCGGTGCTCTCCTGTGCTGTGGGGGTGTCGTGCGGGGTGTTCTCGGGGGTATGGACAGAAGTCTGCCGACACGGGCTCAAGGGGCCCGAGCCGGAACCTCAAGAAAGGCGCAAGGTCTGGCAGACTCGGCGTCGTGGACGGTTCGGGTTCGGGTCAGGAGCGCACGGCGCTGGTCGTCGAGGACGACGAGGACATCCGCGCGCTCATCGAGTTCACGTTGCAGACCCAGGGATTCGACGTCACGGCCGTCGACTCGGGGCTGGCCGGCGTCGAGGCGGTGCACTCCCTCGACCCCGACCTGATCACCCTCGACCTCGGCCTGCCGGGCATCGACGGGATCGAGACCTGCCGGCGGATCCGGGAGACCAGCGACGCCTACGTCGTCATGATCACCGCCCGCGACGACGAGATCGACCGGCTGATCGGGCTCGAGACCGGCGCGGACGACTTCCTCTCCAAGCCGTTCAGCGTCCGCGAGCTGAAGGCCCGGGTGAACGCCCTGTTCCGGCGTCCGCGCCGCGGTCCGGCGCTGTCGGTGGCGCCGACCAGCTCCGGCGAGCCCGAGCACGAGGTGCTCGAGCACGGGCCGCTGAAGGTCGACGTCGACGGCCGGCGCGCGTTCCGGGACGCGGATGAGCTCTCGCTCACCCGGACCGAGTTCGACCTGCTCACCGAGCTGATGCGCACCCCGGCGCGGGTGTGGACCCGCGAGGCGCTGCTCCGCTCGGTGTGGGGCACCGACTGGGCGACCGACACCCACCTGGTGGAGGTGCACGTCGGCAACCTGCGCCGCAAGCTCGGCGAGTCCCGCGAGGGACCCAAGTTCGTGCGGACCGTGCGGGGCGTGGGCTACCGCATGGAGTCGCTGTAGCCCCGGGTCGCCCGGCTCAGCTCGCCCGGTACGCCGTGAGGTAGTCGGCCAGCGCCGTCTCGGCTCGGTCGGCGGCGTCGGCGAGCGCGGCCGCCTGCTGGCGGGCGGCGATCACGTCGCGGCACCGCACGTGCTGCTCGACGGCGAGCGCCAGGTCGGCCAGCTCGTGGGCGCCGACGGTGCTTGAGGAGACCTTCAGGCTGAGCACCGAGTCCATCGCGGCGACCAGGTCGCCGTCGAGGAGCGCGTCGAGGATCCGACGCACCCGGCTCTCGAGCATCGAGCAGTAACGCCGGGCGAAGGAGATCGCGAACTCGCAGTCCTGGATGTCCGACCCGAGGCGCGTGAGTGCCTCGCGGTCGAGGACGAGGGTGGCGCTCATGCCTGCTCCCCCGCGGTCTCGTCGTCCTGGTCGGTCTCGTCGTCCTCGTCGTCGGAGGACCAGATGAGGGACATGCCGAGCAGGATGGCGCCGCCGAGCGCGACCCAGAGGACCCCGTCCTGCACGACCGGCGAGCGGAGCGCGCGGATGGCGGTGCCGAGCTTCGGCACGACCGCCTGCATCTCCCAGACGGTGTCGCCCTCGAGGGTGGCGACCCACGGGTCGACGTTGTCGTTGTTGTCGCCCTTGGTCCGGATGGCGGTGGTGCCGTCCTCGTTGTTGATGACCTCGACGACGCGGTGGGTCTCGACGCGGCGGTCCTCGACCGGGATGTGGTAGCTGATCACGTCACCGACGGCGACCTCGGAGGCCGGCTCGGGGGTGGTCACGACGACGTCGCCGGGCATGATGCCGGGCTCCATGCTGCCGGTGAGCATGGTGGAGGTGCGGTAGCCCAGCAGGTGCGGGCCGACCGCGAGGAAGCAGAACGCCAGCGCGCCCACGAGCAGCACCACGGTCGTGACCATGCTGATGAGCCGGCTGGCCCAGCGACGGCCGGAGCGCTCGCTGCGGGGCTGCTCCTGCGGCGCCTGCGGCTCGGACGTCTCGGTGGCGCGCTGCGCGAGGACCGGCCGACGGGTGATGACGCGCTGCGGCTGCTCGGCGCGGTGGCGGCCGACGATGACGGCCTGCGGTGCGACGGTGCTCACGACCGGACTCCTCGGGACTGGTGGGGGCTGCTGCCGGTCGTCCCGGCTGGTGCTGCCCTGATGACGAGAACTCTGCCGCCCGCAGATCAAGGGTCCCGCTGGCGAAACCCCGAGGTTTCCTCAAGGCCTGCTCAACCCCTCCCAGGGTGGAGCAGGCCTCCGTCACCGCACCGCTCGCCCCCCGCTCAGGCCTGCGCCGGCCGGTCGAACCACCCGGCGAGGGCGGGCACCCGCCGCAGCACGAGCTGGTCGACCAGCAGCGCCACCAGCAACGAGATCCCGAAGAACGGCAGCAGCACCCCCAGCACCACGATGCCGACCGTCAGGGCCGGCGTGGAGCGCAACGGCATCCGCCCCCGCGGGGCGCCGATCGACGCCTTGCCGCGCGGGCGCCGACGCCACCACATCAGCGGCCCGGTGACGCACGAGACGACCACCCCGAGGCACATCAGCGCCGCGCCCCAGAACGACCACAGCCCGAGGCTGCGCCCCTCGTGCAGCCCGATGCCCTGGGCGACCACCTTCGCCAGCGCCGGGTAGTCGTCGTACCCGTAGGTGGAGACGACCTGACCGCCGTACCGGTCCACGTGCACCGTCCGCTCGTCCGACGGCGCGTCGAACGCGTAGCCGATGACCGAGAAGACCCCGTCGTCGGTGCTCGGGATCGCGATCGTGAAGGGCCGGCGCAGGCCCTCGCGCTCGGCGACGACGACCGCGGTGTCCACGTTCGCCACGCTGACCTCCCCGGCCGCGTCCGGCTCGGGCACCTCCGACCGCGGCACCTCGGACTTGTGCTGCGCCCAGGGCGCGTCCTGCACGTGGCTGTGCGGGAGCGACTCGTCCAGCGTCGAGACCGGGTCGGAGAAGCCGCCGTGGTCGGTGCTCCACATCGAGGAGCCCTGGGCGGTGGCCAGCTCCTGGACCTTCGCTCCCCAGAAGCCGGTCCAGGGCAGGCCGGAGACGAGCAGCGTGAGCAGGCCGACGCCGACGACGGCGCCGACGATGCCGTGCCGGGCGCGCAGCCTGGCCGCCGGGCGGCCCGACCGCGCCAGCCGTCGTCGCGCCTTGCGGCCGCGGAAGAACAGGTAGTACCCGGTGATCGCCATGACGATCGCCCAGCAGGCGCCGAGCTCCATGACCGCGTCACCGACCCGGCCCGACATCAGGTCGGCGTGCAGCCGCACCGCCGTGCCGGAGAGCGTCGTGTCGGGGTTCATCGACCCGAGCACCTCGACCGCGAACGGGTCGACGAAGACGTCGCGCCCCTCCCCGTCGGGCAGGACGACGGAGAAGACCGTGCTGCGCCCCTCCTCGCGCGGCTCCGCCAGCGAGACGACCGTGGCGTCGGGGTAGGCCGACTGGACGGCGGCGAGCTGCGCGGAGTACGGCTGCGCGATCTGCTGGGTCGCCGTCGGCTCGGCCTTCATCAGGTCCGGGTGGAGCAACGGCTCGAGCTGGAAGCGGAAGAGGTAGATCAGGCCGGTCACGGCGAGCACCAGCAGCACCGGCACCACGACGAACGAGGCGAAGAAGTGCCAGCGCCACACGGCGCGGAAGAGCCCGCCACCGGACGGCTTGCCGTCGCGGTCGGGCCGGCGCCGTCGCGGGCCGGAGTCCGGGTCGGGAGCGCGCTCGGGCACGCGGACGTCGGTCATGCGGTCTCTCCTCGAGACGGCGTGCAGGTACGCCGGACGGGCGCCGTGCACGCAGGGGTCGACGGACCGCCTCGGCTGGCGGTCCGCTGCGGACGGGGTCAGGCCGCGAGGAGAGGCGGCCCGCGGCGTACGACGCAGCGCGCGAGGAGGGAGGTCGTGCGGGGAGCCGGCTCGTCGGACCGCACCGCGGCAGTCACGACGGACGGCACGCGGACCGCGCCGAGCGCGGCGAGCGCGAGCAGGAACGGCCGGAGGAAGGCGGTCGAGGCCAGCGCGACGAGCGTCCACAGGGACCGCTCGCCCACCGCCAGCCACAGCCCGACGAGGACCGCGGCCACGAGGTGGACCACCATCATCGGCGCGTGGGCAGTGAGGTCGGAGACGAGGTGCCCGACCGGGAGCGCGGGGGCGACCGCGTGACCGGCACCCTCGTAGGCCTCCTGGAGCGACCCGACGCGACGGCCGTCGACGACGGGCAGCGCGGCGCCGGTCGCGTGCGCCAGTGGCCCGCGCGCCGTGGGCGCATCACCCACGTGCCCGCCCGTCGCGGTCAGCACGGCGTGCACGCCGGCCTGGCCCAGCACGAGCGTGACCACCACGCGCAGCGACGAGGCGGGGCGGGCGAGCAGCGCGGCCGAGACGACCGCCCCGACGACCACCAGCAGCACCAGCACCCCGGGCCCGGGCAGCAGCCCTTCGGCCGTCACGTGACCTGCCGCGCCGAGGAAGACGGCCAGGAGCGTGACGACGACGGCGCGCGCCCACAGCACGACCGGGTCCATCCGACGCTCCACGAGCCCGATCATCCCATGACCGACCCGCCCCGGCTCACGCTCCGCCGCTCGACCAGCGGCCGGAGGCTCAGTTCAGGCGGCGGCTCAGTTCAGGCGGCGGGTGTCCTCAGGCGCGGTGCCGCCGCGGTGGACGTCCTCGACCATCTTCTGGAGCGCGGTGAGGGCGACGTTCTGCGGGACGGGGCCGAAGCTGACCCGGGCCACGCCGAGCTCCTGCAGGCGCGCGAGCGGCGGGTGGCCGGGCAGGCCGATGAGCGTGAGCTTCTGCGGCCCGAGGGCGTCGACGAGGTGGGCGACCTCGGCCTCGTCGAGGAAGCCGGGCACGAAGACCACCGGGGCGCCGGCGTCGAGGAACGCCCGGCAGCGCTCGGTCGCATCGGCGAGCACCTCGCCGCGGTCCCGGTCCCCGGCCCTGAGGAAGACGTCGGTGCGGGCGTTGAGCACGAAGTCGATGCCGGCCTGCTCGACGACGCGCACCACGTCCTCGACCTGGCGGGCGGCCTCGGCGAGCGGCTTGAGCTGGTCCTCGAGGTTCGCGCCGACGACGCCGAGATCGATGGCCCGGCGGATGGTGCCGGCTGCGTCGCCGTACCCGCCCTCGAGGTCCGCGGTGACGGGCAGGTCCGTCGCGCGCACGATCCGACCGATCATGTCCAGCATCTCATCGAGCGGGATCTGCTCGCCGTCCTCGTGGCCGAGGGTCGCGGCGATGGAGTGGCTCGCGGTGGCGAGCGCCTTCGTGCCAGGGACGTCGGAGACGACCTTGGCGCTGATCGCGTCCCACACGTTGACGACGGTGAGCAGCTCGGGGTCCCGGTGCAGGCGGAGCAGCTCGCCGGCCTTCGCGGCGGTGGCGCTGGAGGAGTCGGTCATGGCTGTTCGTTACCCCCAGAAGACGCGGTCCACGACCGCGGTGGCCAGTCGGGTGTGCCGCAGGTGGTCGTTGACCATCGCGTCGGTCTCGCCGGACGGGTAGCCCAGGATGCTGGCCACCGCCGCCCGCTCGCGCGCGTCGCGGGGCATCTGGTCCGAGGGCGTCCCCCGCACCAACGTGACCGCGTTGCGCACCCGGCTCACGTGTCGCCAGGTCTGCTGCAGGACGTCGGCGTCGCCGGCGTCGACCAGCCCGGCCTCCCGGGCGGCGTCGAGCG
The DNA here is from genome assembly GCF_011250565.1 of Nocardioides sp. IC4_145. Classification (GTDB taxonomy): domain Bacteria; phylum Actinomycetota; class Actinomycetes; order Propionibacteriales; family Nocardioidaceae; genus Nocardioides. The sequence goes on from NZ_JAANMS010000027.1 coordinate 20,591, forward strand.
CGGCCATCGTCCGGGTGGTGCGCAGCCCCTCGACCTCGTGCGCGTGCCGCATCTGCAGCAGCTGCACGGTCCACTCGACGTCGGCGAGCCCGCCGCGGCCGAGCTTGAGGTGCATCTGCGGGTCGGCACCGCGCGGCAGCCGTTCGCGGTCCACGCGCGCCTTGATCCGGCGCACCTCCAGCGCGTCGTCGTCGGTGATGCCGCCCTCGGGGAAGCGCAGCGGGTCGACCATCTCCTCGAAGCGCCGGCGCAGGTCGGGGTCGCCGACCACCGCGTCGGCGCGCAGCAGCGCCTGGGCCTCCCAGACCATCGACCACTTCGCGTAGTACGCCGCGTAGGAGTCGAGCGTGCGCACGAGCGGCCCCTGCTTTCCCTCGGGCCGCAGGTCGGCATCGACGGCCAGCGGCGGGTCCCCGCCGGGGAGGCCGAGGAGGCGGCGCAGCTCGTTCGCGACCGCCTGGGCGTACGACGACGCCCGCTGCGGGTCGGCGCCCGGCACGGGGTCGTGCACGAACAGCACGTCGGCGTCGGAGCCGTAGGACAGCTCGAACCCGCCGTACCGTCCCATCGCGACGATCGCCATCCGGGTCGGCGCCTCGTCGAGGCCGCGCTGCTCGCGGACCGCCCGGCCCACGACGTCGAGGGTCGCCTCGAGCGTGGCGTCGGTCAGCCGGCTGAGCGCGGCGCCGACGGTGTCGACCGGTGTGAGCCCGACGAGGTCACCGGCGGCGATGCGGAAGAGCTCGCGGCGGCGGACGGCGCGGACCACGCGCACCGCCTTCTCGGGGTCCTGCTGGCGGCGGGCGGCCGCGCACATCTCCTCGACGAGCGCCTCGCCGCCCAGCGGCGTGAGGTCCTCGCCGAGCAGCCGGACGCCCTGCGGCTCCCGCTCGAGCAGGCTGGTGGCGTAGCGGGAGCGGGACAGAACCTGCGCGAGCCGCTCGGCGACCTGGCCCTCGTCGCGCAGCGTCTTGAGGTACCACGGGCTGTCCCCGAGCGCCTCGCTGATCCGCCGGAACCCGAAGAGCCCGCCGTCGGGGTCCGGCCCGTCGGCGAACCACTGGAGCATGACCGGCAGGAGCGCCCGTTGGATGTTCGCGCTGCGCGAGACGCCGCTCGTGAGCGCCTCGAGGTGGCGCAGGGCGGCCTTCGCGTCCAGGTAGCCGAGCGCCGCGAGCCGCTCCCCCGCCGCCTCGGTCGAGAGCCGCACGCCCGGGCCGGGGATCGCCGCGACCGCCTCGAGGAGCGGGCGGTAGAAGATCTTCTCGTGCAGCCGCCGCACCTCGCGGCGGTGGTGCTGCCACTCCTTGTCGAGAGCGGCCGCGGAGTCGCGGAGGTAGCCGACGCTGCGCCCGAGCCGGCGCATGGCCTCCTCGTCGTCGGGCACGACGTGGGTGCGGCGCAGCTGGAAGAGCTGGATGCGGTGCTCGAGCGTGCGCAGGAACGCGTAGGCCTCGTGCAGCGCCTCGCCGTCCTCGCGGCCGACGTACCCGCCGCGGGTGAGGTCGGCCAGCGCGCTGAGGGTGGCCGTCGCGCGGATCGACTCGTCGCCGCGGCCGTGGACGAGCTGGAGCAGCTGCACGGCGAACTCCACGTCGCGCAGCCCGCCCGAGCCGAGCTTGAGCTGCCGCTCGGCCTCGCGGGCAGGGATGTGCTCGACGACCCGGCGCCGCATCGCCCGGGTGTCGGGCACGAAGCCCTCGCGCTCGGCCGCGCTCCACACCAGGGGCGCGACCATGGCGGCGTACGCCGTGCCGAGCTCCTTGTCGCCGGCGACCGGGCGGGCCTTGAGCAGCGCCTGGAACTCCCAGGTCTTCGCCCAGCGCTCGTAGTAGCCCTGGTGGCTGGCGAGCGTCCGTGTGAGCGGGCCGGCCTTGCCCTCCGGGCGCAGGGCGGCGTCGACGGGCCAGATGGTGCCCTCGCCGGTCTGGTCGGAGCATACCTGCATGAGGTTGCCGGCCAGCTGGGTGGCGGCCCGGAGCGCGGCGTGGTCGTCGGCCCCCTCGGCCGGCTCGTGGACGAAGACGACGTCGACGTCCGAGACGTAGTTCAGCTCGTGGCCGCCGCACTTGCCCAGCGCGATGACGGCGAGGCGGGTGAGTGCGGACTGCTCCCCCACGCGCTGGCGGGCGACGGCCAGCGCCGCCTCGAGGGTGCCGGCCGCGAGGTCGCTGAGCTCGGCGGCGGTGTCGTCGACGCCGAGGGCGTGGGCGAGGTCGCGGGCGGCCAGGCGCAGCAGCCACCGGCGGTACTCCACCCGCAGCGCGTCCAGCGCCTCCCCGTCCGGGAGCGTGGCGACCGGTTCCGGCGCGTCGGGGTCGGCGCCGACGCTGGTCAGCAGCGCCGCCCTCAGGGCGTACGCCGCCGGCCGGGTCGAGCCGAGCGTCGGGTCGGTGAGCTCCCGCCAGTGGGCCGGGTGCCGGACGAGGTGGTCGCCGAGGGCGGCCGACGCACCGAGGACGCACAGCACGCGCATGGCGGTGCCCTCGTCGTCGGCGAGCGCCTCGAGCATCGCGCCCGGGTCGTCGAGCGCCTCTGCGAGCCGCACGAGCGTGGCGAGCGCGAGGTCGGGGTCGGCGGTGCGCGCGAGCAGGTGGAGCAGCTCCTCGGCCGTGGGGCCGAGCGTGCGCAGGTGCTCCGCGGCGGCCTCGCTGTCGAGGAACCCCAGCCGGAGCAGGGCCCCCTTCGAGGTCGCCGCGCGGTTCACCGGCGGTCCTGCCGGGCCAGGTCGGCGAAGCGCTCGGCGACCGGCCGCCAGGCCGCTTCGAGCTCGGGCCGGGCCACCTCGATGTCGGCCAGCAACCGGGCCTGGTCGATGCCGCGGGCCTCGTGGGAGCCGCGGTCGTCCTCCGCCCAGGGGCGCAGCACGTCGGCGGTGACCTCGGGGTGCAGCTGGACGCCCCAGGCCGCGGGCGCGAACCGCGCCGCCTGCACCTGTCCGTCGTCGGTGCGCGCCAGCACGACGGCGTCGTCGGGCACCGTGGTGACCACGTCGTTGTTCCAGTGCACGCCGCGCCGGGCGCCGGTCGTCAGCCCGCCGACGAGCGGGTCGTCGACGGCCGCGTCGGTCCAGCCGACCTCGAGCAGGCCGAGCTGCTGCCCCGCCGGGTTGACCTCGACCGCCCCGCCGAGCGCGGTGGCGACGAGCTGGTGGCCCAGGCAGATGCCGAGGGTGGGCACGCCGGCGGCGACCGCCTGGCGGACGAGGCCCATCGTCGGCCCGAGCCACGCGTGGCGCTCCCCGTCGCGCACGCCCATCGGGCCGCCGAGGACCAGCAGCGCGTCGTGCTTGGCGGGATCGAGCGTCGCGGGCACCCGGTCGCCGGCGTACGGCCGCAGCACGTCGAGCGTGCAGCCGGCCGCGGCCAGCCAGTCGCCGACGAGCGCCGGAGGGCAGTCGCGGTCGTGCTCGAGGACCAGCACGCGCGGGCCGGTCACCGGCGGTAGCCCTTCGGCACGCCCGGCTTGGTGTCCAGCGACGGGTCGTCGGCGATCAGCGCGAGGAACAGCACGCTGAGCCCCACGACGATCGTCACGAACCCGAGCTGGCCCAGCAGCACCGAGACCGGCAGCAGCAGCACGCCGACGACGACGCACCACCGCTTGGCCTCGGCCGTCCGCGCGGGCAGCGCCCGCAGCGCGAACCCGGTGACCCCGAGGACGACGACCGCCGCCACGGTGAGCGACACGGCGTACGTCAGCGCGCCGCTGTCGTCGGGCAGCACGCCCACGAGGACCCACGCCGCGAACGCTGCCACGACGGCGCCGATGCCCAGCGCGACGTACAACGCCATCCGCAGGCGACGCTCGCGGTCCTGGCTGTAGACGACCGCATCGTCGGCGGCCCCGGTGCGTGCCACGGTCAGATGACCGGCAGCATCCGGTCGCGCTCGAAGGCGGAGACCTGGCCGCGGTACTCGTCCCACTCCGCACGCTTGTTGCGGAGGAAGAAGTCGAAGACCTGCTCGCCGAGGGTCTCGGCCAGCAGCTCGGAGCTCTCGGCGATCGTGATCGCCTCGTTGAGGTTCTTCGGCAACGGCTCGATGCCCAGCGCGGTGCGCTCGCGCTCGGTCAGCGACCACACGTCGTCCTCGGCCTCGCGCGGCAGCTCGTACTCCCCCTCGATCCCCTTCATCCCCGCGGCCAGCACGGCGGCGAAGGCGAGGTAGGGGTTGCAGGCGGCGTCGATCGTGCGCAGCTCGACGCGGGTCGACTGGCCCTTGTTCGGCTTGTACATCGGCACGCGGACCATGGCGGAGCGGTTGTTGTGGCCCCAGCAGATGTAGGAGGGCGCCTCGCCGCCGAACATCATCCGCTTGTAGCTGTTGACCCACTGGTTGGTGACCACGCTGATCTCCCGCGCGTGGTGCAGGACGCCGGCGATGAACTGCCGACCGGTGCGGGAGAGCTGGTACTGCGCGCCCGGCTCGTAGAAGGCGTTCTGGTCGCCCTCGAAGAGCGACACGTGGGTGTGCATGCCCGACCCGGGGTGGGTGGTGAACGGCTTGGGCATGAACGAGGCCCAGATGTCCTGCCCGAGCGCGACCTCCCGGATCACCGTCCGGAAGGTCATGATGTTGTCGGCGGTCGTCAGCGCGTCGGCGTACCGCAGGTCGATCTCCTGCTGGCCCGGGCCGCCCTCGTGGTGGCTGAACTCCACCGAGATGCCCATCGACTCCAGCATCGTGATCGCCTCGCGGCGGAAGTCCGCGCCCTTGGACTGCGCGGTGTGGTCGAAGTAGCCGCTCCGGTCGACCGGCACCGGCTCCTCGCCCGCCTCGGGGGCGTTCTTGAACAGGTAGAACTCGATCTCGGGGTGGGTGTAGAAGGTGAACCCGCGGTCCGCCGCCTTGCCCAGCGTCCGCTTGAGCACGTGGCGGGGATCGGCGTACGACGGCGAGCCGTCGGGCATCTCGATGTCGCAGAACATCCGCGCGGTCGAGGGGCCCTCGCCGCGCCACGGGAGGATCTGGAACGTCGCCGGGTCGGGCTTGGCCAGCATGTCGGCCTCGTAGACCCGGGCGAAGCCCTCGATCGCCGAGCCGTCGAAGCCGATGCCCTCGGCGAACGCCCCCTCGAGCTCGGCCGGCGCCACCGCCACGGACTTGAGGAAGCCCAGGACGTCGGTGAACCACAGCCGGACGAACCGGACGTCACGCTCCTCGAGACTGCGGAGAACGAAGTCTTCCTGCTTGCCCATGGCGCCAGCCTAGGGCCGGGCCCCGTCGGTCCGTCCGCCGCCACCCCGCCCGTGGCAGGCTCGCGGCCATGACGGAGATCGAGCGCCGCATCGAGGCCCGCCACACCGAGCCCGACTACCAGGCCTGGTCGTTCAGCGACGCGGCCCGCGCCCGGGGCCGGCACCGCGACAGCGTGGGCGGCAAGTGGGACGAGATGGGGCAGCTCCAGCTCGACTTCCTGCTCGGCCAGGGGCTCGAGCCGAGCATGCGGCTGCTCGACGTCGGGTGCGGCTCGCTCCGCGCCGGCCGGCTCCTCGTCCCCTACCTCGACCCCGGCCACTACTACGGCATCGACATCGGACACGACATCGTGCAGGCGGGCTACGACCTCGAGCTCGACGACGCCGCGCGCGAACGGCTCCCGGTCCAGAACCTCCGCATCACCGACCGGTTCGACGCCGACTTCGGCGTGCCGTTCGACATGGCGATCGCGCAGTCGGTCTTCACGCACGTGTCCCTCAACCACATCCGGCTGTGCCTGTACCGCGTGGCGAAGGTGATGAAGCCGGGCGGGAAGTTCTACGCGACCTTCAGCGAGAAGCCCAAGGACTACCCGGTCGACGGCACTTGGGGCCGCGCCTACACCGAGCGCAACGTCTACTGGTACTACCGGCGCGACCTGCGGTGGGCCGCTGAGCGGACCCCCTTCGAGTTCCGCTACCTCGGTGCCTGGGGACACGCCCGGAACCAGAAGATGGTCGAGTACACGCGGCTGCCCGACTAGCCGGGTCCCGGGCCCGCCCCGGGTCCACCCAGGTCAGTCGTGGCAGATGTCGGCGTCCTGGGTGCCGAGCACGCCGCCGTACGCACGACGCATCGGCTCGTGCCAGTCCTGGGTGACGCGGGTGAAGGCGAGGGTGCCCGCCACCTTCTTCCTCACCCCGTCGACCATGACCTTGCGGACGACCACCTTCGTGCGGACCTCGTCGCCGCGGGTGCCGGCCCAGCACGAGCTCGCGACGCCCGCCCTGCGCGCCTGCTTGAAGCTCACCCGGTCGCCGACGGCCTGGCCGCGGTAGCGCTGCACGACCGTCGTGACGTAGCCGGTCTGGCCCTCCCACGGCGCCCGGATCGTCATCGACATGCCCCAGGTACGCCGGGGGCTCACCATGAAGCGGACCTCGCCGTCCTCGACCTGCTTGACCTTCGACTGCCACACGATCGGCTGCTCGGCGCCCTCCGGCAGGCGGACGTTGGCCAGCTGGACGGTGCAGCCCTCGCAGTCGGGGACGTCGTAGACCAACGTGGTCAGGCCGGCGCTGCTGGGGTCGTTGCTCGGGCTCGTGCTCGCGGGGGCGGCGGCGACGGAGGTGCCCGCCACGACCGTCCCCGAGAACGCCACGGACGTTGCGGCGATCGCCGCCGCGGTGCGGAACGTCATCGTCTTCTGCTCTCTGCTCGGCGCCGGGACTCCGTGCCCCGGTCTGCGAGGAGATGACGCCTGGGCGAACCGTCCGGTTGCACCCGTCCCCCGGGAAATGCCACGAGCGGCCGCCGGGGTTGCCGGCGACCGCTCGGGGGTCGTGGGTCGAGCCGCTGCGGGTCAGCGGTTGTCGGCTGCGCGCTGGGTGGCGTCGAAGGTGAGGTTGACGGTGTTGGCGAGGCCCTGGAACTTGTTGTCGGCGGCGTCGGGGAACTTCAGGGTCACGCGGAGGTTGGAGACCTTGGCGTCGTTGAGCGTGGCGGTGGCCTTCTCGAGGGCGAGGTTGGCGCCGATGACCGGGCGGGGGGCGAGGACCTGGGTGGTGGGGCCGGCGCACTGGAGCTTGCCGTTGGTCTTGGTGGGGTCGACCTTGGTCCAGGCGGTGGCGCACTGGTCGATGCTGATCTGCAGGCCGTTGGTGGTGTCGGTGGAGAGCAGGTTGGTCGCGGTCGCGGTGGTGGTGAGGGAGACGGTGCCGAACTTCTCGTCGTTGGCGCCGCGGGTCAGGACGATGTCGCGCTCGACGGTGTCGCCGGGGACCAGGCCGGTGGCGGCGATCGCGGGGCCCTGGGTGGAGGTGCCCTGGCCCAGGACGATGGTGCCGGCCGCGACGGACTCGGAGGCCGAGGTGGTGGAGGTGAACGCACCGAAGGTGCCGAGGCCCGCGACGGAGGCGGCGCCGGCGACGAGCGCGACCGAGGCGACCAGCTTGGCGGCGGTCTTGCGGTTCTTGCGGGTCTTGCGGGCGGCGGTGGTGTTCGTCATCGGGAGGAGCCTTTCGGGAGGGGGCCGCCGGTCTCTCCGACGCCGTTGTTGCTTGATGACCTGAACTCTGCCGAGCCCAGATCAAGGCACCCCCCGGCTCATCCCCGACGTTCCCTCAAGAGCCCCGCAAGACCCCTGAGGGACACCGGCCCCCGGTCACTCCTCCGGCACGTGCGCCTCGATCTCGGCCAGCCACGCGGCGGCCGACGCGTCCGACGGCATCCGCCAGTCACCGCGCGGCGACATGGTCCCGCCGGCGGAGACCTTCGGGCCGTTCGGCAGCGCCGAGCGCTTGAACTGGCTGGCGAAGAACCGCTTCACGAAGAGCACCAGCCAGCGGCGGACCTCCGCGAGGTCGTACTCCGCGCGCCGGTGATCGGGGAAGTTCGGCGGCCACTCGCCCGCCTCCTTGTCACGCCAGGCGTGCCACGCCATGAACGCGATCTTCGAGGGCGGCATGCCGTAGCGCAGCACGTGGAAGAGCGTGAAGTCCTGCAACGCGTACGGCCCGACGCTGTCCTCGGTGCGCTGGGGCAGCTTGTCCTCGCGGGTCGGGATCAGCTCGGGGGTGATCTCCTGCTCGAGGATCTCCTGGAGCACCTCGTTGGTGTCCGACTCGAACTGCCCGCTGCTGATCACCCACCGGATCAGGTGCTGCACGAGCGTCTTCGGCACCCCGGAGTTCACGGTGTAGTGCGACATCTGGTCGCCGACGCCGTACGTGCACCAGCCCAGCGCGAGCTCGGAGAGGTCACCGGTGCCGAGGACGATGCCGCCGCGGTGGTTCGCCAGGCGGAAGAGGTAGTCGGTGCGCAGGCCGGCCTGGACGTTCTCGAAGGTGATGTCGAAAACCTCCTCCCCCTCCGCGTAGGGGTGACCCAGGTCCGCCAGCATCTGCGCGGCCGCCGGGGTGATGTCGATCTCCTCGAAGGTCACGCCGAGCGACTGCGAGAGCCGGGTGGCGTACGACTTCGTGGTGTCCCCCGTCGCGAACCCCGGCAGCGTGAAGGCGTGGATGTCGCTGCGCGGCCGGCCGAGCCGGTCCATCGCCCGCGCCGCGACGATCAGCGCGTGGGTGGAGTCGAGGCCGCCGGAGACGCCGATGACGACCTTCGGCTGGCCGATGGACTCCAGGCGCCGCTCGAGGCCGGAGACCTGGATGTTGTAGGCCTCGTAGCAGTCCTGCGCGAGCCGCTCGGCGTCGTCGGGCACGAACGGGTAGCGGTCGACCTTGCGCAGCAGCCCGATGTCGCCGGTCGGCGGGTCGAGCTCGAGCTCGACCGTGCGGAAGTCGCCGTACGACGCGTGCGAGCGGCGGTTGTCGTCGAAGGTCCCCGTGCGCAGCCGCTCGAGGCGGCTGCGGTCGAGGTCGGTGTCGACGACCGTGCGGCGCGGGCCGTCGGGGAACCGCTCGGTCTCCCCCAGCAGCTCGCCGTGCTCGTAGACCATCGTCTGGCCGTCCCACGACAGGTCGGTCGTCGACTCGCCCTGCCCGGCGGCCGCATAGACGTACGTCGCCAGGCAGCGGGACGAGGCCGACCGCGCGAGCAGCTTGCGGTCCTCGGCGCGGCCGACCGTGATCGGGCTGCCCGACAGGTTGGCCAGCACCGTCGCCCCGGCCAGCGCAGCCTCGGCGCTCGGCGGGATCGGCACCCACATGTCCTCGCACACCTCGACGTGGAGGACGAACCCGCGCACGTCGGTCGCGGCGAAGAGCAGGTCGTTGCCCAGCGGCACCTCCTGGCCGGCCACGACGGTCGTGCCGCCGAGGTCGTCACCGGGGGCGAACCAGCGGCGCTCGTAGAACTCGCGGTAGTTCGGCAGGTAGGACTTCGGCGCGACGCCGAGCACCCGGCCGCGGTGGACCACGACGGCGGTGTTGAGCACGCGGTTGCCGTGCGCGAGCGGGGCGCCCACGACGATGATCGGCAGCAGCTCCTCGGAGGCGGCGACGATCTCGGCGAGCGCGTCCTCCACGGCGTCCAGCAGCACGTCCTGGAGGAAGAGGTCCTCCGCGGAGTAGCCGCTCAGGCACAGCTCGGGGAAGACCGCGACCGCGACGCCCTCCCCCGAGCACTCCCGCGCCTGCTCGAGGACGGTCCGGGCGTTGGCCGCCGGGTCCCCGAGCGCGATCGGCATCGTGCAGGCCGCGACGCGCGCGAACCCGTGGGCGTAGGCGGAGTAGAAGTCCACACTGGCGAGTTTCCCAGGTCGGCCGCTCGGCATGCCTCGGCCGGCGGCGATGAGTCCCGCGACGTCGGCGGGTCGGAGGTGTCACCCCGACCCGAGGAGACGCCATGACCGTCCACCCGACCAGCATCAGCCCGTGCCTGTGGTTCGACGACCAGCTGGAGGAGGCGGCGGCGTTCTACGTCTCGGTCTTCCCGAACTCCGCGATCGGCCACCTCAGCCGCTACCCCGAGGCCGGTCCCGGCGAGCCGGGGGCGGTGATGGCGGGCGAGTTCGTGCTCGACGGCATCACCTTCCGCGGGATCAACGGCGGCCCGCAGTTCCGGTTCACCGAGGCGGTCTCCTTCGAGATCTCCTGCCGCGACCAGGCCGAGGTCGACCGGTACTGGCAGGCACTCCTCGCCGGCGGCGGCGAGGAGTCGATGTGCGGCTGGCTCAAGGACCGGTTCGGGCTGTCCTGGCAGGTCGTGCCGACCCGGCTCTACGAGCTGGTGTCCGACCCCGACCCCGCCCGCGCCCAGGCCGCCGTGCAGGCGATGCTCGGCATGCGGCGCATCGTCGTCGCCGACCTCGAGGCGGCCGCCGACGCGGCGGTCCCGGCGTGACAGCGGGGTGACCAGCGGCATAGGCGCCCGCGCGGGAGCCCGGCACTAGCCTGGGAGCGGTCCGTGGACCTCACCAGGAGGCCGCGAGATGACACCCCGAGGGAGCCCTGCCATGAGCGAGGAGACCGCGCCGTACGGCACCGGACCGGCGAAGCCGGCCGGGAGCGCACCGGTCAAGCGCGTCCGCACCCACCACCTGCGCGAGATGAAGGAGCGCGGCGAGCGGTTCACGATGCTCACCGCCTACGAGCAGTACGCCGCGCAGACCTTCGACGAGGCCGGCATCGACGTCCTCCTGGTCGGTGACAGCGCCTCCAACAACGTCTTCGGCAACGAGACGTCCCTCCCGGTCACCGTCGACGAGCTGATCCCGCTGGCCCGCGCCGTGACCCGCTCGGCCCGACGCGCGCTGGTCGTCGCCGACCTGCCGTTCGGCAGCTACCAGGCCTCGCCGGAGCAGGCCTACCTCACCGCCGTCCGGTTCATGAAGGAGGCGGGCGCGCACGCGGTCAAGCTCGAGGGCGGCGTCGAGATGGCGCCGCAGGTGCGCAAGCTGGTCGAGGGCGGCATCCCGGTCATGGCGCACATCGGCTTCACCCCGCAGAGCGAGCACACGCTCGGCGGCTACCGCGTCCAGGGCCGCGGCGAGGCCGCGAAGCGCGTGCTCGAGGAGGCGCGCGCCATGGAGGACGCCGGCGCGTTCGCCGTCGTCATGGAGATGGTGCCCGGCGACGTCGCCGCCGAGGTCACCGCGTCGCTCGCCATCCCGACCATCGGCATCGGCGCAGGCGCCGACTGCGACGGCCAGGTGCTGGTCTGGCAGGACGCCTTCGGCCTGCGGACCGCCAGGATGCCGCGCTTCGTCAAGCAGTACGCCGACCTGCACGGCGTGCTGCTCGCCGCCGCCCAGGAGTACGCCGCGGACGTCAAGGCCGGCACGTTCCCGGGGCCCGAGCACACCTTCTGAAGCCTTCTCAGCAGGCCGGCCGGGGGCTAGCGTCGCCCCATGCGCGCGCTCTCGGTCGGCCTGCTGTCCTCGTTGGTCCTCACGCTCCCGCCGGCCACGGCCGGCGCCCTCGTCGCGGACGGCCCCTCGGTCGCGCCTGCGGCGACCGCTGGGAAGGCGGCACCGGGGCTGCGCGTGCGGACGGTGGTCTCGGGGCTCGACAAGCCGTGGGACGTCAAGCCGATCCCGGGCGGACGCATGCTCGTCACGGAGCGCGACCGCGCCCGGGTGCTGGTCGTCAAGGGCGGCCGGGCCACGCCACTGGACTTCCCGAGCGGGTCGGTGTGGGTCTCGGGCGAGACCGGCCTGATGTCGCTCGAGGTCGACCCCGAGTTCGAGCAGAACAAGCGGTTCTACACCTGCCAGGGCGGCTTCGCGGGCGGCGGTCGCCGCGACGTGCGCGTCATGGCCTGGAAGCTGGAGGGCCGCGCGGCCGAGCCGGTGCGGAAGCTGCTCGGCGGCCTCCCGACCTCGAGCGGTCGGCACGGCGGCTGCCGCCTGCTCATCGCCCGCAACGGCGCGCTGCTCGTCGGCACGGGCGACGCTGCGGTCGGCACCAACCCGCGCGACCTCACGTCCCTCGGCGGCAAGGTGCTGCGGCTGGACCGCCGCACCGGCAAGCCGTGGCCGGCCAACCCGTTCGCGAAGGCCGGCAACCGCAACAAGCGCTACGTCCTCACCTACGGCCACCGCAACGTCCAGGGCCTCGCGCAGCGCGCCGACGGCTCGATCTGGTCGGTCGAGCACGGCAGCTTCCGCGACGACGAGGTCAACAAGCTCGTGCGCGGTGGCGACTACGGCTGGAACCCCGTCCCCGGCTACAACGAGCAGGTCCCGATGACCGACCAGTCGCTGCCCGGCAAGCAGCGGGGCGCCCGCTGGCGCTCGGGCAACCCGACCATCGCCACCTCGGGCGCGGCCTGGGTGCGCGGGAAGCGGTGGGGGTCGTACGCCGGCATGCTCGCCGTCGGTGTCCAGAAGGGCGAGCGCGTGCTGTTCCTGCGCTTCGACGCGAAGGGCCGGCTGAAGGGCTCCCGGACCCCGGCGGCGCTGCGGCAGCACGGCCGGATCCGCTCGGTCGTCAACGCCCCGAACGGCGACCTCCTCGTCACCACCGACAACGGCTCCGGCCGCGACCGGCTGCTGCGCGTCAGCCCGCGCTGACCCGGCCCGCGAGCTCCTCGAGGAGCGGAACGACCTCGGCCACCGGCGGCAGCGCGGCCATCTCGGCGGCGACGGCGCGCGCCCCGGCGGCGTACCGCTCCTCGTGCAGCACTGCCGCGAGCGCCGCCGGCAACGCGTCGGCCGCCCCGACGCCACCGGCGACCGCGAGGCCGGCTCCGCACGCAGCGACGTGCTCGGCGTTGAGGAACTGGTCCGAGGCGAAGAGCGGCAGCACGACCTGGGGCACGCCGGCTGCGAGCGTCATCATGGTCGTGCCGAACCCGCCGTGGCCGATCACGGCCGCGGCGTGCGGAAGGACCTCCGCCTGTGGCCACCACCGCTGGACGCACGCGTTGGGCGGCACGCGCAGGTCGGCGGGGTCGAGGCCGTTGCCCGTGGTCATCAGCACGCGCACCGGCTCGTCGGCGAGCGCTTCGAGGACCGCGGCGTAGATCCCGGCGAAGGTGGGGATCCCGGCCGCCACCGACCCGAAGGACACATAGACCAGCGGCTGGTCCGGGTCGCCCCACCGCTCGGGCAGCAGGCCCATCGGCGCCGGCGGCGTCTCGCGGTAGCGGTGCAGCGGCCCGCTCGTCAGGCGCGCCCCGCAGGCGTCGTCGAGGCGTGCGGGGACGCTCGAGAACGTCGTCGCCCCCCGCAGCGCCGCGCAGCAGGTGCCGGGCGGGAGGCCGACGAGCCCGTCGAGCTCGCCCAGCGGCTCGGTGAGGTACGCCGCCACCCGGCCCATCAGCGACGACACGTTGACCGCCACCACCGCCTGTGGGATGCCGGCCGCGAGCGCCGCGGCGAGCGAGCCGAGCTCCACCGGCTCGCGCAGGACCAGGTCGGGCCGCCACGTCTCGACGACCTCCGTGACCCCCGGCAGCGCGGCCCGGGCGTCGAGCCGGCCGAACACCTCGGTCACGACCAGCCGGTTCGCCTCCTCGGTGCTGAGCGTCGGCAGCCGCCCCATGACCGGTCCCAGCTGCTCGGGCGGCACGTCGTCGAACGGCAGGTGCAGCAGGCCGCTGCGCGCCACCTCCGGCGCGAACGACCCGGGAGCGGCCACGGCGACCCGGTGGCCCGCGTCGACGCAGGCGCGCGCCACGGGGACGAGCGGGCCGAAGTGGCCGGAGCCCGCGGTGCTGGCGACGAGCACGCGCATGGCACCAGCGTCGCAACGGAAGCGCTCCGGCGAATCACCCAGGCTGGGGACGCGATCGGCGGCGGCGGGGATCGCAGGTCAGGCGGTCCAGCCGAGGAAGAACCCGCCGGCGTTGACGAGCACGAACCACAGCACGAGCACGCCCGCGCCCAGCCACGGCAGCCGGTCGGGGTGCGGCGTCCACCAGGCACAGGCGAGCACGAACGACGCGAGCCACACCAGCACCAGCAGGACGACGCCCCACCACGGCGCGAGCAGCCCGCTGGCGGCGTACGGGAAGAACGCGGTGGCGACCAGCCCCATGCCGATGAACGGGCGCGGCGAGATCGCGTTGGGGTTGTGCGGGCGGACCTTGCGGCGACGGGAGAGGTCCAAGCCTCAGGCCCCGGACCCGGGCTCGGCGTCGGGCTCGGCGTCGTTCCAGTCCGGGTCGTTGTCCCAGGCCTCGTTGCGCTCCTCGGTCTTCTCCAGCGCCCGGGCCGCCTCGGCCTCGGACGGGTAGGGACCGAGCCGGTGCTTGCTGGGACAGAGGTCGTCCTTGGTCTCGACGCGGTGGTGCTTGACGCAGAACCAGTACTCCTCGGGCTCGCTCATGGCCGAAAGGTACCCGCGCGTCAGGTGAGGTCGTCGTACGACGTCTGGCCGGTCTCGGCGAGCCGCCGCTCCACCCGGAGCACCGCCACCTCGTGCTCGGGGTCACCGCTCATCGCGGCCGCCAGCCGGAGGTGGGGCAGCGCCTCGGCCAGTCGAGCCTGCCGCTCGAGCGCCCGGCCCAGAGCGTGGCGCGCCCAGTCGTCGTCGGGGTTCTCGTCGACCAGCGAGGCCAGCTCCTCCTCGGCGCGACCCAGCTGCGCGCGCAGCAGGTACGCCCACGCCCGCAGCGACCGCAGCCCGGTGTTGCCCGGCTCCTGCTCCAGCGCCGGCTCGATCACCGCGAGCGCCTCGACGGGCGCGCGTCGGGCGAGGAGGTCGTGGGCGGTGCGGTACGCCGACTCGTGGCCGCGCTGGCCCGGGAAGACCAACGGGGGCGCCTTCAGCTCCTCGGGCACGTGGTTCGGCTCGTCCATGCGGTCCAACCTACGACGCGTGCGGCGGCGGTCGGGACTGTGCGATCCTTGCCGTGCGGATGGGCTGGCCGGGCGACCGCGGCGCACCCCCGGGTGCGACGAGGAAGGTCCGGGCTCCACAGGGCAGGGTGGTGGGTAACACCCACCCGGGGTGACCCGCGGGACAGTGCCACAGAGAACAGACCGCCTCCCGGCTCCGGCCGGGCGGCAAGGGTGAAACGGTGGTGCAAGAGACCACCAGCGACCCGGGCGACCGGGTCGGCTCGGTAAACCCCACCCGGAGCAAGGTCAAGAAGTCGTGGGTCCGCCCACGATGCGTGCACGTTCGAGGGCTGCCCGCCCGAGTGCACGGGTAGACCGCTGGAGGGCGTCGGCAACGGCGCTCGTAGATGGATGGTCGCCCCCCGATGCCCCGCGAGGGGCCCGGGGACAGAACCCGGCCTACAGGCCAGCCCGTCCGCACCACTGGCTCCGCCCTGCGCCGCCCTGCGGCTGGGCGTGCGCGCCGGGACAGGTACGGACCGGCACGACCCCGGTTACTGCGCGTCGTCCTCCGGCACGGTGCCGCCGACATCGCCCCCGGGCTCGTCACCGACGACATCGCGCTCCTTCGCGATCGACTCGTCGGCGGGCTCGTCTGCCACCTCGGACATGTCGAGTGCGGGCGGCGTCTCGGCGTTGTTCTCGGTCATGTGGGCCCAGTGCCCACCGCCCGCGGCTCGATCCGCACCCGCGGCCTGGTCGACCGCCCTGGCGGGCCCGGCCGCCCACGACGGGTGGCGCGTCAGCCGCTCCGTAGGCTCACCCCATGACCGAACGCCGACTCGTCCTGGTCCGCATCACCGCGGCGGAGATGCCGACGTCGGGGGCCGCGGCGGCCTTCGAGCTGCCCGACAGCGTGCTGACCATGCTCGACGAGGGATGGACGGTCCTGAACCACACGACCGGTTTCCCCGATCTCTCCGGCGACATGGTCGTCTCGTTGTACTGCGAGCGGCCCGCGGCCTAGCCGCGGGCGTCCGTAGGGGGCGTCCCACGGACGGGAGCCGGCCGATCCGGATGGAACCCCGGCCCTCCCGGGCCGCGTCTACCCCGTGATGGACGAGACGGAGTTCGCGGCGTACGCCGACGAGGCGTGGCCGACGCTGGTGCGCGCGGCGGTGTTCCTGGGCTGCAGGCTGCCCGACGCGGAGGACGCGGCGCAGACGACGCTGGTGAAGTGCTTCCGGTCGTGGACCAAGGTGACCGGCGCCGACAACCGGGAGGCCTACGTCTACCGGATGCTCGTCAACACCGTCCGCGACAGCCACCGCCGACCGTGGCGCCGCGAGCGCTCCTCCGCCGACGTCCCGGAGCACGACAGGCACCGCTCGCACGACCCCCACGCCGCCGTCGAGGTCACCGACGCCGTGCACCGAGCGCTGGGCGGACTGAGCAAGGTCAACCGCGACGTGGTGGTGCTGCGCTACTTCGTCCAGCTCACCGAGGCCCAGACCGCGGCCGCGCTCGACGTCGCCCCCGGCACCGTCAAGAGCCGGCTCTCCCGCGCGCTCGCCCAGCTCGCCACCGACCACCACCTCGCCGACCTGACCGGGAGGACCTCCTCGTGACCGACCTCGAGCGCCTCTGGGACGACGTCCCCGTCGGCCCCGCCCCCACCGACCGCATCCTCCGCGCCGCCCGCCGCGAGCAGCGGGCCTGGCGCCGTCCCCTGCTCCGCTCCACCGGGACGGTCCTCGCCCTGGGCGCGCTCGCCGCCGCCTTCGTCGCCGGCACGTCGGTCACGGGCGGCCCCCGGGACCCGGGAGGTACGCCGGGTGCGGGCGGAGCCGGCGACGTCGCGGAGTTCTCCGGCGCGCTCGTCGCGGCCGGGTCGTGCGAGGCGCTGCTGGAGCACTACGTCGACGCCGGCCAGGAGCTGGTCGGCCCATGGGGCTGGGAGGGTGCCTGGCCGACGGAGCTGGCGATGGAGCTCAACGGCGGCGCGATCCCGCGCGGCGGCTTCGACGCGGGCAGGACGGCTCTCGCCGACCGGACCGCCGCCGAGGTCACCCGAGCCACCAGCAGCGACACCGGCACCAACGTCCAGGAGGCCGGGGTCGACGAGCCGGACCTGGTGAAGACCGACGGCGAGGTGCTCTACCGGTACGCCGACGGCCGGCTCACGTCGTACGACGTCACGGGCCCGGAGGTCGAGCGGATCGGCTCCGTGGCGCTACCCGGCATCAGCAACGCTGAGATCCTGCTCGCCGGCGAGACCGTCGCCGTGGTGGGCGACGACCGCGTGCAGGCCGTCGACGTCTCCGACCCGGCCGCGATGGAGCCCCGCACCCGGGTCGACCTCACCTCGCCGGTGGTGACCGCACGCCAGCACGGCGACCACCTCCGGCTGATCGTCTCGACCGGGCTGCCGGAGCTCGACTTCGTCCAGCCGGACCGGCGTCGTGGCGTCACGACCGCCGAGGCGCAGCGGCGCAACCGCGCGGTCGTCGCGGACACGACCATCGCCGACTGGCTGCCCCGCGCGTCGGTCGACCGCGGCCCCGAGGAGCAGCTCTCCGACTGCGCCGACGTCGCGATCCCCAGCACGACCGCCCCGCTGGGCACCACGACGGTGCTCGGGTTCGCCGCCGACGACGTCGCGACCTGGGACGTCACGGCGATCGCGGCCGACGCCGCCACCACCTACTCCTCGACCGACCACCTCTACCTCGCGACGTCCTCCGTCTGGTCCGGGTGGGGATGCCGGGGCTTCTGCGCGAGCCGCGTCGTCCCGACCGCCGACGACGGCGCCACCCAGGTCTTCGACCTCGAGCTCGACGGCACCGGCGCGACGTACGTCGGCGCCGGCCGCGTCGACGGGGCCGTCCGCGACCGCTGGGCGATGGACGAGGTCGACGGCGTGCTCCGCCTCGCCCTCTCCCCCACCTCCGAGACCGGGCGCGGGAACGCGGTGGTCACCCTGCGCCGCGAGGGCGACGAGCTGCTCGAGGTCGGCCGGCTCGACGACATCGCGCCGGGCGAGGACATCACCGCCGTCCGCTGGTTCGACGACCTGGCGGTCCTGGTGACCTTCCGGCAGATCGACCCGCTCCACACGATCGACCTCTCCGACCCCACGACGCCGACGATGCTCGGGGAGCTCAAGATCCCCGGTTTCAGCTCCTACCTCCACCCCCTCGGCGAGCGCCGCCTCCTCGGCGTCGGCGAGGGCCCGGTCCCCGCCCGTGGCGGCCGGATGTCCTGGGGCGCGCAGGCCGGGCTCTTCGACGTCACCGACCTCACCGACGTACGCCGCCTGGACACCGTCGACTACGCGCCCGGCTCGCGAGCCGGCGTCGCGACCGACCCGCGACAGCTGGCGTGGCTGCCGGCGATCCGCACGGTGGTGACCGTCGTCGCGCACGGCCGCGCCGGCCACGTGTCGGTCCTCCGGCTGGCCGACGGGCGGATGACCAACGAGCTGGTGCTCGCCGAGCGGGGCAGCGACGTCGACGCGGTGCGCGTGGTGCCGCTCGCCGGGGACCGGGTGGTGCTGGTGACCGAGGACGACGCGTCGTACCTCCCGCTCGAGAGCGGCGCGCCGGTCGCCGGTCGTTGAGGCCTCTCGTCGATACCGTCCGAAAGGGTGGGTATCTGCGACGCGGTGTCGGCTACGGGGCCGTGTCCGGCGACGCCAGCGAGGGTGAACCCTCACCCTGCTGCGGCGACGCCGGCGCGGGCACGGCTCGGGGGCTGGCATGGGGTCCCCGGGCCGTGTCCTTCGACGCCGCCGGCACCCAGGAGCCTCAGCGCAGGTGGACGGCCACCAGCGCGACGTCGTCCTCGCGCCGCGGCGGCAGCATCCGGCGCAGCAGCTCGTCGCAGAAGGTCTCCAGGTCGCGCTCCTCGCGCACCAGGCCGGCGAGCCGCTCGGCGAGCAGGGCGAGGCCGACGTCGATCGACTGGTCCCGCCGCTCGACGAGCCCGTCGGTGTAGAGCAGGACCGTCGAGCCGCGGCGCAGCTCCACCACCGACTCGGAGCGGTCGGTGTCCGGCTGCAGCCCCAGCAGCAGGCCCGCCTGGTCCTCGGCGAGGAAGTGCACCTGCCCGGTCTCGTCGATGACCACGGGCGGCGGGTGGCCGGCGTTGGACCAGCGCACCCGGGTGGTCGCGGCGTCGTCGCCCGGCTCGAAGCGCACGATCGCGGCGGTCGCCGTCGTCGCCAGGTCGAGCACCTCGATCGCCTCGTCGACGCCGTGGAGGACGGCGGCCGGCCCGTCGCCGGTGTGCACGGCGATGCCCCGGAGCAGGCTGCGGATCTGCCCCATCGCCGCCGCCGCGTCGACGTCGTGCCCGACGACGTCGCCGATGACGACCACGGTCGTGCCGTCGCGCTGGTGGAACGCGTCGTACCAGTCGCCGCCGACCTGCGCGGCCTGCGCCGCGGCCTCGTAGCGCACGACCACCTCGAGCGTCTCCGAGGGCGGGGGGTCGGTCATCATGCTGCGCTGCAGCGTGGCCGCGAGGTCCCGCTGCTCTGCGTAGAGGCGGGCGTTGTCAACGTGGACCCCGGCGCGCGCGGCGACCTCACCGACCAGCGCGAGGTCCTCCTCGTCGAACGTCCCCCGGCCGGTGTCGCGGAACAGCGAGACCAGCCCGACCGTGCGGTCGCGACCGTGCAGCGGGACGATCACCGCCGAGCCCGGCCCCAGTCCCTGGACCAGCTCGCGCGCCGGACCAGGCACGAGGACCCGCTCGATGGCCTCCGTCGCGCCCGAGGAGATGAGCACCGGGACCTCCGACGACAGCGCACGCGCCACGAACGAGGCGTCGGTGAGCGAGGAGACCCGGAGCTCGGCGTACCGGTCGAGGTCGGGACGGCGGGCGGGGTCCACGTGCCACCACCCGACGTCGCGCAGCCGCTCGCGCCAGTCCGCGCGCGCCGACTCCGAGACGAGGGTGACCACGCACCAGTCGGCGACCTCGGGCACCAGCACCTGCGCCAGCCGGCCGACCCCGACCTCGGGATCGAGCGTGCCGGTGAGGGCCTCGGAGACCGCCGCCAGCATCGCGGTGCGCCTACTGTCGCGGGCGAGCAGCACCTGGGCGGCATGCCGGTCGGTGACGTCGTTGAAGTAGACCGAGAGCCCGTCCGGCGTGGGCCAGGCACGGACCTCGTACCAGGCGTCGAGCGGCGGCGGGTAGTAGGCGTCGAAGGTGACCGGCTCCCCGCTGGCGGCAGCGTCCCGGTAGTGCCGCTCGAAGTCGCTGCCCACCGCGGCCGGGAACAGCTCCCAGATCACGCCGCCGGCGAGCTGGCGGGTGACCCCGCCGAGGAGCTCGTGCGCGACCCGGTTGGCGTAGGTGAACCGCCACTCGCGGTCGAGGTGGAAGAACGCCGTCGGCATGGCCTCGAGCACGCGCTGCACCCGGGCCTCCCCGTCCTGGACGGCCGTGTTGTCGAACGCCGCCCCGAGCACGCGCTCGGCGCGGCCGTCCGGTCCGGCCAGCGCCCGGCCGCGCGCGACCACCCAGCAGGTCGTCCCGTCGGGGCGCAGCACGCGGTACTCCGCGGCGTACTCACCGCACGTCTCGACCGCGAGCCGCAGCGCCTCCGCGACGCGCGACCGGTCCTCGGGGTGGACCAGGGCCTCGAAGGCCTCGATCGTGGCGCCGAAGTGGTCGCGCCGTACGCCGAACAGCTCGAGCAGCCGGTCGTCCCACCGCAGCTCGCCGGTGACCAGGTCCCAGTCGAAGGCGCCGATCCCCGCGGCCGAGACGGCCAGCTCCCAGCGCACCCGCTCGGCGACCTCGTCGAGGGCGGGCGTCGGCGCACCGCCGGTCGCGTCCGACCGCATCTGCACCTGGTGGCTCCTGCCCTCGTAGGGACCCGATGGTCCCACGAGGCACTGCGGCACCGCGCGCGAACCCCGGAAGTCGTCGTCTGTCCCGGCCGCGCCGGGGGTACCTCGCCGACCTGACCCCGTCGACAGGAGCTGACACGTGCGAGCGATGGTCTACCGAGGCCCCTACCGGGTGCGCGTGGAGGAGAAGCCCGACCCCCGCATCGAGCACCCCAACGACGCGATCGTGCGCGTCACCCGGGCCGCGATCTGCGGCTCGGACCTGCACCTCTACCACGGGATGATGCCGGACACCCGGGTCGGCCACACGTTCGGCCACGAGTTCATCGGCATCGTCGAGGAGGTCGGCTCGTCGGTCCAGAACCTGCAGGTCGGCGACAAGGTGATGGTGCCGTTCAACATCTTCTGCGGCTCCTGCTTCTACTGCGCCCGCGGGCTCTACTCCAACTGCCACAACGTCAACGCCAACGCCACGGCCGTGGGCGCGATCTACGGCTACTCCCACACCACAGGCGGGTACGACGGCGGGCAGGCCGAGCTCGTCCGCGTGCCGTTCGCCGACGTCGGCCCGTCGATCATCCCCGACTGGCTCGACGACGAGGACGCGCTGCTGATGACCGACGCGTTGGCGACCGCCTACTTCGGCGCCCAGCTCGCCGAGATCAGCGAGGGCGACACCGTCGCCGTGCTCGGCGCCGGCCCGATCGGCCTGTACGCCGCGCGGAGCGCGTGGCTGATGGGTGCGGGTCGCGTGGTGGTCATCGACCAGCTGCCGGAGCGGCTGGAGAAGGCCCGTACGTTCGCGCACGCCGAGACGATCAACTTCAACCAGGTCGACGACGTCGTCCTGGAGATGAAGAAGCAGACCGACCACCTCGGCTTCGACGCGGTCATCGACGCGGTCGGCGCGGAGGCCGACGGCAACATGACCCAGCACCTCACCTCGGCGCGGTTCAAGCTCCAGGGCGGGTCGCCGATCGCGCTGAACTGGGCGATCGACGGCGCGCGCAAGGGCGGGGTGATCTCGGTGATGGGCGCCTACGGCCCGATCTTCAGCTCGGTGAAGTTCGGCGACGCGCTCAACAAGGGGCTCACGCTGCGGATGAACCAGTGCCCGGTCAAGCGGCAGTGGCCGCGGCTGCTCGAGCACATCAGGAGCGGCTACTTCAAGCCCAGCGACATCGTCACGCACCGCATCCCGCTCGAGGACATCGCCGAGGCCTACCACCTGTTCTCGGCCAAGCTCGACGGCTGCATCAAGCCGGTCATCATCCCGGACGCGAGCTGAAGGAGGCCCCGGTCATGGACACCCCGATGGAGCGCACCGGCCACCCGCCCGTCTACACCCACCGCAAGCCGCCGCTGCCGGAGACGCCCGAGCAGCTGCGCGCGCGGATCCCCGGCTGGGGCGCCGACCTCGACCCGGCCGACCGGCCGTCGTACCCTCGCGAGATCGCGGCCGAGACCGGCGCGCACTGGGACCTCCCCGAGCCGCAGCCCGAGCACGGCGAGCGGGAGCGGTCGATGGAGCACGGGATGCTCACCCCGGTCTTCGGCACCGCCCAGCCGCTGCAGGGGCTGTCCGGCGTGGTCCGGCGCTACGCCTACCGACGGCACAGCGAGGGCAAGGCGGCGCACTGGCTGCTGCTCCTGGCGGCCGACCGGGTCGACGTCGCCGAGCACGTGCTGCGCTCGTTCGCCACGCTGCGCCCGGACAACCCGATCACCGAGACCGGCATCCGCGCGGAGGTGAAGCACGGGTCGTCCCGCTTCGGGAAGGGCCGCTCGGACATCCGGCACCAGGCGATCGACCCGGTCGTCAACGGCGCGCCCTGGGTGGCCGGCGCGCTCGCCGCGGCCTGGGCGGTACGCCGCGTGGCGCGCCGGGCCGGCTGACCGGTCTCAGCGGACCGTCGTCGCCCGGAGCCGGAAGGTCCGCCGGTCGTCGAGCGGCAGCCCGCGGCACGCGAACGAGGTGGCCTGCCAGCAGCGGTAGCGGCTGCTGGTGTTCACCAGCGTCACCTCGACCCACTCGGTCGCCCCGAACGGCACCCGCAGCGTCCCGCTGCCGTCAGGGTCGGTGCGCACCAGCCGGCTGGTCACCCGGCCGCCGCGCGGCTTGGCGGTGACGACGGCGGCGCCGCCGCGCACCAGCGACGGCAGGTCGAGCTCCAGGCGGACGTCCCACGCCCGGCCGAGGTCGCGCTCCGGCTCGAGGCGCACGGTGCCCGCGGCGAGGTGGTCGAGCCGCAGCGTCCCCCACCCGGTCGTCGCGCCGGCGCCGAGCACCGCCCGGTCGGCCAGCGGCGCGTTCGGGTAGCGGTTGGACCGCCCCTCGGCGTACGTCGTGCGCGCGCGGCGGTTCTCGGCGGCGAACCGGGCGAACGCCGCCCGCATGCTCGTCCCTCGCTTGCGCAGCACGCGGTCGATCGCCTGCACCGACCAGCGGTTCGCCGCGCCCCGGCGGCTGTCGGCCTGGCGCCACACGTCCCGGACGAACGTCGGCAGCCCGCCCTTGGCCCGGGGGAAGCGCTCGGTGAGGTGACGGAAGAAGATCCAGCCCCCGTAGCGCGCCAGGCTGCCGGCCTCGTCGAGCGAGGCGCGCGGCTGGGACAGCGGGGACTGCTGGAGGTACTGCAGGTTGTCGTCGATGTCGGGGAAGAGCTCGTCCTCGACCCAGGCGGCGGTGGACTCCAGCAGCCAGGTGTCCTCGCCGGCGTCGTAGGCGTACTGCACGGCGTGGAAGTACTCGTGGGCGGCCGTCACCCGGAGGTTGTCGAGCGGGGTGTTCTGCGGGTACTGGCTGGACGCGTAGTCGTTGTCCAGCACGCAGTAGGCCCACAGCGTCGGCGAGGAGCCGACCAGCAGGTCCTCGTCGCTCGTGCAGTAGCCGTAGAGCCCCTGGTTGCCGATGTCGGCGAGGTAGACGTCGGTCCGCTTGTCGCCGCCGAGCGAGCCGTCGCCCTTCGGCGGGCGGTAGCCGGCCTTGACGTAGGTGCGGTGCACCTTGGTGAGGATCTTCAGCGCGCGCTCGGCGTAGTCGGGCACGCCGTCGCCGTCGTCGTCCGCGCTGGGCGGCGCGTGGCGGCCGCTGGTGGCCCAGTGCACGCACACCACGGTGCACTTCCTCGCCGACCGGACGAAGAGCCCGTAGCCCTCCGGGTCGAGCGGGCCGTCGGTGGGCCGCGCGAGGATCCGGTCGGCCGCGGCGCGCTCCTCGCCGACGAGGCTCGACCGGGTCAGCGCGAGGTCCCGCAGGGCCATGGTCGCCTCGCGTCCGTCCCCGGCCAGCGCGCCGCGGGCGGCGGTCAGCGCGGCCTTCGCGGTCTGCACCGCGCGCGAGGGCGGCGCCGCCTGGTGGCCCTCGCCGGCCCCCGCCGGCACGAGCCCCACGCCGGTCAGCCCCAGGACGAGCGCCAGGACGAGCGCGAGCAGGACGACGAGCCGGGCGGGGAGTCGAGCGGGCACGGGACCTCCGGGGTCGGTCGGGCGTCACCGGTGTGCCCGAGCGTCGTTGAGCCTGCCACAGCGACGCTGCCCCAGGAGGCCGGATGAGCACACCGCAGGACGACGGATCAGACCTGCTGGCCTACACCGTGACCTGCGGGGTGGTGCTGTCGTTGATCGTGCTCCTCCAGGTGCTGCTGCACGGCTGAGCTAGTCCTCGACCAGATCGAAGGCAACCCGCCGGGTCGCCACGTCGGCGGCCACGAGACGGACGCGTACGTCGGTCCCGAGCGGCAGGTCGGAGCTCGCGGTCACCCGCGCCTCGACGGCCACCGCGTCGACCGTGACGTCGCCCTTGCGAGGGTCGTCGTCGTCCACGTCGACCACCACGCCGGCGAAGACCTCCCCCACCCGCGGCGCCAGCACGCCGGCCTCGACCAGGTCGACGACCGCGCGCTGGTAGCGGCCCGCCCGCTGGCCCGACGCCTGCAGGATCCCGGGCAGCTCGGGCAGCCGCTCGCGGACCCACCCGGGCACCTCGGTGCCGGCGCACAGCGCGAGGCAGACCTCGCCGGCGTACCGGTCGCCGAGCCGCCGCAGCGGTGCGGTGACGTGGGCGTACTCGGCGGCGAGCGCCGCGTGCAGCGGTTGCGCGGGCACCTCGCCGTCGAACGCGGCGTACCCGCTCCCGCGCAGCAGGCGGGTGCACGCCACCACCATCGCCGCGTGGTGCGGCTGGTCGGGGTCGAGGGAGCGGATGAAGTCGGGGTAGAGCTGCTCGGCCGGCCACTCGATGCCGAGCGCGCGCGCCGTGCGGTGCAGGCGCTGCACGTCGCGCGGGTCCGGCGGCGGCAGCGTCCGCAGCAGCCCGACGCGGCCGTAGACCATCAGCGAGGCGGCGGCCATGCCGGTCAGCAAGGAGATCTGGGCGTTCCACTCCTCGACCGGCAGCTGGCGGCGCAGCTCGAGGCGCCAGTGGTCGCCGTCGATGTCGATCTCCTGCTCGGGCAGGGGCAGGGAGACGCCGCCGCGCGCGGCCTCGCGGGCCAGCCGCAGGCGGCCGACCTCCGACAGCAGCACGAGCACCTCGTCGGCGCTGCCGCCGTCGATCGCGGCCTGGGCCTCGGCGTACGTCAGCCGCCGGCGCGAGCGCACCAGCGCGCGCTCGACGTGGACGTCGGTGCCCTCGCCGTCGGCGTCCACGCGGATCGTCCACAGCAGCGCGGGGCGCACCTGGTCGGGCAGCAGCGAGCCGGCGTCCTCGGAGATGACCTTCGGGTGCAGCGGGATCTTGGAGTCGGCGCCGTAGAGCGTCTCCCCGCGGCGGCGGGACTCCTCGTCGACCGGGTCTCCGGGCGTGCTGAAGGCGTGGAGGTCGGCGATCGCGTAGTGGACGACGTAGCCGTCGCCCGCCCGCTCGATGTGCAGCGCCTGGTCGAGGTCCATCGAGCCCTCGGGGTCGATGGTGACGAACGGCAGGTCCGTGCGGTCCAGCTCCGGCAGGCGCGGCGCGGCCGCCGCCCGGGCCGCGGCCTCCTCGACGTCGGGCGGGAAGTCCGGGGTGACGCCGAGCTCCTCGCGGACGGCCTCGATGCCGTCGCGGAGGAGGTTCGCGGCCACCCCGTCCTGCCTCGTGCGGACCCGGACCACGCGGTTGCTCGGCATGCTCGTACCTTAGGCCGGTGCTGATCCTGCTCCCGCCGAGCGAGGGCAAGACCGCCCCGCGCCGAGGCGCGCCGCTCGACCTCGCCGCCCTCTCCTCCCCCGTGCTCACCGAGGCGCGGGAGCGGGTCCTCGACGCACTCGTCGGGCTGTGCTCCGGCAACGCGGCGGAGGCCGCGACCGTGCTCGACCTCGGGCCCTCCCAGGTCGACCTGGTCGAGCGCAATGCGCTGCTGCGCGACGCCGCGACCGCGCGGGCCGACCACGTCTACTCCGGCGTGGTGTACGACGCACTGGGTGCCGCGACGCTCAGCTCCGCGGCCAAGCGGCGCGCCGCCTCGCGGGTCGCGGTGGTCTCGAGCCTCTTCGGACTGGTGCGCCTCGGCGACCGGATCCCGGCCTACCGCCTCTCCGGCGACGCCACCCTCCCCCGCCTCGGCCCGGTCGCCGGCGTGTGGCGCGAGGCGCTCGGCCCGGCCGTCGTCGACGCGCTCGGGAAGGGGCTGCTGGTCGACCTGCGCAGCACCACCTACGTCGCGTTCTGGCGACCCGACCGCGAGCTCGCCGGTCGCACCGCGACCGTCCGGGTGCTGCACGAGGTCGACGGGAAGCGCAAGGTCGTCAGCCACTTCAACAAGGCGACCAAGGGCCGCATCGTCCGCGCCCTCATGGAGGACGGCCGCGACCCGCGCACCCCCGTCGCGCTCGCCGACGTGCTGCGCGACCTCGGCTGGACGGTCGAGGTCGGCGAACCGACCACCAAGGGCACCCAGCTCGACGTGGTCGTCAGCGAGCTGTAGCTCCCCTCAGCAGCGGCCGCCGGGTCACCAGCGGCCGAGGTCGGCGACCACGCCGCTGCCGGGCGGCAGCGCGTTGAAGAGGCGCATGGAGCCGCGCCGCCCGCCGCCCTCGCCCTCCGGGAAGAACGACAGCACTGTGACCGACGCCGGCGTGAGCTCCATCCGGAACACCGCGTCCAGCGGCGCATCCACCGCGTGCGCGACCAGCGTCTTGATCGGCGTCACGTGGCTGACCACCACGACCGTGCGGCCCGCGTGCTCGGTCAGGACGCGGTCGAGCCCGGCGAGCACGCGCTCCTCGACGGTGCGGAACGACTCGCCTCCGCCTGCGGGCACGTCGAGCGACCCGAGCCACGCGTCGAGGCCGGCCTGGTCCCGCTCGGCGACCTCGGCGAAGGTCAGCCCGTCCCACGCGCCGAACTCCATCTCCGCGAAGCCCGGCTCCTCCAGCAGCGGGCGACCCAGGACCTCCGCAAGGATCTCCGCCGACTCCCGGGTCCGGCGTACCGGGCTCGCGACGACGGCGTCGACCCGCTCGGCCAGCGGCGCCAGCCACTCGGCCGTCGAGCGCACCTGCGCCCGGCCCTCGTCGCTCAGGCCGGGGTTGGCGCTTGCGAGGCCGCCGGAGAACCGCTTCTCCTTGGTGTGCGCGGTGACGCCGTGGCGCACCAGCACGAGCGTCGTCGGCGCGCCGGTGCCGGCCGACCAGCCGCGCGCCTGCGACTGGATCGAGGCCGGCGGGTCGCCGGCTGCCGCGGCCTCGGGGCTCTCGATCTCCTCGATGAGCGAGTCCTCGTCGAGGACCTCCCGGTCGCCCGCGACGGTGACGCCGGAGCGGAGCCCGTCGAGCGCCTCGTTGGCGAGCCGGTCGGCGTGGCCGTTCCGCGCGCGCGGCACCCAGGTGTACGTCGTGCCGGCCGGCGCGAGCTGCTTGGCCTCGGCCGCGAGGGGCTGCATGTCGGGGTGCTTGATCTTCCAGCGGCCCGACATCTGCTCGACGACGAGCTTGGAGTCCATCCGGACCTCCACGGTCGCGCCGGGTGCGTGCTCGGCCGCGAGCCGGAGGCCGGCGATGAGACCGGAGTACTCCGCGACGTTGTTGGTCGCCCGGCCGATCGTCGCGCCGTCCTCGGCGATCACGGCGCCGGTGTCGGCGTCCTTGAGGACCGCGCCGTACGCCGCGGGGCCGGGGTTGCCCCGGGAGCCGCCGTCGGCCTCGACGACGACCGACCGGCTCGTCACAGCCCGGACTCGGCCGCGCGGACGAGGATCCGCGAGCACTCCTCGCAGCGCACCACCTGGTCGGCCGGCGTCCGCGCGATGACGGCGAGCTCGGCGTTGTCGAGCGTGAGCCGGCACCCGCCGCACTGGCGGGCCCGCAGCTCGGCGGCGCCGATGCCGCCCTTGGCCGCGCGCAGCTTGTCGTAGAGCGCGAGCAGGCCGTCGGGCAGGCCGTCGGCCTTCGCGGCGCGGCCGCCCTCGACGGTCGCCAGCTCGGCGTCGATCTCGGCCCACCGGCGGTCGCGCTCGGCGGCCAGCGCCGCCAGCCGCTCGTCGTGCGCGGCGATGCGCTCCTCGAGGTGGGCCAGCGTCCGCTGCGCCTCCTCGAGCTTCTCCATCACCTCGAGCTCGTCGTCCTCGAGCGAGCCGATCCGGCGGTCGAGGGACTCCAGCTCGCGCTGCATCCGCTCGAGGTCCTTGGGGTTGGTCACCAGGCCCTGGTCGACCCGGTCCCGGTCGCGGGTGCGGCGGGTCCGGACGGCCTCCACGTCGGCGTCGACCTTCGCCTGCTCGACGCTCAGGTCGTCGACCACGATCCGCGCGTCGCGGGCCTCGTCGTCGACCGCCTTCCGGCTGGCCTCGAGCTCGGCGATCTCCGCGAGCTCGGGCAGGTGCGACCGCTGGTGGCGCAGCTGGGCGGCGCGGGCGTCGATCTCCTGGACCTCGAGCAGCGCGAGCTGGGCGGCGGGGTCGGCTTTCAGCGGGGTCTCCTTGTTCAGATGGTCAGACGCGGAACGACCACGGGTCGGTGCTCGTGGTGCTCACGCGGGTGGCCACCGTACCGCCCAACGCCTCCAGGAGCCGCCTCTCCAGCACCGGCAGCCAGGTCCACTCGGCCGCCCAGTGGGCCACGTCGACGAGCGCCGGCCCGCCGTGCTCCAGGAACTCGGCCGCGGGGTGGTGACGCAGGTCGCTGGTCACGTAGACGTCGACGTCGCTGCCCCGGACCCGGTCGAGCAGGAAGTCGCCCGCCCCGCCGCAGAGCGCCACGCGGCGTACCTCGCGGTCCGGGTCGCCGCCGACCCGCACCCCGTGCGCGGTCGCCGGCAGCGCGTCGCGGACCCGCTCGGCGAACGCCCGCAGCGTCGTCGGCTCCACCTCGCCGACCCGCCCGGTCCCGGTGGTGGCGACGCCGGGGTCGGCGAGCTCGACGACGTCGTACGCCGGCTCCTCGTAGGGGTGGACCGCCAGCAGCGCGCGAACCACGGCCGTGCGCCGCCGGCGGGGCAGCACCACCTGGATGCTCACCTCCTCGACCACCTCGGGCCTGCCGACCTCGCCGATCGTCGGATCGGCCCCGGGCAGCGGCCGGAAGCGACCCTCCCCCGCGGCCGTGAACGACGCCGCCTCGTAGTCACCCAGCTCGCC
This sequence comes from Nocardioides sp. IC4_145, assembly GCF_011250565.1. GTDB lineage: Bacteria > Actinomycetota > Actinomycetes > Propionibacteriales > Nocardioidaceae > Nocardioides. The sequence goes on from NZ_JAANMS010000027.1 coordinate 49,620, forward strand.
AGCCCCGGCGTCGGCGAGCGCCGCGCGGACCGCGTCAGCACTGTCGGCGGGCGCGAAGACGGTGAGCTTGTCGAGCGGCTCGGCGGGTGCCGGGGCGAGTGGCTGCAGCGCGGTGAGCCCCAGCGCGAGGGCCATGGACTCCGAGACCCCGCCCACGGCCTGGTCGGCATTGGTGTGCGCGGCCAGCAGGGCGCACCCGGCCCGGGTCAGCGTCGTCAGCGTGCGGCCCTTCGGGGTCGCCGTCGTGAACCCGTGCACCGGCTTGAGGAACAGCGGGTGGTGGGTGACCAGCAGGTCCGCGCCCCACTCGGCCGCCTCCTGCGCGACGACCTCGGTCGGGTCCACGGCGAGCAGCACCTTGGCGACCGGCTGCTCGAGGTCGCCGGCCACCAGTCCGACGGCGTCCCAGCCGTCCGCGGTGTGCGGCGGGTACCACGTGTGCAGCAGGTCGACGACGTCCTTCAGGGCAGCCACCGCGTCAGGCTAGCGCCGCTCCTCGCCGCGACCCTGTCCCCGGCCCCTGCCTAGGCTGCGGGCCATGCCCGTCGTGAAGATCAACGCCATCTCCGTCCCGCCCCAGGCCGGCCCCGAGCTCGAGAAGCGGTTCGCCGCCCGCGCCGGCACCGTCGAGGGCACCCCCGGCTTCCTCGGCTTCCAGCTCCTGCGTCCCGTCGCCGGCGAGGACCGCTACTTCGTGGTCACCCAGTGGGAGGACGACGCCTCCTTCGAGGCCTGGCGCGACGGCGACGCCCGCGCCGCCCACGCCGGCGCCCCCGCCGGCGGCCCCGTCTCCACCGGCGCCTCCCTCCTCGAGTTCGAGGTCGTCCTCGACGTCGGCCGCCCCGCCGGCTCCCCGACCGCCCCCAGCGCTGGTTGAGGAGGTCCGCCAGGACCGTCTCGAAACCCGCCGGCGAACGCGTCCGCAACCAGCCGCGCAGTCCTTCCGTACGAACGCTTGTTCGACTAGAATAGGGCCATGGCATTGGCCCACCTCGCGACACCCGAGACCCCGCTGGACGACCCAGCGATGGTCCTCGCGGCCGCGCGGGCCAGCCAGCGTGAAGCCGACGCCGCGGAGGTCCGGGTCATGGAGGCAGCGGTCGCGTGGTGCGCGATGCACCCAGCGGAGTCCCTGACCGAGTCGGCGTCCTGGGCGACGATGCAGGGCTTCGGCGACCAGCCCGTCGGTCTCGCCGGCGACGGCGCACCGCCGGTGACGGAGTTCGCGGTCGTCGAGCTCGCCGCCGCCCTCGGGAAGTCGCTGGACGCCGGCCGGGCGTACCTGTCCGAGGCGCTCGAGCTGCGCTACCGCCTCCCGAAGGTGTGGGCGAAGGTCACCGGCGGCGACCTCCCCGCGTGGAAAGCCCGGACGATCGCCCGCAAGACGTTGCCGCTACCCAAGAGGGGTGCAGCGTTCGTGGACACCCACGTCGCCCACCACGCCGCGTCGATCAACCCCGCCGCCCTGGGACGTCTGGTCGACGAGGCGCTGGTGCGGTTCGACCCTGACGAGGCGGAGCGGGTCCGGTTCGAACGCACCGAAGCCCGCCACGTCACCATCCAGACCCGGCAGGTGTCCTTCGACGGCCACGTCGACGTGTGGGCGACCCTGGACCTGGTCGACGCGCTCGACCTCGAGGACGCGATCGCGAAGGGCGCCGGTCGGTTGGAAGCGCTCGGCTCCCGGGAGGCCGAGGGGTCGCGTCGTGCCACCGCCCTCGGTGACATGGCCCGCCGCCAGCTGGTCCTGGAGTTCGACACCGACCCCAAACCCATCGTCGTCCACGTCCACCAGCACCCCGACTCCGACGCCGGCGAACCCGTCCTCGACCAGGTCGTGCGGGCCGAGAACGTCCGCGGGTTCATCCTCAGCGGTCAGCTCGCCGAGTGGTGCACCCGCGCCGCCAGCAACACCAACGGCAGAGTCACCATCAAGCCGGTCATCGACCTCAATGAGCGGATCCACGTCGAGGCCTACGAGGTCCCCGACCGCCTCTCCGAGCAGACCCGGCTCCGCGATCACCACTGCGTCTTCCCCTGGTGCACCCGCCCCGCCTTCGCGCACTCCCAGGTCGACGACGACCACGTCGTCCCACACAACCGCGGCGGACCAACCGCCACCGAGAACATCGGCCCCCTCTGCAGACGCCACCACCGGGCCAAGACCCACGGCGGCTGGCAACAGACCTCGCCATCACCAGGCAGCTACCACTGGACCAGCCCCTCCGGCACGACGTACACCGTCGACCACCACGGCACCCACGACCACGACACCGGTCCGCCCGGCAACCCGCCCGAGCAGTAGCCACCGCGCCGCGCCGAAGCACCCAGCCGACGGGGCACCGGCACGTCGGCCGGCGATGGACGAGCATCCTCGTGCAGACCCAGCGGGGCACGGCTCTCGTCACTGCACTCGCGTGCCTGTCCCAGGCACGCACAACCGGACGGGCACGGCCTGCGTCCCAGTCGTGGACGATGGCACCCGACGACGGGCGGACGACCGATGAGATCGAGCAGAGCGACGGCGTGGTGCGCCGGACTGCTGCTGGTCGCTGCGGGCTGCTCCGCGGGACCATCTGCAGGCCCTGAGGCGCGGCCGACGTCCCGGCAGGCCGAGACATCCCCGACGCCGGCGCACGCGCCGCCACCACGCCTGGAGCCCGTGCCCGACGACCAGCGGCAACAGCTCGACCCCGGGAGTGCGACGGTCCGAGACGGCATCGAGTTCGATCTCCTCGACGCCACGACAGCCCCGACGGTCGACGAGGCGCCGGTGGGGAGTGGGATGCTGCTCGTCCAGCTGAGCCTCTTCTCGACCGACCCGGGCTACGACGCCATCCGCCCCGGCGAGCCCTACCTGATGACGCGGGCCGGCGACTGGCGCCGGCTCGACCTCCAGCGGTACGGGTTCGGGCCGAGGACGTACGGCGAGCTGTCGACCGCGCTCTCCGACGACGGGCGGAGGGTGGCCCTCGCCGATCCGTCCGGTCTCGCGGTGGTCGACCTCCGCGACGGCACCCACCGGACGTTCGACCTGCCGGTCCACCACGCCGTCGCCCTGCAGTGGACCGCAGGCACGTCGGTCCTGCTGCTCAAGGACCGGCACGACGGCAGACGCCCCTGCGGGCCGAAGGGCTGCGCCCTCGACCTCACCACCGGGGAGCTCACGACGGTCCCCTACGACCTCTTCCGGAGCGCCCACGACGAGACCGGGCGGGCAGTCGAGGTGAGAGCCGGGGCGAGCACGCGACCGGCGCAGCTCGTGACCCACCGGGAGGAATCGGGCGCCACGACGGTCGACCTCCCCTTCCGGACCTCCCCGTCCACGGCCGGCGGCCCGGTCGCGGCCGAGCAGGTGGCGTACAGCCAGTGCCCCCACGCCCGCCGGCCGAAGGATCGCGGCGGGGTCGTCGTGGTCGACCCGGCGTCCGGGAGCTTCGTCGCCATGCTGTCGAACAGCGGACAGCCAGGTGCGTGCCTGGGGGCGCGCGCCTGGCTCACCGACCGGCACCTGCTGGTCGACCACTGGGAGAGCGGCGCGATGTGGCTGTGGGACACCTCGAGCGGGCGGCACCAGCAGGTGGCGTCGTCGCGGACGACCGGGATCCACGTCGAGGTCGCCCGCGACGTAGCGGCGGAGCGGTTCGGCCGGCACCTCCCCGGCCGGTGACGACCGAGCTAGCCGAAGGTCAGTTGACCTGCCGGCCCTGCCCCTCCCAGTACTCCGCACGCAGCTTGAACTTCTGCAGCTTGCCGGTGGCGGTGCGCGCCAGCTCGCCGCGGAACTCCACCGACGTCGGCGCCTTGTAGCCGGCCGCCTTGTCCTTGCACCAGGCGATCAGCTCGGCCTCGGTGGCCGAGGCGCCCTCGGCGAGCACGACGAGCGCCTTGATCGTCTCGCCCCACTTCTCGCTGGGGACGCCGATGACGGCGACCTCGGCGACCGCGGGGTGGGAGAAGAGCACGTCCTCGACCTCGATCGAGGAGACGTTCTCGCCGCCGGTGATGATCACGTCCTTCTTGCGGTCGGAGATCGTCAGGTAGCCGTCCTCGCCGATGGTCCCGCCGTCGCCGGTGTGGAACCAGCCGTCGGCCAGCGCGGCGGCGCTCTCCTCGGGCTGCTCCCAGTAGCCGTCCATGACGACGTTCGAGCGGGCGAGCACCTCGCCCTCCGGCCCGGTCGAGAGGCGTACGCCGAGGGCCGGGGCGCCGGCGCGGACCAGCTTCGCGGCGCGGTCGTCGGCGGACAGGTCGTCCCACTCGGCGCGGGTGCGGTTGACGGTGAGCAGCGGCGAGGTCTCGGTGAGGCCGTAGATCTGGATGAACTCCCAGCCGAGCTCCTCCTCGACGCGCGCGACCGTCCGGGTCGGCGGCGGGGCGCCGGCGACGATGATCCGCACGCGGTCGCGGCCGGGCACCTCGCCCTCCCAGGAGGGCAGCGCGTCCAGCACCGCGGCGACCACCGCCGGGGCGGCACACATGACGGTGACGGCGTGGTCGCGGACCCGACGCAGGATCTCGGCGCCGTCGATCTTGCGGATCACGACCTGCTTGATCCCGAGCCCTGTCGTCGCGAACGGCATCCCCCACCCGTTGGCGTGGAACATCGGCAGCGTGTGCAGGTAGACGTCACGGTCCGTCAGCCCCGCGTGCAGCCCGAAGGTCAGCGCGTTGACCCAGATGTTGCGGTGGGTGATCTGCACGCCCTTGGGCCGCGCGGTCGTGCCGGAGGTGTAGTTGATGCACGCGGTCGCGTTCTCGTCCGGCTCCCAGGGCCGCGCGGGCGCACCGGGCGCGGCGTACAGGTCCTCGTCGTGGCCGAGCGTGAACCGGTGCTCCGCCCCGACGCCGCCGAGCGCGTCCTCCAGCTCGGGGTCGACGTAGAGCGCGCGGGCGCCGGAGTGCTCGACGATGTAGCGGACCTCGTCGGGCCGCAGCCGGAAGTTCACCGGCACCAACACCCGGCCCGACCCGGCGACGCCGAAGAACGACGTCAGCAGCCGCGCGCTGTTGTGGCTGACGACGGCGACCCGCTCCCCCACGCCGATCCCGAGCTCGTCGAGGCGGGCGGCCTGGCGCACGGCCAGCTCCCCCATCTCGCGGTAGGTCGGCGAGCCGAGCGACGGCGCCGGCTGCTGCGGTTCGTCGACCACGCCGGTGCGGTCGGGGTAGACCGTGACGGCCCGGTCGATGAAGTCGGAGACGCTGAACGGGACGAGCACGGGACCTCCAGAGCGGACGCGTACGACGTGGCGCAGGCCACTCTAGGCGGGCGCGGCGCGGACGCCACGGAGGGTGGTTGCCGGGAACGCCCGCGGGGCACCGGCGCCGCATGGACACCTCTGACTTCAGCAAGCTCAAGCAGGCAGCCGGCCCGTTCGCGACCGCCTTCGTCGACGTCAGCCGGGCCACCGAGAACGGCGAGCACGAGCACGAGCTGCGTGTGCGAGCAGCCGCGGACCAGCTCCGCGAGCAGGGCGCCGACGACGCCGTCGTCGAGGCGGTGACCCGCGTGCTCTCCGAGCAGGTCGACCAGCCGGCTCCGGTCGGGCGGCTCGTGGTCGCCAACGCCGGCGGCGTGGTGCTCGACGAGGTCGCCTCGGTCCAGGTCGACCAGGCGGTGGCGACGTGGGGCCCGCTGCCCGACCTGGCCCGGTGGGTCGAGCACCGCGACGGCACCGTGTCGTTCGTGCTCGCGATCGTCGACCACACCGGCGGCGACGTCGCGGTCCACGTCTCCGACGTGCCCACCGCGCTGGAGGAGCAGAGCATCGAGGTCGACGACCAGCGCGCCGACGACATCGCCAAGGTCTCGGTCGGCGGCTGGGCGCAGAAGCACTACGAGCTGCGCGCCGAGAACGCCTGGCGCGACAGCGCGGAGGAGGTCGTCGACGCGATCACCTCCCACGTCCGCGCCGGGCACCGGCTGGTCCTCCTCGCCGGGGACCCGCAGTCCAAGGGCATGGTCAAGGACAGGCTCGAGGGCAGCCCCGCGGAGGTCGTCGAGCTCGGCAGCGGCCAGCGCGCGGAGGACGGCGGCGACGAGGCGATGCAGCAGGCGATCCGCGAGGCACTCATGGAGCAGGTCGTCCAGCGGCGCCTGAGCGCCGTGCACGAGCTCAAGGAGCGCCTCGGTCGCGGGGAGTCGGTCGCCAGCGGCATCGACGACGTGGCCGATGCCTTCGTCCGTGGCCAGGTCGACACCCTGCTCCTCGACCCGACCAAGGCCGCCGAGACCGAGCTGGACCCGACCAAGTACGAGGGTCTCCACCTCGGCGACGGCGTCCCCCGGCAGCCGATCCGCGCCGACCAGGCCCTTGTGGCCGCCGCGGTCCTCACCGACGCCTCGGTGACGGTCGCGCCCTACCAGGCGATGGGCGGCGAGCCGGTCGCGGCGCTGCTGCGCTGGGACCAGCCGACCAACGGAAGCCATGAGGCCTGAGATGGGCGAGCAGCTGCCCCCTCCCGGCTCGGAGGAATCCGTCACCCCGGAGATGCGCCAGGAGCCGGACCACGGCGAGCGGAGCTACCGCGGCAGCGGCCGGCTCCAGGACAAGGTCGCCGTCATCACCGGCGGCGACTCCGGCATCGGCCGGGCCGTCGCGATCGCCTACGCCCGCGAGGGTGCCGACGTGGTGCTGGCCTACCTCGAGGGCGAGGACGAGGACGGCCGCGAGACCGCCCGGCTCGTCGAGGAGGCCGGCCGCCGCGCGATCACCGTGCCTGGCGACCTGACCTCCGAGGAGGCCTGCCGCGAGCTCGTCGACACCGCCGTGCGCGAGCTCGGCCGCATCGACGTGCTCGTCAACAACGCGGCGTACCAGATGTCGCAGCCCGGCGGGATCGAGGACATCACCACCGAGCAGCTCGACCGGGTGATGAAGACGAACCTGTACGCCATGTTCTGGCTGTGCAAGATGGCGCTGCCGCACCTGGGCGAGGGCTCGTCGATCATCAACACCTCGTCGGTACAGGCGTCCTCGCCGTCGGTGCCGCTGCTGGACTACGCCACGACCAAGGCCGGCATCGTGAACTTCACCCGCGGCCTGGCCGCGCAGCTGGCCGAGCGGGGCATCCGGGTCAACTCCGTCGCGCCCGGCCCGATCTGGACGCCGCTGATCCCGGCCACGATGCCGGAGGAGAAGGTCGAGTCCTTCGGGGAGCAGACCCCGATGGGGCGCGCGGGCCAGCCGGCCGAGCTCGCGCCGGCGTACGTCTTCCTGGCCTCCAGCGACGCCAGCTACATCACCGGCGAGGTCATCGCCGTGACCGGCGGGCAGCCCGTCACCGTCTGACGGGCGCCCGCCGGTCGGGACGTCGTACGACGGACCCCGCTCAGCGCGGCTGGGCGGGGTTCGTCGGCACGCCCTGCGACGGCGGGTTCATCGCCGGGCCCTCGTTGAGCGAGGCACCGCCCTGCGAGTCGGTCTGCGGAGCCGCGTCCGCCTCCGGGGCGTTCGCCAGCGGCGACCCGCCGGACAGCGGCGCGCCGCCCCGGACCGCCTCGAGCCGGTTCTCCAGCAGCTGGACGACCTGCACCCGGTTCGCGTGGTCGCGCTCGTAGGCGAGCAGTGCCTCGAGCCCGGCCCCGTCGAGCGAGCGGATGCGGCCCTCGAGCGAGCCCACCGGGAGGTGGTCGTAGTCGGGAAGGGGCAGCTGGTCGTGGTGCGGCGCGTCGGCCACGGGAACTCCTCGTCGTTCGGGGACTGGACCTCTTCGGAGTACCCGACCGCCGCGCCCGGCATCCGGCGACCGGTCGATGAGAGTCCTCTCATCGGCCTCTCACCCGCCACCCACCGTCGGGCAGGATCGTGGTCGTCATGAGCCCGGTCTGGAAGTACCTCATCGGCCTGGCGGTGGTCCTGCCTCTCGGCGGGTACGTCGCCGGGTCCCTCGTCGCCACCAGCGGCGGCGACCCCGCGCCGCGCGAGGTCATCGTCATCCAGGACGCGCCCACCCAGCGGCCCTCCCCCGGCACGACGTTCACGCCGTCGCCCACCACCGAGCCCGACGACGGGAACGACGACCGTGACGACGACCCTGTCGACGACGTCCCCGTGATCCGGCCCCAGCCTGACGACCTCGACGACGAGGACGAGCGCGACGAGGACGAGCGCGACGAGCGCGACGAGGACGAGGACGAGACCGACGACGAGACCGACGACGGGGACGACGACGGGGACGACGACTGAGCGAGTTCACGCCCCGGACCGAAGCCCGTGCGCCGCGCACGGGCTTCTCCGTGCGCGCCCGCATCACCGCCACCGTGGCCCTGCTCGTGCTCGGCGCGCTGAGCGCGGCCGGTCTCATCGTCTACGCCGTGGAGTCCCAGCGTGTGGAGGCGAGGACGATCGACGAGGTCGAGCAGGAGCTCGACGAGTTCGCACGGCTCAAGGGCGACGGCCGCGATCCCAGCACCGGTGAGCCGTTCACCTCCATCGACGACCTGATGCGGTTGTTCCTGCGGCGCAACGTCCCCGACGACGACGAGCTGCTGGTGGCCTGGGCCGGCGACCGGGCCATCGGCCGGTTCCCCGGCGGCGACGACCTCTACGAGGACCCGGCCTTCGTCGAGGCGGTCCGCCGGCTCGTCACGACCGGTGGCTCCACCCGGATCGACACCACCCGCGGCGAGGTGCTCGTCGCCGCACAGCCGGTGCGGCAGGGCGGCGAGCAGGGCGCGCTCGTCGTAGCGGTCTACCTGGCGGAGGACCGCGCCGAGCTGCTCGACACCATGCGCACCTACGTGGTCGTGGCGACGCTGCTCACGGTGCTCGTGGTGGCCGCCGCCGCCTGGCAGTCGGGCCGCCTGCTCGCGCCGATCCGTGTCCTGCGCGAGACCGCCGACGAGATCGGCGAGTCCGACCTGTCGCGACGCATCCCCGAGGCGGGCAACGACGACATCACCGCACTCACCCGCACCCTGAACCGGATGCTCGACCGCCTCGAGACCAGCTTCGCCGACCAGCGGCGCTTCCTCGACGACGCCGGCCACGAGCTGCGCACCCCGCTGACGGTGCTGCGCGGCCACCTGGAGCTGGTCGACGCCACCGACGCCGCCGACGTCGACGAGACGCGCGCGCTGCTCCTCGACGAGATCGACCGGATGGCGCGGCTCGTGGGCGACCTGATCCTCCTCGCGAAGTCCGACCGGCCGGACTTCGTGCTGCCGACCGAGGTGCACCTCGGCGAGCTCACCGAGGACGTCCTCGCCAAGGTCCGCGGACTCGGGGACCGCGACTGGCAGCTGGACGGCACCGCCGACCGGGTCGTCCGCGTCGACGGCCAACGGCTCACCCAGGCGCTGCTCCAGCTGGCCGACAACGCCGTCAAGCACACGCGTCCCGGCGACCTGGTCGCGCTCGGCTCGTCGTACGTCCCGGGGCCCGACGGCACCGGCGGCGAGCTCCGCCTCTGGGTCCGCGACTCCGGCCCCGGGGTGCCCGCCGAGGACCGTCAGGCGGTCTTCGAGCGGTTCGGGCGCAGTGCCGTCCCTGAGGGCGACGAGGGGTTCGGCCTCGGCCTGTCCATCGTCCGCGCGATCGTGGCGGCCCACGGCGGCACCGTCACTCTCACCGACGACCGCCCGGCGCCGCCGCGCGGCGCCCAGTTCACCATCACGCTGCCGACGACCGTCGAGGAGACCCCGTGGCCCGCATCCTGATCGTGGAGGACGAAGCGCGCATCGCGTCGTTCCTGGCCAAGGGCCTGCGCGCCGACGGCCACCAGACCACCGTCGTCGACGACGGCAGCCGCGGCCTCGACGAGGCGCTGTCGGGCGGCCACGACCTGATGGTGCTCGACCTGGGCCTGCCCGGCATGGACGGCCAGGAGGTCCTCGAGCTGCTGCGTGCGCAGGGCTCGCGGATGCCGGTGGTCGTGCTCACCGCGCGCGACTCGGTCACCGACACCGTCAGTGCCCTCGAGGGCGGCGCGGACGACTACATGCCCAAGCCGTTCCGCTTCGCCGAGCTCCAGGCCCGGATCCGGCTGCGGCTGCGCCAGGCCCAGGAGCAGACCGCGCCGGGCGCGCCGGGGCGCGACGCCGTCGAGGCCGGCGGCGTACGTCTCGACCTGCGCACGCGCCGCGCCACCGTCGCCGGCGCCGAGGTCGACCTGTCGGCGCGCGAGTTCGCGCTCGCCGAGATCTTCATGCTCAACGCGGGCCAGGTGCTCTCCCGTGAGCAGCTGCTCGACCACGTGTGGGGCTTCGACTTCGACCCCGGCTCCAACGTCGTCGACGTGTACGTCGGGTACCTGCGGCGCAAGTTCGGTGCCGCCACGATCGCCACCGTGCGCGGGATGGGCTACCGCTTCGAGCGCTGACCCGGGGGCCGCCCGGGTACGGTCCCGCCGTGCCCACCCGCAGCGAACGGCTCGACGCCCTCCCGTTCACCCGCGAGCACGGCCGGCTGGTGGTCGGCTCGGGCGTCGGCTGGGCGCTCGACGCGATGGACGTCGGGCTCATCAGCTTCGTCATGGCCGCGCTGGCGCTCCAGTGGGACCTCGGCCCGACCACGCTGTCGTGGATCGCGAGCATCGGCTTCGTCGGCATGGCCGTCGGCGCCACCCTCGGCGGGCTCCTCGCCGACCGGATCGGCCGCCGGCAGGTCTTCGCGCTGACCCTGCTGGTCTACGGCCTCGCGACCGGCGCCGCCGCGCTGTCGTGGTCGGTCGGCGCGCTGCTGGTGTTCCGGTTCCTCATCGGCCTCGGCCTGGGCGCGGAGCTGCCGGTGGCGAGCACGCTGGTCAGCGAGTACGCCCCCGCCCGCATCCGCGGCCGGGTCGTCGTCGCCCTCGAGTCCTTCTGGGCGGTCGGCTGGATCATCGCCGCGCTGATCGGCTACTACGTCGTCCCGACCTCCGACGACGGCTGGCGCTGGGCGCTCGCCATCGGCGCGCTCCCCACGGCGTACGCGGTGGTGGTGCGGCGAGGTCTCCCGGAGTCGGTGCGCTTCCTCGAGCGGCGCGGACGGCACGAGGAGGCCGAGGCGGCGGTGCGCCGGTTCGAGGTCGCCGCCGGCGTCCCCGCACCGACCGGCCCCGCCGAGCCCACG
>NZ_JAANMS010000028.1 GCF_011250565.1 Nocardioides sp. IC4_145
CCTCGACGACGACCGGCCCCGACCCCGTCGTCGTGCCCGACCCGGTCGTCGTCGAGGACACCGAGAACGACCCGGCCGTCGACCCGCACGGCAACTTCGACTGGAACTGGCGCTACGCCGACCCGTCCTGCTACGGCCTCTTCGTCCCCTACCCGTCGAACATCCCCGACGGGCAGTCGAACGACGTCAACGTCCGCGTGTGGACCGACACCGCCGGCGAGGTGACGCTGAACTACCACAACAACGAGGCCACCTGGGCGGGGAACCAGGAGTTCGTCTACAGCCAGCACAAGAACTGGCCGGCCGGCGTCGGTGAGTACGCCGTCGTCTGGACCCAGGTCGGCGGCAGCAACTACCACTACGGCGAGAAGTTCCACCAGGAGCCGGCCAAGGCGCCGCTGACCTGCCGGATCAACGACGACGGCGACCCGGAGACCTACGACGTGCCGCTCGCCGTCAGCGACATCGAGGGCTGGCGCGCCAGCGCGATGACCGTCCGCAAGGGCGCCACCGCTCCGGCCGCCCGCGTCACCGTCCAGCAGCCGGGTCTCGAGACCCTCGCCCTGCAGCGCTACCAGGCGGGCCGCAGCTGGAGCACCGTCAGGACCATCACGCCGGGCAGCCGCACGACCACGGTCGTCTTCCCGCGCGAGAGGAAGAAGGGCACCTACCGCTACCGCCTGGTGCTCCCCGGCTCGGAGGCGACGACCGGCGCGACCACGAAGGCGTTCACCGTCCGGGTCCGCTGACCGTCCGTTGACTGCCACCGCGAGGTGGCCCACGAGCCACGAGGGCCGGTTCCCCGGGGGGAGGACCGGCCCTCGTGCCGTGCCCGGGGACGTCGGCACGAGGGCGGACCCGTAACCCCGCCGACGTGCGGCCGTTGGAGGACTGGACCACTGTCGATATCGGGGCCGCGACCCGGGTGGGCGCGCGGCGAGGGAGCCACACACCGTGATCACACGTCGTACCGCCGCGCGGATCGCCGCCGCGACCACCGCCAGCTCGCTCGTGCTGCTGACCGGCGCACCCGCGCTGGCCGCCGAGGACCCGGTCGCGCAAGCCAGCGCCACCGCCCTGCGACTCACGATCGGGGGCACGCCCGCCGACTCCGGGACCTACCGGGTCACCAACGACAGCAAGCGGCAGCGCACGACGGGTAGCGACAGCCCCGCGATCTCGGTACTGACGGGCCAGGACTTCATCCAAGCCGGCACGTTGGCGCAGAAGGCGCGCACCCAGGTCGAGGACGGCCGAGGCGCGTCCGCGGCCTGCTCCGGCCTGGCTGGCGACGGCGCGGTGCTGCTCGAGGTCGACGAGGGCAGCTGCCTGCGCCCGGGCGAGAACCTCGAGCTGAACGCCGGGAACCTCGACCTCTCGAACCTCCAGATCATCCGGTCCGACTTCCTCGCTGGGTTCGACCAGCAGCTCCAGGACGCCCTCGCGCCGGTCCTCGACCCGCTGCTCGCCGGCCTCCAGACGGCGCTCGAGCAGGTGCTCACCGCCGCCGACGCCGCGATCGTCCTCGACCTCGGCGCGATCCAGAGCTTCTGCGTCGCCCGCCCGGGCGAGGTCAGCGGCGGCACCACGCTCGCCGGTGCGGGCGCCTCGCTCCGCCTCGCCGGCCAGGAGGTCGACCTCGTCGACCTGCCGGCCGACCCCGCCCCGAACACCAAGCTCGTCACCGACCTCGGCGAGGTCGTCGACCTCCTCCTTCAGGCGCTGCGCACGCAGTTCACCGAGGCCATCGACGGCGCCCTCGGCCCGCTCGCCCAGGTCATCGACCAGGCCGAGGTGCTCACCTCCGCGCTCGGCACGGTCGGCGAGCAGCTCGCGCCGCTGGAGGACAACGTCCTCGACGTCACGCTCAACAAGCAGGAGCGCGGGCGCGACCGGATCGACGTCACCGCGCTGGACCTGCGGCTGCTGCCCGCCGCCGCCAGCTTCGGCGTCGAGCTGCTGAACGTCGAGATCGGCCACAGCAGCTGTGGTCCGAACGGGCGCGTCCAGCCCGACGAGCCGGACGAGCCGAACACCCCGGCCCCGCAGCCGGAGGAGCCGCAGGTGCCGACCTCGGTGCCGGCCGGCAGCGACGGCTCCGCGCTGGGCACCGGCGGGCTGGTCGCGCTGCTCGTGGCCGCGCTGGGCGCCGGCGTCGCCGCCACGCGTCGTACGCTCCGCTCCTGAGCCGCCCGGACCGACCGAGCCGACCGTGACCAGCGCCGACGACACCGAGCCCGGGCCGGGCGCGCGCCGGGAGGCGGTACGCCGCCGGGTCGCCGCGATCGCCCACGGCGTCTGGGCCGGGGTGCTGGTGCTCGCCCTCGGGCTCACCGTCACCGGCGCGGTGCTGCCGGAGGGCGAGTCCGCGGCGCGGTCGTACGTCGCGCCGGCGCCCGCGCAGCCGATCCGGCTGAAGATCCCCGCGCTCGACATGGTCGCGCCCGTCGTGCCCATCGGCATGCGGCCCGGCCGCGTGCTCCAGCCGCCGGCCGACCCCGACCAGGTCGGCTGGTGGGACGTCAGCGCCCGCGCCGGCGCGCGCCGTGGGCAGACCGTGGTCACCGGCCACACCGTGCACACCGGCGGCGGGGCGCTCGCCCGGGTGCCGTCCTTGGAGCGTGGTCAGCGCGTGCTCGTGGTGAGCCGCAAGGGCACGGTCCGCTACCGCGTGACCGCCGTGCAGGTCATGAGCCGGGCCACGCTCGCCGAGCGCGCCGAGGCGCTCTTCGGCCAGGACCACGGCCGGGGCCGGCTGGTGCTCGTGACCTGCTCGGACTGGAACGGCTCGTACTTCGAGAACAACGTGGTCGTCCTCGCCCGGCCCCTCTGAGCGTCAGCCGCTCCGAGGGGACGGGCGCCGACGGGCGGTGGGTCCGTGCCCCGGCCTCAGTCGTGGGCCGCGGACCAGCGACGCCAGGCGTCGACGACCTCGGCGCGACGCTGCGGCGTGAGGGGGCGGGTGACGGCGTCGTCCGCGCGCAGCGGGGTGGCCCGGCGGCTCGCGGTCCGGCCGTCCGTCAGCTGGCGGTACACCTCCTGCGCCATCGCCCGCATGCCGCGGCCGAACGGGTGGAAGTTCGCCGCCCGCAGCGGGTTGAGGGTCTTGCCGTTGATCCAGGCCTGGCCGCCGGCGCACGCGTCGTGGCCGCGGGAGGCCGGGTAGAGGTCGACGTACGTCGCGCCGTTGCTCGCCGCGGCGAGCCGCAGCGAGCGGTTGAGCCGACGCTCCACCTTGTTGCCCCAGGCGTAGTCGCCCTTGGCGAAACCGACCGCGGAGCAAGCGCCCTTCGCCGGGAGCAGGCGCGGGTAGCCGACGACCACGAGCGCCGCGGTGGGCGCCCGGCGCGCGACCGTGCGCAGCACCTTCTCCACGTCCTTGCGGATGCGGTCCGCGTCGCGGACCTTGGTGTCCACGCCCTTGGCGTTGGTGAAGTGGCGGCGGCAGGGCGCACCGTTCGGGGCGAGCGCGGCGACCTCGCCGCACACCTCGATCATCGAGCCGAACAGTCCGTAGTCGTTGCCCCCGATGCCGATCGTGACCAGGTCGGTCTCGTCGGTCAGCACGTCGACCTGCGGCGCCGGCGCCGGGCCGGGGATGATCGTCTCCTGCCGACGGGTGGTCAGGTCGGCGGTCTCGGCGCCGGAGCACGTCACGTCGAGGTACGACGCGGCGCCGAGGTGGCGAGCGAGGTACGCCGGGTAGTTCGCGGTCGAGCGGATGCAGCCCAGCGGGTCCAGCCGCAGCAGCGGGACGAGCGGGCCGGCGCTGTAGGAGTCCCCGAGCGCCACGTAGTCCAGCGGCTCCTCCGCGTCGACGTCGACCACGGCGCGGGTGCCTGCCGCGGCGGACGCGGCGGGTGCCGACGCGGCCGGGGCCGGGCCGGCGACGGTCAGGGTGCCCGCGGCGGTGGCGGCGAGGACGGCGGTGCTGGCGAGCGCGGCGCGCAGGCGGCGTACGCGTGGGCTGCGGATGGTGGCAGGTGCAGACGGCATGGACTTCCCTCCCGAGGAACCGCCCGGAGTCACGACCGGGCGGAGTTGACGAGTGTCAACCTAGTGGTCCCCGTCACCTTTGTTACCGGCAGGTTCGCCAGGCGGGAGCCCGATCTTCCGGGCCTCTGCACCTCCTTCTGGGCCTCTGCACCTCCTTCTGGGCCGATGCATCGGCCCAGAAGGGTGCGCGTACCACCTCTTGGTGGTACGCGCACCCCACCTCTCAGCCGCCCGAGACGACCTTCCGCCGGACAAGGTCGCGCCGGACCTGGGCGTCGGTCCAACGGAAGCGGACCCACTTCTCCTGGGCGAAGAGGCGGGTCTGGTCGGAGGACCACGGGGAGGTGGGGTCCTCGGACTGGCCGTAGGTGAGGATCGTGCGCGCGTCGAGGCGGCCGCCCGGCAGGTAGCTGATCGCCTGGATGTGCGAGGAGCCGTAGGTGATCGGCTTGTACCGCCCCGCCTGGGTCACGTTGCGCGAGGAGAGCACGTTGGCGTTGCCGAGGTCGTCGCCGTCGCCGCCGCCCAGGCCGATGGCGGGGGCGCCGCGGTCGCCGGCGACCTGGAGCGAGCCCCACCGCGCGTCGAAGGGAACGCCGGCCTTCCGCACCGCGGCGATGGCGTCGGCCATCGCCTGCACGACGCCGGGGTTGGCCCAGTTGAGGCCGCGCGGGGTGTTGAGCGGGTCGGCGGCGCTGAACGGCACCGTCCAGACCGTGTCGACCAGGTCCAGCGGCAGCGCGGGCAGCCGCTCCACGAAGGCCTCGAAGAGGTGGACGCCGCGGGAGTCGCGGTCCGAGCGGCCGTCCCACGTCCGCAGCGCCGCGCACGCCTCGGTCTCCCCCGTCAGCGAGCAGACGCGGTCGAGGGCACCGTCGGCACGCATCACCTCGGCGGCCATCACCCGGTTCTCGTGCTGGTGACCGCGGAAGCTGGCCGGCGTCTCCTTGCGGCCCTTGGCGAGCCGACGGGCGACGTAGTCGGCGACGACCCGGGTGCGCATGGTCCGCTCGCACCGCTCGCAGCCGATGATGCTCGGGAAGCCCTCGAGGCGCGAGGCCGGGTTGGGCAGCCAGTAGGAGTCGTTGGCGTTCATCACCCAGTCGCGGCGCACGACCGACGGCAGGTTCCGCGGGCCGAGGATGCCGGGCCGCTGGGCGTCGGCGTCCGTGCCCCACGCGCAGTCGCTCTCCGCGCGGGTGCCGTCGAGCCCGGGCAGGCCGGCGACGGTGTCGATGATCCGGCCGACCACGGTGAGGCAGCGCTGCTCCATGGCGTTGGTGACGTGCGGGACGACCGAGTGGTCGGCGTACAGCACGTCGCCCGTGCGGTCAGCCGCCGTCGTGTTGACCCACGGCATGCCGCCGCCGCGGTCCTGGCGGCGCAGCAGGTCGCGGACGTTGCGGGCCTTGCCCATGTTGAGGAACGTGTCGAGGGTGCGCAGGTGCTCGCCGTTGGCGTCGCGGATCGCCCAGACGCTCAGCGGGCTCCACGGCATCAGCTGGGCGGGGTCGTCGATGACGTAGCCCTGGGCGGTGCGCCACACGTCCTCGGTGACGGTGCGGACCGTGCCGCCCTGGCGGACCCTGACCCGCACCTCGCGGCGCTGGAGCTGCTTCGGCCCGCTCTCGGTGAGGTACGACGTGGGGCCCAGGAGGCGGTACTCGTAGGGCGTGAAGCGGTACGCCGTGGAGACGGTGTGGCTCCACGCGACGTCCTTGTTCCAGCCGATGTTGATCGCGGGCGAGCCGATCAGCGAGGCGCCGGCGACGTC
Source organism: Nocardioides sp. IC4_145 (assembly GCF_011250565.1). GTDB lineage: Bacteria > Actinomycetota > Actinomycetes > Propionibacteriales > Nocardioidaceae > Nocardioides. The sequence continues at coordinate 5,771 of NZ_JAANMS010000028.1, forward strand.
GTAGCGGCCCGGGATCGTCTGGTGCTGCTGGGTGAACTTGTAGCGCCCCTTCCACGGGAAGTGCGGGTTGCCGAGCAGCATCCCCTTGCCGGTGCTCGTGGCGCGGCCGCCCGCCGCGGTCGCGTTCGAGCCGAACGGGGCGTCGGGGCCACGGCCGAAGCCCTTGAGCAGCGCGTCCTTGTCGACGTCGGCGGCCCGCAGCGGCAGCTGGGGCAGGCCGGGGTCGGTGAGCGTCGGCGGCGCGGCGTCGGCGATCTGCGGGATGAACACGCCGGTGGAGGCGAGCAGGTTGGCGAGGTACACGCCGTACCAGAGGTCGAGCGGGGTGACGTCGGGCTCGAGGTAGCCCGCTCCCTTGCAGGCCGGGTCGGTGACCCCGGCGCGGCCCCGCTCGCGCAGGTAGGTGTTGAGGCCGGCGGTGTAGCCCCGGACCATCGCCCTGGCCTGCTTGCCAGGGCCGGCGACCGGGTCGCGCAGCAGCTTCTCGACGACGCGGCGGTTGCGCAGGTCGCCGACGACGGTGTCGACCTGGAGGTTGCTGGCGTCGAGGGTGACCTGGTCGTTGTAGCGCCCCTGCGGGCCGAACCAGAGCGACCGCTCGCCGCGGCCGGTGACCAGGGTGTCGGCCAGCGTGCACAGCGACGCGCCCGCGGCGGCGTACCCGCTGCCGAAGCCGAGCGAGCCGAAGTCGTCGGCGGTGATGTGCGGGATGCCGTGCTTGGTCCACTCGATCGTCGCGCGGTAGCGCGACGGCTTCCCGACGCCCGCCGGGGCGGCGGACGCGGGACCAGCCTCCGGCGCGCCGGAGGCGGTCGAGGGGACGGACACCGCGAGGCCGGCCGGCACCAGGGCGGCCGCGGCGAGCGAGCAGATCAGGCGTCTGAGCACGCCCGCTCAACGGCGGCTGACCTGCGGGGTTACGTCAGGCGGGTCAGAGGTAGAGCCCGGTCGCCTCGTCGGCGAGGCGCTCGGCGGCGACCGCGTGGACGTCGCGCTCGCGCATGACGACGTACAGCTCCCCGTGCACCTCGACCTCGGCCTTGTCCCCGGCCTCGAAGAGCACGCGGTCGCCGACCTCGACGGCCCGGGCGTGCGGCCCGACGGCGACGACCTTCGACCACGACAGCCGGGTGGCGCCCATCGCGGCGGTGGCGGGGATGACGATCCCGCCGGAGGAGCGCCGTTCACCGGCGTCCGCGTCGACCTCGCACAGGATGCGGTCGTGCAGCATCTTGATCGGGGTCTTGTCGGAGGCGGCCACGATCAGCCGGTGACCTTCCGGACCACGACGATCAGGGCGACGGCGCCCACGACCGCGCCGACGGTCTTGAGGATGTTGTCGGTGCGGGGGTTGCCGGCCGCGTCGACGTAGTGCGCCTTGATGGTCGCGACCTCGCGGCCGACGATCGTCTTCGGGCTCGAGCGGTACAGGAGCTGGTCGATGGTGGTCGCCAGGCGCTCGCGGGTCTCCTCGATCTCGCGCTCGAGGGAGGAGGTGTCGTTGCCCTTGCTCACGTGAGGTCTCCTGGGTTCGTGTGCGTGCCGGGTGATGCTACCGATCCCCCGGTCTCCGGCGTGCGGCGCGGTGCGGTCCCCTGCCCGGTGCCCACTCCCGGCCCGAGCGTGCGGGGGTCGAAGCCGAAGGGCAGCTCGAGGCGGTGCGCGCGCATGAGCGCGTCGTCGGTGAGGACGTCGTACGTCGACCCGTCGGCCACGACCGTGCCCCCGGAGAGCACGACCGCGCGGGGGCAGAGCTCGAGGGCGTAGGGCAGGTCGTGGGTGACCATCAGCACCGTCACGTCCAGCGCGCGCAGGATGTCGGCGAGCTCGCGACGGGACGCCGGGTCGAGGTTGGAGGACGGCTCGTCGAGCACCAGCACCTCCGGCTCCATCGCGAGCACGGTGGCGACCGCGACGCGGCGGCGCTGGCCGAAGGACAGGTGGTGCGGCGGGCGGTCGACGTGCTCGGCCATGCCGACCTGCTCGAGCGCGGCCATGACCCGACGGTCGAGCTCGGCGCCGCGGACGCCCAGGTTGGCGGGGCCGAAGGCGACGTCTTGGCGGACCGTGCCCATGAAGAGCTGGTCGTCGGGGTCCTGGAAGACGATGCCGACGCGGCGGCGGACCTCCTGGAGGTGCTTCTTCTCCACCGGCAGCCCGCTTACCGTGACGCTCCCGGCGCCGGCGGTGAGGATGCCGTTGAGGTGCAGCACGAGCGTGGTCTTGCCGGCGCCGTTCGGACCGAGCAGCGCCACCCGCTCCCCGCGGTGGACGTGGAGGTCGACGCCGAAGAGCGCCTGGTGGCCGTCGGGGTAGGCGTAGGCCAGGCCGCGGACGTCGAGGACGGGGACACTCATCGGTGCCCGTCCCCACCGGTCGCCGTCGGCAGCGTGCCCGTGTAGCCGCGGGACAGCATCGCGAGGTGGACCCGCTCGCCCCGCTCGTAGCTGCGGATGAAGAGCGCGCCCAGCGAGCGGGCCAGCGCGGGCCAGTGCCGGGGCGAGCGCGGCTCGCAGCCGCGCGAGCGCATGGCGGTCAGCGTCCGGCCGAGGTCGGCGGTGACCACGTCGAGGTAGCGCAGCATGAACGACATGATCTCGACCAGCAGCGGCGGCATGCGCAGCCGCCGCAGGCCGACCAGCACGTCGGTCGGCTCCGTGGTCGCGGCGAGCGTCAGGGAAGCCATCACGCCCAGGGTGCCCTTGACGGCCAGGCCCCAGGCGGCGACCAGGCCGGGCTCGGAGACGGTGAGGCCGAGGACCTCGGTGCGGGGACCCTCGGCGACGAACGGCACGAGGGCCGCGAAGACGAGGAACGGCACCTCGACGACCATCCGCCGCAGCACCCAGCCGAGCGGCACCCGCGCGACCAGCACGGTGCCGACCACGACGGCGGCGTAGGCCGCGAACACGGCGTACCAGTCGCGGGGCGTGGCGACGACGAGCAGGACGAAGCCGACCAGCACCAGGATCTTCACGTGAGCCGGCGCGCGGTGGACGGCGCTGTGGCCGTGGTGGTGCAGACGGTGGCCGTGGGCGGCGCCCACTCAGGCCCGCTCGGCTGCGGAGGCGCGCTCGTCCGGGGTGTCCTGCTCGGTGGGCCCGCGCCGACGCAGGGCGAGCGCGAGCCCGCCGGCCAGGACGAGCACGACGAGCGTCCCGAGCACGCCGGCGATGCCGACGCTGAGCCGCTCGTCGTCCACACCCTTCGTGGCGTAGTCCGCGAAGGGGCTGTCGGCGGTCGGTGAGTCCTCGGCGGTGTCGAGGAAGCCGGTCTCCCCCGCGACGTGCTCGAGGCCGTCGGGGTGGGAGCTCGCGTAGTAGCTGGCGATGCCGGCAACGAGGAGCGCGACGACCAGGCCGGTGACGAGGAGGGCGCGGGTGCTGACCCGGCGGCGGACCGGCTGCTGGGTCTGGTCGTCGGTCGTGTTGCCGCTGCTGGCGTCGGTGCTCATGCCGCCACCGTCCGGATCTCGAGCTCGCGGGCGGCCACCAGCGGCCGCGCACCCCGGACGAGGTCGGGCCGCACGGCGACCACGGCGCCCACGACCAGCCCGGTGACGACCGCCTCGCCGATGCCGATGAGGACGTGCCAGCCGAGCATCGCGGTGAGCACCTTCCCGGCGTCGACCGGGGCGGTGCCGCCGATCGCGAAGAGCAGGCTGAATACCGCCGCCGCGGCCGGGACCGACACGAACGCCGCGACCGCCGCGGTCGGCGCGACGGTGCCGAGGCGGCGCGGCAGCACGGCCTGGAGCGCGCGGAAGACGACGTACCCGGCCAGCGCGGTGACCACGCCGATCAGCACGACGTTGGTGCCGAGCGCGGTGATGCCGCCGTCGGCCATGAACAGCGCCTGGACGACCAGCACCACCGACACGCACAGCAGGCCGGTCCAGGGGCCGACCAGGACGGCGGCCAGCGCTCCGCCCAGCAGGTGGCCGCTGGTGCCGGCGCCGACCGGGAAGTTGATCATCTGCGCCGCGAACACGAACGCCGCCACGAGCCCCGCCATCGGGGCGGTGCGGTCGTCCAGCTCGGTGCGCGCCCTGCGGAGCGCGACGCCGACCGCGGCCGCGGCGACCACCCCGGTCGCGACGGACGTCGGTGCGTCCAGGAACCCGTCGGGCACGTGCATGGTGCGGCTCCTCGGCTGTCGGAGGTCGTCGGTACCGTCGACGGCGCCGGCGGACCCCGCCCAGCCTATGTTGTTGCACATCGTTCGCAAGAAGGAGAACTTCGTGGCCGAGACGCCCCGCCTGTCCCCCGGTGACGCCGCACCGGACTTCACCCTGCCGGACGACACCGGTCAGCAGGTGACCCTCTCGGACCTGCGCGGGCAGAAGGTGATCGTCTACTTCTACCCCTCCGCGATGACCCCGGGCTGCACCAAGCAGGCCTGCGACTTCAGCGACTCCCTCGACTCGCTGCAGGCGGCCGGCTACGAGGTGCTCGGCATCTCCCCCGACAAGCCGGAGAAGCTCGCGAAGTTCCGCGAGAAGGAGGGGCTGACCATCCGGCTGCTTTCCGACGCCGACAAGGCGGTGATGACCGCCTGGGGCGCGTTCGGCGAGAAGAAGCTCTACGGCAAGGTCGTCCAGGGCGTCATCCGCTCGACCGTCGTCGTCGGCGAGGACGGCACCGTCGAGGTGGCGCAGTACAACGTCAAGGCCACCGGCCACGTCGCCAAGCTCCGCAAGGACCTCGCGCTCGCGTGACCAGGGCCCCGACCACCGGCGGGCGGCTCCCTAGACTGGCGCCGCTCGCCGGAGTGGTGGAACTGGCAGACACGCAGGTTTTAGGTACCTGTGCCTTCGGGCGTGGGGGTTCGAGTCCCCCCTTCGGCACGCGAGCGGCTGCGGCGGCGACCCGCCGGCTCAGCCCAACGGCTCGGGATCGGTCACGGCGACACCGGCGTCCTCGAGGGCGGTGCGGTACGACGCCACCTGCCTGCGCGTCACCGCGCCGTCGAGCCGGACGAGCACCGGACCCGCCAGCAGGTGCGTCTCCGTACCGAGGCCCGCCGTCCCCAGCTGCAGCGTCCGCACCTCGTCCGAGCGCCGGGCTGCGGACTCCGCCGACCCCCACGCCTCGACGAGTGCGCCGCACTCGATGCCGGGCTGCGCGCACCGCTGGCGCCGGTCGCGCACGACCCAGCCCTGGACGAAGTCGGTCGGGGCGCCCGGCAGGCTCGTGACGTCGGAGCGGCGCAACGGCGAGAGTCCCGTCACGACCGGCAACGTCTCGAGCGCCCGGGCGACGTCGGCGGCGGTCACCTCGCTCCCGCCCGTGCCCCCACCCGTGCCTCCACCTGCTCCCCGGGGTCCGTCATCGTCGGCGTCACCGCAGGCGCTCGCGCCCAGGAGCAGGGCGGTGGCGACCGCTGCGACGGCCGTTTGGCGCGGGGACGGACGTCGGGCGACGGGACGGGACGGCACGGGCGCGACCGTACCCAGTCCGGGGCGCCTGGACCCAGGTCCGGTCCGGCTGCGGCCCGGTCTCGGACGAGCGACCGCGGGGTACCCGACCGCCATGGACTCCACGAAGCAGGCAGGGCTCGCGCTGGTGACCGGTGCGTCGACGGGGATCGGCCTGTCGGTCGCGCGCGAGCTGGCCGGGCGCGGGTACGACGTGGTGATGGCGGCCGAGGAGCCGCAGATCCACGTCGCCGCGGCCGAGGTGAAGACCGCGCACGGCACCGACGTCCGTGCCGTCCAGGTCGACCTGACCCGTCCCGAGGAGGTCGAGCACCTGTGGCGCGAGGCGGCCGGCACCGGCCGGCCCGTCGACGTGGCGGTGCTCAACGCGGGCGTGGGGGTCGGCGGGACCTTCGCCGACACCCACCTCGACCGCCACCTCGGGCTGGTCGACCTCAACGTCCGCTCGACCGTGCACCTGGCCAAGCTCGCCGTCGACGACATGGTGCGGCGCGGCTCGGGCCGGATCCTGGTGACGGCGTCGATCGCCGCGGTGGCGCCGAGCCCGTTCCAGGCGACGTACGCCGCGTCCAAGGCGTTCGTGCACTCCTTCGCCGAGGGCATCCGTCACGAGCTGCAGGACACCGGCGTCACCGTCACGTCGTTGATGCCCGGCCCGACCGACACCGAGTTCTTCCGCCGCGCCGACCTGCTCGACACCCCGTTGGGCCAGGGCCCCAAGGACGACCCGGACGACGTGGCGCGCGACGGGCTCGACGCGCTGTTCGCGGGCAAGCCGCACGTGGTCGCGGGCTCGATGAAGAACCGCGCCATGGCCGAGATCGCGACCCACCTGCCCGACCGGCTGACGACGAAGGCGTTCGCGGCGCAGACCAAGAAGAAGGACGACTGAGCGGTTCTGCGCCCGTGCTGTGATGGCGGTCACTAGAGTCCGCCCATGGACTCCGCCCTGACTACCGTCGGTCTGCCCATCGCCCTGGGCATCATCATGCTCGGCCTCGGGCTGTCGCTCGTGCCCGACGACTTCCGTCGGGTCGCGCGGCACCCCAAGGCGGTCGCCGTGGCGCTCGCCTGCCAGCTGGTGCTGCTGCCGCTGTTCTGCTTCGGGCTGGTCAAGGTGCTCGACCTGTCCCCCCTGCTCGCCATCGGCATGTTGCTGCTCGCGGCCTCGCCGGGCGGCACGAGCGCCAACCTCTACAGCCACCTGTTTCGCGGCGACGTCGCCCTCAACGTCACGCTGACGGCGATCAACTCGATCGTCGCGATCGTCACCCTGCCGGTGATCACCAACCTCGCGATCAGCCACTACGGGCTGGAGGACGAGGTTTCCCTGCAGTTCACCAAGGTGGTCGAGGTCTTCGCGGTCGTGCTGGTGCCGGTGGCGATCGGCATGCTCATCCGGCAGCGGGCCGCGGGGTTCGCGGCGCGCATGGACAAGCCGGTGCGGATCGGTTCGGCGGTCATCCTGGGCGTGCTGGTGCTGGGGATCCTGCTCGACCAGCGCGAGGACGTCGGCGACTACATCGCGGACGTCGGACTGGCGGCCGCCCTCTTCTGCGCGGTCTCGCTGGTCGTCGGGTACGTCGTGCCCCGCGCGGCCGGGATCCGCGAGAGCGAGGCGATCGCCTCCTCGATGGAGATCGGCGTGCACAACGGCACGCTGGCGATCTTCGTCGCGGTCGAGGTCCTCGACAGCACGCGGATGTCGGTGCCGGCCGCCGTCTACTCGGTCTTCATGTTCATCTTCGCCGCGCTGTGGGGGCTACTGCTGACCCGGTACCTCGCCCGCGACACCGCGTCCGCGCGGTCCACGCCGGTGGGCTGAGCGGCGGGCGACCGGCGAGCTGCTTGTAACGCGCTGTCCGGACAGCTACCGCGCCGTTCGAACGGCGCGGTAGCTGCACGGACAGCGCGGTAGACGGTCGGACGGCGCGTTACCTGCGTGGACGGCGCGGCAGTCGGGCGGACAGCGCTCACCTGCCCAGGGCGCGGGCGACGAGCGGGGCGATCTCGCGCAGGGCGCGGCCGCGGTGGGAGACGGCGTCCTTGGCGGCCGGGTCGAGCTCGGCGGAGGTCAGCCCGGAGGCGGCGTGCTCGTCGGCGACGAAGAGGACGTCGTACCCGAAGCCGCCGCTCCCCCGCTGCTCGCGGATGACGTGCCCGTCCATCCGGCCGTGCACGACCAGCTCGGTGCCGTCGGGGTGGACGAAGGCGATCGCGCAGGCGAAGTGGGCGGTACGCCGCTCGTCGGGGACGTCCTCGAGCTGCTCGAGCAGCAGCCGGTTGTTGCGGGCGTCGTCCTTCGGCTTGCCCGACCACCGCGCGGACAGCACGCCGGGCATGCCGTTGAGCGCGTCGACGCAGAGGCCCGAGTCGTCGGCCAGCGCGGGCAGCCCGGTGGCCGCTGCGCCCGCGCGGGCCTTGAGCAGCGCGTTGCCCTCGAAGGTCGGCTGGTCCTCGACCGGCTCGTCGTACGACGTGACGTCGTCGAGGCCGACCACCTCGATGTCAGGGGCGTGCTCGCGCAGGATCCGCTCCATCTCGGCGAGCTTCTTGGCGTTGCGCGAGGCGAGGAACACTTTGGTGGCGACAGTCTCAATCAACGCGGAGCGCCTCCTGCTGCATCCGGGTGAGGTCGGCGCAGCCCTTCTCGGCCAGGCCGAGCAGGGCGTCGAGCTCGGACCGGTCGAAGGCGGCTCCCTCGGCGGTGCCCTGCACCTCGACGAACTTGCCGTCGCCGGTCATGACCACGTTCATGTCGGTCTCGGCGCGGACGTCCTCGACGTAGGGCAGGTCGAGGCGCGGGACGCCGTCGATGATGCCGACGCTGACCGCGGCGACCGAGCCGGTGAGCGGCTGGGCGGAGGCGGCGAGCGCCCCGGAGGCCTTGAGGCTGGCGACGGCGTCGGCGAGGGCGACGTACGCACCCGTGATCGCGGCGGTGCGCGTGCCGCCGTCGGCCTGGAGGACGTCGCAGTCGAGGACGATGGTGTTCTCGCCGAGCGCCCGGTAGTCGATGACGGCCCGCAGCGAGCGGCCGATGAGCCGGCTGATCTCGTGGGTGCGGCCGCCGATGCGGCCCTTGACCGACTCGCGGTCCGAGCGGGTGTTGGTGGCGGCGGGGAGCATGGCGTACTCCGCGGTCACCCAGCCCAGGCCTGAGCCCTTGCGCCAGCGCGGCACGCCCTCCGAGGCCGACGCGGCGCACAGCACCCGGGTCTTCCCGAACTCCACCAGCACCGAGCCGGCGGCGTGGTCCAGCCACCCGCGGGTGATCCTGATCGGGCGCAGCTCGTCGTCGGCCCGGCCGTCTTCGCGTGTCATGGGGACCACGCTAGAGGGCCGGGCCGACGTCGAGGATCCGGGGCGGGCCCCGGGCGGCCGGGTGCTACTTGACCTCGGCCCGCAGCACGCGCAGCCAACCGAGCACGAACGGGATGACGATCCAGATCAGCGTGGTGGTGCCGAGCTGGGCGTACTGCTCGCCGGTCAGCCCGGCGCCCCCGAAGCTCTCGAAGAGCGGGGCCTGGGCCGTGCTGAGGTCGAGCCACGGCGCGAGGTCGCGCAGCGCCGAGACCAGGTTGAACACGATGGTCGAGGCGATCGGGGCGACGAACAGCGTGACGATCGCGGCCGGGGTGTTGAGCAGGAGCAGGCCGTAGGCCACGCCCTGGAGGATCGTGAACAGCTGCAGGGCCAGGAACAGGCCGAACAGCGTGCCCTCGATGCCGTCGAAGCCGCCCTCGGCGCCACCGAGCAGGGTGCACAGCGCGGCGACCGCGAGCGCGGCGACGAACGCCGCGATGCCGAAGAGGAGCGCGGCGATGGTCTTCGCGGCGATCACCTTGCCGCGCGAGGGCTCCAGTGCGAAGGTCACCATCGCCGTGCGCTGGCTCCACTCGCTGGTGACGAGCAGGACGCCGAGCACCGGCAGCAGGAAGCCCTGCGGGGTGGCCGAGATGCCGATGAAGTTGCCGAAGGTGCGGTCGGGTGCGTCGGTGGCGAAGAAGAAGATCGTCATGATCGCCGCGGTGATCAGCACGATCGCGCCGAGCAGCCAGCGACCGGCGCGGGTGTCGTAGATCTTGCGCAGCTCGACCCCGACCAGGCGCGTGAACGGCACCTTCGGCGTGCCGGAGACGTCGAGGGTCATCGAGGGTCCGGAGGCGGACGAGGGGGTGGTGGTGCTCATGCCTGGGCTCCTTCCTGGAGCTGGGTCGCGGCCTCGGGGTGGCCCTCGCGCTGGGTGCCGGCGGTGAGCTCGAGGAAGAGGTCCTCGAGCCCGCGGGCGCCGCTGCGCAGGTCGGTCAGCACGACGCCGGCCTCGAGCGCGGCACGGCCGACCTCGGCGGGCTCCGCGTCGACGCGCAGCCCGGAACCGGCCGGCGCGGCGGCGTACCCCTTGGCCCGGAGGGCGCCGGCCAGGCGCTCGTTGTCGAGGGAGGTGACCAGCGACGCCGCGGGGCCCGACTGCGCCAGCAGCGACGCCTTGTCGCCCTGCGCGACGATCTTGCCGCGTCCGATGAGGATCATCTCGTCGGCGACCAGCTCGACCTCGTTGAGCAGGTGGCTGGAGAGCAGGACGGTGCCGCCGCGGTTGGCGTAGCCCTTCAGCAGGTCGCGCATCCAGCGGATGCCGGCCGGGTCGAGGCCGTTGGCGGGCTCGTCGAGGATCAGCACCGACGGGTCGCCGAGCAGCGCGTGGGCGATGCCGAGGCGCTGCTTCATGCCGAGGGAGTAGTTGCGCATCCGGCGCTTGGCCTCGGCGTCGGTCAGCGACACCAGCGCCAGCATCTCGTCGACGCGCGACATGGGCAGGCCCATCGTCTTCGCGCCGAGGGTGAGGATCTCGCGGCCGGTGCGGCCGGCGTGCTGGGCGCCGGCGTCGAGGAGCACGCCCACGTGCCGGCCCGGGTTCGGGATGTCGTGGTAGTCCAGCCCCCCGATCGTCGCGGTCCCCCGCGTCGCCGGGGTCAGACCCACCATGATCCGCATCGTGGTGGTCTTCCCGGCGCCGTTCGGCCCGAGGAAGCCCGTCACGCGGCCGGGTTGGCAGGTGAAGCTCACGTCGTCGACGGCGGTGAACCCGCCGTACGTCCTGGTCAGTCGGTCGACCTTGATCATGCCCCCACCCTGCCCGACGCGAGCCGCTCCGCGCACCGGACGCGCGGCGGTGCCGGGGTGACCTAAGTAGGGGTCGGCGCCGACCGGCGCAGGCTGGGGGTACGTCGGCGGGCGGCCCTAGCCTGTCGGGCGTGGACCGGCCGACCCAGGACGACGTCGCGCCGCCGCTGACGCCCTGGGGGCGGACGTGGCGGCTGCTGGCGATGCTGGGGCTGAGCGCGGTCGTGTGGCTCCCGGTCGCCGAGGAGCAGCTGCGGGAGTCGCCGTGGCTGGGCCGGCTCGACGTGGGCCTGGGCGTGCTGTCGTACCTCCTCGTCACCCAGCGCCGGCGCTGGCCGCTCGCCGTCGCGCTGCTGCTCAGCGCATTCGGGGCCATCTCCGGCGTCGCCGCAGGGCCGGCCACGCTGGCGGCGGTCTCGGTGGCGACCCGCCGCCGGTGGCCCGAGCTGGTCGCGGTCTTCGTCGTCGGCTTCGCCGGCGCCCAGGTCTTCACGGTCACCCAGGACGACCGCGGCAGCGACCCGCTGTGGCTGCTCACCACGCTGAACGTGGTGGTGCTGGCGGCGTGCATCGGGTGGGGCATGTACGTCGGGTCGCGCCGCGAGCTGCTGTGGACCCTGCGGGTCCGGGCCGAGCGCGCCGAGGCCGAGCAGGAGCTGCGCGCCGACCGGGCCCGGGCCACCGAGCGGGCGCGGATCGCCCGCGAGATGCACGACGTCCTCGCGCACCGGATCTCCCAGATCTCGCTGCACGCCGGCGCGCTCGGCTTCCGCGAGGACCTCACCGCCGAGCAGATGCGGGCCAGCGCCGCGGTCATCCAGGCCAAGGCCCACGAGGCGCTCACCGACCTGCGCGGGGTGCTCGGCGTGCTCCGCGACGAGGACACCGGCGAGGTGGTGCACGCGCCCCAGCCGACGTACGACGACGTCCCGCGGCTGGTGGCCGAGGCGCGGGAGGCGGGGCTCCACGTCGAGCACGTCGACCGGGTGGACGACAGCGCCGGGCCCGTGCCGGACGTCGTCGGCCGCACCGTCTACCGCATCGTCCAGGAAGGGATCACCAACGCCCGCAAGCACGCGCCGGGGGCGCTGCTCACCATCGAGCTGGCCGGGTCACCGGAGGAGGGTGTCGACGTGACGCTGTGCAACCCGCTCGGCTTCGGGGTCTCCGTCACCCCCGGCGCCGGCCTCGGGCTGGTCGGCCTGTCGGAGCGGGCCGCGCTGCGCGGTGGCCGGCTCGAGCACCGGCGCGACGGCGGTGCGTTCGTGCTGCACGGGTGGTTGCCGTGGACGGCATGACCACGGGTGTCGCTCCTGCTCCCGTGCGGGTGCTGGTCGTCGACGACGACCCGATCGTCCGGTCGGCGCTGTCGCTGATGCTCGGCGGGCAGGTCGACCTCCAGGTGGTCGGCGAGGCCGGTGACGGCCAGGAGGGCGTGGCGCTCGTCGAGCGGCTGCGCCCCGACGTCGTGCTCATGGACATCCGGATGCCGGTGCTCGACGGGCTCGAGGCGACCCGGCGGCTGCACCGGCTCCCCGAGCCGCCGCGGGTAATCGTGCTGACGACGTTCGACGCCGACGAGCACGTGGTGCAGGCGTTGGCCGCGGGTGCGGACGGGTTCCTGCTCAAGGACACTCCCCCGGCGCGGATCGTCGAGGCGCTGCGCAAGGTCGCCGAGGGCGAGCCGATGCTCTCGCCCTCGGTCACCCGGACCCTCATCGACCGGCTGCGCGCCGACCACGCCGAGCCGGCGGACGACCGGGCGGCGCGCGCGGAGCGCCGGCTCTCGTCGCTGACCGACCGCGAGCGCGAGGTGGCGCTCGCCGTCGGACGCGGCCTCAGCAACGCCGAGATCGCCCGCGAGCTGCACCTGTCCGTGCCGACCGTCAAGGCGCACGTGTCCCGGCTGTTCGAGAAGCTCGTCGTCACCAACCGCGTGCAGATCGCGATCTGCGTCCACGACGCCGGTCTGGGCTAGCGAAGACCGCCGACCTGCCCCGGACCCGGTCGGCGCAGGTGCTCTCGCGCCGGCCCGACGTCAGGAGCCGAGGTCGTAAACGGCGCCGGGGCGGGCGAGCTCGACGGGGCCGTCGTACACCGCGGTGGCCTCGGCCAGCACGACGGCGGGGTCGTGCCAGGGCGGGACGTGGGTGAGGACGAGCCGGCGGACGCGGGCGCGCGTGGCGGTGCTGCCGCAGTCGGCGCCGGTGAGGTGGAGGTCCTCGGGGTTGTCCTGGCCCTCCTCGAAGGACGCCTCGGCGAGGAACAGGTCGGCGTCGGCGGCCAGCCGGTCGAGACCGTCGCACGGGCCGGTGTCGCCGCTGTAGGCGAGGACGGCGCCGTCGGCCTCGATCCGCAGCCCGAAGGCCGGCACCGGGTGGGCGACCGGGACGGGGTCGACGGCGAACGGCCCGATCCGGACCGGCCCGTCCCAGACCACGAAGTCGAACTCCTCGCGCATGCCGGGGTCCAGCGGCAGGTCGTAGGCGCGGGCCATCCGGTCGGCGGTGCCCTCGGGGCCGTGCACCGGGATCCGGCGCTGCGGACCGTCGGGGTGGTAGCGCCGCAGCACGTGGTAGCCGCACAGGTCGAGGCAGTGGTCGGCGTGCAGGTGGCTGAGCAGCACCGCGTCGATCGCGAGCGGGTCGGCGACGCTGTGCAGCGGGCCGAGCGCGCCGCTGCCGAGGTCCACGAGCACCCGCCAGGTGCGGGAGCCGGTGCCGTCGTCGTGCTCGGCCTCGAGCAGGTAGCAGCTGGCCGGCGACGTGGGCCCCGGGTAGGACCCGGAGCAGCCGATGACCGTGAGCCTCACGCGCGTCCTCCCCCGAGACGTCCGCCCGCGGTGACCCGGGTGCCGGGGACGGCGACGGGAGCGGACACGAGCGGCACGGACGCAACGGTAAGCGCATCGCCCCCGATTGGCACGGACTCTTGAGCAGCGTCACGTCGCGCCGAGCCACGTCACACGCGGGTTAGCGTGGGCGGGTGCGCCGTACCCCCCTCGTTGCCGCCGCGCTGACCGCGCTGGTCTCGCTCGCCTGCACGTCCACCCCCGCCGGTACGTCGCCGGGCGACGCGTCGGCGGACGCATCGGCCACCGCGGTCCGGGCGTCCGCGGGTGCCCGCGAGGTCCCGGACGACCGGCGCGTGCTCGCGATCTCCGTGGACGGACTCAACCCGGCCGCGCTCGACCGGCTGGGCCGCGGCCGCACGCCGGTGCTCCACCGGCTGCTCGCCGAGGGCGCGTCGACCCGGAACGCCCGCACCGCGCGGGAGCTGACCCTGACGCTGCCCAACCACACCGGCATGGTCACCGGCCGCCGCGTGGACGCGAGCAGGGGCGGCCACGGCGTCACCTGGAACGACCACCGCCCGCGCACGACCGTCCAGCGCGCGGCCGGCCACGGGGTGGCGTCTGTCTTCAGCGTCGTCCACGCCGCGGGGGGCGAGTCGTCGGTGTTCACCGGCAAGGACAAGTTCACGCTCTTCGACCGCTCCTGGCCGGCGGGCGTCACCGACCTGACCTACGACGAGGACCCGCTCGCGCTGGTCAAGGCGGCCCGCCGCGACCTGCGCCGCGAGGGCCGGGCGCTGACCTTCGTCCACCTCGCCACTCCCGACGTCGCCGGGCACGAGCACGGCTTCATGTCCCGGCCCTACCTCGAGGCCGTGGCGACCACCGACGCCCTCGTCGGCAGGCTGGTGCGCGCCATCGAGGCCGACGGAGAGCTCCGGGGCGAGGTGGTCGTCGTGCTGACCGCCGACCACGGCGGCAAGGGCCGCGGCCACTACGACGCAGGGCGGCTCGCCGACTTCCGGGTGCCGTTCCTCGTCTGGGGGCCGGGCATCGCGCCCGCCGACCTCTACGGTCTCAACCCCGACCGCCGGGCCCCCGGCCGCTCCCGCACGTCGTACGCCGGCAGCCAGCCGGTCCGCAACGGCGACCTCGCCAACGTCGTCACGGGGCTGCTGGGGCTCGACCCGGTGCCGGGCAGCGAGTTCGGCGTCGACGACCCGCTGGACGTCGCTGCGGACTGACCGCTGACGCGGTCCGCCCGTCTAGCGCAGCTCGTGGACCGTCGGCCAGGGGTTGAACCGGCAGCCGCCGAGCCCCTTGGACTGCTGCTGCATGACCGGGGCGAGCTGGCCGGCGCCCCCGCAGGACGCGTGACCCCGACCCAGCCAGTGGCCGGTCTCGTGGTTGACGACCATGTGCCGGTAGTCGCGCAGCGCGCCGCGGGCGGCGTTCCAGGCCGGCGAGGCGTGCTTCCACCGCTCCTGGTTGATGACGACGTAGCGGCCGACCCGGCAGCTCCACTGGGCGCTGCAGATCGGGTGGAACCTCGGCACCTCGTTCGCGGCGGCGAGCACCAGGGTGAACGACCCGCCGCGGTGGACGGGCACGAACCGGACACCCCCGCCGCGCCAACCGCGCGCGTCGGCGTAGGTCTCCTGCGCCTGCCGGCGGAACGTCGCCAGGCTGGTGGTGATCCGGCCGCGCGTCTGCACGGAGTAGGTCACCGTCCGGCGGACCGGGACGCGGTGCTCGGCCCGCCGCGGGCCGGTGCGCAGCCGCACGGTCGTGTGGCCGGGCGCCGTCACAACGACGTCGGCGCGGACGTTGCGGCCGACGTCGCCCGGGCGCAGCCGGTAGGTGCGACCGCGCTCCCCCGCGACCGGCTTCCCCGCGACGCGCCAGCGGACGCGCTGCACCCGCGGCTCGGGCCGCACGTCGCCGAGCGTGACGCGGAGCGCGCGCCCGAAGCGCGCCACCCCGGCGACCCGCGGTGCGGTGCGCACCTGCAGCGCGGCACGGCGTACGCGCTCGGTGGGCTCGGAGCGCACGGTGGTCGAGTCCCCGGCGCTGTCGGTGGCGGTCACCTCGACGCTGAGCCGCCGGCCGAGGTCGTCGAGGCCCAGGTCGTAGGTGCGGCCGGTCGCGCCGGGGACCGGCTCGGCGGCGCGCAGCCACTGGTAGCCGAACGTGAGGTCGGTGGTGTCCCACCGGCCCGCGCCCGCGACGAGCCGCTCGCCGAAGACCGGCTCACCCTTGACCAGCGGCGATTGTGTCGGCACCGGCTCGGCGGTGGCCGTGGCCGGCGCCGCCACGAGCAGCGCGAGACCGAGCAGCAGGGCGGCGAGCGCCCGGCTCGCGCGTCCGGTCAGGCCCACAGCTGGCCCTCGAGCCGGTCCTCGGCCTCGTCGACGGTGCCCTCGTAGGCGCCGGTGGAGAGGTACTTCCAGCCCCCGTCGCACACGACGAACGCGATGTCGGCGGACTCGCCGGCCTTGACGGCCTTCGCGGCCTGGCCGAGCGCGGCGTGCAGGATCGCGCCGGTCGAGACGCCGGCGAAGATGCCCTCGAGCTCGAGCAGCTCACGCACGCGGCGTACGGCGTCGCGCGGACCGACCGAGAAGCGGGAGTCGATCAGGTCGGCGTCGTACAGCT
Source organism: Nocardioides sp. IC4_145 (assembly GCF_011250565.1). Lineage (GTDB taxonomy): Bacteria > Actinomycetota > Actinomycetes > Propionibacteriales > Nocardioidaceae > Nocardioides. The sequence continues at coordinate 21,781 of NZ_JAANMS010000028.1, forward strand.
CCGGCACGAACCCCTCGTCGAGGTTGCGCAGCCCGTAGACCAGCTCGCCGTACCGCGGCTCGGCCGCCACGATCCGCACCTCCGGCTTGGCCTTCCGGAAGAACCGGCTGACGCCCATGAGGGTGCCGGTGGTGCCGAGCCCCGCGACGAAGTGGCTGATCTCCGGCAGGTCGGCGAGCAGCTCGGGGCCGGTGCCCTCCTCGTGGGCGAGGGCGTTCGCGGCGTTGCCGTACTGGTAGAGCATCACCCAGTCCGGGTGCTCGTCGGCGACCCGCTTGGCGACGCGGACGGCCTCGTTGGACCCGCCGGCGGCCGGCGACGACACGATCTCCGCGCCCCACATCCGCAGCAGCTGGCGACGCTCCTCGGAGGTGTTCTCCGGCATCACGCAGACGATCCGGTAGCCCTTGAGCTTGGCGGCCATCGCCAGCGAGATGCCGGTGTTGCCCGAGGTCGGCTCGAGGATCGTGCAGCCGGGACGCAGCGTGCCGTCGGCCTCGGCCTGCTCGATCATCCGCAGCGCCGGGCGGTCCTTGATCGACCCGGTCGGGTTGCGGTCCTCGAGCTTCGCCCACAGCCGGACGTCCGGGCTCGGGCTGAGCCGGGGCAGACCGACGAGCGGCGTGCCGCCGACGGAGGCGAGCAGGTTGTCGTAGCGCATGGTCTTCCGGTTGCCCTTCGGGTCGCAGCGGCTCAGCGCAGGAAGCGCTCGGGGTCGAACTCGTCGAGCGGGATGATCCGCACGCGCGGCAGCGGCACGTTGAACGCCTGCACGTCGTCCTCGAGGTCGTGGACCTGGATGCCGAGCTGGTCGAACTGCGCGCTGGCGTACTCCCGCAGCGCCACGAGGCCGACGCGGCGCTTGTAGGCGCTCTCGTCGAGCAGCCGGTCCAGGTGCTCGGCGAAGTCCGCGTCGTGGCTGACGAGCAGCACGTCGTCGGCGCGCTGCGCGAGCGCGTCCAGCGTGCGCTGGATGCCGATGTCGACGACCTTCTCGTCGGCCCGGCCGGCCAGCGGGACGGGGCGGTAGTCCAGCGCGAGCAGCGCCTGGACGAAGCTGCTCGGGAGCGTCCCGTTCGAGGCGTTGAGGAAGAACAGCCCGGTGACGGGCTGCCCCCACAGCTGCTCGGCGTACGCCGTCACGCGCTCCCAGCGGGGGCGCTCCTCCGGCAGCGGACGTCGGCCGAGGAGCGAGTTGCCGAGCGTGGCGTCGATGTTCTCGCCGTCGACGAGGACGAACGTGCGGCGGTCGGTCATCGGGCGCTCACCATCGCAGCACCGTACCGCCGGCGCACGTCCGCTGGCGCGGCCCCGCTCTCAGCAACCGCCGGCGACGGCCGGCAGGACGACGACCTGGTCGCCGTCGGAGAGCTGTGCCTCGAGACCGCCGATGAAGCGGACGTCCTCGTCGTTGATGTAGACGTTGACGAAGCGGCGCAGGTCGCCGTTGTCGATGAGGCGGTCCTTGATGCCGGGGTGGTTCGCCTCCAGGTCGTCGATCAGCGCGCTCAGGCTGGCACCCTCGCCGGCCACGGCCTTCTCGCCGTCGGTGTAGGTGCGCAGGATGGTCGGGATACGGACCTCGATGGCCATGGCTTCTCGGACTCCTCGTCGGGGCTGGTGCTGGTCTGGGCTGTGGTGCGGGGACCGGGCGCCGGTCAGGCTCAGGTCAGGCGCCGGGCAGTGCGGGGACGACGACGACCTCTTCCTCGGTAACCTCGCCGTCGACGATCCTGTAGGACCTGAACTCCACCGGGCCCTCGTTATTCCCGTGCTCGCGCGTGCTGACCAGCACGTAGTGCGCGCCGGGCTCGCTGGCCAGGCCGATGTCGGTGCGGCTCGGGTAGGCCTCGGTGGCGGTGTGGGAGTGGTAGATCACGACCGGCTCCTCGTCGCGGTCCCACATCTGCTTGTAGAGCTCGAGCAGCTCGGTGGAGTCGAACTCGTAGAACGTCGGGCTCCCCGCCGCGTTCACCATCTCCACGACCCGCTCGGGCCGGTCGCTGCCCTCGGGGCCGGCGACGATGCCGCAGGCCTCGTCGGGGTGGTCGCGCTTGGCGTGCCGGACGATGGCGTCGTACGTCGCCTGGTCGATGGTGAGCACGCGTCCAGCCTAGGCGGGCCGTCCGCATGCCGGACACCGTGCCCGGTACCCGGACCGCGCGAGGACCTCCTTAGGCTTCTCCTCATGGAAACCCTGGACCCGATCCTCCAGCCGCACTTCGAGACGGTCCTCGCCCGCAACCCCGGCGAGGGCGAGTTCCACCAGGCGGTGCTGGAGGTGCTGGAGTCGCTCGGGCCGGTCGTGCGCAAGCACCAGCACTACGTCGACGAGGCCGTCATCGAGCGGCTCTGCGAGCCGGAGCGGCAGCTGATCTTCCGCGTGCCGTGGACCGACGACCAGGGCCGCGTGCAGATCAACCGTGCCTTCCGCGTCGAGTTCAACTCCGCGCTCGGCCCCTACAAGGGCGGCCTGCGGTTCCACCCGTCGGTCTACCTCGGCATCGTGAAGTTCCTCGGCTTCGAGCAGATCTTCAAGAACGCCCTGACCGGCATGCCCATCGGCGGCGGCAAGGGCGGCTCGGACTTCGACCCCAAGGGCCGCAGCGACGCCGAGGTCATGCGCTTCTGCCAGTCGCTGATGACCGAGCTCTACCGCCACCTCGGCGAGTACACCGACGTCCCTGCCGGCGACATCGGCGTCGGCGGCCGCGAGATCGGCTACCTCTTCGGGCAGTACAAGCGGATCACCAACCGCTACGAGTCCGGCGTGCTCACCGGCAAGGGCCTCTCCTACGGCGGCTCGCAGGTGCGCACCGAGGCCACCGGCTACGGCACCGTCTTCTTCACCGAGGAGATGCTGCGCCTGACCGGCCGCTCGCTCTCGGGCCGCCGGGTCATCGTCTCCGGCTCGGGCAACGTCGCGATCTACGCGGCGCAGAAGGCCGCCGAGCTCGGCGCCCAGGTCGTCGCCTGCTCGGACTCCTCCGGGTACGTCGTCGACGAGGCCGGCCTCGACATCGCCCTGCTCAAGCAGGTGAAGGAGGTCGACCGCGCGCGGCTCTCGGCGTACGCCGAGCAGCGACCCGACGCGTCGTACGTCGCCGGCGGCCGCGTCTGGGACGTGCCGTGCGAGGTCGCGCTCCCCTGCGCGACCCAGAACGAGCTCGACGCCGACGCCGCGCAGGCGCTCGTCACCAACGGCGTGCTCGCCGTCGCGGAGGGCGCGAACATGCCCTGCACCCCCGACGCCACCCGCGTCTTCCAGGAGAAGGGCGTCCTCTTCGCCCCCGGCAAGGCGGCCAACGCCGGCGGCGTCGCCACCAGCGCGCTGGAGATGCAGCAGAACGCCTCCCGCGACTCCTGGTCCTTCGCCCACACCGAGGAGCGGCTGCGCGACATCATGGTCGGCGTCCACGAGCGCTGCGCCTCCGCGGCCGACGAGTACGGCACCCCCGGCAACTACGTCGCCGGCGCCAACATCTCCTCGTTCCTCCAGGTCGCCGACGCCATGCTGTCGCTCGGCGTCGTCTGAGCGGCTCGCGCCCCTCCTCGTACCGACTCCGGGGTAGTAGCGGACGTTCTTGTCCTTCGTCGGGGTAGTCACGGACGTTTCCGCCCGTTACTACCCCGACGAAGGCCTCAGGTGAGGAACCGCGCGGCCACCTCGTCGGCGAGGCCGGCATCGATCCGGGCGAGCATGTGCTCCTCCATGGGCGGGAGGTCGGCGAGCGGCCACCAGCGGACGTCGGTGTTCTCGTCGTCGGCGGCGTGCGGCTCGCCGGCGACCCACGAGCAGGCGAACGTTAGGTCGAGGTACACCCCGCGGTCACCGTTGGGGTGGGTGATCCGCGGGCTCACGCTCACCGCGGCCAGCCGGTCCACCGAGATCTCGACCCCGGCCTCCTCCAGCGCCTCGCGCCGGGCCGCGACGGCCGGCTCCTCGCCGGGGTCGACGATCCCGGTGACCGGCGCCCAGCGGCCGTTGTCGACGCGCTCGGTCAGCAGGACCTCGTCCCCGCGGCGTACGACCGCCGTCACCGCGGGCAGCCACAGCTCCCGGGTGCCGACCAGCTCACGGAGCTCGGCGACGAACGGCGGGATCGGCACGGCGCGAGTCTCCCACCTCGCGCCGGCGCGGTGCTCAGCGCCGCGCGCTCAACGCCTCGACGAGCGTCTCCTGGAGGTAGCCGACCCACTCGTAGATGTCGTGCGCCTGGGCGCGGGGGTCGTCGTCGGGGAGGCCGTGCCAGTAGTCCTCGTCGCCGTCCTCGACGCCGAGCCGGGTGGCCAGCGCGAGCCGGACGTCGGTGAAGGAGCGCATCCAGGTCTCGGCGGTCGGCTCGTCGAGCTCGACGTCGATCATCAGCCCGTCCTCGGTCAGCTCGGCGGGCAGCCCGGCCTCCTCCAGGCCGTCGATGACCGTCGCCGCGGCGCGGGCCTTGCCGTCGCGCAGGGCGCCCTCGGTGTAGCGGCGGAACTCCGAGGCGGCCTCGGCGTCGTCGCGGTACGCCGTGGGGAACAGGCGCGCGAGCACCGGGTCGTCCGGCTCGGTCGTCGGGCCGCTGAAGTCCATCATCGCCTCGAACGGGTCCAGGCCGTCGGTCGGTGCGGCCGCCTCGTTGCGCAGCAGCTCGACCAGCTGCGAGGCGAGCGAGCGCAGCAGGTCGGCCTCGAAGCCGGTGAAGTTGGCGATGACCCGCCCGCTGCGGCGGTGCCGCGCGAACCCGCTCACTCGGCGCGGTCCATCGTCGCCCAGAGGCCGTACTCGTGCATCGCCTGCACGTCGCGCTCCATCTCCTCGCGCGTCCCCGAGCTGACGACGGACTTGCCGTCCTCGTGGACCTCCATCATCAGCTGCTCGGCCTTGCGCTTGTCGTAGCCGAAGTACTTCTGGAAGACGTAGGTCACGTACGACATCAGGTTGACCGGGTCGTTCCAGACGATCGTCACCCACGGCTTGGCCAGGAACGTGATCTCGTCGGGGGTGGTGGTCGGCTCGACCTCGACAGGACTGGCAGCGGACACGCCTCCATGGTGTCACAGCGATGTGGGCACTCTTGTCCCTGTGACCCCCACGACGGCACCCGCGACGGCACCCTCCACCACGGCATCGACCGCGCTCCTCACCGACCACTACGAGCTGACCATGCTGCAGGCGGCGCTGGCCGCCGGCACGGCCGGACGCCGGTCGGTCTTCGAGCTGTTCCCGCGCCGGCTGCCGGAGGGCCGGCGGTACGGCGTGGTGGCCGGCGTGGGCCGCGCACTGGACGCGATCGAGGCGTTCCGCTTCGACGACGAGGTGCTGGCGGTGCTCGATGACGTCGTGGACGAGCCGACCCGCGAGTGGCTGGCGTCGTACCGCTTCTCCGGCGACGTGTGGGGCTACCCGGAGGGCGAGGTGTACTTCCCGCACTCGCCGCTGGTGGTGGTCGAGTCGACCTTCGCCGAGGCGGTGCTGCTGGAGACCGTGCTGCTGTCGATCTACAACCACGACTCCGCGATCGCGTCGGCCGCCTCGCGGATGACGATGGTCTCCTGCGAGCGGCCGTGCGTGGAGATGGGCTCGCGGCGCACCCACGAGGAGGCGGCCGTGGCCGCGGCGCGGGCGGCGTACGTGGCCGGCTTCGCGGGGACCTCGAACCTCGCCGCGCGGCAGCGGTACGGCGTGCCCACCTCGGGCACGTCGGCGCACAGCTTCACCCTCCTGCACGACACCGAGACCGACGCGTTCCGCGCGCAGGTCGCCTCGCTCGGCGAGGGCACGACCCTGCTGGTCGACACCTACGACATCGCCGAGGCGGTGCGGGTCGGCGTCGAGGTGGCCGGGACCGGCCTCGGGGCGGTGCGGCTGGACTCCGGCGACCTCGGGTCGCTGGCGTCGGAGGTGCGTGGCCAGCTCGACTCGCTCGGCGCGACGGGCACGCGGATCGTCGTGACGAGCGACCTGGACGAGTACGCCATCGCGGCGCTGGCCGCGGCGCCGGTCGACGGGTACGGCGTCGGCACCCAGCTGGTGACCGGCTCGGGCCACCCGACCAGCGGCTTCGTCTACAAGCTCGTGGCCCGCGAGGGCGAGGGCGGCTCCATGGTGCCGGTGGCGAAGAAGAGCGCGGACAAGGCGTCGTACGGCGGTCGCAAGTACGCCCTGCGCCGGCTCGACCACCGCGGCACGGCCGAGGCGGAGGTGGTCGGCACCGGCCGCGTGCCCGAGAACGACGGAGACGACCGCGAGCTGCTCGTCCCGCTCGTGCGCGACGGCGAGGTGGTCGGCCGCGAGCCGCTCGAGGCCGCGCGCGCGCGGCACCTGCGCTCGCGGGGCGAGCTGCCGCTGGCCGCCCAGCAGATGTCGCGCGGCGAGCCGGTCATCCCGACGATCCGCCTGGACTGACCCTCTGGACTAGCCTCGCCGCATGGCTCGCGCACTCGTCGTCGTCGACGTCCAGAACGACTTCTGCGAGGGCGGCTCGCTGCCCGTGACCGGCGGGGCGCAGGTCGCCCGCGACGTCACCGCGCTGCTCCGCGACCGGGCCGCCGGCTGGGCCCATGTCGTCGCCACGAAGGACCACCACCGCGACCCCGGTGACCACTGGTCCGACGACCCCGACTTCGTGCACTCCTGGCCCAAGCACTGCGAGGTCGGCACCGCCGGCGAGGACTTCCACCCGGACCTGGACCCGGCGCCGTTCGAGGCGGTCTTCCGCAAGGGCGAGCACGCCGCGGCGTACTCCGGCTTCGAGGGGCTCGCCGAGGACGGCTCCGCGCTCACCGACTGGCTGCGCGCCCGCGGCGTGACCGAGGTCGACGTCTGCGGCATCGCCACCGACCACTGCGTGCGCGCCACGGCGCTCGACGCCGCCGCGGCCGGGTTCGCCACGCGGGTGCTGCTCGACCTGTGCGCGGGGGTCGCGCCCGCCACCACCGAGGCAGCGCTCGTCGAGCTGCGCGAGGCGGGTGTCGAGGTTGCCTGAGGCGCCTGGGCAGACGTCGCCCGAGGTGCACGTCGACCTCACCGACGGCGTCCTGCGGCTGACCATGGACCGGCCGCGCGCGCTCAACGCGCTGACGCCCGACATGCCGGCGCTGATGGCGACGGAGATCGAGCGTGCGACCGCCCGCGACGACGTGCGGGTCGTGATGCTCGCCGGCACCGGGCGGGCGTTCAGCACCGGGGCGGACATCTCCGGCACGTACACGATCGACGACACCTCGATGGACACCGCGAACCGGTGGATCCGCGCGATCACCTCCTGCGACAAGCCGGTCGTCGCTGCCGTCAACGGGGTCGCCGCCGGCGTCAGCTGCTCCGCGGCGCTCGCCTGCGACCTCGTCGTCGCTGCGGAGTCGGCGTCGTTCCTGCTGCCGTTCGCCAACGTCGGGCTGATGGTCGACGGCGGCGCCTCCGCGACCGTCGCGGCCGCGATCGGCCGGCCCCGGGCGATGCGGATGGCGCTGCTCGCCGAGCCGCTGCCGGCCCGCACGGCGTACGACGTCGGGCTGGTCAGCCACCTCGCGCCCGACGCGTCGTTCGCCGCGGAGGTCGACGCCCTCGTCGCCCGGCTCGCCGCCGGTCCGCCGCTCGCGCTGGCCGCCAGCAAGAAGGCCGTCAACGCCGCCACCCTCACCCAGCTCGACCCCGCCCTCGAGCGCGAGAAGTCCGGCCAGTCCGTGCTGCTCCGCACCGCCGACGTCGTCGAGGGTGTCGTCGCCTTCGCCGAGCGTCGCCCGCCGGTCTTCCGCGGGGAGTAGCCAGGGCGGGCGGTCGCGCTGCTGCGAGCTGTAACGGACAGTTCGCTGCTCTACCCGCACGTTGCAGCGTGCGGGTAGAGCGGCGAACTGCGCGTTACAAGCGACCGCGGCCGCTACTCCCCAACAACCACTTGACGGTGCCGACCGAGCCGCGGCAGACTCCCCAATGAGTCTTTGGGAGGTCGGATGGACGAGCCGGTGCAGGCCCTGCGCGCGACCGCGCACCCCCTGCGGCTGCGGATGCTGTCGTTGCTGACGGGGGCCGAGCTGAGCGCGGCGGAGGTGGCGCGCGAGCTGGGCATCACGCACGCCAACGCGTCGTACCACCTGCGCGTGCTGGCCCGCGCCGGTGAGGTGGTCGTGGCCGGCGAGGAGCGGGTGCGCGGCGGCACGGCCAAGCGCTACCGGCACCCCTGGCGGGAGGGGCTCAAGCCTGCGGGGGCGGCCCGGGACGTCGAGGTGCGGGCGATGGGCCAGGAGCTGGTACGCCGCTGGGAGGACCGCACGAAGGACCGGGCCCAGCTCTGCGACGCCGAGCTGTGGGTCAGCGAGGAGGCGTGGGCCGAGGCGATGACGCTCGTCCAGCGGGCGGCCGAGCTGGTCCACGAGGAGGCGCGCCCGCCTCGGAGCGAAGGCACCCGCAAGATCGCGCTGACCATCGCGGCGTTCGGGGTGGAGCCGTGAGCGCCGTGGCGCGGCACAGCGCGCTGGCGCCGCTGCGGGAGCGCAACTTCCGGTGGTACTTCCTCTCCCGCCTGGTCAACCTGTCCGGCACGACGATGGCGCCGATCGCACTGGCATTCGCGGTGCTGGAGGTCAGCGACTCCGCCGGCGACCTCGGCGTCGTGCTCGCCGCGCACTCGATCCCGATGATCGTCTTCATGCTCGCCGGCGGCGTCATCGCCGACCGCGTGGGTCGGACGCTCGTCATCCAGGGCGCGAACGTCGCCTCCGGGCTCAGCCAGGGCCTGCTCGCCGCGCTCCTGCTGGCCGGCCAGGCCGAGCTGTGGCACTTCGTCGTGCTCTCCGCCGTCAACGGCACCGTCTCCGCGGTCAACCTGCCCGCCCTCGCCGGCCTCGTCCCACAGCTGGTGCCGCGCGCGCAGCTGCAGGCCGCGAACGTGCTGGTCTCGATGACGCGCAGCACGATGCTCATCCTGGGCCCGACGGTCGCTGCCGGCCTGGTCGTCACCGTCGGCCCGGGCTGGGCGCTGGCGGTGGACGCCGCGGCCTGGCTGGTCGCCGCGGTCATGCTGCTGCCGGTGCGGATCCCGGCGCGCACCCGTCAGGGCGTGACGCCGTCGGTGCTCGGCGAGCTCCGGGAGGGCTGGACGTTCTTCCGCTCGACCACCTGGCTGTGGGTGGTCGTGCTGGTCTTCTCGGTCACGAACGGGATCCACGAGGGCGCGTTCAACACCCTCGGGCCCGTGCTGGCGAAGGACAGCGACATCGGCGAGCACGGTTGGGGGCTGATCGTCTCCGCCCAGGCCGTTGGCCTGCTCGTCATGACCCTGGTGCTGATGCGGGTGACGCTGCAACGGCCGCTGCTGGTCGGCATGGTGGGCGTGGCGTTCTTCGGGCTGCCGATCCTGGTCATGGGCGCGGTGCCGCAGACGTTCCCGATCATGCTCGCAGCCGTCGTCGCCGGGATGGGTGTCGAGATCTTCGGCCTCGGGTGGAACCTCGCGATGCAGGAGAACGTGCCCGAGGAGATGCTCTCGCGCGCCTACTCCTACGACATGCTCGGCTCCTTCGTCGCGATGCCGGTGGGCCAGCTGACGTTCGGCCCGCTGGCCGAGGCCTTCGGCATGCGCGCCGTCCTGGTCACCGCGGGCACGGCGTACCTCCTGCTCTCGCTGGCGACCCTGCTGTCGCGCTCGGTGCGCTCCCTGCCGCGCGCGAGCGCACCCGAGCCCGCCGGGACCGTGGACGCCGTCACCTGACCCGCGCGGCGGCGCTCAGGAGCACCACTTCTCGACCAGCGCCCGGACCACGGTCAGGTTGCGGTTGGTGGCGACGCCGAGCCGCTTCTCGACGGTGGCGTTGGTCAGGCTCGCGCCCCGGTAGCTCTCCCCCAGCATCAGGTGCACCGCCCGGCCGCCGACCCTCGCGACCGCGTCGGCGGTGCTGCGCTCCTCGAGCGCGCGCACGGTGTCCGGCGACGGCTCGTCCTTGAGGAACGAGACGTAGTGGTTGCCCTCGTGGCCGTACGACGCCGCCTGCTCGGCCACCTCACGCAGCTCCGCCGGCGTCAGCACGATCGTCGGCACCTCGAAGCCGGTCTCCGCGCGGAACGCCTCCTCGAGCGCCGCCTCGATCTCCGCGCGTGACTCGAGCGGGCAGTCGAAGCGGACGTTGCCGGTGTTGATGTGCGTGCGCACGTCGGTCCAGCCGAGCCCCTCCACCGCGGCGACGATCCGGTCCTTCGGGAACTTGCGCTTGGCGCCCAGGTTGATGGCGCGGAGGAAGGCGAGGTACGTCGGCACGCGGCCATCCTGCCGCAGGTCAGAGGTTGCCGCGGGCCTCCTGCTCGCGCTCGATCGCCTCGAAGAGCGCCTTGAAGTTTCCCTTGCCGAACCCGAGCGAGCCGTGCCGCTCGATGAGCTCGTAGAACACCGTCGGCCGGTCGCCGACCGGCTTGGTGAAGATCTGGAGCAGGTAGCCGTCCTCGTCCCGGTCGACCAGGATCCGCCGCGCCTTGAGCTCCTCGATCGGCACCCGCACCTGGCCGATCCGGGCCCGCAGCTCGGGGTCGTCGTAGTAGGAGTCGGGGGTGTCGAGGAACTCCACGCCGCTGGCGCGCATGACGTCCACGGTGCGCAGGATGTCGTTGGTCGCGAGCGCGATGTGCTGGCAGCCGGCGCCGTCGTAGAACTCGAGGTACTCGTCGATCTGGGACTTCTTGCGCGCGACCGCCGGCTCGTTGAGCGGGAACTTCACGCGGTGGTTGCCGCTCGCGACGACCTTCGACATCAGCGCGGAGTAGTCGGTGGCGATGTCGTCGCCGATGAACTCCGCCATGTTCGAGAAGCCCATGACCCGGTGGTAGAACTCCACCCACTCGTCCATCCGGCCGAGCTCGACGTTGCCGACGCAGTGGTCGACGGCCTGGAAGAGCCGCTTCGGGTGGTCGGCGGGGCGCACGAGCGACGAGGTGCGGGCGACGTACCCGGGCAGGTAGGGGCCGGCGTACCGCGAGCGGTCGACGAGCGTGTGGCGGGTCTCGCCGTACGTCGCGATCGCGGCCGTCCGCACGGTGCCGTGCTCGTCGGACTCGTCGTGCGGCTCGACCAGCACCGTCGCGCCGGCGGACCGGGCGTGCTCGATGCACGCGTCGACGTCGGGGACCTCCAGCGCCAGGTCGACGACGCCGTCGCCGTGGCGCCGGTGGTGGTCGAGGACCGGGCTGTCGGGGGTCACCCCGCCGGTCAGCACGAAGCGCGCGCTGCCCGAGCGCAGGACGTAGGACTTGCTGTCGCGACAGCCGGTCTCGGGGCCGCGGTACGCCTCGAGGTCCATGCCGAAGGCGAGCTGGTAGAACGCCGCTGCCTGGGTGGCGTTGCCGACGACGAAGCCGATCGCGTCCATGCCGGTGACCGGGAACGGGTCACGGCTCGCGTCGTACTCCACCAGCCCGACCAGCTCGCGCAGCTGGTCCAGGGTCAGGTCGGCCTTGAGCTCGTCGGCGGTGAGGGCGCCGCCGGTCGTCCCGGTGTCACGGGTCGGGTCCTGGGTGGTCGTCATGCCCGCAGCGTGGGCCAGGTCACGCAACCTGTGCAATGGTGCTTCGACACGCTGGACAACCTGCACAGTCGAGGGAGGGCCGATGGACGAGCTGGACGGCAGGTTGCTCGCCCTGCTGCACGACGAGCCCCGGCTGGGCGTGCTCGAGGCGTCGCGCCGGCTCGGCGTCGCGCGTGGCACCGTCCAGGCCCGGCTCGACAAGCTGGTCGCCCGCGGTGTGGTGACCGGCTGGGGGCCGGAGCTGGACCCGGCGGCGCTCGGCTACCCCGTGACGGCGTTCCTGACGTTGGAGATCCGCCAGGCGACCGTCGCCGACGGGACGGGTGGCCACGACGCGGTCGCCGCCCACCTGTCGACGATCGCGGAGGTGCTCGAGGCGCACACGGTGACCGGCACCGGTGACCTGGTCGCCCGCGTCGTCGCCCGCTCCAACACCGACCTCCAGCGGGTCATCGACGCCGTGCTCGCCTCCGACGCGGTCGTCCGCTGCTCGACCACCATCGCGCTGGCCACCCAGGTGGCGTACCGGACGCTTCCGCTCGCGCTGCGGGCGGCCGGGCGCTCGTGAGGTTCATCGGGGAGCCGACGGACCTGACGGCGCCCCGCTGGAACTCCATCGGGGCAGCGTCAGCTTCACCGGGGCGCCGATGAACCTCACAGCTAGGCCGACCGCAGGCGCTCGGCGACCTCGCGCGCGGCGTCGACGACCCGCGGTCCGACCCGGTCGACGTCGAGCTCGCCGAGGGTGACGATGCCGACGCTGGCCTCGATGCCGTCGACGTCGAGCACGGGTGCGGCGAGCCCACGTGCGCCGGCCTGGAGCTCACCGGACGTGGTGCACCAGGCGGGGCGCTCGGGGTCGCGGTCGCGGCCGAGCAGGACCGCCCGGCCGGCGGCACCCTGGCCGAGCGGGTGGCGGGAGCCGACCCGGTAGCCGACGTGGAAGTCGGTCCACGACGGCTCCACCACGGCGAGCGCCAGCGCCTCCTCCCCCTCGGCGACGGTCAGGTGCGCGGTGCACCCGACGGCCTCGGCGAGCGAGCGGAGCACGGGTGCGGCGAGGTCGCGCAGCACCGGCTGCACCGCTGACGCGAGGTGCAGCACCCCGAGCCCGACGTGGAGCCGGCCGCGACCGTCACGGCGTACCAGCGCGTGCTGCTCGAGCGTGCTGACCAGGCGGTACGCCACGGTGCGCGGCACGTCCAGCGCGCCGGCGGCCTCGGTCACCGTCAGCCCGTCGGGTGCGGCGGCGAGCAGGCTCAGCAGCCGCAGCCCGCGGTCGAGCGTCTGGGAGGTCTCGGCCGGCACGGGTGCAGCCTAGGGACACCCGCCGGGCACGGGCTGCGCCCGGCCGGGCGCAGCACGGCCCGGACGGCTGAGGTGGGGGCGGGTGGCCGGGGCGTCGACGATCGTTCAATTGCGCGGCTTTGGTCGTGGGCAAGCGGTTGCGCACGTCCACTTCCGCGCAATTGCGCGGAAGTGGACCGGCCCCGCGCGCTACTCGCCCCGCCCCGACCACCGGCCGAGCCGGGTCAGGACGACTTGCGCGTGGCCGCCCACTCACGGATCCGGTCGATCCGGGCGTGCAGCTGCTCGGCGTTGGCGACAGCGGCGGCCGGGCCACCGCACTCCTTGCGCAGCGCGGCGTGGGTGATGCCGTGGGCCTGGCCGGTGCGGTGGTGCCACGCGGCGACGAGGCCGTTGAGCTCGCGGCGGAGCACCGCCAGCTGCTCGTGGGTGCTCAGCTGGGCGACCGAGTCGCCGGCGGCCTCGGCAGGAGTGGCGACGGCCTTCTGCTTGCGCGCCCGGTCGCTCTGTCGCTGGCGCAGCAGCTCGCGCATCTGGTCGGGCTCGAGCAGGCCCGGGATGCCGAGGAAGTCCATCTCCTCCTCCGAGCCCACCTGCACCTCGCCGGCGTGGCCCCACTCGCCGCCGTCGAAGAGCACGCGGTCGAAGCGAGCCTCCGAGCCGAGCGCCTCGAAGGACATCTCCAGCTCGGCCGACGCGGCCTCGCTCTCGTTGGCCCGCGCGAGCAGCTCGTCCTCGGCGGCGAAGATGTCGCCCTCGTCGGTGACCTTGCGGCCCAGCACGTGGTCGCGCTCGACCTCCATCTCCGAGGCGAACCCGAGCAGCGAGGGCACCGACGGCAGGAACACCGATGCGGTCTCCCCGCGGGCGCGCGCACGCACGAAGCGACCGACGGCCTGGGCGAAGAAGAGCGGCGTCGCGGTGGTCGTCGCGTAGACGCCGACCGCCAGCCGGGGCACGTCCACGCCTTCGGAGACCATCCGGACCGCGACCATCCACCGGTCGTCGCTGTCGGTGAAGGCCGAGATCTTCTTCGACGCCAGCTTCTCGTCGGACAGCACGACCGTCGGGGGCTCCCCGCTGATCTGCTTGAGCAGCTTGGCGTACGCGCGGGCGCTGTCCTGGTCGGTGGCGATGACCAGGCCGCCGGCGTCGGGCACGTGGCGACGTACCTCCGAGAGCCGCTTGTCGGCCGCGGCCAGCACCGACGGCATCCACGAGCCCTGCGGGTCGAGCGCGGTCCGCAGGGCCTGGTTGGTCAGGTCCTTCGTCAGCGGCTCGCCGAGCCGCGCGGAGACCTCGTCGCCGGCGCGGGTGCGCCACGTCATGTCGCCGGAGTACGCCATGAACAGCACCGGCCGCACGACGTGGTCGGCCAGCGCGTGGGCGTAGCCGTAGGTGTAGTCGGCCACCGAGCGCGGTACGCCGTCGGGCCCGGGCGCGTAGGTGACGAACGGGATCGGGTTGATGTCGGAGCGGAACGGCGTGCCGGTCAGCGCCAGGCGCCGCGCTGCGGGCTCGAACGCCTCGCGGACGCCCTCGCCCCACGACAGCGCGTCGCCCGCGTGGTGGACCTCGTCGAGGATGACCAGCGTCTTGAACCGCTCGGCGCGGATCCGCATCGCCAGCGGGTTGACCGCCACGCCGGCGTACGTCACCGCGACCCCGACGTAGTCGGCGGAGGTCTTGCCCTTGCCGGCGGCGTACGTCGGGTCGATCGGGATGCCCGCGCGGGCGGCGGCCTCGGCCCACTGGAGCTTGAGGTGCTCGGTGGGGGCGACGACGATGATCCGGTCGACGATGCGCCGGCCGAGCAGCTCGGAGGCCACCGACAGCGCGAAGGTCGTCTTGCCCGCCCCCGGGGTCGCGACCGCGAGGAAGTCGCGCGGCTGGTCGGCGAAGTACTTCGTCATCGCCGCCTGCTGCCACGCGCGCAGCGACGGAGCGGTGCCCCAGGCGGCGCGCTCGGGCCAGGCAGGGCTGAGCGCGGGTGTCAGCGAGAGGTCGAGCTCGGTCTCGTCAGAGGTGCTGCGGCGGGCGGTCGGACGGTCCTGCCGTCCGGTCACTCGGCGTCCGAGCCGTCGTCGCGCATGCTCTCCCAGGCTTCCTTGCACTCGGGGCAGACCGGGAACTTCTCCGGCGCGCGGCTCGGCACCCACACCTTGCCGCAGAGCGCGACGACGGGCGTGCCCATCACCATCGCCTCGGTGAGCTTGTCCTTCTCGACGTAGTGCGAGAACCGCTCGTGGTCACCGTCGTCGGTGGGGACGGTGCGCTGGTCCTCGCGGACCCTCTCGTCGACGGCGGTGCCGGTCCCGAATCCGATCTGGCTCACGGGCCCAGCCTACGTCAGGACACCCCCGGACGCGGCAGTCGCGGGACCGCCTGTGGACCAGCCGGGGACCAGCCGAGGGTCAGTTGAGGTCGGGGTCCGCCGGGCGGGTGGCGTGCCAGGCCAGCTCGCCGGGCTGGCGGCGCAGCACATCGCGCCACAGGCCGTCGGGGTCGAGCCGGAACGGGTCCGCGGGATCGGCGGGTACGACGTACCAGCTGCCCTCCTCGACCTCGCCCTCGAGCTGCCCGGCGCCCCATCCGGCGTACCCGGCGAAGATGCGCAGCCCCGCCAGCGTGCCCTCGACCAGCTCCAGGGGCGTGTCGAGGTCGAGGAGGCCGAGCCGGCCGTCGATCGCCTGGAAGCCGACCGGTGCGTCGTCGGCGTCGCGCAGCAGCGCCACCGCCAGCGCACCTTCCGGGCCGACCGGCCCGCCGGAGAAGAGGACCTCGGGCTCGGCGACCACCTCGCCCCAGCCGCCGAGGACCTCCGAGACGGCGACCGGCGAGGGACGGTTGACCACGACCCCGAGCGCGCCGCTGGCGTCGGCGTCGAGGAGCAGGACGACGGTGTCGGCGAAGTTCGGGTCGAGCAGGGCGGGCGTCGCCACCAGCAACATCCCTGCCTGCAGCTCGCCCACCGTTCCATCATGACCCACCGCGCCGACAACGGGTGGGCTCGGCATGCATGACGGCCCCGGCCCGACGCGAGGGAGGGTGCGGGAGGTACCGCGAGGGAGGGGTGCGTCGGTTCCGGGGCCGTCAGCTCGAGGGCAGCCGACCGGTCCTGGGAGGACGGGTCAGGCTGCGAGGGCCGCGCGCAGGCGGCCGAGGCGGTGGCGCAGCGAGGCGCGGGCACCGTCGTGGGTGGCCGTCGTGGAGCGCGCCGCCGCGATGGCGGCGCTCAGGGTGCGCGCGCGCTGCTCGATGCGGGCGCCGGTCTCGGCGGCCAGGGCGGCGCCGCGGCTGTCGTGCACGCTCGCGCGACCGGCCATGATCGCGAGCAGGATGTGCTCCTTGCGGGTCGCCTTGGCGATGGCCTCGGCCATCGCGTCGTCGACCGGCTGCTCGCGGTGGTGGTCGAGGATCGCGCGGACGCCCGGCATCTCGTCGGCCAGCGCCCGCCAAGCGGCGATGACCGCGGCCTCGAGGTCCAGCGGCTGGCTCGCCAGCTCGCGCTCGATGCGGCCGGCGAGCCGGGTGTGCCAGCGCAGCGACAGCGCGCCGTACAGGGCGAGCTCGTCGCCGAAGGTCTCGCGCACGCCCGGCAGGTCCATCGGGAGGACGCCGTCACGGCGCTGGTCGGCGACGCGGGTCACGGAGCGCAGGATCTCTCCGCGGTTGTGAAAGGAAGTCCAGGTCATGGTCAGCTCCTTCTCGGGGTGCTCACATACTGTGAGTACGTACCCAGAGTACGGAGGCATACCCGCGGTATGCAACGTGCCGCCGGGTGATCCGCGCCACCTGGTCCGGCGGTCGGTGCCTAAACTGCCGGGATGCCACCGAAGCCGAGCGTCTCGAAGCTGGTGCCGAAGGTCCCCGGGGTGCCCGGCGTGACCGGCGCGAGCCGTCGCCAGCAGTACTCCGCCTCCACCAAGCGGGCGCTGGTCGACGTGGCCGAGGAGCTCTTCACCGACCTGGGGTACGCCGCGGCGTCCCTCGACTCGATCGTCGCCGGCGCGCGGGTGACCAAGGGCGCGCTCTACCACCACTTCAGCGGCAAGCAGGCGCTCTTCGAGGCGGTCTTCGAGCGGGTCGAGGCCGACGCCTCCCGCGCGATCCAGAAGGCGCTCAAGGGCAAGAAGGACCCGTGGGAGAAGGCGCTCGCCGGGCTCCAGGCGTTCCTCGCCGTGGTCCAGGAGCCGCGCTACCGCCGCATCGTCATCCAGGAGGGCCCGTCGGTCCTCGGCTACGAGCGTTTCCGCGAGCAGGAGGAGCGCTCGACGTTCGCCAACGTCCTCGAGATCGTGCGCGCGGTGCTCAGCGCCGGCACGTGGGAGCTCGAGGAGGAGATGCTGCAGACCTTCGCCCGCATCTTCTTCGGCGCGATGTCCTCGGCCGGCGAGTCCGTCTCCAGCGCCGACGACCCCATCGCCGCCGCCGAGCGGGTCGAGACCGCCATCGCGTTCATCCTCCAGGGCTTCCAGGCCCTCGCCGCCGACGGCGTGCCTCTTCCCGGCGCCTCTGGCGACGACGCCCCCGCTGGCTGAGCAGTGCAGGCCTGTTCGACCAGCGGACACCGGTGTCAGCGGCTGAAGGTGACGTTCCCGGCCTCGCGGGGGACGAGCTCGATCCAGGTGTGGCCGGCGGGGACCTTCAGCTCGCCCTGCTTGGTGGCGAGCTCGATGGGGGCGCCGAGGCCGTCCTTGGACCAGGTGCCGCGGACGACGCGGCCGTCGTGGAAGAGCATCGCCTCGCCCTTGCCCTCGAGCTTGGTCTCGGGCACGGGGTTCCCGGCCGGGTCGCGGTAGCCGGCGTCGCCGACCTCCACGCGCAGCACCAGCACCGAGTCGGCGGGGAACTCGTCGCCGGCCGCGGCGTACCCGTTGTCGATGGCGTAGCGCCCGTCGCGGAAGCTCCAGCTGGTCGTGTGGCCGCCGCCGAAGCTCGCGGCGAGGCTGGTGGCGGGCTTGCCCTTCGGCAGGTCGGCGGCGTCGCCCCAGGTGAGGTAGTCGGCGGGCCGCTCGCCGCCGCGGGTGAGGGTGGCGGTCTCGTCCATGCGCGCGAACAGGTTGTACGGCGCGCTGCGGCCGCCGGCGCGGTAGAAGCCCTTCGCGCCCTCGCCGAAGAACTCGATCCCCGCGCCGTTGATGCGCTTGATGGTGATCGGCGCCGCGCCGCTGGTGACCATCGAGGCGTCGACCGGGCTGACGATGCCGATGTCGCTGGCCCGCATCGAGCGGACCGGACCGGCGTCGTCGGGCACCTGCGAGTAGTAGAACGCCGCGAGACGGGTCATCCCGCCCTCAACGAGCTCCTCGACGACGAGGTCCGCGGAGCCGAGACCGACCTGCGGGGCGCTCGAGGAGGTGTTGTCCATCTTCAGCACGAGCACCGGGTGGTCCTGCACCGCGGAGTCGTCGCCCTCGACGGGCAGGCCGGTGAGCGGCCAGGTCGAGGCGAGCTGGGAGCCGGCGCTCGTCGCCTGCGGGTCGTTGCCCTCGTCTCCCCCGGCTCCGTCGTCCGAGCTCCCGCAGGCGGAGAGCACCAGGGCGGTGGCGGCGATGGTCGAGGCGAGGGCGCGGGTCCGGGTGCGGCGCACGGCGGGCTCCAATGCAGAGAGATTGACTAGTGGTTCGGTCGACTAAGGCCGACGAGTCCCAGTGTGCGGCGCACGGGCCGCAGCGGCGCGGAGGCGCGCCCGGACGGGAAGGTCGCCGACCGGCGGCGCCCTCCCCGTCCGACCTGGAGAGCAGGCGTCAGCCGAGCTTGGCGCCGCCGTCGACGTACAGCGTCTGGCCGGTGATGTACGACGCCTCGTCGCTGGCGAGGAACGCGACCGCGGCCGCGATGTCCTCGGGGAACCCGACCCGGCGCACCGGGTTGGCCTCGGCGTTGAGCTTGCGGAACTCCTCGACGTCCATCTTGAGCCGTGCGGCGGTGGCGTCGGTCATCTCGGTGGCGATGAAGCCGGGCGCGACGGCGTTGGCGTTGATGCCGAACGGGCCGAGCTCGATGCCGAGGGTGCGGGTGAAGCCCTGCACGCCCATCTTCGCCGCGGAGTAGTTGGCCTGGCCGCGGTTGCCCAGCGCGGAGACGCTGGAGAGGTTCACGATCTTGCCGTACTTCTGCTCCACGAAGTGCTTCTGCGCGGCCTTGGTCATCAGGAACGCACCCTTGAGGTGGACGCCCATGACCAGGTCCCAGTCCTGCTCGGTCATCTTGAACAGCAGGTTGTCGCGCGTGATGCCGGCGTTGTTGACCAGCACGTGGATGCCGCCCAGCTCGCTGACGACCCGCTCGACCGCGGCGTCGACCGACTCGGCGTTGCTGACGTCCGCGCCGATGCCCACGGCCTTCGCGCCGTCGACGACCGGCAGCCGCCCGGCGGCATCGGCCGCGGCGGACTCGTCGAGGTCGATGATCGCGACCGACGCACCCTCCTCGGCGAACCGGGTGGCGGTGCCGAACCCGATCCCGCGGGCGGCTCCGGTGACGACGGCGACGCGCCCGTCGAATCGACCCATGACTGCACTCCTGATTGCTCGGTGGCTGTGGCCCGCCGGATGCGGACGATCGCACACGCTACGACAGCGCTAGGACAGCGCGGCACGCAGTCTCGCGGCGTACGCCGCCCGCTCGGCCAAGTCGTCGTACCGGTGCCGCGGCCAGAAGAACCCCCGCAGCCCGTCGCCCTTCGTGCGCGGCACGACGTGCAGGTGCAGGTGGGGCACGGACTGGCTGACGACGTTGTTCATCGCGACGAACGACCCCTGGGCCCCGAGCGCGTCGACCACCGCGGTCGCGAGCCGCTGGGCGTGGGCGAGGAACGGGTCGCGCAGCGGGGCCGGCAGGTCGGGCAGCGTGACCACGTGCTCGCGCGGGACCAGCAGGAGGTGGCCCTTGAAGACCGGGCGCTGGTCGAGGAAGGCCACGAAGTCGTCGTCCTCGAGCACCCGGTCGGCCTCGGCGTCCCCCGCCACGATCGCGCAGAAGACGCAGCCGGCCGGGGCCGCGGCGCGCGCCATCAGTGGCACACCTCGAGGCCACAGGCGCGGGCGACCGGCCCGGGGACGACGCGCCCGCTCGTGGTGCGGGCGTCGAAGTGGTGGGCGTCGAAGGTGCCGTAGGTCCAGCGCAGGCCGTGGGCCGCCATCAGCCGCACCACGGCGTGGCTGCGCGAGCGCCAGGCGACGCGGGGGTGGCTGCGGCCGACCCACCACGAGTTCGGCGTCCACCCGTGCGAGGCGCGGTAGGGGTTCTCCCACGGGTTCACGTCCAGCGACCGGCCGTAGGAGTGCGGCGAACGGACGCCGGGCCGGCCGACCACCCAGCGGCAGTTGAAGGCGGAGGTGTTGCCCGCCGCCATCGAGCGGTAGTCGTCGGCGCCGTTGAGCCGGCCGGACCAGCCGAACCGGTCGACGCGGTACATCGAGCGGATCGGGAAGCGCCGCTCGTGCATCGCGGCCAGCGCCCGTCCGATGCGGCCGGCCGCGCTCGCCGCGGCGACCACCTCGCCGCGGTGCCGATAGCCGTCGTACCCGTAGTAGTTGACGCGCACCAAGCGCAGCCCCGCGCGCCCCACCGGGCAGCCGGGGCGCCAGCTGCGGCCGACCATCGAGCGCCACACGCCGTCGGGGACCTGCGAGATCCGCAGCTGCGGGCCGGGGCCGCTGGCGCGGGGCTGCGGCGGCAGGGGGACCCGGGGGCGCGGCGCTCCCGCGGGCAGCACGACCGGCTCCCCCGGTGGCACGTTGTCGACGCGGTGGACGCCGCTGGTCGCGCGGCCGGCCCACGGCGTGCCCGTCGCGTCGGCGCGCCACGCGGTGTCGACCCGCGGGCGCACGACGAGCTCGGCGCGACCCTGCTCGTCGGTGCGCAGCGTGCGCGCGAGGGTCCAGCTCCCGCCGCGGGTCTTGCGGAACAGCTCCACCCGGCCGGCGACCGGCTGCCCGTTGCCGGTCCGCCACGCCACCCGCACCGGAACGCGTCGCTCGTCGACGACCCGCTGCGGCCCGCGGACGCGCACCTGGCTCGTGCGCCTGAGCAGGGGTACGGCGACCGGCCCGCTCGTCGCGGGTGCGTACGTCGCGTCGCCCGCGTACGCCGCGCGGAACACGTTGTCGGCCGGCCGTCGGGCCAGCACCGGCTCGGCCGCGACCCGGCCGGTCGCGTCGGTGACCGCGGCCGCGAGCGGCGTCCACGTCCCGCCCCGCCGCCGCTCGAGCGTCACGGGCACGCCGACCACCGGCGTCCCGTCGGCGGCCGTCAGCGTCGCGACCAGGTCGGTCGGCCGGTCGGCGTACCGCGCCGGTGCCGCGAGCGTCAGCGTCGTGGCGACGGGCGGCGGCTCACCCGGGTCGCCCGGGTCGGCAGCAGCGGCCGGGACGAGCCCGACGACGAGGGCCAGGCCGGCCACGAGGGTGAGGAGCAGGGAGGTCCAGCGCCCGAGCAGCATGCAGGGATCATGCCGCCCGACCCGCCGGGGTCGTGTGCCCCACGCCGCGCCCACCCGCGTCCGCAGGCACACGACCGCCATCAGGACCGGTCCTGCGGACCCCGCCGACCCCGCCGACGCTCAGTCGAGCGCGAGCGCGTAGCCGCGGCCGCGCAGGCGACGGATCCGGGCGACGCCCTCGAGCCGGTGGCGCAGCCGGGCGACGTGGACGGCGATCGTGTTGTCCGACGGGCCCTCGCCCGCGTCGCCCCACAGCGACGCCCGCAGCTCGTCGTTGCCGACGACGCCGGGGGCTCGGCGGAGCAGGGCGTGCAGCAGCTCGAACTCCTTGCCGGGCGGGTCCGGCACCCGCTCGCCGTGGATCCAGACGGCGTAGCTGTCGACGTCGAGCACGATGGGGCCGTGCCGCAGCTGGGCCTGCGGGCGCAGCTCGGCGGCGGGCCGCGGGACCGCCGCCCACAAGGCCGCGCCGGAGAAGGGCCGGGTCAGGACGCTGCGGGCGCCGGCCAGCACCATCCGCCCCGCGAGCGCGACGTCGCCGGGGTCGACCAGCGCGACGACCAGCGGCGCGTCGTGCCGGCGGAGCGCCGTGACGACGTCCACGGCCCCGGCGTCCGCGACGGCGGAGGACACGACGACGACCTCGGGACGCGCCTCACCGAAGTGCACCAGGCCGTCGAGCGCCGAGGCGGACCCGCTGACCTCGACGCCGTCGCAGCGCAGCTCGTTCGCGACCTGCTCGACGTCCTCGGCCGGGCCGATGACGTGCACCGGCACGGCGTACGACCGCGTGCCCTCCGGCCCGATCCCCGAGATGTCCAGCACGATCAGCCGAACCGGCCGGAGATGTAGGCCTCGGTCGAGGGGTCGTCGGGGTTGGAGAAGACCTTGCTGGTGGCGTTGAACTCCACCAGGTGGCCCGGCTCCCCGGTCGCCTTGAGGTTGAAGAAGCCCGTGTCGTCCGACACCCGCGCCGCCTGCTGCATGTTGTGGGTGACGATGACGATCGTGTAGTCGGACTTCAGCTCGTGGATGAGGTCCTCGATCGCCGCGGTGGAGATCGGGTCGAGCGCCGAGCACGGCTCGTCCATGAGCAGCACCTGCGGCTCGACCGCGATCGCGCGGGCGATGCACAGCCGCTGCTGCTGGCCGCCGGAGAGGCCCATGCCCGGCTTGTTGAGCCGGTCCTTGACCTCGGTCCAGAGGTTGGCGCCGCGCAGGGACTTCTCGACGATGGCGTCCGCCTCGGACTTCTTCATCCGCTTGGAGTTCAGCTTGTTGCCCGCGAGGACGTTGTCGTAGATCGACATCGTCGGGAAGGGGTTCGGCCGCTGGAAGACCATGCCGATCTGGCGACGCACGGCCACCGGGTCGACGGAGGGGTCGTAGAGCGACTGGCCGTCCACGACGACCTTGCCCTCGACGCGGGCGCCGGGGATGACCTCGTGCATGCGGTTCAGCGACCGCAGGAAGGTCGACTTGCCACAGCCGGAGGGGCCGATGAAGGCGGTCACCGCGCGGGCACGGATCGTCATGTCGACGCCCTCGACGGCGAGGAAGTCCCCGTAGTAGATGTTCAGGTCGGAGATGTCGATGCTCTTGGCCATGGGAGGTGTCCTTGGTGGGTGTCAGCGCCCGGTCTTGGGCGCGAAGATCTTGCCGACGGCTCGGGCGAGGAGGTTCAGCCCCATCACGATGGCCACGAGGACCAGGGCGGCGCCCCAGGCCCGGGCGGTCTGCTCGGCGTCGTACTTCCCGCCGGTCGTGACCGAGGAGAAGATGAAGACCGGCAGCGTGGCCATCCGGCCGTCGAACGGGTTGAGGTTCAAGGTGGTCGTGGTGCCGACGATGATGAGCAGCGGCGCGGTCTCGCCGGCGACACGGGCGATCGCCAGCGTCACGCCGGTGACGATGCCGCCGAGCGCGGTCGGCAGCACGACCTTGACGATCGTGCGCCACTTCGGCACGCCGAGGGCGTACGACGCCTCGCGCAGCTCCTCGGGGACCAGCTTGAGCATCTCCTCGGTCGCCCGCACCACGATCGGGATCATCAGCACCGACAGCGCGACGGCGCCGCCGATGCCGAACCGGACGCCCGGCCCGAAGATGAGGGTGAACAGCGCGAAGGCGAACAGTCCGGCGACGATCGACGGGATGCCCGTCATCACGTCGACCAGGAAGGTCACGGTCCGCGCGAGGCGGTTGCCCTTGCCGTACTCGATCAGGTAGATGGCGGCCATCACGCCGATCGGGACCGAGATGGCAGTGGCCAGCGCCGTGATGATGAGCGTGCCCATCAGCGCGTGGTAGATGCCACCGCCGGCGCCGAGGACGCCGCGCATGTCGTAGGTCAGGAACGAGCCGGAGAGCACGCCGTAGCCGTTGCTGACGACCTCGTAGACCAGGCTGACCAGCGGGATCATCGCCAGCCCGAACGTCGACCAGGCGATCGTCGTGACGAGGCGGTCCACCGCGCGTCGGTTGCCCTCGACCACCGAGGACCAGGCGGGGAGCCCGATGATGAGCAGCACCCAGGCGAGCACAGCGATCGCGACGACGGACCAGCCGAGCAGGAGGCCGGGGAGGGCGGCCAGGCCGATGGCCAGCACGAGGGCGAGCCATGGTGCGTACCCCGGCATCTGCGGCGCGACCAGGGGCATCTGGGTGGGTGGGGCGGCTGCGGGCCGCTCGTCGGTCATGGACACGCGTGCCTCCTCAGGCCTTGATCTGGCCCCGAGCCGCGATCCAGCGGCCGAGGAAGTTGACGGCGAACGAGACGACGAACAGGACCAGGCCGCTGAAGATCAACACGTTGATCTTCGTCCCGGACGCGTTGCCGAAGTTCAGGGCGATGTTGGCGGCGATCGTCGACGGGTTCTCCGCCGAGATCAGGTCGAAGGTGATGATCCCGCTCGCGGAGAGCACCATCGCCACGGCCATGGTCTCGCCGAGCGCGCGACCGAGGCCGAGCATGACCGCGGAGATGACACCGGAGCGGGCGTAGGGGAAGACCGTCATCCGGATCATCTCCCAGCGGGTGGCGCCGAGCGCGAGCGCGGCCTCCTCGTGGATGCGCGGGGTCTGCAGGAAGACCTCCCGGCAGATCGCGGTGATGATCGGCAGCGCCATGACCGCCAGCACGATGGCGGCGGTCAGGATGGTGCGGCCGGTCTGCGCCGGGCCGTCGAAGAACGGCAGCCAGCCGAGGTTGTCCGCCAGCCAGACGTACACCGGCAGGATCGCCGGCGCCAGCACCGCCCGGCCCCAGAGCCCATACACGACGCTGGGGACCGCGGCGAGCAGGTCGATGAGGTACGCCAGCGGCCGGGCGACCTTGCGGGGTGCGTAGTGGGAAATCACCAGCGCCACCCCGACCGCCAGTGGTGTCGCGATGAGCAGGGCGATCACCGCGGCCAGCAGCGTGCCGAAGAGCAGCGGCCAGACGTAGACGACGATGTTGTCCTTGCCGTAGGCCTGCTCACCCGAGGCGCTGATCGCGGGGACGCCCTCGATGATCAGGAAGATCGCCACGCCCGCAAGCGCGAGCATGATGACCAGGCCCGCGCCGGTGGCGAGGCCGGCGAAGATCGAGTCTCCGCGGCGTCGGCCGCCCGGCGGCGCTTCGGCCACGGTGGTCGTGGTGGACACCTGCTGCTCCCTCGTGTCGTGCTGGTGCTCGGTGGTGGCCCTCGGCCCGGTGGGGCCGGAGGTGCGCGGGACGCGCGGGCGAGGGCCCGACCCGGTCCGGGTCGGGCCCTCGCTCATGCTCCGTAGGACGTCACTCGGCGGTGATGCCCTCGACGAGGTCCTGGACCTCGGACTGCAGGTCGTCGCTGAGCGGGGCCGAGCCGGCCTCCTCGGCGCCGAACTCCTGGCCCTCGTCGCTCACGATGTACTCGAGGTAGCCCTTGGCCAGTGCGCCGGCCTCGGCCTCGTCACCGGTGTAGGACGGGCAGGCCAGCAGGTAGGAGATCAGCGTGATCGGGTAGACGCCGCCCTCCTCGGTCTCGTAGTCGAGCTCGAAGACGACCGAGCCCTCGCCACGGCCCTCGACGCGCGGGGAGACGTCCAGGATGGCGGCCGCGGCCTCGGCGGTGGGGCCGACGAACTCGTCGCCCACGCCGACGTTGGCGACGCCCAGGCCACCGGCCTGGCTGGCGTCGGCGTAGCCGATGGAGTTGGTGCCGCTCTTGACGGCCGAGACGACGCCCGAGGTGCCCTGGGCGCCCTCGCCGCCGAACTCCTGCGGCCACACCTCGATCGCGCCGGCGGTCCACACGTCGCCCGCGACGATGTCGAGGTAGTTGGTGAAGTTCTCGGTCGTGCCCGACTCGTCGGAGCGGTGCACCGGGTTGATGCGCTCGGACGGCAGGTCCGCGTCCGGGTTGTCGGCGACGATCTCCTCCGCGTCCCAGCGGGTGATCTCACCGGCGAAGATCCCGGCGATCGTGTCGGGCGACAGGTTGAGCTCGTCGACGCCCTCGACGTTGAAGACGACCGCGATCGGGCTGACGTAGTTCGGGATCTCGATCGGGGCGTCGCCGCCGCAGCGCTCGGTGGCGTCGGTCAGCTCACCCTCGTCGTCGGTGAGGAAGGCGTCGGAGCCCGCGAACGGGAACGCGCCGGAGATGAAGTTCTCGCGGCCACCGCCGGACCCGACCGGGTCGTAGGTGACGGTGGCGTCGGGGTTGGCCTCCTGGAAGCCGACGATCCAGGCGTTCTGCGCGGCCTCCTGGGAGGAGGCGCCGCCGGCGGCGAGCTGGCCGGAGAAGTCGCCGCCCTCGGCGTCGCTGCCGCTGTCGTCGTTGCCGGCGCTGCAGGCGGAGAAGGTGAGGGCGAGGGCGACGAGGCCCGGGATGACCGCCGTACGCACGGAGGTGGTCTTCACTGGTGCTCCTGATGACTCGTGAACGTGACGATCCAGAAGCTAGGCAGCGAAGGTGTATGAACCTGTCGGCGAACGTGAACGAAGGATGAACGACAACCGGACATCCATCCGCTGGTCGTGACCGTCGTCCCACCGCCGCCACCGTCAGGCCCCGGCCGGCACCTCGCCGCGCCGGTCCTGGAGCGGGAAGAGCCGACGGAGCAGGTCGGCGACCGTGACCAGGCCGCGCATCGCGGCCGGGTCGGCGGGGTCGGTGACGACCGCGAGCTGGTTGCGGCTCTCGCGCATGCGGCCGAGCGCGGCGTACACCTCGAGGTCCGCGGGGAGCCGGAGCACGGACCGGGTCACGGTGTCGAGGGACGCGTCCGCATCGAGCTGGAGGGTGTCGCGCACGTGCACGACCCCGTCCACGCGACCGGCGTCACCGACCAGGATGCGCAGGTGACCGCTGCGGCGGCTCGCGTCCTGCACGTCGGCGACCCGGGCACCCTGCGGGACCGCGGTGGGCGGCGTGGGGCGCAGCAGGTCGCCGAGCGTCAGGGTCTCCAGCTCCAGGGCGCCGGACAGCTGGGCGGAGTACGACGCGTCGAGGGCGCCGACGTTGGCCGAGTGCTCGACCAGCTGGCGCAGCGCGTCGACGTCCTGCCCGTTGCCGACCTCGTCGACGGGCTCCACCCCGACCCGGCGCAGGCACCAGTTCGCGGCGTCGTTCAGCACGTTCAGCAGCGGACGGGTCAGCCACATGTAGGCGCGCATCGGGATCGCGAGCATCGTCGCGGACCGCTCCGGGTGGGCGATGGCCCACGACTTCGGCGCCATCTCCCCCACCACCAGGTGCAGGAACGTCACCACGACCAGGGCCAGCACGAAGCCGGCGACGTCCGCGACCCAGTACGCCGCACCCCAGGCCTCGAAGACCGGCGTGAGCCAGTGGTGCACGGCCGGCTTGGTGATGGCGCCCAGGGCGAGCACCGACACGGTGATGCCCAGCTGGGACCCGGCGAGCAGCACGCTCAGCTCGGTGGAGCTGCGGAGCGCGGCCCGCGCGGCGCGGCTGTCCGCGGCGGCGTCCTCGAGCCGGTGCTTCCGAGCCGCGATGAGCGCGAACTCGATCGCCACGAAGAACGCGCTCGCGGCGATGATGACGACGGTGGCGACGGCCACCACGACGGGGTTCTCCATCAGGACTGCTCCTCCGGTCCGGGACCGGCCAGGTCGAGGGTGATGCGGACGGCCGCGGGGACGTGCTGCTCGACCTCGACGACCTCCATGCGGGCGTAGCGCACGACGGGATCGCCGTCGTGGGCGAGGTCACCGAGGTCGTCGGGCAGGCGCACCTCGACCACCGTCCCGACCTGGGGCAGGCGGCCGTGCTCGGCGATCACCAGGCCGGCGATCGTCTGGTAGTCGCCCACGGGCAGGTCCTGCGCGATGGTGCGCTCCACCTCGTCGACCGGGAGGTCGCCGGGGACCAACCACGAGCCGGGGTCATCGTCCACCGACGGCGCGCGCTCGTCCTCGGGGTCGTCGTGCTCGTCGGTCAGCTCGCCGACCAGCTCCTCGGCCAGGTCCTCGAGGGTGAGGAGACCGACGAAGCCGCCGTGCTCGTCGACGACCGCGGCGAGCTCGTTGCGCGTGCGCGCCAGGTCCTCGAGCGCGTCCGGCAGCGCCATCCGGGTGGGCACCACGAGCGGGGGGCGGGTGATGTCGGCCAGGGTGGCGGTCGGCGCGGCGTCGAGCACGTCGCTCAGGTGCACCACCCCGACCACGCCGCCCTGCTCGGGGTCGACGACCGGGTAGCGCGAGTGGCCCGTCGCCATCAGCGCGCGCACGGCGCTCACCGCGGTCCCGGCGGGCACCACGTCGACGCGGGGGCGAGGCACCATGGCGTGCTCGACGTCGCGGGTCGGGAAGTCGAGCACGCGGTCGAGCAGCACCGACAGCTCCGCCGGCAGGTCGCCCGACTCCCGGGAGTCGGCGACGATGTGCTCGAGGTCGCGAGCGGTCGCCGAGTGCTCGACGTCGTGCACCGGCTCGATCTTGACCGCCTTGAGCAGCAGGTTCGAGGCCTGGTCGAAGACCCAGATGAAGGGCCCGGCCACGCGGAGGTAGCCGAGCGTGGATCGCGCCAACCGGTCCGAGACCGGCTCGGGCCGCGCGATCGCGAGGTTCTTGGGGAACAGCTCCCCGAAGAGCATCTGGATGATCGTCGAGAACGCGAGCGCGAGCACCGTCCCGACACCGACGCCGACCGCGGTCGGCACGCCGACGCCGCCCAGCAGCTCGCCGAGGGAGTCGCCGATCAGCGGCTCGGCGACGTACCCGACCAGGAGGCCGGTCACGGTGATGCCGAGCTGGGCGCCGGACAGCATGAACGACGTCCGGCGCGTGACCCGCAGGGCGCGTTGCGCGGTGGCGTCACCGCCCGCCGCACGCGCCTTGAGGCGGGAGCGGTCGACCGCCATGTAGGCGAACTCCTGAGCGACGAAGTAGCCGGTGGCCGCCGTGATGGCGAGCACGACCAGCACGCCCAGGAGCAGGGAGAGCACCGGAGTCATCGGCCACCCTCCTTCACGGCGTCACGCACGGTGCCGCTCGACAGGGTGGCCTGGGCTGGTCGGGGTTTCTTCCTGCGCATGGTGGTGGGTTGAACGGTCGTGCCGGGTCGCGAGTTCCCGATCCCCCGTCGTGCGACCTCCGTCCGTGATCTCGTCCGGGTCAGTCACACTCCGTCCTCCTCGTCCGTCAAGGAGGTGGAGGTACCCCTTCGCAGCACCGCCCGCCCCATCACACCGAGGAGAGACGCGATGAAGACGATGACCTGCCGCCAGCTCGGCGGTCCCTGCGAGCACCCGCACACCGGCGAGACGGCCGACGACGTCATCAAGGCGCAGGACCGGCACCTGCGTGAGGCGGTGCGGGCCGGCGACACCAGCCACCAGCAGGCGCACGAGGACATGAAGGGCCGGTGGCGCCGTCCGGTCAGGGCGCTCGGGTGGTACCGCGACGCCAAGAAGGCCTTCGCCGACCTCCCCTCCGCCGGTTGAGCAGGGAACGCTGCCCCTCCGCTGGTTGAGCAAGGGAGGCCGTCAAGGCCTGACCGTCGTCGAAACCGGTGAGGTGCCCACCACCGCAACCACCGCGACCCGGACGACGACGTACGCCGCCGGGCACCGCCTCAGCCGCGCGTCCCTCCGCCGGCCGGAGCCGCGCCCCGTCGCGGTCGGACGCTCGCGAGCAGCTCCGGCTCGGCGCGGAAGTCGATCCGGGCGACCCTGCCGTCGACGACGCTGAAGTCGAACGCCACCCGCGCCTCGCCCCGGTGCACCCACGCCGCGCCGGGCCGCCCGTCGACGTACACCGGCAGCGCCGCCTCGGCCGCGCCGTCGAACATCGCGGCGACCCCCTCCCGGCCGGCGATCCGCCCGGGCGTGCCGGCGGCGACGGCGGCCCGGTCGCCGACGACCACCGCGTCGGGCGCGAGCAGGTCGAGCAGCCGGCGCAGGTCGCCGCCGCGCGCCGCCGCGAGGAAGGCGTCGACGACCTCCCAGTCCGCGAGCGTGTCGTCGAGCGATGGCTGAGCCACCTTCGCGCGGGCCCGGGAGGCGAGCTTGCGGGCCGCGGTCGGCGAGGTGTCGAGGATCGTGGCGATCGTAGGGAAGTCGTGGCCGAAGCTGTCGTGCAGCACGAACGCCACCCGCTCCCCAGGGCTCAGCCGGTCCAGCACCACCTGCAGGGCCACGCCCACCGTGTCGGCGAGCGTCACGTGATCGGCAGGGTCCTCGGCGTCGCTGCCCGGGTCGTCGTCGAGGAGGTCGAGCGGGTCCTCGGGCACGGGCACCTTCGCCCGCAACCGGTCGAGGCACAGCCGGGTGGTGACGGTGGTCAGCCAGGCCGGCAGGTCGCGCACCTCCCGGGAGGTGCCGTGCAGGCGCAGCCACGTCTGCTGCACGACGTCCTCGGCCTCGACGTCGTCGCCCAGCACACGCGCGGCCAGACGCACGAGCCGCGGTCGCTCGTTCTCGAAGGCCGCCGTCTGCTCCACCAGGTCCGTCCTTCCCCGTCCGCTCCGACGCGGACGAGCACCTCCCTCGGACGATAGAGGACCCTCGCTGCGACGTGGTGGGACCTGCGTGGCGCCACGGGCGGTCGGGGGCGGCCGCCAGGGCGGTTCACCGAGGCGCGGTCAGCACCGACGGGTCCGCACCACGTCGACCGACCGTGGTCCGGTCCCCGCGCGGACCAGCGTGCCGGTCCCCGCGAGGAGCCGGCGGTGGTGCGCGGCGAGGACCTGGCCGACCGCCCGACCGCTGGTGACGAGTCGGGGCTCGATCGCACCGAAGGTGTCCGGCTCGGCCGAGAGCAGCGTCAGTGTCACCGCGGCGTCACCGAACGGGGGCAGCCCCACGGCCCATGCCGAGCGGACGCCGAGCTGGGTCGCCACCCGGCTCCACGCCCGGTGGTGCTGGTCGAGCCGGATGTCCGGCACGACCGTGCTGACCCCGTCCGCGAGCGGGTCGCCGGCGAATCCGCTGCCGTGCCGGTGGGTGACCTCGTCCAGGAGCAGGAGCGCCCTGCTCGACGCGGCCAGGCGTCGCGGAGCGAGGTGCCGGGGGTGCCAGGCGAGACCGACGTGGGCGGCTTCCAGCTGACCGACGACGAAGTCGACAGCGATGGCAGCGGCCTCGCAGAGCCCGGTTGCCGTCGCCACGTCGTCGGCGAACCTGACGAGGTCCTTGTTGCGGACGGTCACCATCTCGGCCTCCCAGGAGCAGTGGTGCCGGGTCGAGCACCGCCGCCCGACCGTCGCACAGCAGCCGGGGGACGAGCCGCCGGCGCCGCGGCTCTACCCAGATTTCGGCAACGGCTCTCCTCGGACCGAGCGGCCGGGACGACGAGAGCCGCCCCGACCGAAGTCGGAGCGGCTCTCGCACAAGAGGGCTGGGCTGGCTGGTGGAGCTGGCGGGAATCGAACCCGCGTCCTCGAGCGTCGAACCAGGTCTTCTCCGGGTGCAGTCCGTGATGTCGCTTTTCTCGGCCCCGGGGCTCGCACGGACACGTCCCCGACAGGCTCAGTCACGGAATAGTCCCGCTCACCCTCCGTGACCCGGAGTGAGCAGCAAGTCTCCTAGATGACGTCAGGGTCCGGGACGGAGACGGATGCCCGGTCTGACGCTTCGATCACCGCTCAGGCGGCGAGAGCGAAGGAACTGCGCTTAGCGTTGGCAGTTATTGGTTTCCAGCGATCGTTTACGAGATGACGCTGGCTCCTCGACCCGCTTCCCCTGGGACTAACGTCCCAAGTCGAAACCGATCAGCCCCTCTTGAGTTGTCCTGCACGGAGCAGTCTACGGGTCCAACCACGGCGGTCGCATCCTTGTTCCCTCCCTGTCGCCCGTCCCCGGCGCGCGCTCAGGCCTCCACCCAGGTGCGCACGGCGTCGACGCCTGGACCGCCGAGCCACCCGGCGAGGGCCGGGCGTCCGGCGAGGACCGAGCCCAGGGCTGCGGCGGGGCCGTGCACCTCGGGACCGCTGCCGTGCTGCCAGCCGAGGTCGGTGGCGCGGTACGTCGCCTGCGGGAAGCCGCGCCGCAGCACGCCGAGCATCGGCGTGCGGCTCACCAGGAAGTCGAGCACCGGGCCCCACGCGTCCGGGGGCCGGTCGACCACGAGGCCGAGCGGCACCGCCACGTCGAGGCGATGGACCATGACGTCGGTCAGCGGGGCGCGTGGACCCATGCCGGGCGGCGCGAAGCGCGCGTCGGCGAGCGCGCGGAACCGGGAGACGAGCTCGGCGGCCGAGCGCACGGCGTACTGCTCGGCCAGCACCTCCGTGACGCGGCTGGGGACGCCGCGGCCGCGGACGGCGGCGGCCAGCTTGGCGCCGACGCCGGCGTCCTGTGCGCTGACCAGGTGGGCGACGACCGCGTGCACGGTCCAGGCCGGGCAGAGGCTGGGGGTCGCCCACTGCGCTGGCGTCAACGTGTCGAGCAGGTCGGCGAACGCCGTCCGCTCGGCGGCGATGGTCGTCCACAGCCGGGCCGTCCCGTCCATGCCCCCACCGTGCCGCCGGGTGCCGGCCGGCGCATCCCCCATCCTGCTCATCTCCCCCGGCGGGCGCGGGACGGGCGGTCAGCCCGCCCGGACCCCGTGGGCCTGGGCGGCCGCGACGAACTGCGTGGCGTACCCCGCCTCGCGGAAGTCCTTCATCGAGTTCCTCGTGTAGCGGTTGATGTGCTCGCGGCTGACGTTGCAGGCCACCTCGCCCATCGGCCCGTGGAGGCGCAGCGCCGCGACCGCGAACGGACCGACCCCCTGGCGCCGCACCCAGACCTCGGCGCAGGCCACGTCCCACTGCGGCACCGTCGCGCCGTCGGGCGTGTAGGCCAGCCGCCCGTCGGCGAGGGTGAGGGTGCCGAACGTCGACCCGAGGGTGCCGCCCATCCGGCCGAACACGCTGGAGTCGAGCACCTGCACGTTCCAGGTGCTCGGGAGCGCCACCCACCCGTCCGGTCCCTGCGCGATGACCGGCGCGGCTCGGCGCGCCCGGCTGAGGACGACGACGGTCACGACGACGATGCCCACCACGAGGACCATCGGCAGGGCGAGGACCAGCAGGAACAGCAGCGTCATCGTCGCTCCGTGCCGAGGAGCCGGGCGCCGTTGTGCCAGCAGACGTCGCGCAGCCAGTCGTCGCCCAGGTCGAGGTCGGCGAGACCGTCGAGCTGGTGGCGGTAGGGGTACGGGATGGTCGGGAAGTCGCTGCCGAGCAGCACCTTCGGCTGCAGGTCGCGCAGGCGCGGGACGAGGTCGTCCGGGTAGGTCGCCGGGAAGAAGTCGGTGAAGACCATCGTCGTGTCGAGGCACACCCGCTCGTGGGTCTCGGCCAGCTCGAGGAAGTCGCCGAACTCCGGCGCCCCCATGTGGGCGACCACCAGCGCCAGCCGCGGGTGCCGGGTGAGCACGCGTCGGGTGGACTCGGGACCGGTGTACGCGTTCGGGACCGGCCCGGACCCCGCGTGCACCACCACCGGCGTGCCCGCGTCCTCCAGCACGCCCCAGACCGGTGCGAGCAGCGGGTCGTCGAGGTGGAACTCCCCCACCTGCAGGTGCAGCTTGAAGATCTCGGTGCCCGCCTCGATCGCGCCGGCGACGTACGCCGCGGCGCCCTCCTCGGGGTAGAACGTCGCCGACCTCAGGCTCTCCGGCACGCGGTCGGCGAAGCCCGCGGCCCACTCGTTGAGGTACGTCGCCACGCCGGGCTTGTGGGCGTACGGCAGCGCCGAGAAGCGGCGTACGCCCATCGCGCGCAGCAGGGCGACCCGGTCCTCGACGCTGGTGCGGTAGCGGATCGGCCACTCGCGGCCGAGCTTCGGGCCGGCGCTGTCGAAGACCGTCCACACCGCGCGCTGGATCGGCGGCGGCAGGAAGTGCACGTGCACGTCGAAGAGCCCGGGCAGGCCGAGCTGCTCCCAGAACGCCACCACCTCGGGTGCGTCGCCGCTGCGGTCGAGCGGCTGCTCCGCCCCGAGCGGGGCCGGCTCAGTCACGCATGCCCTTCAGGTAGCGGCCGACGGCCTGCTCCTTCTCCCGGTTGGCGGTGCGCTCGGCGATGGAGTTCCGCTTGTCCCAGGACTTCTTGCCCTTGGCGAGGCCGATCTCGATCTTCGCGCGGCCGTCCTTGAAGTAGAGGGCCAGCGGCACGACCGTCAGGCCCTTCTCGTTGACGCGGCGCTCGATCTTGTCGATCTCCATGCGGTGCAGCAACAGCTTGCGCTTCCGACGGGCGGAGTGGTTGGTCCAGGTGCCCTGCGAGTACTCCGGGATGTGCACGCCGTGCAGCCACGCCTCGCCGCGGTCGATGTCCACGAACCCGTCGACCAGCGACGCGCGCCCCTGCCGCAGCGACTTCACCTCGGTGCCCTGCAGCACCAGCCCCGCCTCGAAGGTGTCCTCGATGGCGTAGTCGTGTCGCGCCTTCTTGTTCTGCGCGATCATCTTCTGGCCCTGCTCCTTCGGCATCCTCCTAGTCTCCCAGAGGTCCGCAACGCGGTTGCCGGGGCGGGCTCAGAAGAAGGCCATCGGGTTGGTCGAGGACCCGTTGGCGAGGATCGTGAAGTGCAGGTGGCAGCCGGTGGACCAGCCGGTGGAGCCGACGTAGCCGACGACCTGGCCGCGCTCGACGCGGTCGCCGGGCCCGACGACGTACCGGGTGGCGTGGTTGTAGACGGCCGTGACGAGGCGGCCGTTGACCTGCCCGACGTTGAGGTAGAGCCGGTGGCCGTAGACCGAGGAGTAGTAGCGGGTCATCACGGTGCCGGAGGAGACGGCGTACATCGGGGTGCCGCAGGCGGCGCCGAAGTCGGTGCCGTCGTGCAGGCCCCAGTAGTGGTAGATCGGGTGCTCGCGGTAGCCGTAGGGCGACGTCACGACGCCGTCGGTCGGGCGCATGAGCAGGCCGTCGGTGGTGCCGCGGTAGCCGCGGTGCTTCAAACGCGCGCGGCGCGCCTGCTCGAGGATGCGCTGCTTGATGCGGCGCTCCTTGGCCTTGAGCCGGTCGAGCACGGCCTTGTCCTGGGCGCGGGCGCGGGTGGCGGCCTGCTGGGCGGTACGCCGGTCGGCGACGAGGGCGCGCACCTTGCCGGCCGCGGCGCGGGTCTCGGCGTGGAGCACCTGCATCGTCTCGAGGTGCTCGGCGGCGTCGGCGCGCTGGCCGGCGACCTCGTTGGTGGCGTCCTCGACGTTGTTCTCGCGGACGCCCAGCAGGACCTCGGCGGCGTGGAGGTCGTCGTACGCCCGGGTCTCGCGGCCGACCATGACGTCCTGCGCGGCCATCCGGCGCGTGAGGTCCTCGGGGGTCTGCGCGTCGAGGATCGAGGCGAAGGCGAGCAGCTCGGGGTCGCCCTGCTCGTAGATCGAGGTGATGGTGTCGGTGACCCGGCCCCGCTGGACCTCGAGGGCCTCCTGGCCGTCGGCGAGCGCGGCCCGGGCCTTCTCCAGCCGCGCCTCGGCGGCGTCGAGCTTGTCCTGCATCCGCTCGTCGAGCCGGCGCGCGGCACCGAGGCGGGTGCGCGCGTCGGCCAGCTCGGCCTTGGCCGCGGTCAGCTGCTCCTTCGCGGCGGCAAGGCGGCCGGCCGCCTTGCGCAGCCGGGCGCTGGAGTGCTCGAGGTCGTCCTCGGCGTGCTCGAGGTGCTTCTGGACCTTCTTCTGCTGGTCCTTCAGGTCGTCCTCGGCACCGGCGAGGGGGACGGCGAGCGCGCCGACGGCGACGGTGCAGGCGAGGGTCGCTGCGGCCAGTCGGCGGCGGGCGGCACGGGGGAAGAGGCGCACCGGGTCTGCCTTCGTCTTCGGCGGTTCAGGGCAAGGTCGGTCGGGACAGGTGTGACGGGTGGTGCCGCTGTGACACCAGGGACGACCGTATGCGCCGCGGCTCAGACTTTGAGGTATTTGCGGGTCAGCAGGAGTGTCGGCAGCAGCGTCAGCACCGGGCCGAGCACGCCGATCGCCAGCACGGTGGTGGTGTACTCCGGCAGGCCGATCCACGGCATGAACGTCAGGCCGGTCGCGGCCCGCTCGTGGATGCCGAACCACATGAACGCGCCCAGGGCGCCGGCCGCGAGCGCGACGCCCACGACCGCGGTGACGATCGCCTCGAGGAGGAACGGCAGCGCGATGTAGAGCGTCGAGGCGCCGACGAGCCGCATGATGCCGATCTCCCGGCGACGCGCCAGGGCGGCGA
Source organism: Nocardioides sp. IC4_145 (assembly GCF_011250565.1). Classification (GTDB taxonomy): domain Bacteria; phylum Actinomycetota; class Actinomycetes; order Propionibacteriales; family Nocardioidaceae; genus Nocardioides. Next base: position 57,658 of record NZ_JAANMS010000028.1, read on the forward strand.
GGCGGATGGTGTTGGCCACGAGCATCAGCGCCGCGAGCACGAGGAACGCCGCCGTGCCCCACGCGCCGTACTTCAGCGCGGTGATCGAGCCGTAGATCGGCTGCAGCACCTCGCGCGCGTCGCGGATCGACGACACCCCGGGCAGCCCCTGCACGGCGCTGGTGATCCCCTCGAACTCGTTGGGGTCCTCGAGCGTGATCCACACCGACTGCGGCATGTCGTCGACGGTGGCGGCGGGGTTGGGGCCCTCGAACCGCTCGGGACCGAGGAGCTCCTTGATCTTCTCGAAGGCCTCCTCCTTGGTCTCGAAGTAGTGGCTCGCCGCCTCGGGGTTCTCCTCGACCGCCGCGGCGATGGCCTCCTTCTGCGGCTCGGTGACCTCGCTGGTGCAGCGCGGGTTGTCGTCGTCGTCCTTGCACAGCCAGACGGTGATCTGCAGCTGCGAGCCCCACTGGTCGGCGGCCTTGTCGGCCTGCTGGTTCAGCAGCAGCCCGAGGCCGACGAGGGTGAGCGAGACGAACAGGGTCAGGACGACCGCGATGTGCATCGACACGTTGCGGCGCAGGCCCTGGCCGAGCTCGGTGAAGACGTAGCGAAGCTGCATGAGGAGGGAGCGCTCTCTGGGTGTGGGTACGACGGGTGGCCGGCGTCGCCGGCGGGTGCCGGCGGGCGGGTCGGCTAGTGCTGGAAGCCGTAGGCCCCGCGGGCCTGGTCGCGGACGACCCGGCCGTCCTCGAGCTCGATGACGCGCTTGCGCATCTGGTCGACGATGCCGTGGTCGTGCGTGGCCATGACGACGGTCGTGCCGGTGCGGTTGATCCGGTCCAGCAGCTTCATGATCCCGACCGAGGTGGCCGGGTCGAGGTTGCCGGTCGGCTCGTCGGCGATGAGGATCATCGGCCGGTTGACGAACGCCCGGGCGATCGCGACCCGCTGCTGCTCGCCGCCGGAGAGCTCGTCGGGCATCCGGTCGGCCTTGCCCTCCAGGCCCACCAGCTCCAGCGTCTCGGGCACCAGCGAGCGGATCTCGCTGCGCGAGCGGCCGATGACCTGCAGCGCGAAGGCGACGTTCTCCCCCACCGACTTGTTCGGCAGCAGCCGGAAGTCCTGGAAGACGGTGCCGATCTGGCGACGCAGCCGCGGCACCTTCCAGCCGGCGAGCCGGTTGATCTCCTTGCCGGCGACGTAGACCCGGCCGGAGGTCGGCCGCGCCTCGCGCAGCACCAGCCGCAGCGCGGTGGACTTGCCCGAGCCGGACTGGCCGACGAGGAAGACGAACTCACCCTTCTCGACGTCCACCGACACCTGGTCCAGGGCCGGGCTGCCCGAGCCGGGGTAGGTCTTGGTGACCTTCTCGAAGCGAATCACCCGGGAGACGGTACGCGAGCGACCCCACCGCCCTCCGGACCGGCGACGCGTGCCTCACTACGGTGTGGGCCATGCCATCGAGGTCGCGCGTGCTGCTCGCCAGCGCCGCCGCCACGGCCGCCGTGGTCGCCGTCGGGATCGGCGTCACCGGCTCCGACGAGGGCTCGGCGCCGCCGCCCGACCGCGGTCCCGCGGCCGTCGCCGAGCCGCCGGCCGGCCTGGCGGAGATGGAGACCCGGGGGCTCGCCGCGCTCCGGGCGCCGTTCTGCGCCGGGATCGCGCGCGAGTCGGTCGAGGACGCGCTCGGCGCCGAGGCCACGCGCGCGGAGGCCTACGAGAACGGTGAGACCGCGGCGCTGACCCCGCAGGTCACCGACGTCGCCCACGAGCACGGCTGCCTCTGGACCGACGGCCGTACGACGGCGCGCGGGTGGGTCTTCGCGCCGCCGGTGACCCCCGGGCGGGCCCGAGGGCTGGCCGACTCCGCGGCGGCCGGCCGCGGCTGCTCGCGCGTGCCGGACGCGGCGGCCCTCGGCGAGCCCGGCGTGGCCCTCGTCTGCGAGCGCGGAGGCGTCCGCGAGGCGTCGTACCGCGGGCTGCTCGGCGACGCCTGGCTGGTGTGCTCGACCACCGCTCCGCGCGCGCTGGAGCGCCCCGAGCACCTCGACCGCACCAGCCGCTGGTGCGCGGCCGTCGTCACCGCCGCGACCGGAGCCACCGGCACGACCGGCACCGGCTGACCCGGCTCGGACGGGCCATCTCCCCCGCCGG
>NZ_JAANMS010000029.1:0-55799 GCF_011250565.1 Nocardioides sp. IC4_145
CCCCGACCCAACCCCCAGCGCAGGCTCAGAAAAGCTGCAGCACCCGCAGGCCGGCGAGGACGACGGGCAACCCGAGGACGACGAGCATCACCCAGGCGGTGATCCGGTGCCGTCGCTGGGAGGAGTCGAGCCGGGCGGCGAAGTCCAGGAGCGCGCCGTCGGGGACGTGGGCGGTCAGGCCCATGCGCCGGGCGTCGGGCGGGAGGTGCAGGCCGGCGTACCAGGTCGGCTCGGTGTCGTCGTCGTGGTCGTCGGGATCCTCGACGGGATCACACGGGTCGACGGGAACACCGGGCACCCCACAGACGCTACGCCGGTGCAGCACAACTCGCTGGGGCGCGCGCGAGCGCTCCCGTAGCATGGCCAGGCACCCACCGTCGACGAAAGGCCGCCCGGACCGGGCATCCATGACTGACAGCCAGACCTCTTCCACGCGGCACACCGTCGTGGTCCCGAACAGCATCAACATGGTGAGCCTGCTGGGACCGGGCGACGAGCACCTCGGGCTCATCGAGCAGGCCTTCGACGCCGACGTGCACGTCCGCGGCAACCGGATCACGCTGTACGGCGAGCCGGGCGAGGTCGCCCTCGCCGAGCGGCTGCTCGAGGAGCTGGTGACGATCATCCGCACCGGCCAGGGCGTGACCGGCGAGACCGTCGAGCGCGTGCTCACCATGCTGCGCGCCGAGACCACCGAGCGTCCCGCCGACGTGCTCAGCCTCAACATCCTCAGCAACCGCGGCCGCTCGATCCGTCCGAAGACGCTGAACCAGAAGCGCTACGTCGACTCCATCGACAGGCACACGGTCACCTTCGGCATCGGCCCCGCAGGCACGGGCAAGACGTACCTCGCGATGGCCAAGGCCGTGCAGGCCCTCCAGAGCAAGAACGTCAATCGGATCATCCTGACCCGCCCGGCCGTCGAGGCCGGCGAGCACCTGGGCTTCCTGCCGGGCACGCTGAGCGAGAAGATCGACCCGTACCTGCGCCCGCTCTACGACGCACTGCACGACATGATCGACCCCGAGTCGATCCCGAAGCTGATGGCCGCCGGCACCATCGAGGTGGCGCCGCTGGCGTACATGCGTGGCCGCACGCTCAACGACTCCTTCATCATCCTCGACGAGGCGCAGAACACCACGCCCGAGCAGATGAAGATGTTCCTGACCCGCCTCGGCTTCGGCTCGAAGATCGTCGTCACCGGCGACATCACCCAGACCGACCTGCCGGGTGGCGTGAAGTCCGGCCTGCGGATCGTCGAGGGGATCCTCGACGGCGTGGAGGACATCTCGTTCAACCGGCTCACCAGCCACGACGTGGTCCGGCACCGCCTGGTCGGCAAGATCGTGGCGGCGTACGACGAGTTCGACGCCGAGCGCGAGCGCGTCAGCGAGCAGCGCGCGGCCAAGGACGCGAGCCGGTGAGCATCGAGGTCCTCGACGAGTCCGGCCACGCGCTGGACGTCCGGTGGCTGGCCGACCTGAGCCGGTTCGTCATGGACCGGATGCGGGTCCACCCGATGGCCGAGCTGTGCATCAAGGCCGTCGACGAGGCCACCATCGCCGAGCTCAACGAGCAGTGGATGGAGAAGGAGGGGCCGACCGACGTCCTCGCCTTCCCGATGGACGAGCTACGTCCCGGCCTGGTCGACGAGGAGCCCGAGGAGGGCGTGCTCGGCGACCTGGTGCTCTGCCCCGAGATCGCGGCGAAACAGGGTGAGACCGCGGGCCACGGCAAGGACGCGGAGATCGAGCTGCTGACCGTGCACGGGATCCTCCACCTGCTCGGCTACGACCACGCCGAGCCGGAGGAGCACAAGGAGATGTTCGGCCTGCAGGACGAGATCCTGAAGGAGTGGCGCACCCGGTGACCGCCGGGGACGTGGGGCTGCTGGTCACGGCAGCCGCACTCGTCGTGCTCGCAGGCCTTTTCAGCGCCGTGGACGCGGGCATCAGTGCCTTCTCCCGCGCCCGCGCCGAGGAGCTGGTGGGGGAGGAGCGCGCCGGCGCCAAGAAGCTGGTCGCGCTGCTCGACGACCCGGTCCGCTTTCTCAACACCGCGCTGTTCCTGCGCCTGCTGTGCGAGGTCGCGGCGATCGTGCTGGTCACCCTGCACATCGACGAGGCCGTCGACGGCGCCTGGTGGGCCAGCGTGCTGCTGACCATCGGGATCATGCTCGTGGTCAGCTTCGTCGTCATCGGCGTCGCGCCGCGCACGCTCGGCCGTCAGCACTCCGAGACCGTCGCGCTCTACTCGGCCGGTCCGCTGATGGCGCTGAGCAAGGTGCTCGGCCCGCTGCCGCGGCTGCTCATCGTCGTCGGCAACGCCCTGACGCCGGGCAAGGGCTTCCGCGAGGGCCCCTTCTCCACCGAGACCGAGCTGCGCGAGCTCGTCGACCTCGCCGAGGCGTCCGCGGTCATCGAGTCCGGCGAGCGGCGGATGATCCACTCGGTCTTCGAGCTCGGCGACACCACCGCACGCGAGGTGATGGTCCCGCGCAACGACGTGGTCTACGTCGAGCGGCACAAGAACCTCCGCCAGACGATGTCCCTCTTCCTGCGCTCCGGCTTCTCCCGGGTGCCGGTCATCGAGGACAACCTCGACACGATCGTCGGCTTCGCCTACCTCAAGGACGTCGTCCGGCGGGACTTCGAGGCGCCCGAGGTGGAGCTGACCCAGCACATCGACGAGGTGATGCGCCCGGCGACGTACGTCCCGGAGTCCAAGCCCGTTGACGCGCTCCTCTCGGAGATGCAGGCCAACCGGCAGCACATCGCGGTCGTGGTCGACGAGTACGGCGGCACCGCCGGCATCATCACCATCGAGGACCTGCTCGAGGAGATCGTCGGTGAGATCACCGACGAGTACGACGAGGAGCAGGTCGACAGCGAGCGCCTGGCGGACGACCACGGGCAGCCGGGGGGCTGGCGGGTCTCGTCGCGCTACCCGGTGGACGACCTCGAGGAGCTCTTCGGCTTCGACGTCGAGGAGGAGGACGTCGACAGCGTCGGCGGCCTGATGGCCAAGCACCTCGGCCGCGTGCCGATCCCCGGCTCGGTCGTGGTGGCGCACGGCCTGCGCTTCGAGGCCGAGGGCCCGGCCGGCCGGCGCAACAAGGTCGCCACCGTGCGCATCGTCCCGGTGGCCCCCGATGAGCCCGACACCATCCAGGAGGACGAGTGACCACCACCGCCGACGGCCCGGAGCTCACCGCCGAGGATCGCAAGCTGGTGACCCTGGCCCGCGCCACGCGCGCCCGCACCCGGGCCGCCGAGGGCGCGGCGGTGCGCGACGCCGACGGCCGGACGTACGCCGCCGCGACGGTCGACCTGCCCTCCCTGCAGGTCTCCGCGCTCGGCGTGTGCGTCGCCATGGCGGTCGCGTCCGGGGCGACCGGCCTCGAGGCCGCGGTCGTCCTGACCGAGGCCGACGGCGTGGCCGACACCGACCTGGCCGCGCTCCGCGACCTCGCCGGCGCCGGCGTGGTCGTCCACCGGGGTGACCCGCGCGGCGCCGTCGTGGAGACCGTCGCCAGCTGATCGGCACCGGGCGGCGCGCATGGACAGCGCTCGGCACGGGCACCCCGAGGAGCATGTCGGAGAGACCCGGGACGGCGAAGCGCGGCGACGACACCTCCTCGAACCTCGCGGTCCGCGCGACCCGCAGCACGGTGGGGCGGGAGAGCACCACGTTCGGGTTCTCGATCCTGGTCACCGCGCTCTTCGGCATGCAGCAGGTCGTCCACGGCACGCCCGGCGCGCGTGAGGTGATCGCGTACGCCGTCGGCGCAGTGATGTCCTTCACCGTGCTCGAGGCGGTGCTGTCGAAGGGCTTCCGTCACCCCATGCCCCAGCACCACACGCGCGTGCTCGCCCTCGGCACCGCCCTCAACGTGGCCTCGGTGCTCGGCGGACTCCTGGCGGGGTGGGGTTGCGCGGAGCTGCTCGACGGTTGGGTCTCGTTCGCCGTGACGCCGTTCGTCGCCGGAGTGGTGTACCTCCTCATCGAGAGCCTCGAGGCGGCCGCCTCCGAGCGGCTGCTGGCGAGGTCCGGCGTGGACGACGCCGAGGAGGTCAGCGACTGAGGCCTGGCGTGGGGGCGATGGTGACGATCACCACCGTCGGGTCCGAGCCGGGAAACCCGCGCGCACGGACGGCATCGGCCGGAGTAACTTGTTGCCCGTGACAACTTCCGGGGTGTGGGAGAAGCACGAGCAGGCGGTGGCCCGGCTGCGGGCGTCGTACGCCGCGATCCCGCCGGGAGCGCCGGTCCGGCTCGCCAAGCAGACCTCGAACCTGTTCCGCCCGCGCGCCGCCACGACCGCTCCGGGGCTCGACGTGAGCGGCCTGACCGGCGTGCTCGAGGTCGACCCGGTCGCGCGGACCGCACAGGTGCAGGGCATGTGCACCTACGAGGACCTCGTCGACGCGACGCTGCCGCACGGCCTCATGCCCTACGTCGTCCCGCAGCTGCGGACGATCACGCTCGGCGGCGCGGTCACCGGCCTGGGCATCGAGTCGACCAGCTTCCGCAACGGCCTGCCGCATGAGTCGGTGCTGGAGATGGACGTCCTCACAGGCGCCGGTGAGGTGGTCACGACCCGTCCGGGCGAGCGGCTCTTCGACGCGTTCCCCAACTCCTACGGCTCGCTCGGCTACGCCACGCGGCTCGTGATCAGCCTCGAGCAGGTGCCGTCGTACGTCGCGCTGCGCCACGTCCGGGTCGATCCGGAGCTGCTGGCGGGGACGATCGAGGGGATCGTCGCGACCGGCGAGCTCGACGGCGTCCGGGTCGACGGCCTCGACGGCACGGCGTTCGCGCCGGACGAGGTCTACCTGACCGTCGCCACCTGGCGGGACGAACCGGGCCCGACCAGCGACTACACCGGCCAGGACATCTACTACCGCAGCATCCGGCAGCGGCCGACCGACCTGCTGACGACCTACGACTACCTGTGGCGCTGGGACACCGACTGGTTCTGGTGCTCCGGCGCGTTCGGCGCACAGCACCCGCTCGCGCGCCGGGTGTGGCCGCGCAGGTGGCGACGCTCGGACGTCTACCACCGGATGGTCGCCCTCGAGCGCCGCCACGGCGTCGTGGACCGGCTGGACCGGCGCGCGGGCCGTCCGCAGCGCGAGCGGGTGATCCAGGACGTCGAGGTGCCGGTCGAGCGGCTCACCGAGTTCCTCGCCTGGTTCGACGAGGCCGTCGGCATGCGGCCGGTGTGGCTGTGCCCGCTGGTCGCGCAGCACGACTGGCCGACGTACCCGCTCGAGCGCGGCGCGACGTACGTCAACGTCGGCTTCTGGGGGACCGTCCCCGTGGGCGACGACGCGCCCGAGGCCCCGCTCAACCGGGCCATCGAGGCGACGGTCCACGAGCTGGGCGGCCACAAGTCGCTCTACTCCGAGGCCTTCTACGACCGCGAGACCTTCGACCGGCTCTACGCCGGCGAGCACCTCGCGGCCGTCAAGAGCACCTATGACCCCGACGACAGATTGACGAGCCTCTACGACAAGGTGGTGAGGAGACGGTGAGCTCGATCTCGATCGGCGACGCGGTGGCGTCGCTGCTCCGTGACGGGATGCCGGTGCGGTTCGAGGCGTACGACGGGTCGGCCGCCGGGCCGAGGGACGCCGACATCCGCCTCGTGCTGACCGACCCGCGCGGACTGGCCTACATCATGACGGCTCCGGGCGACCTCGGCATGGCGCGCGCCTACGTCTCGGGGGACCTGGAGGTGCACGGCGTGCACCCCGGCGACCCGTACGACGCGATGACGCTGTTGATGAACCACCTGCGCTTCCGCAAGCCGACTCCCGCCGAGGCGGTCCGGCTGGTGCGAGGGCTGGGCATCAACCACCTCAAGCCGCCGCCGCCCCCGCCGCAGGAGCACCTGCCGCGCTGGCGCCGCGTGGTCGAGGGCGTGCGGCACTCGCTGACCCGCGACGCGGAGGTGATCAGCCACCACTACGACGTGTCGAACACCTTCTACCGTCACGTGCTCGGCCCGTCGATGGCCTACACCTGCGCGGTCTTCCCGAAGGAGTCGGCATCGCTGGAGGAGGCCCAGGCCGAGAAGTTCGACCTCGTCGCCCGCAAGCTCGACCTCCGGCCCGGGCAGCGCCTGCTCGACGTCGGCTGCGGCTGGGGCGGGATGGTCATCCACGCCGCCAAGGAGTACGGCGTCCGCGCGCTCGGCGTGACGCTCTCCCGCGAGCAGGCGTCGTGGGCCCAGCAGGCCGTCGACGAGGCCGGCGTGGGCGACCTGGTCGAGGTGCGGCACTCCGACTACCGCGACGTGCCCGAGACCGGGTTCGACGCGATCAGCTCGATCGGGCTGACCGAGCACATCGGGGTGCGCAACTACCCGGCGTACTTCGGGTTCCTGCGCGACCACCTCAAGCCCGAGGGCCGCCTGCTCAACCACTGCATCACCCGGCCGCACAACCGCCCGGAGTCGACGGGTGCGTTCATCGACCGCTACGTCTTCCCCGACGGCGAGCTGACCGGCTCCGGCACGATCATCACCGCGGCGCAGGACGTCGGCCTGGAGGTGATGCACGAGGAGAACCTCCGCCTGCACTACGCCATGACGCTGCGCGAGTGGTGCCGCAACCTGGTGGAGAACTGGGACGCCTGCGTCGCCGAGGTCGGCGAGGGCACCGCACGGGTGTGGGGCCTCTACATGGCCGGGTCGCGGCTGGCCTTCGAGCGCAACGAGATCCAGCTGCACCAGGTGCTGGCGGTCAACACCACCGAGGACGGCCGCGACGGATTCCCGCTGCGTCCGACGTGGTGACTAGCCTGACCCGGTGAGCACCCGGGCCCAGCAGCACACCGCCGAGGTCGTCGGCCGGACCCAGGTCTCCGACCACCTCGTGCGGCTCGTGCTCGGGGGCCCGGGCCTCGCGGACTTCTCCTCGACCGGCGTGCCGGACGAGTGGGTGGGCCTCGTCGTGCCGGGCCAGTTCCAGAGCCGCTACTACACCGTGCGGTCGTGGGACGGGTCCTCCCTCGTGCTCGACGTCGTCGTCCACGACGTCGGCCTGGTCACCGAGTGGGCCCGCCGCGACGTGGTGGGGGAGACCGTGACCGTGACCGAGCCGAAGGGCTCTTTCGCGATGCCCGACGACGCGGCCTGGCTGCTGCTCGTCGGCGACCTGACCGCGCTGCCGGCGATGGCCCGGATCCGCGAGACCGTCGACGTCCCGACCCGGGTCTGGGCGGAGGTGCCGGCCGACGACGAGCTCGCCGGCTACCTGCCCGCCGGCGCGGACGTCACCTGGCTCGACCAGCCCGGCGACGGCGAGAGCCGGCTCGCCGAGGCGGTCGAGGGGATCGACTGGCCCGAGGGCGAGGGCTACTTCTGGATGGCCGGCGAGTCCGCGCAGATGCGGGCGGTCCGCAAGCACCTCATGCGGGTCCGGCAGCTGCCGAGCACGGCGTACGACGTCATGGGCTACTGGCGCGCCAACGCGAAGCGGCAGCCGCGGTCCGTCGACCCGGGGCCGGTGTGGCGCGCAGGCAAGGCGGCCGGCAAGACCGACGACCAGATCTGGGCCGACTACGACTCGGCCGCCTCCGACCCAGCACCCGACCCGGCATCCGACCGACAGGCCTGACATGAGCGACACCACCTCCGGCACCTCCGGCACCTCCGGCACCACCGAGCACCGCAGCGGCTTCGCGTCGTTCGTCGGCCGGCCGAATGCGGGCAAGTCGACGCTGACCAACGCCCTGGTGGGCCAGAAGGTCGTCATCACCAGCTCCAAGCCGCAGACCACCCGCACCGTCGTGCGCGGCATCGTGCACCGCCCCGACGCGCAGCTGGTGCTCGTCGACACCCCCGGCCTGCACCGCCCGCGCACGCTGCTCGGCGAGCGGCTCAACGACCTCGTCAAGACCACGCTCGCCGAGGTCGACGTCGTCGCCGCGTGCTTCCCGGCGAACGAGAAGATCGGCCCCGGCGACCGGTTCATCGTCAACGAGATGGCCAAGGTCAAGCGCACCAAGAAGGTCGCCATCGCCACCAAGACCGACCTCGCGACGCCCGAGCAAGTCGGCCAGCACCTGCTCGACATCCAGGCGCTGGGCGCCGAGACCGGCACCGACTGGGCCGAGATCGTCCCCGTCTCCGCGCAGGCCGGCGACCAGGTCGAGCTCCTCGCCGACCTGCTCATCGGCCTGCTCCCGGCCGGGCCGCAGCTCTACCCCGACGGCGACCTCAGCGACGCCCCCGAGGAGATCCTGGTCGCCGAGCTGATCCGCGAGGCCGCGCTCGAGGACGTCCGCGACGAGCTCCCGCACTCCATCGCCGTCGTCGTGGAGGAGATGAACCTCCGCGAGGACCGGCCCGAGGACAAGCCGCTGCTCGACATCCACGCCAACGTGTACGTCGAGCGCGACTCCCAGAAGGGCATCATCATCGGCCACAAGGGCTCGCGGCTGCGCAGGATCGGCACCGACGCCCGCAAGCAGATCGAGGCCCTCCTCGGCACCCCGGTCTACCTGGACCTGCACGTCAAGATCGCCAAGGACTGGCAGCGCGACCCCCGCCAGCTCCGCAAGCTCGGCTTCTGAGCCTGCCAACACCCACCGGTCGGTCGAGGAGGTTGCGCAGCAACCGTCTCGAGACCCGGTGAGGGGCGCCTCCGCTGGTTGAGCAGGGAGGCGCCCTGGCGCCGACCGTGTCGAAACCCGGTGAAGGGCGCCTCCGCTGGTTGAGCAGGGAGGCGCCCTGGCGCCGACCGTGTCGAAACCCGGTGAGGGGCGCAGGGCAGCAGGCACCTGTCCGGGTCTCGACCCGCCCGTCGCGACCTCGTTCCCCGGCGCGGGGCTTGCTCGACGTTCCTTCGCGACGCCCCCCGCTCGTTCCTCGCGGGCGGCTGCTCAGTCCGGCGCCCAGCAGCGGCCGAAGGTCATGCCGGAGCGCCACTGGTCGGCGCTGGGCCACTCGTAGCCCCACTCGAAGCTGAGCGGGTCGTCGGCGGTGTCGCGGCCGGCGTCCTCGCACGGGCCCTGGCCGGCGTCGCGCACGGTCGCCTCGCCCGGGTAGCGGCCCGAGCCGAGGTCGACGACGGCGACCGCGCGCCAGGTGTGGTCGGTGGAGCACGGGACCCGGCGGAATCCCGGGGCGTCGGGGCCGGCCGTGCCGCACATCGCCCACCGGCGGGCGGCCTCGGGGCGGTCGAGGACGCCGGCCAGCCGGCCGGTCAGCGGCGCGAGCTGCTCGGGACCGGCCAGCGAGACGACGTCGCAGCGGTACCACTCGGCACCCGCGTCGGACTCCTCGACCGTCGGGGTGAACCAGACCGAGCGCAGCATGCTCAGCCGCAGCGCGTCGCGGCTCCCGCCGAGGAACGGGCCGAGCCGCCGCGGGCACTCCTCGGCGACCTGCTGCTGCACCCGGTCGGAGTCGACGGCCAGCAGGTGCCCGCCGACGACGGCGTCGAGCGTGCCGACGGCGTACGTCCTCGAGGTGTGCCGGCCCGAGCACGGCACCGGGTCGGTGGCGGTCGTCGGCGCGACCGCCTCGGCGTAGGTCATCCGGTAGCAGGCCCGGTCGTCCGGCTCGGAGCCCGAGGAGCAGCCGGCGGCGAGGGCCAGCAGCAGAGCGGCGGCGGCGCGGCCGCGCATCAGTCCGGGGTCCGCGCCCAGCACACCGAGCGCCGGTTGCCGGCCTGCCACTCGGCCTCGTGGAACCACGTGTAGCCGAAGTCGTACTCCACCGGGTAGCCCAGCCACGCACCCACCGACTCCGAGCAGAAGTCGCGGGTGGTGACCTCGACGACCCGGTCGCCGGGGTACTCGTCGTCCTGGTCGCCGACCTTGATCGTGGTGACGGCACGCCAGTCGTGCTCCTGCGAGCACGGCACCTTCGTGCCGGTGTCGACCGACGGGCCGACCGCGCAGACCATCCACCGGTCCTGGGGACGGCCGAGGAGCAGCCCCTCGGCGGTCTCGGGGAGCGCGACGTACTCCTCGCTCTCCTCGCCGCCGCCGACGACGTCGCAGCGGTACCAGCGCGCACCGTCGTCCCACGCCTCCTCGGACGGGCGGAACCACGCCCAGCTGACGACGGTGCGCATCACCAGGCTCTCGTCGGCGCCGAGCAGCTCCTGGAACCGCTTCGAGCAGGTCTCGTAGGCGAACGCCCCCATCTCCTCGTCGTCGTACGCCGCGTCGTGGAGGGCCTCGGGCAGCTCGCCGACCGCGTAGGTCTGGGCGGTGTGCCGCTGCGAGCAGGGGACGGTCCGCGTGGCGTTCGAGGCGCGCGCCACGTCGTCGGGCGTCAGCACCCGGCAGGCGCCCAGCTCGGGCACCTCGACGGCGTCGACCTGGTCGGGATCGGTGTCCCCGCCCTGGGCGTCGGTTCCGCACCCGGCCAGCAGGGCCGTCACCAGGAGCAACGCGGGGAGCAGACGCACGCGCCGGATGCTACCTGCGGGTCAGGTCAGCTGCGCCCGCATGTGGTCGAGGATGCGGCCGATGAGCCGCGAGACCTGCACCTGGCTGACGCCGATGTCCTCGCCGATCTCCGCCTGGCTCCGGTCCTCGAAGAACCGGAGGTAGAGGATCCGCTGGTCCCGCTCGTCCAGGGTGCGCACGACCGGGGCCAGCGCCACCCGTGCGTCGCTCGCGGAGAGCGCGTCCTCGCTCTGGTCGTCGGTCAGCAGGTCACCCAGGGAGCTGCTGCCGTCCTCGCCGACGGGCTGGTCCAGCGACCGCGGGGCGAAGCAGCCCCACGCGCGGTCCGCCTCGTCGTACTCCTCGGAGGTGATGCCCATCGCCTCGACGACCTGGTCCCTGGTGGGCTCGCGGCCGAGCTCCTGGCGCAGGTCCTCGAGGGTGCGGCCCAGCCGGCCCTGGAGCTCCTGGACGCGGCGCGGCGGACGCACCGACCAGCCGTGGTCGCGGAAGTGGCGGGTCAGCTCGCCGCGCACCGTCGGCACGGCGAAGGTGAGCAGGTCGTGACCGCGCTCGGGCTCGAAGCGGGCGATCGCCTTGACCAGGCCGACGTAGGCGACCTGGACGAGGTCGTCGTCGGAGATCCCGCGGCCGCGGTAGCGCCGGGCGATCGCCTCGGCCACGCCGCGGTTGACCAGCACGAGGTCGCGGCGCAGGTCGTCGCGGACGCCGTCGTCCTTCGTGGCGCGGAGCCGGTCGAGGAGCGCCTCGGTGCGGGCGGCACGCTCCGCGCGGGGGAGGCGGGTGGTGTGAGCAGACGTCATGGTTCCGTCCCGAGAACGAGGTGCGGACCGCCGTCTGCTCAGCGGTACATCCCTCACACAACCCGAGCCCGGTTGCGCAGAACCTCACCCGCGAGGGTGAAAGGATGCCGCCGGACCCGGGCGTCCGACACGCGCGGGGTCTGGTCCGGGCGATCCCGGGAACCGTCGGCGGGAGCCCGTGAGACCTGTGAGGATTGCCTTCCCCGCGAAGGTGACCTCCGCGAGGAAGTGGGCACAGGAGGGCCATGAGCGAGCAGCACCAGCGAAGGGATGCCATGGACGGGTCGTACGACGACTCCGGCCGCTCGGCTGCCTTCCACCAGGCGCCGGGTCTCCTCGCGCTGTTCGAAGGACCGGAGCTGCGGCTGACCGAGGTCAACGACGCCGGGCGGGCGCTGCTCGGCGAGCGGACGGTCGAGGTCCTCGCCGCCGGCGGCGCCCGCAGCGACCTGCTCGACCTCGCCCGGACCGTGCACGAGTCCGGCGAGGCCCGCGCCGGCGAGATCGTCCTCGACGAGACGGGCACCCTGACGCTCGGCCTCGCTCCCTGGCGCGACCGTGACGGCGAGGTGCGCGGCGTCGTCGCTCAGGCGCTCGCCGGCCCGACCCGACCCGCGGCCCCGGCCGCGGCTCCTGCTCCCGCCAAGCACGCCGCCCCGGCCGCCGGCCCCGACCAGACGCTCGTGGCGCTGCAGGACGCGCTCCTCCCGGGTGGCGTCCCGATCCCGCGCGGCATCCGCCTGGCCGCGCGCTACCTCCTCGCCGACGAGGGGGTGGTCGCCGGTGGCGACTGGTTCGACGCCGTCGCGCTCGAGGACGGTCGCCTGGTGCTCGCCGTCGGCGACGTCGTGGGACACGGTGTCCGGGCCTCCGTGGCCATGGGCGAGCTGCGTGCACTCTTCGAGGAGCGCGCGCGTCTCGACGGCGACATCGAGGCGGCCCTGGAGCTGCTCGACTCCCGCGCTCGGAGGGTGCCGCCGGCCCGCGCCGCGACGGTCTGCGCCGCGGTGCTCGACCCGGAGACGGGCGACCTCGTCTACTGCACCGCGGGCCACCCCCCGCCGATGGTCGTGAGCCCCGACGGCGAGACGACGTTCCTCCCCGCCTCCGGTGCCGGCCCCCTGGCCTCGGGCCTGCCCTTCGAGCTGGCCGAGCACCGCCTCCAGGAGGGTGACGTGCTCGTGATGTACAGCGACGGCATCGTGGAGCGGCCCGGCCGCACCGTCGCGCAGTGCACGATCGACCTGGCCGAGGTGGTCCGCGAGGCCGTCCTGGCCGGGCCCGACCTCGAGCGGATCGAGGAGCGCGTCCCCGAGCGCATCTGCCGGGAGTCGATCGAGCGGTTGGCCGGCGCGACGGGTGTCGCCGACGACATCACCGTCCTGGCCGCGGAGCTGGTCGAGCCGATGCCCGACCTCGAGCTCAGCTACCCCGCGATGGCCGACACCCCGCGGGTGGTCCGTGCCGAGCTTGCCGAGTGGCTCGACGAGCTGCAGGTCGGCCCGCTCGACGAGGTCGCGCTCCAGCACGCGGTCGGCGAGGTCGTGACCAACGCCTGCGAGCACGCCTATCCCGAGTCCGTGCGCCGTGCCGACGCCGTCGTCCGGGTCACCGCCCACCTCGACGACGAGGGCGTCGTCGAGGTGACCGTCTCCGACCAGGGCACCTGGCGCGCGCCGGGCGCGCCGAGCACCCGGGGTCGCGGCCTGGCGATGGCACGTGGCTTCGCCGACGAGTTCGAGCTGCACCACGGGGAGGGCGGCACGACCGCACGGCTGCGGCTGCGGCCGACCCGCTCGGTCGGCATGCTCACCGCGTCGGGCTCCTCGGTCTCGGGACGCGAGCCGCTGGTCATCGAGGAGGAGCCGGGCGGCCTGACGCTCTCCGGCACGGTCGACCACCGCGCCACCGACGAGCTGCGCCGCCGCATCGCCCACGCGTCGTTCGGCGGCACGATCGACGTGGTCGTCGACATGAGCGGCGTGACGCTGCTGGCCAGCTCCGGCGTGCAGGTGCTCTACGAGGCCATGGCGCCCGCCGGTGGGATCGGCCTCGGTGAGCTGCGCCTCGTCGCGCCGCTGGGGTCGCCGGCGCAGCACGTGCTCGAGATGGTCCGCCTGCCGTACTCGACGGGCTGACCCGCTGCGTCACCCGGCCGGGTGAGGCTGGGCCACGCGCCGGCGGGAGACCTTGGTGGTCCACGCTCAGCAACGGCGTGCCGGTCGAACCCACCACGGAGGTGGCGCCCCGTGAGGCAGTCCGTCCCGCTTCCCCTCGCCGGTCTCGACGAGACCTGCGCGATCCACCAGTTCATCCGCGTCCACGGGCGCAGGCCCACGCCCGCGGAGCTCGCCGCATGCCTGCAGACCGCTCCGACCGACCGACCTCGCGGACCGGCCGGCTTCGCGGTCGACGTGCTCGGCTCCGTGCGGCGGCAGCTCGCCCGCATCGTGGCCGGCGCCTGAACGGGCCTCAGCCCGTCGAGAGCAGGGCGGCGATCGTCCCGCCGAGGTCGTACGCCGCCTCCTGCTCCGCGGGGCCGACGTCGCCAAGGACCTCGAGCACGTCAGCGGCCTGCTGCCAGGGCAGGGCGCCGACGATCGAGAGCACCGAGCGGACGGCGCCGGTCGTGTCGTACCGCCCGTGCACCCAGACCCCGAACGGCCGCTTCCGGCCGGCTCCGGCCGGGGCGCCGCCGCCGTCGTCGGTCAGCGCGCCGCCGGCCTCGAGGAAGATCGTGTCGAAGAAGTGCTTGAGCGCCCCGGACATGTAGCCGAAGTTCGCCGGCGTGCCGAGCACGTAGCCGTCGGCGGCGAGGACGTCCGCCGCCGTCGCCTCGAGAGCGGGCCGGACCACCACCTCGACGCCCTCGATCGCGTCGTCCCGCGCGCCGGCGACGACGGCGTCGGCCAGCTCCCGGACGGTGGGCGTGGGGACGTGGTGGACGACCAGGAGCCGAGGCATGCGGCCAGGATGCCGTGCCGGCCGGTGCGGACCTAGTGCGGGACGCCACCCTCCTCGAGCACGTCCATCACCAGCATCGTCACCGCCGAGGTCGAACAGGTGCCGTTGACGACCTGAGCTCGTCGTTCGTCGACTGCGGCTCCTCGCCGGTGGTCTCGGGCCCGCATTCGCGGCCGGCGCCGCCGCCTCCTCAGTCGTGGGCTATCGTGGCGGGGTCATGATGCGTCAGCACCTCCTCCTTCGCTGCCGCAGCGAGGTCTGAGCCCAGCCGGACCCCCTCGCTGCGGAGTGCTCGCGCGGCCGGCGCCCCTGGGCCACCCAGGCCCCACCCCAGCAGACAGCACGAGGTTGCTCCCATGACCCAGCACGACATCCCGGCCCGCCAGCAGTCCCGGCAGCAGCCGAGCGGCATGCCGTTCGACCGCTACCGAGCGTTCCCGCCGATCGACCTCCCCGACCGGACCTGGCCCTCGCAGACCATCGCCCACGCCCCGCGGTGGCTCTCCACCGACCTGCGCGACGGCAACCAGGCGCTCATCGACCCGATGAGCCCGGCGCGCAAGATGGAGATGTTCGACCTGCTCGTGAAGATGGGCTACAAGGAGATCGAGGTCGGGTTCCCCAGCGCGAGCGAGACCGACTTCTCGTTCGTGCGCCAGCTCATCGAGGGCGACCGGATCCCCGACGACGTCACGATCTCGGTGCTGACCCAGGCCCGCGAGGACCTGATCGAGCGCAGCGTGCAGTCGCTGGTCGGCGTGCCGCGCGCCAACATCCACCTCTACAACGCGCTGGCCCCGTTGTTCCGCCGCGTGGTGTTCCGGGCCAGCAAGGACGAGGTCAAGGACATCGCGGTCCGCGGCACGGAGATCCTGATGAAGAACGTCGAGAACTACCTCGACGCCACCGTCATCGGCTACGAGTACAGCCCCGAGATCTTCACCAGCACCGAGCTGCCGTTCTCGGTCGAGGTCTGCGAGGCCGTCAGCGACGTCTGGCAGCCCGAGGACGGTCGCGAGATCATCCTCAACCTGCCGGCCACCGTCGAGGTCGCGACGCCCAACGTCTACGCCGACCAGATCGAGTGGTTCTCCCGCCAGCTGACGCGTCGCGAGCACACCGTCATCTCGCTGCACCCCCACAACGACCGCGGCACCGCCGTCGCGGCGACCGAGCTGGCGATGATGGCCGGCGCCGACCGCGTCGAGGGCTGCCTGTTCGGCCACGGCGAGCGCACCGGCAACGTGTGCCTGGTGACCCTGGGCATGAACCTCTACAGCCAGGGGATCGACCCCCAGATCGACTTCAGCGACATCGACGAGGTCCGGCGCACCGTCGAGTACTGCACCCAGCTGCCGGTGCACCCGCGGCACCCCTACGCCGGCGACCTCGTCTACACGGCGTTCTCCGGCTCCCACCAGGACGCGATCAAGAAGGGCCTGGAGGACCTCGACCGCCAGGCCGCCGAGCAGGGCGTCCCGGTCGAGCAGCTGCCCTGGGAGGCGCCGTACCTGCCGATCGACCCGCACGACGTCGGCCGCACCTACGAGGCGGTCATCCGCGTCAACAGCCAGTCCGGCAAGGGCGGCGTGGCCTACGTGCTGAAGAACGAGCACAAGCTCGACCTGCCGCGCCGCGCCCAGATCGAGTTCAGCCGGGTCATCCAGGAGCGCACCGACGCCGAGGGCGGCGAGATGACGCCCGACGCGATCTGGTCGACCTTCCGCGCGGAGTACCTCGACCGCGAGGCGCCGCTGCGGCTCAACTCGGTGCACACCTCCTCGGCTGCGGGGGAGAAGGACCAGCTGACCGTCAACGTGTACGTCGACGGGCAGATGCGCACGCTCGAGGGCTCGGGCAACGGCCCGATCGCCGCGTTCGTCGACGCGATCAACGGGCTCGAGGTCGCCGAGGAGCGCGGCTGGGACGTGCGGGTGCTCGACTACGCCGAGCACGCGCTGTCGGCCGGCGGCGACGCCTACGCCGCGGCGTACGTCGAGTGCGCGGTCGGCGACCAGGTCCTCTGGGGGATCGGCGTCGACCCGAACATCGTCACCGCCTCGCTCAAGGCCGTCCTCAGCGCCGTCAACCGCGCCTGAGCCCCCGCGCCTCCGGCCCGTCGTCGCGCGGTCCGTCGGTCGGGTCCGGTCGCCGCCCGGTCACCCTGCACTACTGTGCCTCGCATGCTGGTTTCCGAGCGGATCGGGCAGTTCTTCGTCGAGGGCGACACCGGGCGCGACCGGCTGGAGTACACCGAGTACGGCGCCGGCGACGCCTGGGTCGTCCTCGTGCACGGGCAGCTGATGCCGCGCCGGATGCACGCGCCGCTGGCCCGCCGGCTGGCCGCCGAAGGCCTCCACGTCGTCACCATCGACCTGCTCGGGCACGGCCGCTCCGACCGCCCGGCCGACCCGCTCGTCTACTCCGTCACCGCGTTCGCCGAGCAGGTGGTCGCGCTGCTCGACCACCTCGGCGCCGCCCAGGCCGTCGTCGGTGGCACGTCGATCGGCGCCAACATCGCCCTCGAGACCGCGGTCCTCGCGCCCGAGCGGGTGCGGGGGCTGATCTGCGAGATGCCGGTCCTCGACAACGCGGTCGAGGCCGGCATCCTGACCTTCGCCCCGCTGCTGATGGCCGCGCGGTTCCTGCCGATCACCGTCACCGCCGTGCGGCGGCTGACCCGGCCCGTGCCGCGGGGGATCGTGCCGTTCTGGGCCGGGATCGTCCTCGACACCCTCGATCAGCGCGCGGACTCGCTCGCCGCGGTGGTGCACGGGCTGTTCTTCGGACGGATGGCGCCGCCGTCCAAGGACCGCCGGCGGATCCAGGTGCCGGCTCTGGTCGTCGGCCACCCCGCGGACCCGGTGCACCCGGCGGCGGACGCGGCGATGCTGGCCGAGGAGCTGCCGCAGGCGACCTTCGTCAAGGCCCGGTCGATCCTCGAGTGGCGGGTCGCCCCGGAGCGGCTCGACCGCGCGGCGGTCGGCTTCGCGCTCGGCTGCTGGCGCTCGACGGGGCGGCGGCGTCGTACCGGCTCCTGAGTCGCGCACAATGGAGGCGTGCCTCTCTACCGCGACGAGGCGATCGTGCTGCGCACCCACAAGCTGGGGGAGGCCGACCGCATCATCACCCTGCTGACCCGCCACCACGGACGGGTCCGCGCGGTGGCCAAGGGCGTACGCCGCACGACCTCCCGGTTCGGGTCGCGGCTCGAGCCGTTCACCCACGTCGACCTGCAGCTCGCCGAGGGGCGCAACCTCGACACGATCACCCAGGCGGAGACGCTGACGCCGTTCCACTCCGGCATCGGGCTCGACTACGACCGCTACACCGCCGGCACCGTGATGCTGGAGACCGCCGAGCGGCTGGCCGCTGAGGAGCGCGAGCCCTCGCTGCAGCAGTTCCTGCTGCTCGTCGGCGGGCTGCGGGCGATGTCGACCGGGCAGCGGCGGCCGGGCCAGGTGCTCGACTCCTACCTGCTGCGGTCGCTGTCGGTGGCCGGCTACGCGCCGTCGTTCGAGCACTGCGCCCGCTGCGGGACCCTGCCGAATCCTGAGCGCCCGCACCGGTGGTTCAACCCGTCGATGGGCGGCGTGCTGTGCTCGACCTGCCGGGTGCCGGGGTCGGCGTCGCCGGCGGCCGAGACGCTCCTGGTGCTCGGCGCGCTGCTCGCGGGCGACTGGGAGACCGTCGAGGCGGCCGAGCCGCGGCAGCTCAAGGAGGCGAGCGGCCTGGTCGCGGCCTACCTCCACTGGCACCTCGAGCGCGCGCTGCGCTCGATGGAGCACGTCGAGCGGTGACCGGCCCCGCCCCGCTCGCCCTCTAGGCTCGCCGCCGTGAAGCGCGCCGTCCGCCAGCCCACGCCGCACCCCTCGGGTGCCCGGCCCCCCGAGCTCCCGAAGGAGCTCGTCCCGCGCCACGTCGCCGTCGTGATGGACGGCAACGGCCGGTGGGCCAAGGAGCGCGGCCTGCCGCGGACCAAGGGGCACGAGGAGGGCGAGTCCTCGTTGTTCGACGTCGTCGAGGGCGCGATCGAGATCGGCGTCAAGGCGGTCTCGGCGTACGCCTTCTCCACCGAGAACTGGTCGCGCAGCCCCGACGAGGTCCGCTTCCTCATGGGCTTCAACCGCGACGTGATCCGTCGCCGCCGCGACGAGATGCACGAGCTCGGCGTCCGCGTCCGGTGGGCCGGGCGGGCGCCGCGGCTGTGGAAGTCGGTCATCAAGGAGCTCCAGGTCGCCGAGGAGCTCACCCGAGACAACGACGTGCTCACGCTGACGATGTGCGTCAACTACGGCGGCCGCGCCGAGCTCGCCGACACCGCCCGCCGGATCGCCGAGGAGGTCGCCGCCGGCCGGCTCGACCCCCGCAAGGTCGACGAGCGCACCTTCGCGAAGCACCTGTACGTGCCCGAGCAGTCCGACGCCGACCTGGTGTGGCGGACCTCGGGGGAGCAGCGGCTCTCGAACTTCATGCTGTGGCAGGCCGCCTACGCCGAGCTCGTCTACTCCGACGTGCTGTGGCCCGACGTCGACCGACGCCACCTGTGGGCCGCGATCGAGGAGTACGCCCGGCGCGACCGGCGGTACGGCGGGGCGCGCTGACGCGTCCTTCCGCCGCAATCACCTGCCGGAGCGAGCCGGAGGGGCCAGACTGGCGCCCATGCCTGGGAGGGGCGGGACCGGACGGCCGTGGGCGGGCGCGCTGAGGGGCGTGCTCCTCGCGTCCACCACCGACCCGCGCGCGATCCAGGGCGGCTTCGCCCTGCTGGTCGCCGTCGACGTGGCGCTCCGTCTGGTCGGCGGCGTCCGGGTCGGGCTGTCGGCACCGGCCGTGGCGGTGCTGGCGGTGCTCGTGCTGCTCGCCGTCACCCTCGTCGCCCACGGTCGGATGTCGATGCGGGCCGTCGAGGCGCTGCTCGTCGCCGACATCGCGGTCGTGGGCATCGCTCGGTTGAGCCCCGAGGGCGGCTCCGGCCTCCTCGTCGTGCTGCCGGCCCTGTGGCTCGGGCGCCTGCTCGGCCGGCGCGGGGCCGCGGTCGCCGGGGTGGCCACGGTCGCGCTGGTCACCGTCCCGGGACTTGCCTACACCGGCGCCGACGGCATCTTCCTCTCCCGGTCGGTGATCATCCCGGTCGTCGCGACCATCGCCGCGCTCGCCATCGCCGGCGGCATGGAGCAGGTGGGGCAGGCCATGGAGACCGTCGAGCACCAGCGGCGGGTCTCCGAGGCCACGCTCGACACGGTCGACGTCGGGCTGGTGCTGCTCGACCGGGACGGGAAGTACGTCGCGATCAACCGCCGGCACGAGGACTTCATGGCCCTCGCCTACCCGGGCGGCCACGCAGGGCGGGCCGGTCAGGTGGGGCACGTCCTCGACGCGGACCGGTCGACCCTCCTGCCGCGCGAGTCGATGCCGACGTACCGCGCGGCCCAGGGGGAGGAGTTCGACGACTGCCGCATCTGGGCCGGCGACGACCCGCTGACCCAGCGCGCGCTGTCGGTCTCCGCCCGGTCGGTGCGGGACGAGGCCGGGCGCTTCGCCGGCGCGGCGCTCGCCTACAAGGACGTCACCGACTTCATGCGCGCGATGGAGGTCAAGGACGAGTTCGTCGCTTCGGTCTCCCACGAGCTGCGCACGCCGCTGACCTCGATCGTCGGCTACGTGCAGATGCTCCGCGAGGACGACGGACTCGGACCGCGGGCGGCGCGGCAGCTCGAGGTCGTCGACCGCAACGCCCAGCGGCTGCTCCGGCTGATCACCGACCTGCTGGACACCGCCCAGATCGACGCCGGCCCCGTCGGGATGGCGCGTACGCCGTGCGACCTGGCCGGCCTGCTGCGCGACTGCGTCGACGCCGCCCGTCCCGCGTACCGCGCCGCGGGCATCCGACTCGACCTCACCGCCCCGCCCGCGCTGCCGATGCTGCTGGACCGGCAGCGCATCGAGCAGGTCGTCGACAACCTGCTCACCAACGCGATGAAGTACAGCACCAGCGGCACCGAGGTCTGCGTCTCCCTGGCCGTCGAGGACGGCCGGGCCGAGCTGACCGTCGCCGACCAGGGCATCGGCATCTCCGCCGCCGACCGCGACCGGCTCTTCACCCGCTTCTTCCGCTCCCGCGACGCCGAGGACCGCTCGATCCAGGGCGTCGGCCTCGGTCTCAGCATCACCCGCGGCATCGTCGAGGCCCACGGCGGCCGGATCGAGGTCGACAGCGAGCTCGGCGTCGGCAGCACGTTCCGTGTCCGGCTGCCCATCGAGGTCGCCGGCGCGTTCGCCGGCTGATCGCGAGCCCTCTGCGAGCGTCGACGAGGCCCGGTGAGCCGACCTTCGGTCTGCGGGCCGTGGGTGGTGGCGGTGAGGAGCAGCCAGGAGGACGAGGTACGCCGTGGCTTGCGGTCGCCGGCCGGCTCACGGCTCACGGCCGGCTCTGTTCGGCTGGTTGAGGAGGGCCGCAAGGCCCGACGCTCCTATGTCGCGTCAAGCGTTGTGGGTGGGTGTTCGAGTGCTCGGTAGAGGTGTCAGGCGACGTAGCGTTTGAGGCAGCGTTTGATCTCGCGTGGGGTTTTGCCTTCGGCGGTGCGGCGGGCGATGTAGTCGCGGGTGGCGGGGTCGTGGCGGATGCGGGTGAGCACGATGGTGTGCAAGGCGCGGTTGAGTTGGCAGTCGCCGGATCGGTTGAGCCGGTGACGGTCGATGGTCTGTCCGCTGGTGGCGGGGATCGGAGCGACGCCGGCGATCATCGCGAACGCTGCTTCGGAGTAGATGCGTCCGGGATGGGACCACGCGGCAAGCACGGTCGCGGCCACGATGGGGCTGACCCCGGTCTGGTCGAGCAGGTCGGGTCGCCAGGTCGGGTCGCCAGGTCTTCACGATCGCGGCGATGGCGTGCTCGTGGGCGGCGGCTTCGACGTTCAGTGTCTGGACCCGACGCGCCAGGGCGCGTAGCACGGCGATGGTGGTCGCGGTCTCGGTGTCGTGAGAAGACCGGGCACGAAGGATCGCGGCGGCCTCCACGACGCGGGTGGTGCTGAGGCCGTGGAACTTCGCGCCTAGGGGTTCGGGGGCTGCGATGAGCAGGCTCAGGAGTTGTCGTTGCGCGTCGCCGGCGGCCTCGACCGCTGAGCGGCGCACGGTCAGCAGCACCGCGAGTGCTTGGCGGTCCCCGCCGGCACGTGGGGCGCCCAGGCGGGGGCGGGCGAGGGCTTCGCGAGCGGCGCGGATCGCGTCGAGGGGGTCGGACTTCGCGCCGTGGCGCCGCTTGGCGCGGACCGGCCGGTCGAGCTCGATGACGACCTCGTTGTGGCGTTGCAGGTGGCGGGTCAGGCCCGCGCCGTGGCTGCCGGTGCCCTCGATCGCCCAGGCCCGCAGCGCCGCGTGGGCATCGGCGAACTCCAGCAGCTGCGCGTAGCCCGCGGCGGTCGCCTCGACGCTGACCTCGGCCAGGACACCGCCGGTGCGGGCGTCGATCACCGCTGCGGCGTGGGTGTGGACGTGGGTGTCGACACCGATCACGACGTCGACGACCTCCCGCAGGTCGCGCACGTCATGCAGGTGGTCGCGGTGATTGGCGAGTGTGGTCACGCTGGTCATGCGTTCTCCTTAGGACCGGGGACGTGGTTCCGGTCCGCGGCCGAGACACGGCAGGACTGTGACGGGACCGGCAGGCGCCACTAACGCCTGCCGGTCAAGCTCCTGATCAGGCCAGCTCCTCCGCCCGGGCCGCGGCCGGTGACCACGACCGGACAAGTCGGCCCCAAGACACCCGGATTCCCTCCAGGGGTCAGTCTCGAAACGGGTCACGACCACGGCCACCAGCCACAGCCCAGCACCAGCCAGGGCTGCACGTCGACGATCACAGTCTCGAAAGCCGCCGGGAAACTCGCGCAGGTTGATGTCCGAATGCTGGTCTGACCTGCATGAACAGCCGCGTCACTGTCGGTGGTAACTGCTTGAGTAGACCCATGGCCAAGGACTCCCGACCCACCGCGCACCCGGTGTGCCGCGCGGTCGCGAAGTCCCGCAAGAAGACCACGACCGCGTGCGGTGAGCGGTTGTGGGAGATGGCCGACCAAGAGGTCGCGACCGCCCTCCTCGAAACTGGAAAGCTGCGGGCGCAGGTCGAGGCGCTCGAGCTCAAGCTGGCTGCCGAGGCCGAGCGCCGCGAGGTCGGCGACAAGACCGGCGCCACCGACACCGCGTCCTGGTGGAGCCACCAGAGTCGCCAGGACCGACCGGCTGCGAAGGGCCGCATGCGGCTCGCCAAGTCCCTTGGCCACCACGCCCCCACCGCCGCCGCGCTCGCGGAGGGTGCGATCAGCGTCGACCACGCCCGGGTCATTACCCAGTGTGTCGACCGGCTGCCCGACGACCTCCCGGACGCCACCATCCCCGAGCGTGCGGAGAAGCACCTCCTGCACGAGGCGCTCGACCTCGACCCGAAGGCGCTCGCGATTCTCGCGAAGCACGTCCTGACCGTGGTTGCGCCCGCGATCGGCGAAGCGCTCGACGCCCGGGCGTTGGAGCGTGAGGAGCGGGAGGCCCGCGTGAATGCGTGGCTGACGATGAGCCCGGACGGGAAGGGCAGCTACCGCGGGAAGTTCTCGATCCCCACCCTGCAGGGGGAGATGTTGAAGAAGGCGCTCCTCGCGTTCGCCGCCCCCAAGCACCAGGCGAGCAAGAAGGCCGACGAGCCGGAGCGGGAGCAGGTGGAGCGGCGGCCGTCCCCTGAGCGGATGGGTGACGCGTTCTGCGAGCTCATCGAACGTTTCCCCACCACCGAGCTCCCCGAGCTCGGCGGGCTGAACGCCTCCATCGTGGTGCTCATCGACTACACGAACCTGAGGAGCGACGTCGGGCGGACGGTCCTCGAGTCGGGCCAACCTGTCTCAGCGGCGCTCGCCCGGCGGATGGCGTGTGAGGCGGGATTGCTTCCTGCCGTCCTCGGCCGTCGATCCGAGGTGCTCGACCTGGGCCGCACGTCACGGTTGTTCAGCCCGGCCCAGCGCACGGCATTGGGCATCACGCAGCGCGAGTGCACCGCCGCCGGTTGCGACTGGCCCGCCTACCTCTGCCATGCCCACCACGACGACAGCTGGCTCTCCGGCGGCCGGACGGACATGAGGAAGGGCCGGCTGCTCTGCCCGCGACACCACGCCCGCATCCACGACCCCCGCTACGAGACCACGCTCCATCCCGACAACCAGGTCACCTTCCACATGCGGACCTAGACCGCTCGACCCGCTGGTCGAGCAGGCAGGCGCCCCAGCGCCGACCGATGACCAGACCCCCGGGACCGACCAACGGCCCCAATCACCCTCCGGCCGGACAACCCCCGCCAGGCCCTGCCTTCCCTCACCGGGTCTTGACGACGTTCGCTGGGGCTCGCTGCTCGGCCAGCGGGCGAGGGTGTCGACGACGTTCGCCTGGGCTTGCTGGTTGAGCAGGGCCGCGCCCCGCGCCGGCCGGCTCAGGCGTCGGAGCAGGTGCGGCAGGTGCCGAAGATCTCGAGGGTGTGGCTGACGTCGGTGAAGCCGTGCTCGCCGGCGATGCTGCGGGTCCAGCGCTCGACGGCCGGGCCCTCCACCTCGACGGTGGCGCCGCAGGTGCGGCACACCAGGTGGTGGTGGTGGGTGCCGGAGCAGCGGCGGTAGACGGCCTCGCCGTCCTCGGTGCGCAGCAGGTCGACCTCGCCGGCGTCGGCGAGGCGCTGGAGGGTGCGGTAGACGGTGGCCAGTCCGACGGGCTCGCCGCGGCGGCCGAGCAGGTCGTGGATCTCTTGCGCGGAGCGGAAGTCGTCGACGGAGGCGAGGGCCTCGGCCACGGCCAGGCGCTGCCGGGTCGGGCGGAGAGGGGTCTGCTCGGTCATGCGCTGCTCCCGTCAGGGTCCGTCGGTGCGTCAGTGCTCGTCGTAGTGCTCGCCGTGCCGGGCGTGCCGGTGCCCGTCGTGCACGTAGTCGACGTGGTCGTCGTGCGGGACGGCGAGGTGGCCGCAGGCCGGACCGTGGTCGTGGTTATCGTGGTCGGTCGCCTCGAGCGGCGCGACGGCGCCCTCCGGGAACGGTTCGCGCAGGCGCGCCCGGTGCCGCAGCCATGCGCCCAGCGGCCAGGTCGCAACGAAGCAGGCGAGCGCCAGCAGCACGATCGTCGGGCCGGGGGCGACCGAGACGTCGTGCCGCACGGACACGTACGCCGATAGCAGCAGGCCACCCACCGCCGCGCCCGCCCCGACCAGCACCGCGCCGACGACCGTGGCGCGGAAGGAGCGGGCGAGCTGCTGGGAGGCCGCGACCGGCACGATCATCAGCGCCGAGACCAGCAGCAGTCCCACGGTGCGCATCGCGATGGTGACCGTGACCGCCGCGAGCACCGCCACGAGCAGGTTGTAGGCGCGGACGTCGAGGCCGGCGACGCGCGCGAAGTCCTGGTCCTGGGCGACGGAGAACAGCTGGGGGAGCAGGCCGACGCCGACCAGGAGGATCAGGGCGGCCAGGCCGATGGTGAACCAGATGTCCGACAGCGAGATCGACGTGATCGAGCCGAAGAGGTACTGGTTGAGCCGTGCGGCCGACTGTCCGGCCAAGCCGGTGATCATCACGCCGCCCGCCAGGCCGCCGTAGAACAACAGCGCCAGCGCCAGGTCGCCGCTGGTGCTGCCGCGTTCCCGGATGACCTCGATGGCCACGGCGCCGAGGACGGCGACGACCACGGCCGTCCAGGTGGGGGCGAAGCCGGTGAGCAGCCCGATGGCCACGCCGGTGACCGCGACGTGACCGAGGCCGTCACCGAGGAGAGCGAGCCGCCGCTGCACGAGGTAGGTGCCGATGACCGGTGCGGCGAGGCCGGTCACGAACGCGGCGATGAGCGCTCGCTGCATGAAGGGATGGCCGAGGAGGTCGATCACCACGCCACCTCCTCTCCGGGTCGATCCAGCGGGGCAACCACCCCAGGGTGGTGGTCGGCGCGTCGGGGGCTGGGGTGGTGGTGTCCGTGCGCGTCGTCGAGGTGCAGGGGCGCGCCGTCGTACACCACCCGGCCGTCGCGCAGCACGATCGTGCGGTCGACGAGCGGCTCCAGTGGCCCGAGCTCGTGGGTGACGAGCACGACGGTGCTGCCGGCTCGCGACAGCGCTCCGAGCGCCTCGGCAAGGGCCTGCTGGTTCGGGAGGTCGACGCCCGCCGTGGGTTCGTCGAGGAAGAACAGGTCGGGCTCGCCGGCGAGCGCGCGGGCGATCAGGACGCGCTGCTGCTGCCCGCCGGAGAGCGTGGCGACGCTGTCGCCGGCCCGGTCGGCCAGGCCGACCAGCTCGAGAGCGGAGGCGACGGCCGCCCGGTCGGCGCGGCCTGCCGGCCGGAGGATGCGACGTCTGGTCAGTCGCCCGGATGCGACGACCTCAGTGACCGAGGCGGGCACGCCGCTGGCCGCGCTCGAGCGCTGCGGGACGAACCCGAGCCGGTGCCAGTCGCGGAAGGACTCGAACGACGTGCCGAAGAGCCGCAACGAACCCTGCGTGAGGGGGCGCAGCCCGACCAGCGCGCGCACGAGCGTCGACTTGCCGGAACCGTTCGGACCCAGCAGCGTCACGAACTCGCCCGCGTGCACGGTGAGGTCCAGGTGCCGCAGGACCGGTCGGCCTGCGATCGCGACGGCGCCGTCGCGCAGCTCGACGACCGGGTCGGAGCCGCCCGGGCGGGAGGTGCTCAACAGCCGTTCGCCTCCTGGAGCGCGGTCAGGTTGGTACGCATGAGTGAAAGGTAGTCCTCGTCCGCGGTCTCGTCGGTCAGTCCCTCGACGGTGTCCAGCACGTCGGTGCGCACGCCCGCGTCGTCAGCCAGCACCTCGGCGGTCTTGGGGCTCACCAGGGACTCGGAGAAGACCGTCGTGATGCCGTCCTGACGGATCAGGTCCTGCAGGTCGGCCAGGGTGGCCGGGCTCGGCTCGGCGTCGGGGGAGATGCCGGCGATGGACTCCAGGTGCAGCCCGTACTTCTCCAGGTAGCCGAAGGCGTCGTGGTTGGTGACCACCGTGTCCCGCTCGCAGCCGGCCAGGCCGGTGGCGTACTCCTCGTCCAGCGCCTCGAGGTCCGCGCGCAGCTCCTCGGCGTTCGCGGCGAACGTGTCCGCCTCGCCGGGGTCGATCTCGGCCAGCCGGTCGGCGATCGCGTCGCCGACCTCTGCCATCCGGATCGGGTCCTGCCAGAAGTGCGGGTCGTGCTCGCCGTGGTCGTGGGCGTGCTCGTCGTCGCCCTCGTGGGCGTGCTCGTGCTCGCCGTGGTCGTGGTCGTGCTCGTCCTCGCCCTCGCCCTCGCCCTCGTGCGCGTGCTCCTCCTCGAAGGGCAGCAGGTCCACGACGGTCGCGACGTCCAGCACCTCCCCGCCGGCGTTCTCCTCAGCGGCCGCGTCGAGCGCCGGCTGCAGCGAGTCGACGTAGACGAGCAAGGCGGAGTCGCTGACCAGCGCGGTCTCTCGCACGCCGAGCTCCAGGTCGTGGGGCTCGCCGCCGGGGGAGGTGAGGTTCTCGACGTCGAAGGCGTCGCCGGCGACGCGCCCGGTGACGTACGCCAGCGGGTAGAGCGCCGCCGCGACCGTGCGAGAGTCGGATGCCGCTCCGTTGGAGCCATCCTCACCGGTGAGGGCGGCGCACCCGGACAGGGTGATCGCGCTGGCGGCGCAGACGGCGGTGGCGAGGACACGACGAGAACCCATGAGAACGATTCTCAGAGTTGTTGAGAACCGTTGTCAAATCGCGTCACCCGTGCCGTGCTCCTAGGCTGCGCCGTGTGCTGGTGGTCAACAGGTTCCGCGTGCCCGAGGGCGACGAGCGCTTCCGTGCGGACCTCCAGCGGGCGCACGAGACGCTCGCCGCCCGGGCCGGCTACGTCACCGGCCTCATCGGCCGCAACGTCGACGACCCGGCCCTGTGGGTGCTGACGACCACGTGGGAGAACGTCGGTGCCTACCGCCGCGCGCTGTCGTCGTACGACGTGAAGCTGGACGCCGTGCCCGTGCTCAGCAGGGCCCTCGACGAGCCCAGCGCCTACGAGCCGGTCGACCCGGGGACCGTCCTCAACACCGGCGTTCCCCGCTCGCTAGGCTGACCGCTCGCTCGATCCGAGAGCCCCCTGCAGCACCCTGCAGCCCCGCCTGAGAAGTTCCGCTTGAGAGGTTCCCCGTGGCCAAGCCGCCAGCAACCACCGTCGACCACGTCGTCTCCCTCGCCAAGCGGCGAGGCTTCGTCTACCCGTGCGGCGAGATCTACGGCGGCACCCGCTCCGCGTGGGACTACGGCCCGCTCGGCGTGGAGCTGAAGGAGAACATCAAGCGCCAGTGGTGGAAGTCCATGGTCACCATGCGCGAGGACGTCGTGGGCCTGGACTCCAGCATCATCCTGCCGCGCCAGGTGTGGGAGGCCAGCGGCCACGTCGACACCTTCAACGACCCGCTCACCGAGTGCCAGTCCTGTCACAAGCGCTTCCGCTACGACCACCTCCAGGAGGCCTACGCGGAGAAGAAGGGCATCGAGGACCCCGACTCCGTGGACCTCGCCGAGGTCGCCTGCACCAACTGCGGCACCCGCGGGGCGTGGACCGAGCCGCGGCAGTTCTCCGGGATGCTCAAGACCCACCTCGGCGTCACCGAGGACGAGACCGGCCTGCACTACCTGCGCCCGGAGACCGCGCAGGGCATCTTCGTGAACTTCGCCAACGTCGTGACCTCGAGCCGCCAGAAGCCGCCGTTCGGCATCGCCCAGATCGGCAAGAGCTTCCGCAACGAGATCACGCCGGGCAACTTCATCTTCCGCACCCGCGAGTTCGAGCAGATGGAGATGGAGTTCTTCGTCAAGCCGGGCGAGGACGAGGAGTGGCACCAGTACTGGATCGACCAGCGCACGCAGTGGTACACCGACCTCGGCATCGACCCCGACAACCTGCGCCACTACGAGCACGCGCAGGAGAAGCTCAGCCACTACTCCAAGCGGACCGTCGACATCGAGTACCGCTTCGGGTTCACCGGCTCGGAGTGGGGTGAGCTCGAGGGCATCGCGAACCGCACCGACTTCGACCTCTCCACGCACGCCCAGCACTCCGGCCAGGACCTGTCGTACTTCGACCAGGCCAACAACGAGCGCTACACGCCGTACGTCATCGAGCCGGCCGCCGGCCTCTCGCGCAGCCTGATGACGTTCCTCGTCGACGCCTACACCGAGGACGAGGCGCCCAACACCAAGGGCGGCGTCGACAAGCGGACCGTGCTGCGGCTCGACCCGCGCCTGGCGCCGGTCAAGGTCGCGGTGCTGCCGCTGAGCCGCAACGCCGACCTGTCGCCGAAGGCCAAGGACCTCGCGATGGAGCTGCGCAGTGCTGGCTGGAACATCGACTTCGACGACTCCGGCGCGATCGGCCGCCGCTACCGTCGCCAGGACGAGATCGGTACGCCGTACTGCGTCACCGTGGACTTCGACACCCTCGAGGACCAGGCCGTGACCGTCCGCTCCCGCGACACCATGGAGCAGGAGCGCGTCGGGCTGGACCAGGTGACCGGATGGTTCGCACAGCGATTCGTCGGTTGCTGACCAGGGGCTCCGTGCACAATCGCAGCATGCGTCCCCTCCGCACCCGCGCCGCGCTCGCCGGCCTGCTCGCCGGCAGCCTGCTGCTGACCGCCTGCTCCGACGACTCCGGCAGCGAGCCGGACGCGGAGGGCAGCAGCTCGCCGTCGAGCAGCGCGGGTACGGCGTCGGCCAGCGCGACGCCTTACCTCCCGGTGCCGGACGACGTCGAGCTGACCCCGCAGGGCAGCGAGCTGGAGGTCGGTGAGGAGGCCGTCGTCGCCTACGAGCCGAAGCAGGACCAGGTCGGCGTGCTGTCGATCCGGGTCGACCGGCTGGAGCGGACGTCGTTCAAGGAGTCCTTCAGCGGGTGGCAGCTCGACAAGGCCACGAAGCGGTCCAACCCGTACTTCGTCCGGGCCACCGTCACCAACGCCGGGGAGACGAACCTCGGCGGCCTGCGGCTCCAGCCGCTCTACATCGTCGACGGCAACAACACGCTGATCGAGCACTCGTCGTTCGCGAGCCGCTTCGACCCGTGCCCGAGCGCGCCGCTGCCGAAGAAGTTCGGCCCCGGCAAGAAGGCCGAGGTCTGCCTGGTCTACCTCGCGCCGGACAAGGGCGACCTGACGGCGGTGAGCTTCCGTCCCACGCAGGAGTTCAACCCGGTCACCTGGACCGGTGAGCTGCAGAAGGTGAAGAAGGCCGGCGGCAAGAAGGGCAAGGGCAACAAGCGGGGCTGAGCAGTGCCCGCGTCCGGCCACCGGATTTGGGCCGCCCGGCGGGCCCGCCGGACAATGGGGCCATGCCGCTGCCCTCCTCGCTGACCCTCGGGTCGCTGCGCGTCGACACCCCCGTGGTGCTCGCGCCGATGGCCGGCATCACCAACGCGGCGTACCGCCGCCTGTGCGCCGAGCAGGGCGCCGGCCTCTACGTCTGCGAGATGATCACCAGCCGCGGCCTGGTCGAGGGTGACCAGCACACCCGCGACATGCTGGTCTTCGACGAGCTGGAGACCACCCGCTCGGTGCAGCTCTACGGCACCGACCCCGTCTACGTCGGCAAGGCCGCCGAGATCCTCTGCTCGGAGTACGGCGTCGCGCACATCGACCTCAACTTCGGCTGCCCGGTCCCGAAGGTCACCCGCAAGGGCGGCGGCGGTGCGCTGCCGTGGAAGCGCGGGCTGCTCGGCCGGATCCTCGAGCACGCCGTCGCGGCAGCCACGCCGTACGACGTGCCGGTCACGATGAAGACCCGCAAGGGCATCGACGACGACCACCTCACCTACCTCGACGCCGGCCGGATCGCCCAGGAGTCCGGCGCCGCGGCGATCGCGCTGCACGGGCGCACCGTCGCGCAGGCCTACTCCGGCGAGGCCGACTGGGACGCCATCGGCGAGCTCGCGGCGTCCGTCGACATCCCGGTGCTCGGCAACGGCGACATCTGGGAGGCCGCCGACGCGGTGCGGATGGTCGAGCAGACCGGCGCCGCCGGCGTCGTCGTCGGTCGGGGCTGCCTGGGCCGCCCCTGGCTCTTCCGCGACCTGGCCGCCGCGTTCGGCGGCGAGCAGGTCGCGACCCTGCCGACCCTGGGCGAGGTGGCCGCGATGATGCGCCGCCACGCCGAGCTGTTGTGCCAGCACATGGGCGAGGAGCGCGGCTGCAAGGAGTTCCGCAAGCACGTCTCGTGGTACCTCAAGGGCTTCGCCGCCGGCGGCGAGATGCGCCGCTCGCTGGGCCTGGTTGACAGCCTCGCCGCGCTCGACCGGCTGCTCGCCGAGCTCGACCCCGACGAGCCGTTCCCCGCCTCCGAGCTGGGTGCGCCGCGCGGTCGGCAGGGCTCGCCCCGGTCCAAGGTCGTGCTCCCCGAGGGGTGGTTGGACGAGACCGACGGGCTGGGCTGCGTGCTCGCGGAGGACGCCGACGCCGGCAGCGGCGGGTGACTGGACACACAGCAACTTTTGCCGTTCAACTTTCACACAGCCCGGCCGAGGTGTGTCACGGTGGAGGCCGTGCCGGTCCAGCGAGAGCTGACCGGCCGTCCCATGTACGCAACAGCAAAGGATCAGCGCTGTGGCAGACCACCGCCACAAGCGGGACACCAATGCCCGCCGCAAGCCCCGGGCCGCCTTCGTGGCGGCGCCGATCGCCCTCCTCGCCACCGCCGGCGCCGTCACCCTCGGCGTCGTCGGGGCACCCTCGCCGACCGAGCTGGTGACCGCCAACGCTCGCGAGGCCGCCGTCCCCGGGCCCTCGATGGAGTTCGAGCGCCAGCCGGTCGTCTCCCGCTCCTCCGACCGGATCGAGCGCAAGCCCACCAAGGCGGAGGTCGTGACCGCGCCGGCCAGCGTCCGCCGCGCCGTCTCCGCCGCCGACACGAAGCTGTGGACGACCACCACGCTCAACCTGTGGACCGCTCCCGGCGACCAGGCCACCAAGGTCGGCGTCCTCGACGAGCTGACCAAGGTGCTGGTCACCGGTCGCTCGCTCTTCGGCCGCGAGGAGGTCGTCGTCGACGGCACCGCCCGCTGGGTCAGCCGCGGCTACCTCGTCGCCGAGGAGCCCGAGGTCGAGACGGCGGAGGAGGCAGCGGCGGCGAAGCCGGCCGTCGGTGGCACCTGCACCAACGGCACGTCGGTCTCCGCCGGGGTCAGCCCGAACGTCGCGGCGGTCCACCAGGCGGTCTGCGCGGCGTTCCCGCAGATCACCTCGTACGGCGACTTCCGCAGCGACGGGGAGCACTCGCAGGGCATCGCGCTGGACATCATGGTCAGCGGCGACCTGGGCTGGGAGATCGCAGAGTTCCTCCGCGCGAACTACGCCGAGCTGGGCATCTCCTACCTGATCTACGCCCAGCAGATCTGGTCGATCGAGCGCGCCGGCGAGGGCTGGCGTGGCATGTCCGACCGCGGCTCGGTCACGGCGAACCACTACGACCACGTCCACGTCACGACGTACTGACGCGGGTCCTCGCGCCGGGCCGCCGCCGGCGTCCCGCCGCGTCGTCATGTCGGTGGCGGGCCCTAGGCTCGCCCCCGACATGACGACCGAGGAGCTGTACGACGACGCCGACCGCGAGCGGCTCGTCCCGGAGCCGCCCAAGCGGGTCGACGCCCCCGAGCGCACGGCGTTCGAGCGGGACCGGGCCCGGGTCGTCCACGCGGCTGCGTCGCGGCGGCTGGCGGCGAAGACGCAGGTCGTCGACCCCCGGTCCGACGACTTCGTGCGCAACCGGTTGACCCACAGCCTCGAGGTCGCCCAGGTCGCCCGCGACCTGTCCCGGGCGCTGGGCAGCCAGCCCGACATCGCCGAGACCGCGGCGCTGGCCCACGACCTGGGCCACCCGCCGTTCGGGCACAACGGCGAGCGGGTGCTGGCCGAGCTGGCCGGGCCGTGCGGCGGGTTCGAGGGCAACGCCCAGACACTGCGGCTGCTGACCCGCCTGGAGGCGAAGACCTTCGACGCCGAGGGCCGCTCGGTCGGGCTCAACCTGACCCGCGCGACGCTGGACGCCTGCACGAAGTACCCGTGGCCGCGCGAGCGCGCCGAGACGCCCCAGGGGCACCACGCGGACGGGTCGCCGCGCGAGGTCAGCAAGTTCGGGGTGTACGCCGACGACCGGCCGGTCTTCGACTGGATGCGGGCCGGGGCCGCCGGCGAGCGGAAGTGCCTGGAGGCGCAGGTGATGGACCTCGCCGACGACGTGGCCTACTCGGTGCACGACATCGAGGACGGCATCGTCGCGGGCCGCGTCGACCTCACCCGGCTCGACACTGCCGCGGTCTGGGAGACGGTCCGCGACTGGTACGTCCCCGAGGTCGACGACGCGCGCCTCGACGAGGTGCTCGCCGGGCTGCGGACGCAGGGGTCCTGGCCGGTCGCGCCGTACGACGGCAGCCGCCGCGGGCTGGCCGCGCTGAAGAACCTCACCAGCGACCTGATCGGCCGGTTCTGCGGCGCCGTGCAGCACGCGACGTACGCCGCGGGGGAGGGGCCGTTCGTCCGCTACCGCGCCGACCTGGTCGTCCCGGAGACGACCCGGCTGGAGATGGCGGTGCTCAAGGGGATCGCCGCGCGCTACGTCATGCAGGCCGACGACCGGGTGGCCCTGATGGACCGGCAGCGCGCGCTGGTGGCCGAGCTCGTCGCGGCGTTGGTCGAGCGGGGACCGGACGGCCTGCAGCGGCCGTTCGCGGACGACTGGCGCGAGGCGGCCGACGACGCGGCCCGGCTGCGCGTCGTCGTCGACCAGGTGGCGTCGCTGAGCGACGCGAGCGCGGTCGCCTGGCACACGAGGCTGGTCGGCGCCGCCCGTTGACCGACCGGGTTGAAAGGCCAGCGGTAGGGTCGACAAACATGAGTGACCGACTGGTGTGGCTGCCGTTCGACCCCGCCGAGCTGGGCGACCCGCCCGCGGGCCTGCGGTACGAGGTGGTCGACCCGACCCAGGATGTCCCGGACTCGGTCGAGGACGTGCGGTTCTACGTGCCGCCGTACCAGATGGGGCCGGCGATCGGTGACGTCCTGCCGCGCATGCGCAGCCTCGAGGTGGTGCAGCTGCTCTCGGCCGGCGTCGACAACGTGCGCTCGCGGGTGCCGGAGGGGGTGGCGCTGTGCAACGGTCGCGGCATCCACGACACGTCCACCGCCGAGCTCACGCTCGCGCTGGTGCTGGCGTCGCTGCGGGGCATCCCCGACTTCGTCCGCGCCCAGGACCGTCACGAGTGGACGCCCGGCTGGCGGCCGGCGCTCGCGGACCGGAAGGTCCTGCTCGTCGGCCACGGCGCGATCGGCGAGGCGATCGAGGCGCGCCTGCTGCCCTTCGAGGTCGAGGTCGTCCGCGTCGCGCGCACCGCGCGCGACGGCGTGCACCCGATCGAGGAGCTGCCGACGCTGCTGCCCGACGCCGACGTCGTCATCCTCGTCGTGCCGCTCACCGACGCCACGCGGGGGCTGGTGGACGCCGACTTCCTCGCCCGGATGAAGGAGGGCGCGCTGCTCGTCAACGTCGCCCGTGGAGCGGTCGTGGTCACCGACGACCTGGTCGCCGCGCTGCACTCCGGTCGCGTCCGCGCAGCGATCGACGTGGCCGAGACCGAGCCGCTGCCGGCCGACAGCCCCCTCTGGGACGCGCCGGGGCTGCTCGTCAGCCCGCACGTCGGCGGCGCCAGCAGCGCGATGTGGCCGCGCGCCCACCGGCTGGTGCGGGACCAGCTGCACCGGTACGCCGCGGGCGAGCCTCTCCACAACCTGATGACCGGCGAGTACTGATCGCCCCGCGGCACCTAGGATCGGCCTCGTGGCCGGCCTGATCCGTGAGGAGAGCATCGCCGAGGTGCGCGAGAAGGCGCGCATCGACGACGTGGTCGCCGAGCACGTCACCCTGCGGAACGCCGGCGGCGGGTCGATGAAGGGGCTGTGCCCCTTCCACGACGAGAAGTCCCCGTCCTTCCACGTCACACCGAGCCGGGGGTTCTTCCACTGCTTCGGCTGCCAGGCCGGCGGCGACGTCATCAAGTTCGTCATGGACATCGACGCGCTGTCCTTCGCCGAGGCCGTCGAGCGGCTCGCGGACAAGTACGGCGTGCAGCTGCGGCGCGAGGAGGGCGACGTCCGCGACGACCGCCCGAAGGGTCCGCAGCGCAGCCGCCTGGTCGAGGCGCACAAGGTGGCCCAGCAGTTCTACGCCGAGCAGCTGGCGACGCCGGACGCGCTCGTCGCCCGGCAGTTCCTCGCCGAGCGCGGCTTCGACCAGTCCGCGGCCGAGACGTTCGGCATCGGCTTCGCCCCGCGTGACGGCGACGCGCTCTTCAAGCACCTGCGCCAGCTGGCGTTCTCCCAGGAGGAGCTGGTCGTCGGCGGCCTCGTCGCGGTCGGTCGGTCGGCGTACGACCGCTTCCGCGGCCGCCTGCTCTGGCCGATCCGCGACGCCAGCGGCGACACCATCGGCTTCGGCGCGCGACGGATCTTCGACGACGACCGCATCGACGCGAAGTACCTCAACACCTCCGAGACGCCGATCTACAAGAAGAGCCAGGTGCTCTACGGCATCGACCTGGCACGCAAGGACATGGCGCGGTCGAGCCAGGCGGTCGTCGTCGAGGGCTACACCGACGTCATGGCCTGCCACCTGGCGGGCGTGACGAGCGCGGTCGCGACGTGCGGCACGGCCTTCGGCGACGAGCACGCGCGGGTGCTGCGGCGGTTCATGAACGACCACGAGGAGTTCCGCGGCGAGGTGATCTTCGCCTTCGACGGCGACGCCGCGGGCCAGAAGGCCGCGCTGCGCACCTTCAGCGGCGACCAGAACTTCGTGTCCCAGACCTACGTCGCGGTCGAGCCCGACGGCCTGGACCCCTGCGACCTGCGGATCAAGCAGGGCGACGCCGCCGTCCGCGAGCTGGTGGCCCGCCGGGTGCCGCTCTACCGGTTCGTGCTGTCCAACGTCGTCGGGAAGTACGACCTCGACCGCGCCGACAGCCGGGTCGACGCGCTCCGCGAGGGCGCCCGGCTCGTCTCCAGCATCCGCGACAAGTCCAAGGTCGACGCCTTCGCCCGCGAGCTGGCCGGGATGGTCGGCATCGACGTCGACCAGGCGCGTGCGGAGGTACGCCGCGCCGCCGCCCGCGGACCCGCCAGGCCCGACCAGCGGGGAAGTCGTCGCAGCGAGCCCCAGCAGGCCGAGACCCCGGCGCCGCCGGCCCCGCGCAACCCGGTCCCGGACCTGCGCGACCCCCGCTTCGCCCTCGAGCGCGAGACGCTCAAGCTGGTCATCCAGCACCCGATGGCGATCGGGCGCACCACCTCCGACATCGGCGTCGAGGACTTCACCCACCCCGTCTACCGCGCGGTCTGGGAGCTCGTCGCCGCCGCGGGCGGACCCGTCGCCGGGTCGGGCGACGCGACGTGGGCCGGCCGCCTGCGCGACGCCGCCACCGACCCCGCCGTCTCGTCGGCGATCAGCGCGCTGGGCGTCGAGCCGATCCGCACCGCGAAGGAGCCGGACGCGGCGTACGTGTCGGTCCACGTCTTCCGCCTGCTCGAGCTGACCGCCATGCGTCGCATCGCCGACCTGAAGTCGAAGCTCCAGCGCACCAACCCGGTCGAGAACGCCGCGGAGTACAACCGGATGTTCGGTGAGCTCGCCGCCCTCGAGCAGCACCGCCGCACGCTGCGCGAGCGCACGGTCGGCGCGTCGTGAGGCGGCTCCCGTGAAGCTGCTGCGCCGCCGGGAGCGCCCCGACCTCGCCGTGCGCCGCGGCGAGCGCCTGCTCGCCTGGACCGCCACCTCCCTCGGCCCTGTCGGGGGCTCGCGGGACGCGCTCTACCTGCCCACCGCCCGCCTGCCGTGGGAGCAGGTCGAGACCGCCAGCTGGGACCGGGACACCGGCGAGCTCGTGGTCCGCGAGGTCGGCTCCTGGGGCGCGCCCGGGCCGGTGCACCGGATGTCGGTGGACGAGCCGGGGCGGCTGCTGCAGCTGGTGCGCGAACGGGTCACCGCGAGCGTCGTCCTCACCCGGTACGTCGAGGTCGCGGCCGGCCGCGGGCTGCGCGTCGTCGCTCGGCGGGCAGCCTCGGGCGACCGGTCGCCGACCTGGTCGTGCGACCTCGACGAGGGCCTCGACCCAGCCGACCCGGCCGTCCAGGAGGCCGCCGAGCGGTGCCTGGCGGCCGCGCGTGCAGAGGTCGAGCCGGGCTGAGCCCCCGATTTTCTCCGTGCTCCCCGGCCTTGCTAATGTGTGCGCGCTGCACCGCGATCCCCTGTAGCTCAACTGGCAGAGCATTCGGCTGTTAACCGGAGGGTTGTTGGTTCGAGTCCAACCGGGGGAGCAGAACGAGGGCCTGGCACATCGTGCCGGGCCCTCGGTGCATTTTCCGTGCGCTCGTCCTGCTGGCTCGGCCGGTCGCGGGGTGCTCCTCGCCCTCCTCGCGCTGGGGCTGTGGCTCGTCGGCCTCGTCGGGGGTGAGGCCCAGGCGCAGTGCGATGGCGTCGACCTTGTTCCAGCCGTTCCATGTCCTCCGCGTCGACCTGGAAGAGCCAGTGCTTCGCGCCGAGCAGCAGGATCGCCTGGAGGACCAGCTGCATCCACTCGCTCTGCCAGTTCTCGAACGTGCTGGCCCAGAACTCCGGCCAGAACTGCCCCCACGCGAACTGCTCGCCGTGGGTGCGCGCCTCGTCGCGCACCTGCTGGAGCATCGTGAGCAGGTGCCCCAGCCACGACCCACGAACAGCAGCACGAGCAGGTAGACCGCACCCCACCGGCGTACATGCCTCATCGGTCCTCCTCACTCCGCCGCGGGCCCGGCTCGCGTGACAGCGGAGTACCCCGCGCCGGCCGGCACAGCCACCCCGACTAGGCTCCCGCGCTCGAGGGGCGTTAGCTCAGTCGGTCAGAGCAAGGGACTCATAATCCCTGGGTCGTGGGTTCGAGCCCCACACGCCCTACTTGCGTGACCTGCGGAAACGCGGGCCACGACCTGTTCCATTCCGACGAACGGGGTTTTCGTCCCCCAGTTCGTCCCCCAGTTGCCTCCGGCGTCCCCCATCACGCACCCCCCAGCGCCTTGGTGAACACGTCCACCGCTTGGCCCTGAAGGCCGGGGATGACGTGCCCGTAGGTGTCCAGCGTGATCTGGACCGTGGCGTGCCCCAGCCGCTCGGAGACGACCTTCACCGGCACCCCGTTGGCCAGCAGGATCGTGGCGTGGGTGTGTCGGAGCCCGTGGAACGTGAGCCGGGGGAGGCCCGTCGCCTTCACCAGTCGGTCGTGAACGGTGGAGGCCGTGTCCGGGTGGAACAGAGCCCCGTCCTCCCGCGTGAACACCAACCCGTGAGAGGGCCACGCGCCGCCGAGCGCCAGCCGGTCCTGAGCCTGCTGGGCCTTCCACGACCGGAGCACCGCGACCGTATCCGCGTCTAGGTCCACCCGTCGTCCCTTGCCGGACTTGGGCTGCCCGTGGATCACCTTCATGCCGCCCCCGTTGGGGGTCGTCCACCGCCGTGATGGTGTGCCGCACCGACAGGTGGCCCGCGTCCAGGTCCACGTCCTGCCAGCGGAGCCCGACGACCTCGCCCCGCCTCATGCCCGTGTACGCCGCCAGATGGGCCAGCGCGTGAGCGCGTCGTGATCGCCTTCCTCAGCCCCGGCGATACCTGGACGCGGCAGGAGGCCGTCCGACGTACCTGACGGAGGCTGGGACGACACAGTGACGGCCTGGATCTGCAGCGCGGTCGTCGGTGCCCGTGGCGGCACTCCCAGCTAGCCGCTCTTCGGCACGCAGAGCGGGTCGCTCAGTGGGACGAGGTCCGGACGGACTCTGCGACCTGGCTCCGCTGCCTAAGATGGCGGAGCGTGCCGGGCACGCGTGGATCGAGATGGCGTAGCGGGGTGGGTCCTATTGGGTCGTTCACGCTCAGCCGGACACGAGGTGCCCGCCCGTAGTGACCGGGTGGAGGCGGCGGTGGGTCGCTGAACAGCCCACCACGACCCACCGCCGCCCGCGTGCCACCCGATTCCTGGCCCGGTCGCTAGAAGAGAGTTTCCTCTGGAGCGCTTCCGCCCAGATGCTTGAAGAGCGTTTCAGCTCGTTCTTCATCGAATGGGAGGTCGGCGTCGGCCGCGATCTTCGCCGCCTGCTCCCTCACGAGGTCGCGGTCGAAGGGAATGCGGTTGACGTCCAGCCGTGCCAGCAACTTTTTGGTGATGGGCCGCTTCGAGTCCCAGAAGACCATCGACTCAACCAATGCCCGGCACTCGTCGCTGTTCAGGATCGCCGTAACAAGCGCAGCCTCCGTCGCGTCATCGAACGGCAGGAGATAGCAGGTGTCATCCAGCACGACCGGTTGGCCGTTGAGGGGCGGCACCAGGCGGAAAACGGGCTGCTTGTGCAGTCCCGAAATGGCCACCTTGTACGGCGCGTAGGTGTAGTCCCCATGCCCGAAGACCGAAAACCGGGGCCGGTTTCGGTAGATGGACGACTTGCGCCCATCCAAGGCGGCAGCGTTCTCCGTCAGATAGCCCCATAGCTTTGGCGCTAGATGCTCCAGTGCTGCGGTCTCCGCGCCGAAAGTCTTCTGCGGAACTATCACCCACTTGGACAGGTCGCGATGACGGCCCCTGAAGATGTCCGTGCTCTTGAGGAACGGGAGCACGTAGTCAGCCTCGAGGTCGAGGGTCTGTCCCGACTTCGTCGCCGGTGACGGAGTGGCGACTAGCTCGAACACCTGGGACGCGTCGTGTTTGAGACCAGACCGCCATACGTATGGGCAGGTCCCATCTCCAGCCCGGACTGCCTCGTACCGGTCCACATCCGAAACCATGAGGCCATCCACGACGCCGAACCGAGCGACGGCAGGGCGATCGGGTGCGAACACGTCGTCGTAGACGTCAGCGGTGTACTGGGGCATCTCCCTGGGGTCCATCGAGACGACAAACCAGCAGGCATCAACGCCCGCGTTGAACCACTTCATCGCGTCAATGCGGTACAGGGCCGACTCTCGAATCGGTAGGCCAGTCGATGCCGCGTATTCGATCACGTTCCGAGCAACCTGGGTCTTGCAGAGCATGCCCAGGGTGAACGGCTCAGCCTGATGCTCGTTCAGGGCCTTCAGAATGATGTACTCGCATACGTCGAAGTTGGACGATCCGAGCATCGCATCGAAGCCCTTGGCTCCCTTGAAGTTCTCCTTGGCCGGGAGGTTACCGGAATCCATCCGGTTCAACTCCGCTGAGGTCACCCAAGGTGGATTGCCGACGACAAAGAGCGGACCAGACGTGTTCCACGAGATGTCACGAGCCAGTTGAAAGTGGAAGACGTTCGCTTCCCGAACACGGCCCCACTCAGACGCTCGTGCGACGTAATCCGGGTGTCTCTCCAAGCCCACGCGCTCCGAATTTGGGCTGAGCGTCGCCGCCGCCTGCATGAAAGAACCCAATCCACAGGTCGGCTCCAACACGCGGGCGTCCTCGGGGAGCCCCATGACCCGCAGGCACTGCATCGCCAATGCCAACGGAGTCTGAAAATCGCCGAACTCGTTGTTAGGCACGGAGGTCCACCACCTCGGGTGCAATAGATCGAGCCACCGCCGTACTGATCGCTCGTGAATATTGAAGCCGCCACTGCAGGGCGTTCGAGATGGTTAGTACCCCCTGGGCAGGCACGTCGTCCACCATGCGCTCTGCCAACTGCCGACGACTCACCTCATCCAGCGGGACGTTCTTGTCTTGAAGCAGTGCGTCTAGGTCCTCAATGGCCGCCTCCCGGCCTCCGACCTCGCTTCCGATGCCCGCGACGATCGACCGGATTTGCTTAGTGAGGGTGAAGTCACCGGTTCGCTTCTTGTCCACATAGATCACATGTTTGATGTCGAGGTACGCGGCTCGCTCTTCGTCCTCGTCGCGCTTGACGTACACCACCACCAGCAGGTTGTAGCCGAGGCCGTAGATCTTCTGCGTCGCGGCTCTGAACGGACAGGAGGACTGGGGTTGCTTCATCGACGTGACCTTTAGGTCCAGGTCGAGCGATGGAAAGTCGAGTCCGCTTGCAGCGTTCCCGACTTCAACGTCGAAGCGAGTCTGCAGGTACTCCTTGAACATCGCTTCGACCTTGGTTCCGACGGCCTTGCCGTCGGTGGCACCGTAGAGTTCAGGCAGCGGCGTCCTTGACAGGCTCTCCGCGAACTGCGTCGCCGCCTCGTGGAAGAACTCAAGAGTGAGCGGGGCCAACGAGGTCATGCGTCTCCAATCGCGGTTCTGCGGTCAGCAGAGGCTATCCCTTCAGGCGTCGATGGCTCGTAGCCCGCCGCCCCCTTGGGGGTCGACGCTCTACCTGCCGGGCCATGGCTAGGCATGCTCCACCTGGAGC
Organism: Nocardioides sp. IC4_145; assembly: GCF_011250565.1. Taxonomy (GTDB): domain Bacteria; phylum Actinomycetota; class Actinomycetes; order Propionibacteriales; family Nocardioidaceae; genus Nocardioides. Next base: position 40,613 of record NZ_JAANMS010000029.1, read on the forward strand.
GGGCCCAGTCGTTCCCGCTGGCGACGTGGGTAGTTGTGGGTGCTCCCTAACTTGTCCCGCCGAACTGTGAATCAGCGACCTCCCGCGTGGGGCGGCGTGGGTACCCGCTTCCGCCCAGCCGCAGCCCGCTTTGACCCACCAACTACCCACGGAGCACCAGTGACTAGTGCAAAGCACCTTCCAGCGCCGAGAGCTTGTCGGTAGTCCACTACAGACTGAGGGCATAGCAGTACGGAAGCTCCCCGACCTCACGCCGGAGCGAGTCGTCCAGTTGCAGGACGCGCTCCTGGCCCACGCGGACGCTCTGTTGACCTCCGCCTGGCCGTCCTGGACCTAGGCCATGTAGCGCTGGCGCGGTCATTGGCAATTTTGGGCCTGGAGGAGTCCGGGAAGGCCATCGCGGTCCATGAGGGCCGCGTGCAGATGACCTCCACCCCCGAGGGCGAGCCCTTCCGCTGCTCCTGGCTGGACGAGCTGTGGGCCAGCCACCAGCAGAAGCTGGAGAAGGTCCACGGCTTCCTCCTGATGGAGCCCTACTGGTTCGGGCAGCCGCCGGACTACGACGAGAACGCCACCTTCCTTGGCACGATCCGGGCCTGGGCACGCGGCCACGACCGCTCCAAGCAACGAGGCTTCTACGTGGATCTGGGCAAGACCGGAGCGATCATGGCTCCTCCCGACGTGGCCGACGAAGGAGCCCTCCGTGACGTGATCGGGCACGTTCACCAGATCGGCTGGCAGCTCCGCCTCGGCGAGCACATCGAGGGCAAGCGGCAGGACGAGCAGGAGCAGGGCCACCCGCCCATGGACCCGAAGACCTTGGACTGGCTGGAGGGCAGTGACGGCCGCGACTCTTCGCCTTACCTCCGGCGGATCGCGAAGCGCATGCGCGAATCGCTGAGCGAGGGCGTCCCCCGGTGAGCCGCTGAACAACGCCGCCTACCGCTTCAACCCGCCAGATGCGGGCCGGAACCCGTTCAGGAACCTGGGCAAGCCCGGATACGAAGCCGAGACACGGGAGCTGCTGTGGCTGGAAGAGGACCTGGACCGGCGAGATGCCGAGCGAAACCAGGAGCGTGGCTCCCCGTAGACGTCGGTAACGGACCACAGAATGGCTCTATGACAGGAGCCCCGGAGCCCAGCTACACGCTGGCGCTGGAGGAGGCCCGGCGAGGATTCGACCAGCTCGCCGGGGAGGTCTCCGACGTGCGCGGCCGCTCGGTGTCGCTGCTGGGCATGGGCGGGCTGGCAGCCAGCTTCCTGGGCGGACTCACGCTTCCGCAACGGCGCTTCGGTGACGGCCTGAACGTGGGTGGCGATCGGCGCGTTCGTGATTCTGGCTGTGCTTAGCGCCATCGTCCTCTGGCGTCGTCGCTTTCACGTCTCCCAAAGCCCCGCTGTGTTGGTGCAGTGGACCGAATATCACAGGGCCAGCCAGAGCGACATGGAGCGAGACCTGACCCTCTGGTTGGGCAAGAAATACGACGATAACCGGGTGAGCGTGGACCGGCTCGGCCGCTTACTCAGCATCGCCGGCGTCGCCTTTCTGATCGAAGTAATCGCCCTCACGATCGACCTAGTGAGGAGGTGAACCGCATGGCAGATGAGGACAACGCGCCGCCGCCTCCGCCTCCGCCGCCTCCGCCACCCGAGCCTCGGCTACCGGACCCTGGCAGAGGACGAGAGACGCGCAACGACCCCAGGCAGCCGAGCACTCCGCGCCCGGCACGACCCGGGCCGCCGGAGCGCAAAGGCTAGTCCGGTGCCCGATCAGGTGACCGGGGTAGTTGGCCAACACCAGCTCCCGGCCATTCAGTCCACCAGCGCCGCCGGATCGCCGATGAGGGTCGCCGAGTCGCCGCGATGCATCCGCGACTCCCAAGCGCCGCTAGGGCCATATCTGCTCCCGAACCACGGGGCCGCCCAGGCGCTCCGCTGCCCGCTCCTGTCGTAGCGCCTCCAGGAATCGGGCGGCCGGGTTCGGGTCAGGCCGTGGCACGTACCCCACCGCGTAGGTGTGGGTCCACGGCATGAACGGCTCCGCCGTCGTCTCTTGTACCGGCTCAATCGTCGCCACCACCCCGACCCGGAAGACGCTGCCGACCGGTTGGCCCAGGTCCTCCCAGGTGCCCAGGAGAACGCCGGATGCCTGCCGGAAGGACAGGAGGCGCATCCGGTGCCCTTGGATCGTCGTCTCGGTCATGGCCGTTGCCCTCCGTCCCCCACAGCGTCCCCCAAACGGTTGAGAACTGCTGAGAATCCGGGGGTGTCGGAACCCCAGGTCAGGACCGGATTCACGCTCAGTTGAGGGGTGCTGCGACCGGCTGAGAACGCCGATCCTCCACTCATAATCCCTGGGTCGTGGGTTCGAGCCCCACACGCCCTACCCCGGGAACCGCAGGTCAGCGACCTCACGCGCCTCCGACTCGTCCTGCGACCCCTCGATGGACCACGTCCTCACGAGGCTTCCGCAGAATCGCCCTGGCGTGCTCCGGCGTGCGGCGCGGGACCGACGTGCCACCCTCGCCGCCCCACCCGACCTGGTGGCGGGCGCCGCCCCGCCCCCAGTGTGGGACCCGAGGCGAGGCGGCGCGGTGCTCCGCTGCGCACGCTCCCTGACCCCTGCAGGGACCGGGGTCGGAGAGCATTCGTCGTGGTGCACCCGTTACCTGTCGCGGGCTGGAGCGGGCGTTACATCCAGGGCCCTGCTGTCGCAGGGACCGATGTCGACGTCGAGGTCGATGCTGTGCGCGAGGCGCTCCGGCAGCTCGGCCATGACCGCGACGTCGTGCTCGAGGGGGTCGATCCAGATCCTGCTCGCGCCGGCTTCCACGAGCGCCTTCTCGACGCCGCTCAGGACAGCGGCGGCGAGGTCGCTCGGGACGGTCCTCGCCATCGTGAGGACGTGGACAACAGGCACGGTCCGAACCCATCTGCGTGAAGGCGTGGTGAGCGGGTCCGCCGGCGTTCGTGGGAAGTCGGTCCGGGGAGCGACGTCAGTCGCCGACTGGATTGCTCGACCAGCGGTGGTCGCAGGAAGGTGGAGCCGCTCCTGATCCCACCCACCGTAGGTCCCGTCCTGGACACAGTCGTCCGCTCGTCGCGGAACCACCCGTCCGGACTACGTGTCCCTAGCCGGAGCCTCACCCGGCCCCGAGGTCGCCGGGGGCGTCACCGTCGTGATGCGTCTCGACGTAGTCACGCCGGACCTGCTCGAGCCAGCGCGACGCGGGCTGGCCCGTGACGACGACCAGGTAGTCGACCAGGTGCATCGCGATGTTGGCCAGGTCGAGGATGGCCATCTCGCTGGCGGTGCCGGCGCCGAACGCCGCCTCGAGCTCGCCCCACCCCTGGCGGTACACCCGCTCGAAGTCCGCGGGCAGCCACTCGCCCGACGGGGTGTTGACCCGCATCGTCAGCAGGGACATCGCCCAGGCGGTGATCGCGTCGAAGTCCGGCTCGCCGTCCATGGTGCCCAGCCTGCCCTGTCGCCGGAGGAGCAGCGCCGTCAGGAGGGGCGGTCGGCCAGTGCCCGGGCGCCGCGCCGGTGCAGGAGCCAGCCGCCGGCCACCAGCACCGCGCCGAGGGCGAGGAAGCCGAGGTCCCAGGCCAGCGGCGCGCCCAGGTCGTCCCGGACGTGGTGCACGCCCAGCAGGTGGTGGTTGATGACCCCCTCGACCAGATTGAACAGCCCCCAGCCGGCCAGGACCAGGCCCAGGTGGAAGGACCAGGTGGGCGCGAGGCGCCCGTGCTGCCAGGCGCGGACGGTCAGCACCGAGCCCGCGACGACGCACAGCCAGGCGACGACGTGGAACAGGCCGTCGGCGAGCGTGTTGGCCTCCAGGCCCGCCACGGTCGTCGTCGGGTAGTCGTCGACGTGGCTCACCATGTGGTGCCACTGCAGCACCTGGTGCAGCACGATGCCGTCGACGAAGCCGCCGAGCCCGATGCCGTAGAGCAGGCTCGCGAGGCGGGTCGGCGGCCGGGCCGCCGAGCGGGTGGGGGTCCGGGCCGCGGGAGGAGCCGAGGGGTCGGGCACGCTGCCGAGGTACCCCGCGGCGAGCCCTCGCAGAAGTGACGGCCGGGCCGGAAAGTGACCGAACGGACGATTTCGGCGTGCGCCCCGAGCGGCTACCTTCGTCCGTGCCGGGCCGTGGGCACACCCCCCAGGTCTGCGGCCCGGCACCCGCAGGCGCACCTGTTTGTGCCGCCGGTCGGTCGGGAACCCGGCGGTATGAGTCTTCCTCCGAGCGACGGTCCGACGGCCGCGTCCCTCGAGTTCGTCGGGACCGCCACGACGATCCTGCGGCTGGGTCCGTTCACGCTGCTGACCGACCCGAACTTCCTGCACCGCGGGCAGCGCGCGTACCTCGGCAAGGGCCTGTTCTCCAAGCGGCTGACCGAGCCCTCGCTGCAACCGGGCGACCTGCCGGCGCTCGACGGCGTGCTGCTCAGCCACCTCCACGGCGACCACTTCGACCGCATCGCCCGCCGGGAGCTCGACCGCGGCCTGCTCGTCGCGACGACGCCGGCGTCGAGCCGCACGCTGACCCGCTGGGGCTTCGGCGGGGCGCACGGCATGCGCACGTGGGAGTCGCTGGAGCTGAGCAGCCGCGGCAGCAGGCTGCGCATCACCGCCGCGCCGGGGCAGCACGGGCCGGGGCCGGCCAAGCACGTGATGCCGCCCGTGATGGGCAGCGTGCTGGAGCTGGAGGAGCCCGGCCGCCCGGTCTTCCGCGTCTACATCAGCGGCGACACGCTGTTCCGGCCCTATCTCCGCGACGTCGTCGAGCGCACCGGGCCGCTGGACGCCGCGGTCGTCCACCTCGGCGGCACGCGCGCCTTCGGCGTGCTCGTGACGATGGACGACGACCAGGGTGCGGACCTCGTGCAGCTGCTCGAGCCGGCCGTCGCCGTGCCGGTGCATTTCGACGACTACACGGTCTTCCGCTCCAGTCGGGAGGACTTCCTCGCCCGGTGCCGGGAGCGCGGGTTGCCCACGCACCTGCGCACGGTCGAGCGCGGCGGCCGGGTCGACCTGACCTGAGTCCCGGGCGGTCCCGGCAGACCGGACTCAGCCGTCGGTGCCGCGTCCGGTGCTCTGCTGGAGCCGCTCGATGTGCTCGGAGGCCTCGGCCTTGGTGAGGTCGGCGGACAGGGTCTCGCCGGCCTGGCGGGCCAGGGTGTCGAGGTAGCTGCGCTGGGCACCGGTCATCGGCTCGTCCCCGGTGACCCAGTCCTCCGGGTCCTTGCGGGCGTTGGAGCCGTCGTCGGGAACGGCGGCCCCCAGGACGTCGCCGTCGGCGGAGGGGTTGTGGGCGGCGTTCGCACTGGCGTTCGAATCGGTCATGACCGCCCCGTACCCGAGCCGCGGCCGGGCAAACCGCGGCCGCGCCGGTGTCAGTAGCCGCGCTCGATGCCCCAGGCGACCGCCTGCGAGCGCCGGGCGACCCCGATCTTGGCGTAGATCTGCCGGATGTAGGTCTTCACCGAGTTGACCGACACGTAGAGCTCCGCGGCGATCTCGAGGTTGCTCCGCCCACGGCAGATCAGCGCGAGCACCTCGGCCTCCCGCGCGCTCAGGTGGTCCCGGGACGACGGCGGCGGGACAGTGACCGGCTCGCCGCGGTGCACGAGCTCCAGCACCCGGACCAGCTCGTCGGCGCCGGCGGCCTTCGACACGAACCCGCGCGCGCCGGCTCCGACCGCCCGGCGCACGTTGCCCTGGTCCATCCGCCACGTGTAGACGACGACCCGCGCCGGGGTCCGCCGGGCCACCTCGGCGAGGTACGCCTCGGTGTCGACGGGGCGCCCGACGGGGTCGCACAGCACCACGTCGGCGTCCGGGGGCTCGACGAGCGTCACCCGGTCGGCGTAGGCGCCCAGCATGCCCTCGACGCCCGCGACGACCAGCTCCGACTCGTCCACGATGCTCACCCGCACCGGCCGACCGCCCCGGTTGCCGCCCTCGTCCGACACGCTGTTCATGATGGACAAAATCTAGGACCCGCAGCGGCCTCCACTGACCGGAAAGCGTCGCCCGAAGGGGTGAAAACCCTGGTGAGAGGCACGTTCGGTCCTCGGCCGGCGTCGCGTCGGCGGCTGCTGAGCCCCGTCAGCCGCCTGGGGAGTACGACGCCCGGTAGGACGACAGCAGGGCCTGCCCGCGCTGCACCGACGCGTCGAGGGCGTCCAGCATCGGGGCGGCTCCTTCCGTCGTGCCGGCGTCGCCGAGGAACTCCAGCTCGCGGGCGGCCGCCCCCACCTGGACGACGCCGAGGTTGAGCGCGCTGCCGGCCAGCTTGTGCGCGGCCTGGCGCATGCCGTCCGCGTCGTCCTCGGCGACCAGGCCACGGAGGCGCTCGACGGCGGGCCCGGAGTTGGCGAGGAAGTTGCCGATGGCGCGGTCGAGGTACGCCGTGCTCCCCGGGTCGAGGTCGCGCAGCATGTCCAGCCGGTCGACGTCGAGCCCTTCGACCGGGCCGGACGGGGGCATCTCCACGGGTTCCTCCTCCATCGGTGGCGCGGTCGCGCGCCCGGTCACAGGTTTGGTCACAGGCTCGGTCACAGGCGTCGTCGCCGGCGTGGTGCCGGTCGACCCGACCCACTGGGCCAGCACGGACCCGAGCGCCACGGGGTCCACGGGCTTGGTCAGGAAGTCGTCCATGCCGGCGGCGAGGCACCGCTCGCGCTCACCCTCCACGGCGGCGGCCGTCATCGCGATCACGGGCACCCGGGGCCCCTCGCCCTCGCGGCGCCGCAGCTCGCGCGTCGCGGCGTACCCGTCCAGGCGAGGCATCTGCACGTCCATGAGGACCGCGTCGACGCGCAGCCGGCCGAGGACCTCGAGCGCGACGACGCCGTCCTCGGCGGTCAGCACCTCGTAGCCCATCGACTCCAGCAGCCCGCTGGCGACCATCTGGTTCACCGGGTTGTCCTCGACGACGAGCACGCGCTGCTCGGCGCCGGCCTGCGGCTCCTGCTCGGGCACCGTGGGGGTCGCCTCGACCCCCGCCAGCGCGCTGACCAGGACGCCGCGGAGCGCGGGGGCGAGCACCGGCTTGGTGAGGAAGCCCGACACACCCGCCGCGGCCACGTCGGCCGGGTCGAGGGTGGTGAAGGAGGTGAGCATGACCAGCGTCAACGCGTCGTACGCCGGGTCCTGCCGGACCGCACGGGCCAGGTCCAGGCCGTCGCGCACCGGCATCGCCACGTCGAGCAGGGCGCCGTCGAACGGGTCGCCTGCCGCGAGCGCCTCGGCCAGCGCTGCCTCGGCCTCGTCCGCGCTCGCGACCGCCACCGTGCGCACGTGCCACCAGCGCAGCTGCTCCTCGAGGATCAGCCGGTTGTGGGCGTTGTCGTCGACCACGAGCACCCGCTGTCCGGCCAGCCAGGTCCGCGCGTAGGCGTCGGCCGGGTCGGCCGCGGTGCCGGTGGGCTCGTCGAGCAGGGCGCTGAAGGAGAAGATGCTGCCGCCGCCGGGGTTGGGGGCGAACCGGATCTCGCCGCCGAGCGCCTCGACGATCTCCTTGGAGATCGCCAGGCCGAGCCCGGTCCCGCCGTACACGCGGGTGGTGGAGGCGTCGGCCTGGGTGAACGGCTCGAAGAGCCCGGCGACCTTGAGGGGGTCCACGCCGATGCCGGTGTCGGCGACCTCGACGTCCAGCCGCGTCCGACCGTGGTCGGCCGGCGCAGAGGTCGCCCGGACGTAGACCTCGCCCTCCTCGGTGAACTTCACGGCGTTCGAGACCAGGTTGGTGAGCACCTGGGAGAGCCGGGTGGGGTCGCCGGCCAGGACCTCCGGGACCTCGGGGGAGCAGGAGACGATCAGCTCCAGGCCGCGCGCGCGGGCGCTCTCGGCCGTGACCGCGGCGACCCGGTCGAAGACCGGCCTGACCTCGAAGTCGACCCGCTCGAGCTCCAGCCGGCCCGCCTCGATCTTGGAGAAGTCCAGGACGTCGTTGATGACGCCGAGCAGCGCGCGGCTGGCGACCTGGACGCCGGACGCGAGGCGCAGCTGGGCGGCGTCGAGGCCGGTGCGCAGGAGCAGGTCGTTGAGACCGATCACGCCGTTGAGCGGCGTGCGGATCTCGTGGCTCATCGTCGCGAGGAACTCCGACTTCTGCCGCGAGGCCTCCATCGCGTCGTCCCGTGCAGCGGAGAGCTCCCGCTCGGCCTGCTCGCGCTCGGCGACCCGCGCCATCTGCACGGCGACGAGGTCGACCATCTCCTGGATCATGTCGTGGCGGTAGAGCGGCGGCGCCGAGGTGATGACGACGACGGCGTGGACGCGGCCGGCGTACGACACCGGGAACGCGATCGAGAGCCGCCGGTCGTCCCAGACCGACCGGCGCTCGGCGTGGGCGCGCTCGGCCAGCGCCTGCTCGCGGGCGACCCGCTCGGGGTCCTCCTCGTCGGTGCGCCGGTCCTCGTCGGAGACGTAGTAGGGGCGGATCCCCGTGCCGTCCTCGTCGGGCACGAAGCCGCGGGCGCGCTCCCAGTCGTCGTGCAGCAGCACGAGGTCGCGCGCCTGGCCGAGCAGGTCGTGGAGCGACCGCGCCTCGTTGGCGGCCGAGGCGACGGCCTGCATCAGCACGTTCTGGTTCACCTGGTCGACCAGCGCGAGCTCGGCCCGCTTGGTCTCGGTGATGTCCTGGTGGGTGCCCGACATCGCCACGGCGCGGCCGTCCGGGTCGCGGTGCACCACGCCGCGTCCGCGGGTCCAGACCCAGTCGCCCGTGCCGCGGAGCCGAGCCACCCACACGAACGGCTCGCTGCCCTCGAGCGCCCGCCGGACCGCGCGGTCGACCTCGTCGCGGTCGTCCTCGTGCACCAGGGCCAGGAAGCCGTCGTACGACGGCGGGAAGTCGCCCAGAGCCAGGCCGTAGAGCTCGTGGATCTCCGGCGACGCCGTCACCCGGTCGTTGACCAGGTCCCACGACCAGCTGCCCAGGCGGGCGATCCGGTGCGCCTCGGCCAGCCGGCCGCGGCTCTCCACCAGCTCCTCGATGTCACGCCGCCGGTCGCTCCAGTCGGTCATCCGGTGCAGCACGCCGGTCAGCTCGCCGTCCGGCCCGTGCAGCGCCGACTCGCGGGCGAGCACCCAGGTGGCCGTCCCGTCGAGGCGCTGGAGCCGCACCTCGACCTCGCGCTCGTTGATCCTGCCCTCGCGCAGGTCCGCCAGGTGTGCGGCGAACTCCCGCTGACCGGCGTCGTCGAGGGTGTCGAAGACGGTCAGGCGCTGGGCCTCGGCCTGGGTGGTGCCGATCATCCGCGCGAGGGCCGGGTTGGCGTAGCGGATCCGGCCCTCGAGGTCGAAGACCCAGATGCCGTCCGGCGCGGTCTCGACGACGTCGCGGTACAGCGCTGCCAGGTCCATGCCCACCTCCCGTCGCTCCACCCTAGGGTCTCGCCGCGCGCGTTCCGCTGCTGGTCAGGCCGTCGTTGGTCAGGCCCTCGCTGGTCAGCCCTCGCCGGCGATGCGGTACTCGCCGTCCGCGAAGGTCAGCCGGAGCTCGACGTCGTCGCGGACCGAGCGGCCGTTGGTGAGGGTGTAGGTGTAGCGGTACTCCACCGACGGACCCTCCGGCTCCGGGCGCACCCGCTGCACCTCGACGGACTGCACGTCGCCCCAGAACCCGGCGTACCCGCGGAGCCCGCCGCTGGCCTCCTGGAACTCCGGGGTGAGCATCGCGAAGCCGGCCGACGGGTCGGCGGCGGCGGTCCGCAGATAGTTGCGGACGAAGGCGTCGATGCCCTCCGCGGTGGGCCGTGGAGGGCGCGCGGGGGAGCTGGGGGAGCCGGAGCCGGCCGAGCTCGCGCTGGCCCGGTCGCCGGGTCGGGTGTCGGCGCGCTCGTCGCCGCCGCCGCCGCGGCCGAGCAGGAACCCGCCGACGGTCAGCGCGGTCACCGCGGCGATCCCGATGAGCACCGGCACGATCATCCCGGACCGCCGACCGCGGTGACGGGTGCTGCCGGTGGCCGCGGTCGCCGGCGGTGCCGGGGGCGGGGGAGGCGGCGGGCGCAGCGGACGCTGCGCGCTGCTGGCGAGCAGCTGCGTGCTGTGCTCGTCGTGCCGCGAGGCGCGGGTGACCGGGACGGGCCGTGGCGCGCCCGCCTGGGGTCCGGCGTGGAGGAAGTCGCGGACCTGGGCCATCGTCCAGCGGTCGCCGGGCTCGCGCGCCATCGTCGCGGCGAGGAGCGGGCGCAGCCAGCCGGCGTCGTCGAGCCGCGGGGGGTCCTCGTGGACGATGCGGTAGAGCGCGCCGAGCACGTTGTCGCCGACGTCGTACGGCGGCCGCCCGGCCAGCGCGTGGAAGAGCGAGGCCCCGAGGGACCACACGTCGCTCGGCGGGCTCGCGAGCCGGCCGCTGGCGACCTCCGGCGCGAGGTAGGCGGGGGAGCCGGTGACCAGGCCGGTCTGCGTGAGGGACGCATCGGCCTCCGCGCGGGCGATGCCGAAGTCGGAGATCTTCACCCGGCCGTCCCCGGTGACCAGCATGTTCGACGGCTTGACGTCGCGGTGGACGATGCCTGCCGCGTGTGCCGCAGCCAGCGCGTCGGCAGCCTGGCCGAGCAGGACGGCGGCGGCGTCGGGCCCGAGCCGCCCGCGCGTGCGCACCAGCTCCGCGAGCGTGGTGCCGGGGACGTGCTCCATCACCAGCCAGCGCTCGTCGCCCTCGTCGACGAGGTCGAAGACGGCGACCACGTGGGGGTGGTTGAGCCGCGCGGCGAGCCGCGCCTCGCGCTGGGCCCGCTCGAGGTCGGCGCTGTCGCCGCCGGGGGCGAGGCCGATCCGCTTGAGGGCGACGTGCCGGCCGAGCACCTCGTCCCGGGCCAGCCAGACAGCGCCCATGCCGCCCCGGCCGATCTCGCGGTCGAGCGAGTACCTCCCGGCGATCACCGTCTCGGCTCCTCCTCGTCCGTCCGCCTGCCCCGCGTCTGCGGACCGAGCCAGCCTAGCGACGGCCGGGCACGAGCCGGGTGGGCGGACGAAGGGCCCATGCGGCAGGCTTGGAAGCAGGTACCCAGCCCGACGGAAGGCCCATCGTGTCCCTCGACCCCACCCTCCTCGACGACCTCGAGTGGCGCGGCCTCGTCGCGCACTCGACGGACCTCGACGCCATGCGCGAGGCCTTCGCCGGGGGGAGCGTGCGGTACTACGTGGGCTTCGACCCGACCGCCCCCAGCCTGCACATGGGCAACCTCCTGCAGATCGTCACGGCGGTCCGCCTGCAGCGCGCCGGCCACACGCCGTACGTCCTCGTCGGCGGCGCGACCGGCATGATCGGCGACCCGCGCGACTCCGGGGAGCGCACGCTCAACTCCACCGAGACGGTCCAGGAGTGGACCGAGCGGGTGCGCCGGCAGGTCGAGCCGTTCCTCTCCTTCGAGGGGGACAACGCCGCCACGATGGTCAACAACCTCGACTGGACGGCGTCGGTCTCGGCCATCGACTTCCTGCGCGACATCGGCAAGCACTTCCCGGTCAACCGGATGCTGGCCCGCGACGTGGTGCGCAACCGGCTCGAGGACGGCATCAGCTACACCGAGTTCAGCTACGTGCTGCTCCAGTCGATGGACTACCTCCACCTGCACCGCGAGCACGGGGTCGACCTCCAGCTCGGCGGGTCCGACCAGTGGGGCAACATCACCGGCGGCGTCGAGCTCATCCGCCGCGCGACCGGTGACAAGGTGCACGCGTTCGTCACCCCGCTCGTCACCAAGGCCGACGGCACGAAGTACGGCAAGACCGAGGGCGGCGCACTCTGGCTCGACCCGGAGATGATGTCGCCGTACTCGTTCTTCCAGTTCTGGCTCAACGTCGAGGACGACAAGGTGCCCGAGCTGCTGCGCGTCTTCACCTTCCTCTCCCGCGAGGAGATCGAGGAGATCGAGGCCACCCACGCCGAGAAGCCGTTCCTCCGCGCCGGCCAGAAGGCGCTCGCCGAGCACGTGACGACGTTGGTCCACGGCGCCGAGGAGACCGACCGGATCAAGGCCGCCTCGGCCGCGCTCTTCGGCGGTGGCGACCTGACCGGGCTCGGCGGCTCGACGCTCGGCTCGGCGCTGCGCGAGGCGGGGTCGGTGACCGTCGACCGCGCGGACGGCCTGCCGACGGTGGTCGACCTGCTCGTGCTGACCGGTCTCGCCTCGAGCAAGGGCGAGGCGCGCCGCACGATCGGCGAGGGCGGCGCGTACCTCAACAACGTGCGGGTCGAGGACGTCGAGGCGGTGCCGGCCGAGTCCGACCTCGTCGACGGCACCTGGCTGGTGCTCCGCCGCGGCAAGAAGAAGTTCGCCGGCGTCGAGGTCCGATGACCACCTGGCTGGCCGGCCTCGAGGAGCGGGCGCGCGCGGTGCTGCCCGCGCCCGTCTTCGAGTACGTCGCGCAGGGTGCGCGCGAGTCGGTCAGCACCGCTGAGGCGGGCGGGTCCTGGGGCGCCTTCCGGTTCCTGCCGCACGTGATGCGGGACGTCACCGACGTCGACCCGGGCGTCGACCTGCTCGGGCGCCGCGCCGACCTCCCCTGGGGCATCGCGCCGACCACCCTCCAGCGCGCGGTGCACCGGGACGGTGAGCTGGCCATGGCGCGGGCGACCGCCGCGGCCGACGGCCTGCTGGTCGTGTCCAGCAACGCCGGCACGCCGTTCGCCGAGATCGGGGCCACGGGCGTCCGTTGGTGGCTCCAGGCCTACCTTCCGTCCGACCGCACCCTCGCGGAGCCGATGCTCGCCCGGGCTGTCGAGGCAGGGGCGGAGGCGGTGGCCCTCACCGTCGACACCCCGGTGGTCGGCACCAAGTACGCCGTCGGCGAGAGCGTGTGGGCGACCGTCGACCCGGCGCTGGTGCGCGTGAACTTCGGGCCGGGCCACGAGGAACGACCCGGCGCCGACAAGGCGACCGACCTCGGGCCGCACGACCTGGACTGGCTGCGCGAGAGCACCGGCTTGCCCGTGGTGGTCAAGGGCGTGCTCCGACCCGACGACGCGCGCCGGTGCGTGGACGCCGGCGCCTCGGCGGTCTGGGTGAGCAACCACGGCGGCCGACAGCTCGACCGGGCCGTGCCGACGGCGGCGGCACTGCCGGGCGTGGTGAGCGCCGTCGGTGCCGACGCCCAGGTGTACGTCGACGGGGGAGTGCGCAGCGGGCTCGACGTGCTGGCTGCGCTCGCGTCCGGCGCCGACGCGGTCTTCCTCGGCCGCCCGCCCGTCTGGGCCCTCGCGGAGGGCGAGGCCGGCGTCGCGCGGCTGCACTCGGAGTTGCTCGCGGAGACCGTCGAGGCGCTCCGCCTGGCCGGCTGCCGCCGCGTCGCGGACACCCGCGACCTGCTCGCGGCGCCCGCTCTACCCGCGTCCTGAGCAGCCCAAACGGCCCTGTGCTCGCCGTCACGCCGTCTCGGTTTGGTGTTTCCCGCGGGGCCCGTCTAATGTTTTCTCTGTCGCCAGGGAGCGGCGGGGAGCAAGGCCGGTCTGGTCGGGCTTCCGGCCCCGGTGCGATGGTCAGCCTTCAGGGCAGCGAGAGATCGCGGTGGTCTTGTTGTGCGTGTGATCCTTGAGAACTCAACAGTGTGTCATAGTCGACGAATTAGTTTGTTATGCCCCGTTGGCTGATTCTTCTCTCTTTTGGGGGTTGGGTTGGTTGATGGTTTCTTTGACAATGATTCTGGCTGATCTTTGATCATGTCAGTGTCGTCTGTCAGGGCATCTCTTTTTCCAGCATGATCGGTAAGGTTGTGTTGGTGTTGTTTTTCAACGGAGAGTTTGATCCTGGCTCAGGACGAACGCTGGCGGCGTGCTTAACACATGCAAGTCGAGCGGTAAGGCCTCTTCGGGGGTACACGAGCGGCGAACGGGTGAGTAACACGTGAGTAATCTGCCCTTCACTTCGGGATAAGCCTCGGAAACGGGGTCTAATACCGGATACGACACTTCCTCGCATGAGGTGGGTGTGGAAAGTTTTTCGGTGGGGGATGTGCTCGCGGCCTATCAGCTTGTTGGTGGGGTAATGGCCTACCAAGGCTTCGACGGGTAGCCGGCCTGAGAGGGTGACCGGCCACACTGGGACTGAGACACGGCCCAGACTCCTACGGGAGGCAGCAGTGGGGAATATTGGACAATGGGCGGAAGCCTGATCCAGCAACGCCGCGTGAGGGATGACGGCCTTCGGGTTGTAAACCTCTTTCAGTACCGACGAAGCGAAAGTGACGGTAGGTACAGAAGAAGCACCGGCCAACTACGTGCCAGCAGCCGCGGTAATACGTAGGGTGCGAGCGTTGTCCGGAATTATTGGGCGTAAAGGGCTCGTAGGCGGTTTGTCGCGTCGGGAGTGAAAACACTGGGCTTAACTCAGTGCTTGCTTCCGATACGGGCAGACTAGAGGCATGCAGGGGAGAACGGAATTCCTGGTGTAGCGGTGAAATGCGCAGATATCAGGAGGAACACCGGTGGCGAAGGCGGTTCTCTGGGCATGTCCTGACGCTGAGGAGCGAAAGTGTGGGGAGCGAACAGGATTAGATACCCTGGTAGTCCACACCGTAAACGTTGGGCGCTAGGTGTGGGGCCTATTCCATGGGTTCCGTGCCGCAGCTAACGCATTAAGCGCCCCGCCTGGGGAGTACGGCCGCAAGGCTAAAACTCAAAGGAATTGACGGGGGCCCGCACAAGCGGCGGAGCATGCGGATTAATTCGATGCAACGCGAAGAACCTTACCTGGGTTTGACATACACCGGAAGCCTGCAGAGATGTGGGTCTCTTTGATACTGGTGTACAGGTGGTGCATGGCTGTCGTCAGCTCGTGTCGTGAGATGTTGGGTTAAGTCCCGCAACGAGCGCAACCCTCGTCCTATGTTGCCAGCGGGTAGTGCCGGGGACTCATAGGAGACTGCCGGGGTCAACTCGGAGGAAGGTGGGGATGACGTCAAGTCATCATGCCCCTTATGTCCAGGGCTTCACGCATGCTACAATGGCCGGTACAAAGGGCTGCGATGCCGCGAGGCGGAGCGAATCCCAAAAAGCCGGTCTCAGTTCGGATTGGGGTCTGCAACTCGACCCCATGAAGTCGGAGTCGCTAGTAATCGCAGATCAGCAACGCTGCGGTGAATACGTTCCCGGGCCTTGTACACACCGCCCGTCACGTCACGAAAGTCGGCAACACCCGAAGCCGGTGGCCTAACCCCTTGCGGGAT
>NZ_JAANMS010000029.1:55897-57343 GCF_011250565.1 Nocardioides sp. IC4_145
TACTTTTGTAGTTGTTGTCTTCGTTGAGTGTTTGTGAGACAAGCTATGAAGGGCACATGGTGGATGCCTTGGCATCAAGAGCCGATGAAGGACGTAGGAGCCTGCGATAAGCCCTGGGGAGTTGGCAACCGAGCGTTGATCCGGGGATGTCCGAATGGGGGAACCCAGCTGGAGTCATGTCCAGTTACCTGCACCTGAATATATAGGGTGTGTGGAGGGAACTCGGGGAAGTGAAACATCTCAGTACCCGAAGGAAGAGAAAACAATTGTGATTCCGAGAGTAGTGGCGAGCGAAATCGGATCAGGCTAAACCTTATGCGTGTGATACCCGGCAGGGGTTGCGCATGGGGGGTTGTGGGACCACTCGATCCATTCTGCCGGATGGGTGCAGAGTAAGAAAACAAGTTGTGAAGTCGAAGTCTGTTGGAAAGCAGCGCCGTAGAGGGTGATAGCCCCGTATGCGTAAGCACTTGTCTCTGGAGTGGTATCCCAAGTAACACGGAACCCCTGAAATTCCGTGTGAATCTGGCGGGACCACCCGTTAAGCCTAAATACTCCTTGATGACCGATAGCGGACAAGTACCGTGAGGGAAAGGTGAAAAGTACCCCTGGCGGGGAGTGAAATAGTACCTGAAACCGTGTGCCTACAATCCGTCAGAGCCCGGCTGCCCCTTGTGGGTGTTGGGGTGATGGCGTGCCTTTTGAAGAATGAGCCTGCGAGTTTGCGTTGTGTTGCGAGGTTAACCCGTGTGGGGAAGCCGTAGCGAAAGCGAGTCCGAACAGGGCGGTTCAGTAGCACGATCAAGACCCGAAGCGAAGTGATCTATCCATGGGCAGGTTGAAGCGCGGGTAAGACCGCGTGGAGGACCGAACCCACTTAGGTTGAAAACTGAGGGGATGACCTGTGGATAGGGGTGAAAGGCCAATCAAACTTCGTGATAGCTGGTTCTCCCCGAAATGCATTTAGGTGCAGCGTTGCGTGTTTCTTGCCGGAGGTAGAGCACTGGATAGCCGATGGGCCCTACCAGGTTACTGACGTTAGCCAAACTCCGAATGCCGGTAAGTGAGAGCGCAGCAGTGAGACTGCGGGGGATAAGCTCCGTAGTCGAGAGGGAAACAGCCCAGACCATCAGCTAAGGCCCCTAAGCGGTGACTAAGTGGAAAAGGATGTGGAGTCGCATTGACAACCAGGAGGTTGGCTTGGAAGCAGCCACCCTTGAAAGAGTGCGTAATAGCTCACTGGTCAAGTGATTCCGCGCCGACAATGTAGCGGGGCTCAAGTCATCCGCCGAAGCTATGGCATTCACACGTTAGCTAAGCCGCCGGTTTGTCCGGTTGGTTCAGGTGTGTGGATGGGTAGGGGAGCGTCGTGTCACCAGTGAAGCTCCGGAGTGATCCAGGGGTGGAGGTGACACGAGTGAGAATGCAGGCATGAGTAGCGAATCA
>NZ_JAANMS010000029.1:57439-59332 GCF_011250565.1 Nocardioides sp. IC4_145
TAAGCCGCCGGTTTGTCCGGTTGGTTCAGGTGTGTGGATGGGTAGGGGAGCGTCGTGTCACCAGTGAAGCTCCGGAGTGATCCAGGGGTGGAGGTGACACGAGTGAGAATGCAGGCATGAGTAGCGAATCACGTGTGAGAAACACGTGCGCCGAATGATCAAGGGTTCCAGGGTCAAGCTAATCTGCCCTGGGTAAGTCGGGACCTAAGGCGAGGCCGACAGGCGTAGTCGATGGACAACGGGTTGATATTCCCGTACCGGCGAAGTAGCGCCCATGACGAACCTGGTGATGCTAACCACCCGAAACCACGTCTACTGAACCCTTCGGGGGGATGGGATGTGGCGGAGCGTGGGACCCGAGCTGGTAGTAGTCAAGCGATGGGGTGACGCAGGAAGGTAGTCCAACCACGGCGATGGTTGTCCGTGGCCAAGGATGTAGGGAGAGGTCTAGGCAAATCCGGATCTCTGACTTTGATGTCGTTCCTGAGATCTGATGGGGACCCGTATGGGGAAGTGGATGATCCTATGCTGTCGAGAAAAACCTCTAGCGAGCTACGAGCCGCCCGTACCCCAAACCGACTCAGGTGATCAGGTAGAGAATACCAAGGCGATCGAGCGAACCATGGTTAAGGAACTCGGCAAAATGCCCCCGTAACTTCGGGAGAAGGGGGGCCGGATCCGTGAACCACCTTGCGTGGGGACGCGGTGATGGCCGCAGAGACCAGGCCCAAGCGACTGTTTACTAAAAACACAGGTCCGTGCGAAGTTGTAAGACGATGTATACGGACTGACTCCTGCCCGGTGCTGGAAGGTTAAGGGGACCTGTTAGACACGCAAGTGTCGAAGCGGAGAACTTAAGCCCCAGTAAACGGCGGTGGTAACTATAACCATCCTAAGGTAGCGAAATTCCTTGTCGGGTAAGTTCCGACCTGCACGAATGGAGTAACGACTTGGGCGCTGTCTCAACCGTGGACTCGGCGAAATTGCACTACGAGTAAAGATGCTCGTTACGCGCGGCAGGACGGAAAGACCCCGGGACCTTTACTATAGTTTGGTATTGGTGTTTGGTTCGGCTTGTGTAGGATAGGTGGGAGACTGTGAAGCATTCACGCCAGTGAGTGTGGAGTCATCGTTGAAATACCACTCTGGTCGTACTAGATGTCTAACCTAGGTCCGTGATCCGGATCAGGGACAGTGCCTGATGGGTAGTTTAACTGGGGCGGTTGCCTCCTAAAATGTAACGGAGGCGCTCAAAGGTTCCCTCAGCCTGGTTGGCAATCAGGTGGCGAGTGTAAGTGCACAAGGGAGCTTGACTGTGAGACAGACATGTCGAGCAGGGACGAAAGTCGGAACTAGTGATCCGGCCACGGCATGTGGAAGCGTGGTCGCTCAACGGATAAAAGGTACCCCGGGGATAACAGGCTGATCTTCCCCAAGAGTCCATATCGACGGGATGGTTTGGCACCTCGATGTCGGCTCGTCGCATCCTGGGGCTGGAGCAGGTCCCAAGGGTTGGGCTGTTCGCCCATTAAAGCGGCACGCGAGCTGGGTTTAGAACGTCGTGAGACAGTTCGGTCCCTATCCGCCGCGCGCGCAGGAAACTTGAGAAAGGCTGTCCCTAGTACGAGAGGACCGGGATGGACGAACCTCTGGTGTGCCAGTTGTCCCGCCAGGGGCACGGCTGGTTAGCTACGTTCGGAAGTGATAACCGCTGAATGCATCTAAGCGGGAAGCACGTTTCAAGATGAGGTTTCCCACCACGTAAGTGGGTAAGGCCCCCAGCAGAACACTGGGTTGATAGGCCGGAGGTGTACAGCAGTAATGCCTAGCCGACCGGTACTAATAGGCCGAGGGCTTGTCCCACAACCACTCAACCAAGACAACAACCACACA
>NZ_JAANMS010000002.1 GCF_011250565.1 Nocardioides sp. IC4_145
GGCCTGGGACGACCTCCACCCCGCCACCCCTCCCCGGCCGCAGCCGGAGCAGCCCGCGCCGGAGCCCGAGCCACAGCCCGAGCCGGTGTCGCTCCTGGCCCGAGCCAAGCGCCGCCTCACCCGCTGACCCCTCGCCCAACCCCGACCGGCTGGTCGAGGAGCGCGCGCTGGCGCGCGTCTCGAGACGCCGAGAACTCGAGCGGCCCAGCAGGTGCGGCGGGGGAGGCGGGGGGATCTCCTAGGCTGAGGGCCATGTCGACGCCGCCAGTCCCGCCGACCCCTCCGGTGAAGCGGCGGGTGGTGTTCGTGGTCGGTTCCGGGCGGAGCGGGACGAGCACCATGTCCGGCACGCTGCAGACGCTGGGGATGCACGTGCCGCAGCCGGAGGTGCAGGCCGACGAGACCAACCCGAAGGGGTTCGGGGAGCCGCAGTGGGTGGTCGACTTCCACCACGAGCTGCTGCAGCGGTGCAACGTGGCGGTCTCCGACGCGCGGCCGGCGGCGTGGTTCGAGGCGGGCAGGCTCTCGACGTTCGAGCCGCTGCGCGGGCGGCTGCACGCGTGGCTGGAGCAGCAGTTCGTCGAGGGTGGCCCGGAGGTCGTGGTCAAGGACCCGCGGCTGGCGTGGTTCCTGGGCCTGTGGCGCAGCGCGGCGCTGCGGTGCGACGCGACCCCGGCGTACGTCACGATGCTCCGCCCGCCGACCGAGGTGGTCGGCAGCAAGCAGAAGTACTACGCGGGCGGGCGCACCTCCAGCACCGCCGGCGAGATCAGCCGCACCGCGGCCTGGGTGAACATGATGCTCCACACCGAGCGGTCGACGCGGGGGAGCGCGCGAGCGTTCGTCCGCTACCACGACATGCTCACCGACTGGACGATCCCGGTCTTCGGCCTCGGCCAGCTCTTCGACCTCGACGCGGTGAAGTCGGCCTCGGCCAACGACATCCGCAAGGTCCACCAGTTCATCGACCCGAACCTCCGCCGCGTGCAGCTGACCTGGGACGACGTCCGCGTGCCGACCCGCCTGCGCGAGGTCGCCGAGGAATCCTGGCGGGAGCTGGACCGGCTCGCCGACGACGGCGGTGACACCCCGGCCGCGCACGACCGCCTCGACGAGCTGCGCACGGCGTACGCCGAGCTCTACGAGGAGGCCGAGGCGCTCAGCGAGTCCACCGCCCTGGCCGCCAAGCGAGAGGGCCAGGCGCAGAAGCCGCAGCCCGACCAGCTCCCGGTCGGCCGCCGCGGCGCCGACCGCGTCCCGCACGGTGTCCGCGCGATGGTGCCGGCGAGCGCCCGACGCGGCCTGCGCAAGGCGCTCGGCAAGTCCCGATGAGGGCGCCGGACATCGCCTGCCTCGAGGGCGACGCGGCGTACGACGTCCGCTGGGCGTGGCAGGACGGCGCGCTCGACCCGGGGCTGACCTGCGTGTTCCGCGTGCGCAACGAGGCCCGGAACCTCCCGTGGGTCCTCCCGCCGATGCTGCGGGCCGTCCAGCGGGTGGTGCTGGTGGACAACCGGTCCGACGACGGCACCGCCGAGGTGGCGCAGCGGGTCGCGGACGAGTGCGGCGCGGGCGACCGGATCGAGGTGACCGGCTATCCGTTCCAGGTCAGCCGCGCCGGCACGGAGCACCTCGCGACACCGCCGCACTCGGTCCACTCGCTGACGCACTTCTACAACTGGTCCTTCTCGCACGTGCGCACCAGCTACTCGATGAAGTGGGACGGCGACATGGTGCTCACGCCCGAGGGCGAGGCGCTGCTGGCCGACCTGTCCTGGCAGCTGCACGGCTCCGGCGCGGTCGTCGCGGTCCCGCGGCACCCGCTGAGCATCGAGAGCGAGTCGGTCGCCTGGATCGACCTCGGCTTCCGGTTCCTGGAGCCGTGGGTCTACCCGATGGGTCCGCAGTTCACGTTCGTGAAGGCCTTCGAGTGGGAGGTGCGGGAGTTCCCGGAGACCTCCGAGCGGATCGTCGCCCCCGAGGGTCTCTGCGTGGAACTGAAGTGGCTCGACCAGGACGAGTTCGCCCACTGGACCAGCACCGAGGACTTCGACTCCTCCCGAGCCCCCCGCAAGCGCCGCGAGTGGGAGGTCTACTCCGCGCTGCGCGAGGGCCGCGGCGAGGAGGTCCCCGGCCTGCACCGGATCGAGGCGCCGCCGGGCGTGCACATCGTCGACCACGTCACCCGCACTTGGCTCCCGCAGGCGCCGCGGCCGCTGGTCAAGCGCCGCGGCCGGCTGGATGTCTGAGCCGGCGCTCGCACCCGTGCTCGAGCGGGGGCGCCACGACCGGGTCACGCTGCGGTTCGCCGACCGCACGGAGCTGAGGGCGTACGCCGCGGCGCCGGCCGACCACCGCGGCGTGCTCGCCAAGACCGTCGAGGTGCTGGTCGACGCCGACCCCGGCCCGCTCGGCTTCGTGCCGCGGCCGGAGTGGCCGCCGCTGCGCCGCTACCGCGCGCACACCACCGACGGGGGCTGGCGGGTCGTCGTGCGCCTGACCGGGCACGTCGAGGTCGCCGAGGTCCTCGTCGAGCTCGGCCGCCACGCCGTCCGCCCGGCGCTGGAGGTGACCGAGCGCCGAGCGCCGCTCACCCTCGACGACCGCGTCTACAACGCCGAGGGCTTCCGGTGGGCGGACGGCCCGGTGGTGGAGGTGACCGCGACCCGACCGAGCGAGCGCCTCCTGGTCGAGGCCTCGCGGGACCACGCGGGCGTCCGGGTCACGCCCGCCACCGGCACCGCGGTCGTCGCGGCGCTGGCGATGGCCGGCGTGCCGCTCGTCGGGAAGGCGCCGACCGGTGCGGACGAGGCGCTCGGCGACCTGGTCGCCGGGGGCGACGGCGTGGACCTCGCCGACCCCCGCGCCCGCGAGGAGCACTCGGTCCTCCTGCGCCGGGCGGGCCTCGACGCCCACGGCCCGGTCCGCCGCCAGCCGTCGGTGAGCGTCGTGCTGGCGACCAAGCGGCCCGACATGGTCGACCACGCCCTGCGCCAGGTCGCCAAGCAGTGCGGGGTCGACCGGCTCGAGCTGGTCCTCGCGCCGCACGGGTTCACCCCCGACGAGGCCGACGTGCGGCGCCGCTCCGGCGTACCCACCACCGTCCTGCCGCAGCCCCCCGACGCCGTCTTCGGTGACGTGCTGACCGCGGCCTCCCGAGCGGCGTCGGGCGAGCTGGTGCTGAAGATGGACGACGACGACTGGTACGGCCCCGACTTCGTCGCCGACCTCCTCCGGGCCCGCGGCTGGAGCGGTGCCGACGTGGTCGGGACGCCCGCCGAGCAGCACTACCTGGCGCCGCTCGACACCACCGTCACCCGCGGCCACCGCACCGAGGCGTGGACCCGCTTCGTCGCCGGCGGCACGATCCTGGTGAGCCGCGACCTGCTCCGCGAGGTCGGCTGGTGGCGCCAGGTCCGGCGGTACGTCGACGCGCAGCTGCTCGCCGCGGTCCATGCCGCCGGAGGCACGGTCTACCGCACGCACGGCCTCGGCTACCTGCTGCGCCGCAACGCCTCGGGCCACACCTGGGAGGTCGACCTCGAGGAGCTGCTCGACCCCGCGCGGGTCCAGCAGCGCTGGGAGGGATTCCGCCCCAGCCGGCTGCTCGGGTGCGCTCCCGAGGAGCTACCCGGCGAGTCCCCGCGCGAGCCGTAGGACGACCTCGCGCAGCCGCTCCGGCGACGTCGCGACGTTGAGCCGCACGTGTCCCGCGAGCCCCGGGTGGTAGTCGTGGCCCGGCGCCACCCGCACCCGTCCGCGCTCCAGCGCGACCGCGGCCGGGTCGTCGTGGCCGTAGGCGCGCAGGTCCAGCCAGGCGAGGTACGTCGCCTCCAGCGGCCGCATCCGCGCCTCCGGCAGGTGCTCGGCCAGCAGCTCCGCGAGCAGCGTCCGCTGCTCGTCGAGGCGCTCCAGGAGGGCGTCGAGCCACGCGTCGCCCTGCTCGTACGCCGCCACCGCGGCCACCTCGCCGAGCGGCGACCACGAGTCGTTCCGCGCCACCGGCACGCCGGCCAGCCGCTCGGCGGTCGCCGGGTCGTCGCTGACCACCTGCGCGCACCGCAGCCCCGCGGTGTTGAACGCCTTGGACGCCGCCACCACCGCGACCGCGTGCTCGCCCGCGCCGTCGAGCGACAGGTACGGCACGTGCTCGGCACCCGGCAGCACCAGCGGCGCGTGGATCTCGTCGCTGACCACCCGCCCGCCGTGCCGCGTCACCACGTCCCGCACGCCCTCGAGCTCGGCCCGCGTGTAGACCTGGCCGCACGGGTTGTGCGGCTGGGTCAGCAGCAGCGTCGACGCCCCGTCGGCGAACATCCGGTCCAGCCGGTCGAGGT
Source organism: Nocardioides sp. IC4_145 (assembly GCF_011250565.1). GTDB lineage: Bacteria > Actinomycetota > Actinomycetes > Propionibacteriales > Nocardioidaceae > Nocardioides. The sequence goes on from NZ_JAANMS010000002.1 coordinate 4,338, forward strand.
CGATCGTCACCCGCTCCGCGTCCGGCTCGACGGGGAGGTCCCACCGCTCACGACCGCAGACCCCGGGCACCCCCAGCTGCGGTGCGTACGCCGGTAGCGGCAGCACCACCGCGCCCGGCCCGCTCAGCACGTCGATCGCGAGCCGCACGCCCGCCGTCACGTCGACGGTCGGCAGCACCTGCGTGGGGTCCACCCGCCAGCCGAACCGGCGCGCCGAGAACCCGGCGTACGCCCGGCCCAGCGCGCCGCCGCCCGGCTCGAACGAGGGGTAGCCGGTCACGCCCGCCGCCACCGCCTCGGCCACCGCGTCGGCCACGACCGGCGCCTGCGCGTAGTCCATCTCGGCGACCCACGCGGGCAGCACGTCGTCGGGGACCTGGCCCCACTTGTGGACGAGCGCGCGGCGGGCCTCGGTGTCGCTCAGGTCACGGATCACGGGTTCATTGAACAGGGGGCCGCCTCCAGTCCCTACGATGCGCACCATGCGCACGCGTCGTACCGCCCTGGTCGCCCCCGTCCTGCTCACCGCCCTCGCCACCGCCTTCTCGGCGTGCGCGCCGGTGGAGGACGACGAGCCGGAGGCCGCGACCGACAGCAGCTCGGCCGACGCCGGCGCCGAGACCGACCCGGCGACCTGCGCCGCCGACGCGCCGCTCGTGCAGGCCGGCCGGCTCACGGTCGGCACCGACTCCCCGGCGTACGAGCCGTGGTTCGTCGACAACGACCCCACCAACGGCGAGGGCTACGAGTCGGCCGTGGCGTACGCCGTCGCCGAGGAGCTGGGCTTCTCCGAGGACGAGGTCAGCTGGGTGACCGTGCCGTTCAACTCCTCCTACGCGCCGGGCAAGAAGAAGTTCGACTTCGACATCAACCAGGTCTCGATCACTCCGGCGCGGGAGCGGGTCGTGGACTTCTCCGAGGGCTACTACCGGGCCGCGCAGGCCGTCATCACCCTCGAGGACTCGCCGCTCGCCGGCCTCAGCACCCTCGAGGAGCTCGCCGGCCACAAGCTCGGCGCGCAGACCGGCACCACCTCGCTCACCGCGATCCGCGAGGTCGTCCAGCCCGCCGAGGACCCGCTGGTCTTCGAGGACACCAACGCCGCGAAGCAGGCGCTGAAGAACGGCCAGGTCGAGGCGATCCTCGCCGACCTGCCCACCGCGTTCTACATCTCCGCCGTCGAGATCGAGGGCAGCACGATCATCGGACAGTTCCAGCCCGAGACCGGCGAGCAGGAGGAGTTCGGCATGCTCTTCGAGAAGGGCAACCCGCTGCGCGACTGCGTCGACGCCGCGCTCGCCAACCTCCGCGAGGACGGCACCCTCGCCGACATCGAGCAGCAGTGGCTCTCCGACACCGTGAGCGTGCCGACGCTTGACTGACACCTCTCCCGGGTCGGCCACCGCCGCCGGCTCGGCGGCTGCCTGGACGCCGAGCCTGCGCGAGCTCGAGCGGCGCGCGGTCCGGCGACGGCTGCGCCGCCGGTCGCTGCTCGTCGCCAGCGGGCTCGTCGTCCTGGTGCTGCTCGCGCTCGGCGTGGCGATCACCTCCTCGCCGGGCTGGCCGAACGTCAAGGAGCTGTTCTTCTCCTGGGAGCACGCCAAGGCCGTCTTCCCCGACGTCCTCGACGGGTTCTGGCTCAACGTCAGGCTGTTCCTCATCTGCGAGGTCGTCATCCTCGTGCTGGGCCTGCTCGTGGCGCTCGCCCGCGTCGCCCGCTCGCCCTGGCTGGCACCGGTGCGCGTGCTCGCCGTCGTCTACACCGACCTGCTGCGCGGCATCCCCACCCTGCTGCTCGTCCTCATGCTCGGCTTCGGCATGCCGGCGCTGGGCCTGCAGGGCGTGCCGATCAGCGGCACCTTCTGGGCCGGCGTCGCGCTGGTCCTCTCCTACAGCGCGTACGTCGCCGAGGTCTTCCGCGCCGGCATCGACTCCGTCCACCCCTCCCAGGTCGCCTCCGCCCAGGCGCTCGGGCTCAGCCGGCCGCAGGCGCTGCGCTTCGTGGTCGTCCCGCAGGCCGTGCGCCGGGTGGTCCCGCCGCTGCTCAACGACTTCGTGTCGCTGCAGAAGGACACCGCCCTCGTCTCCGCCGTCGCCGTCTTCGACGCGGTCTTCGCCGCGCGCGACTACGCGGCGTACAACTTCAACTACACGCCGTACGTCGTCGTCGCCGCGTTCTTCGTCGTCCTCACCGTGCCGCTGGCGCGGTTCACCGACTGGCTGCAGCGGCGCTGGCTGGCGCGCGAGAGGGCGGGGCAGCTGTGAGCGCGCTCCTGGAGGTGCGCGGGCTGCGCAAGACGTACGGCGACCGGCTGGTGCTCGACTCGGTCGACCTCGACGTCCGCGCCCACGACGTCGTCTGCCTGATCGGGTCGTCCGGCTCGGGCAAGTCGACCCTCCTGCGCTGCCTGGACCTGCTCGAGGACGTCGACGACGGCACCATCACCCTCGGCGGCGTCGAGATCAGCGACCCCCTCGTCGACCCGCGCGAGGTGCGCAAGCGGGTCGGGATGGTGTTCCAGGCCTACAACCTCTTCCCGCACCTCTCGGTCCTCGACAACTGCACCCTCGCGCCGCGCCGTGTGCACGGCGACTCCAGGGCCGCGGCCGAGGAGCGGGCGCTCGGGCTGCTCGACCAGTTCGGCCTCGCCGAGCACGCCCGCAAGCACCCCGACCGGCTCTCCGGCGGCCAGCAGCAGCGGGTCGCCCTCGTCCGCGCGCTCTGCACGGGCCCGGACCTGCTGCTGCTCGACGAGATCACCGCCGCCCTCGACCCCGAGCTGGTCGGCGAGGTCCTCACCATCGTCCGCGACCTCGCCGCCGCCGGCACCACGATGGTGCTCGCCACCCACGAGATGGCCTTCGCCCGCGACGTCGCCACCAAGGTCTGCTTCCTCCACCAGGGCCGGATCCTCGAGCAGGGCCCACCCGACCAGCTCTTCACCGCCCCCCGCGAGGACCGCACCCGCCAGTTCCTGGCCCGCGTCCTCCCCACCGCTGGTTGAGCAGCGAAGGCCGCTAGGCCTGAGCGTGTCGAAACCCCGTGAGCCGACTGCGGCCTCGGGGAGGTCGGTCCGCCTGCGGCTCCCGCCGGACGGGCAGGCCCGGTCTGCGAGGCCCGACCACGACCGGGCCCCCGGCGTCCGACGCCCGGGACGCGCCATCCGACCGCTCGCCCGTGCCGGCTCCAGCGGACGTCATACGGAGCGTGCACCCGCTCGCTCCGTCCGTATGACGTCCGACCTCTCGCGACCGTGACAGTGGTTCTGTCATGATCCGCGCATGAGCGAGAGCATCGAGCTGGGCCAGGGAACCGGACCGCTGCGCGGGGTCAAGGTCGTCGAGATCGCGGGGATCGGGCCGGGGCCGCACGCGTGCATGCTGCTGGCCGACCTGGGCGCGGACGTGATCCGGGTGGAGCGGCCGGGCGGGCAGATGCTGGCGGGCGGCGCGCACAACCTGCTCAACCGCGGCCGGCCGAGCGTGGCGCTCGACCTGAAGAACCCCGAGGCGCGGGCGACCGTGCTCGAGCTGGTCAAGGGCGCCGACGTCCTGGTCGAGGGGATGCGCCCCGGCGTGATGGAGCGGCTCGGCCTCGGCCCGGAGGACTGCGCGGCGGTCAACGAGCGGCTGGTCTACGGCCGGATGACGGGGTGGGGCCAGGACGGTCCGCTGGCCCAGGCGGCCGGCCACGACATGAACTACATCGCGATCACCGGCACCCTCTTCGGCCTCGGCCAGGACAAGGACAAGCCGCACTTCCCGAGCAACCTCGTCGGCGACTTCGGCGGCGGCTCGACGTACCTCGTCATCGGCATCCTCGCCGCGCTGCTCGAGGCCAGGGTCAGCGGCCAGGGGCAGACCGTCGACGCCGCGATCGTCGACGGCACGGCCAGCCTCAACGCGATGACCGCGGCGTTCCTCGCGGGCGGGCAGTTCAAGGAGGAGCGGGCGGTCAACCTGCTCGACGGCGGCGCGCCGTTCTACGACGTCTACGAGACCTCCGACGGCCGGCACATGTCGGTCGGGTCGCTGGAGCCGCCGTTCTTCGCCACGCTCGTCGAGCTGCTCGGCGTCGGGGAGCGCTGCCCGGGCCAGTTCGAGATGGAGCGGTGGGACGAGATGCGGGCGCTCTTCACCGAGACGTTCGCGAGCCGCACCCAGGCCGAGTGGGTCGAGGTGTTCGAGGGCACCGATGCCTGCGTGGCCGGCATCATCCCGATCAGCGAGGCGGCGGAGCACCCGCACATGAAGGCGCGCGGCGTCTTCGTGACCAAGGACGACCTGCTCCAGCCCACGCCGGCGCCCCGTTTCAGCCGCACCGAGGCGACCCTGACGCTGCCCCCGTCGCGCGAGGCCGGCGAGCACACCCGCGCCGCGTTGACCGCGTGGGGCGTGGCGGACGTCGATGGGCTGATCGAGCGCGGAGTGGCGGTCCAGGTCTGAAGCCCTTCCTCTTCCTCGGGACCCGCGCGGAGGACGCCGCCGCCGACGGGGAGTACGACGCCGTGCTCCTCGCCGGCGGCCTCGACGAGCGCGACGTGCGCCGCGTGCGGCTCGAGCAGCAGCCGCTGACCGAGGCGCTGGGCGGCCCGGTCGACCTCGACGACTGGTCCGGCATCGTGCTGGGTGGCGGGCCGTTCAACGTCAGCGACCCGCCCGAGGCGAAGTCGGACGTCCAGCGGCGGGTCGAGGCCGAGCTCGGCGACCTCTGCCGCCGGGCGGTCGCGGCGGACTCGCCGTTCCTCGGCTGCTGCTACGGGATCGGCACGCTCGGCGTGCTGGACGGCGGCGTGGTCGACCGCACCCACGGCGAGCCGATCGGCGCGGTCGAGGTCCGGCTGACCGACGAGGGCCGCGCGGACCCGCTCACCGGCGTGCTGCCGGAGCGGTTCGCGGCGTACCTCGGCCACAAGGAGGCCGTCTCCCGCCTCCCCGACGGCGCGGTGCTGCTCGCGTCGTCGGCGACCTGCCCGGTGCAGGCGTTCCGGATCGGGCGGAACGTCTACGCCACCCAGTTCCACCCCGAGCTCGACGTGGACGGGCTGTGCCTGCGCATCGACGTCTACGAGCACCACGGCTACTTCGAGCCCGGCGGGGCCGCGGCGCTCAAGGCGCTGGCCCGCACCGCCAACGTCACCGAGCCGGCGCGGCTGCTCGCCGGCTTCGTGGCGCGGTACGCCCGGTGAGGCGCGTCACCCTCGACTGACTGTTGAACATCCGTCAATAATGAACGGGTGAGCACCCCAGAGCACGCACCCGAGCACAGCCCGGAGCACAGCCCGGAGCACAGTCCCGAGCACGTGGACGTCCTCGTCATCGGCGCCGGCCTGTCCGGCATCGGCGCCGCCTGCCGGCTGCGCGAGGAGCACCCCGGCCGCAGCCTCGCGGTGCTGGAGATGCGCGAGGTGAGCGGCGGGACGTGGGACCTGTTCCGCTACCCCGGCATCCGCTCGGACTCCGACATGTTCACCTTCGGCTACCGCTGGCGCCCCTGGCCGGGTGACACCGCGCTCGCCGACGGACAGCTGATCCTCGACTACATCCGCACCGTCGCCGAGGAGCGCGGGGTCGACCGCCTGGTGCGCTACCAGCACAAGGTCGTCAGCGCCTCCTGGGACTCCGACGCGGCCCGCTGGACGGTCCACGTCGACACCCCCGAGGGCGCGCGGACCCTCACGACCGACCTGCTGTGGAGCTGCGCGGGCTACTACGACTACGAGGCGGGCCACACCCCGGTCTTCCCGGGCCAGGACGAGTACGCCGGGCGGCTGGTGCACCCGCAGCACTGGCCCGAGGACCTCGACGTCACCGGCAAGAAGGTCGTCGTCATCGGCAGCGGCGCCACCGCGGTCACGCTGGTCCCCGCGCTCGCCGGCGACGCCGAGCACGTCACGATGCTCCAGCGCTCGCCCACCTACATCCTGTCCCGGCCCGGCCGGGACCCGTGGGCCAAGGCCCTCGCCAAGCTGCCGGCCGCGATCAGCTACCCGGTCGTGCGGTGGAAGAACATCCTGCTCGCGATCGGGACCTACAAGCTGGCCAAGGCCAAGCCGCAGGTGGTCAAGGGCGTCGTGCGTGCCGGCGTACGCCGCCAGCTGCCGGAGCACGTGGACGTCGACACCCACTTCAAGCCGTCGTACGACCCGTGGGACCAGCGGCTGTGCTTCGTGCCGGACGGCGACCTGTTCAAGGTGCTGCGCAGCGGCGACGCGTCCGTCGTGACCGGGGCGATCGACACGTTCACCGAGACGGGCATCCGGCTCACCGACGGCAGCGAGCTCGAGGCGGACGTCGTGGTCAGCGCGACCGGGCTCAAGCTGCTGCCCTTCGGCGGCATCCCGCTCGAGGTGGACGGCAAGCCGGTCGAGCTGTCGGAGACCATGTCGTACAAGGCGCTGATGCTCAGCGGCATCCCGAACTTCGTCTACACGATCGGCTACACGAACGCCTCCTGGACGCTCAAGGCCGACCTGGTCGCCGACTACGTCTGCCGGATGCTCAGCCACCTCGACAAGACCGGGAAGCGCTCCTTCGTCGCCGACCGCGACCCGTCGGTGGACGAGCGGCCGTTCCTGGACTTCTCCTCCGGCTACGTCCAGCGGGCGCTCGACGGCCTGCCGCGGCAGGGCGACCGGGCGCCGTGGAAGCTGGACCAGAACTACCTGTCCGACGTCCGCACCATCCGCCGCGACGCCATCGACGACGGGACCCTGACGTTCCGCTGAGAACCGGCTGAGACCTGTTTCCGGGCCCCGCCCGGGGGTCACCGGAGGGGCGTACCCGACCGAACGACCACAGGAGGTCAGACATGGGACTGGGCGACAAGATCAGCAACAAGGCCGAGGAGCTCGGCGGCAAGGGCAAGGAGAGCGCGGGCGACGCGACCGGTGACGACTCGCTCAAGGCTGAGGGCAAGGCCGACCAGAGCTCGGCCAACCTGAAGAACGCCGGCGAGAAGGTCAAGGACGCCGCGAAGGACGCCAAGGACGGGCTCACCAAGTAGCAAGCGCACGCATTCCCGCCGAGGCGGGAGAGCGATGTCACCCCGCGACGATGGGGTGTTGGGCGGGCCGCATCCCTACAGTGGGGGATGCGGCCCGTTCCAGTCCCGCCCCGGAGCCGCATCTCCAAGCGTTCGAGCGCCTGCTTCCCGCAGGAACCGGCTCCGCGCCGTCCTCATGGCGAGACAACCGCCACGAGACGGATCTGTCACCCCTTCATGCCTTCTGCTTCTGCCTTCACCGCGATCGGCGTCCCCGCCGACCTCTCCGCCGTCCTCGCGGACCGCGGCATCACCGAGCCCACGCCGATCCAGGCCAAGACGCTGCCGGACTCCCTCGCGGGTCGCGACGTCCTCGGCCGCGGCCGCACCGGCTCGGGCAAGACCTACGCGTTCCTCCTCCCGCTCGTCGCCCGCCTGGCCGCCTCCGGCCGTCCCGCGACGGCCCGCAAGCCCCGCGCGCTCGTGCTCGCGCCGACCCGTGAGCTGGTCGGGCAGATCGAGGAGGCCCTCAAGCCCCTCGCCGACGCCTTCGGCCTCACCACGCTGACCGTCTTCGGCGGCGTCGGCCAGAACCCGCAGGTCCGCGGCCTCAAGGCCGGCGTCGACATCCTGCTCGCCTGCCCGGGCCGGCTCGAGGACCTCATCGGCCAGGGTCACTGCGACCTCGGCGCCGTCGAGGTCACCGTGCTCGACGAGGCCGACCACATGGCCGACCTCGGCTTCCTCCCGGCGGTACGCCGCCTCCTGGATGCCACGCCGGCGCGCGGCCAGCGCCTGCTGTTCTCCGCGACCCTCGACAAGGCGATCGACGTCCTGGTCAAGCGGTTCCTCCACGAGCCGGTCGTCCACCAGGCCGACTCCGCCCAGTCGCCGGTCAGCGCGATGGACCACCACGTGCTGCACCTGGCCCGCGAGCACCGCGTCCCCGTGCTCGTCGACCTGGCCAGCGCGCCGGGCCGCACGGTCGTCTTCACCCGCACCAAGCACGGCGCCAAGGCGCTGACCCGCCAGCTGAACAAGTCCGGCGTGCCGACCGTCGAGCTCCACGGCAACCTCAGCCAGAACGCCCGCACCCGCAACATGGAGGCGTTCCACTCCGGCAAGGCCAGCACGCTGGTCGCCACCGACATCGCCGCCCGCGGCATCCACGTCGACGACGTCGCGCTCGTCGTCCACGCCGACCCGCCGGCCGAGCACAAGGCCTACCTGCACCGCTCGGGCCGCACGGCCCGCGCGGGCGCCGCCGGCACCGTCGTCACCCTGATGACCGACGACCAGGTCCGCGACGTGCGCGACCTGACCCGGGCCGCCGGCATCAAGCCGACGATCACCCGGCTCGCCGCGGCGACCCACCCGGTGCTCGTCGAGCTCGCCCCCGGTGAGCGCCAGGTCGTCCCGGGTGGCCTCGTCGTCGAGGCACCTGCCTCCTCCGGCCCGGCGCGCTCCGGCGGCGGCAACGGCGGCTCGGGCGGCGGCGCCCGCTCCGGTGGCGCCGGCCGGCGCTCCTCACGCGGCCGCGGTCGCTCCGGCGGCCAGGGCTCCGGCACGAGCACGAACGGCTCGGGCGCCACGGGCGGCTCCGGCGGCTCGCGTTCGGGCGGCGCCAAGGCCGGCTCCAAGCCGGCCGGCTCCGGCCAGGGCGGTCGCGGGCGGCGTACCGGCTCCGCGGCCGGCTCGTCGGCCGGTGGGAGCCGTCACAGCGCGACGTCGTTCAGCTCCGGTCGCCGCTGACCCCCGTGACCAGTGCTCGGACCGGGCCCAGGGACCGTCCGTAAGGTCGGTGTCGTGAGCCCCGTCCGAGCCTGGTTGCAGCGTGCGCTGTGGGACGTCGTCCCGCGCGACCACCGCCAGACCCCGGCCGCGCTGCGGCGCCGGCAGGTCGTGACGATCGCCTTCGTGGTGCTCGGCGCGGTGGTGCTCGGGTTCTCGCTGCGGATCGACCCCGGCAGCGACTGGTTCTACGTCTCGACGGCCGCGCTGGCCGGGGTGTGGACCGTGGGCGCGTTCGCCTCCGGCCCGCTCCACCTCGGCCGGATCGCCTGGCGCGACTCCCTCGCGCGCCCGGTGGTCACGCCGATCCTGCTCGGCGCCGCCATCGTCGGTGTCTTCGTGCTCGGCGGGCTGGTGATCCGCGAGATCCCCTACCTGCAGGGGCAGGTGGGCTCGGTCCTCGACTACGCCGACCAGGGCTCCCTGCCGCTGCTCGTCGTCATCACCGCCGTCAACGGCATCGCGGAGGAGCTGTTCTTCCGCGGCGCGGCGTACGCCGCCATCCCGCACCGCCCGGTGCTGTGGACGACCGTCGCGTACGTCGTCGCCACCGCCGCCACCGGCAACGTCATGCTCGCCTTCGCCGCCATCCTCCTCGGCGTGGTCGTCGGCCTCGAGCGGCGCGCCTCCGGCGGCATCCTCGCCCCGATCCTCACCCACTGCACCTGGTCGATCTCGATGCTGCTCGTGCTGCCGCCGGTCATCGGCTGACTCGCGCCGGCTGGCCGGCAGGTTCATCGGCCAGCCGATGGAGCTCGCAGCCGGCCGACCCGGCTCGAGGACCTCGACCAGCCGGGACGTCAGCGGGCCGCGCCGGCCCGGCGGTCCTCGACGAGCGCCGCCTCGACGGCCTCGGCGTAGGTGAGCGGCTCGCCGGGGACGAGGTCGCGGATCGAGTGGTCGGTGACGACGACCTCGTTGCCCATCGACTCGATGAGGTTGGCGGCGGTGGTGGCGTCGACGCCGGTGACGAGCTTGATCCAGTACTGCGAGAGGAACGGCGTCCCGAGAGGCACGTGGATGATCGGCAGCCGCCGGCCGTGCATGACCGAGCCGGCCTGGGCGAGCATGTCGGCGTACGTCAGCTGGTCGGCGCCGCCGATCTCGAAGACCCGGTCGCGCGCCTCGTCCAGGCCGACGACGCCGGCGAGGTAGCGGACCACGTCGGCGATGGCGATCGGCTGGGTGCGGGTGGAGGCCCAGCGGGGGACGACCATCGCGGGGAGGTTCTTGACCAGCTTGCGGGTCATCTCCCACGAGATCCCGCCGGAGCCGACGACGATCGCCGCGCGCAGGACGGTCACCGGCACGCCGGACTCGCCGAGCAGCCGCTCGACCTCCCGCCGCGAGCGCAGGTGCGCGGAGAGCTCCTCGTCGTCGGAGCCGAGGCCGCCGAGGTAGACGATCTGCTGCACCCCGGTCGCGCCGGCGGCCGCCCCGAAGGCCCGCGCCGCGTCGGCGTCCTTGCGCTCGAAGTCGCCGTCGTCGAGGGAGTGCACGAGGTAGACCGCCACGTCGACGCCGTCGAGCGCCTCGGCCAGCGAGCCGGGGTCGTGCACGTCGCCGAAGACCGCCTTGCCCGGACCGTCGTAGGTGTCGGGATGACGAGTCATCGCCCGGACCGTGTGCCCGCGGTCGAGCAGCTCGGGGACCAGGCGGGCGCCGACGAAGCCGGTCGCGCCCGTGACCAGGACGGTGCTCATGCGCCCACAGTAGGGACGCGCCCCTAGTGCTCGCGGCCGCCGCGATCGGCGCGGGCGGCGATCCGCGCCCGGCGGTCCTCGTCCATGGCCGCCTCGTAGGCCGCGACGAGGCTGGCGATCGACAGCGGCTTGAGGCGCTCGACGACCTGCTGGATCCGCTCGGGCGGCGCGCCGGCCTCCTTGTACGCCGGCCACACCAACGTCTTGAACAGCTCGTTGAGCTCCTGGGCGATCTGGCGCCCGTGCGCGGTGTACACCTCGGCCGCCGCGACGGCCGCCTCCATCGGGAAGCCGAGGTCGAGGAGGCCGAGCCCGACCTGGAGCTGCGGCGCCGCCACCTCGAACCGTCCCCGGCGCGAGCGCCGCACGATCCCGAGGGCCTCGAGCGTCGCCAGGTCCTCGTCGCCGAGGGACCGACCGGCGCGCCGCTCGAGGTCTGCGCGCGACATCTCGACGGGCACGTCGGCCTGCCACGGCGCGAGCATCGCCCGGTGCAGCGCGATGTCCTCGGGCGCGGCGTCGTCGGGGATGCCGGCGAGGTACTTCTCGATCGCCGCCAGCGTGAACCCGTGCCCCTGCAGCTCGCGCACCAGCTCCAGCCGCGCGACGTGGTCGGGCGTGTAGTAGCCGCTGCGTCCCCGCCGGATCGGCGGCGGCACGAGCCCCTTGGTCGTGTAGAAGCGGACGTTGCGCACGCTCATGCCGACCCGGCTCGTCAGCTCGTCGAGCGTCAGCAGCTCCCGGGCGGCCTCCAGCCGCTCCTCCGTCTGCGTCACGTGCGCTCCTCTCGTGAGCCAGACCACAACAGTCCCGCTCTTGACCGTGACACCGATGGTGTCACAATCGTGGAACCACCATCACAGGCACCACTGACGCTAGGACGGTCATGGCAGAAGCATTCGTGTACGACCACATTCGTACGCCGCGTGGCAAGGGCAAGGCGGCCGGCTCGCTGCACGAGGTCAAGCCGGTCGACCTCGTGGTCGGCCTGCTGGACGAGATCAAGTCCCGCAACCCCGGCCTCGACCCCGAGCGCGTCGACGACGTCGTCCTCGGCGTCGTCTCCCCGATCGGCGACCAGGGCGGCGACATCGCCAAGACCGCGGCGCTGGCCGCGGGCTACCCGGACACCGTCGCGGGCGTCCAGCTCAACCGCTTCTGCGCCTCCGGCCTGGAGGCCGTCAACCAGGCCGCGTCCCGCGTGCGCGGCGGGTTCGAGGACCTCATCCTCGCCGGCGGCGTGGAGTCGATGAGCCGCGTGCCGATGGGCTCCGACGGCGGCGCCTGGGCCTCCGACCCGGCCACCGCCCTCAGGACCGGCTTCGTGCCCCAGGGCATCGGCGCCGACCTCATCGCCACCATCGAGGGCTTCAGCCGCGAGGACGTCGACGCGTACGCCGCGCAGTCCAACCACCGCGCCGCCAAGGCCTGGGCGAACGACTACTTCGCCGACGCCGTCATCCCGGTCCGCGACATCAACGGGCTCACCGTGCTCGACCGCGACGAGCTGATCCGCCCCGACACGAGCGTCGAGAGCCTGTCGGGCCTCAAGCCGTCGTTCGCGCAGATCGGTGCGGACGCGGGCTTCGACGACGTGGCGCTGGAGAAGTACCACTGGGTCGAGAAGATCGACCACGTCCACCACGCCGGCAACTCCTCCGGCATCGTCGACGGCGCCGCCATCATGGCGATCGGCAGCGAGGAGGTCGGCACCCAGCTCGGCCTCACCCCGCGTGCGCGCATCCTCGCCACCGCCGTCTCCGGCGCGGACCCGACGATCATGCTGACCGGCCCGGCCCCGGCCGCCCGCAAGGCGCTGGCCAAGGCCGGCCTCGAGGTCGGCGACATCGACCTGTTCGAGATCAACGAGGCCTTCGCCGCCGTGGCGATGCGCTTCATGAGGGACATGGGCATCACCGACGAGATCACCAACGTCAACGGCGGCGCGATCGCCATGGGTCACCCGCTGGGCGCCACCGGCGCGATGATCCTCGGCACGCTCGTCGACGAGCTCAAGCGCCGCGACCTGCGCCGCGGCCTCGCCACCCTCTGCGTCGGCGGCGGCATGGGCATCGCCACCATCGTCGAGGTCGTCTGACCGCGCGCTGCTCCTCCAGACACCGATCTCACCTGAGCGAACAGGACCCCGAATGACCACCAGCACCACCGAGCAGACGTCCGTGCGCTACGAGCGCGACGCGGACGGCATCGTCACCCTCACCCTCGACGACCCGAACCAGTCGGCGAACACGATGAACGACCTCTACATCTCCTCGATGCAGACCGCCGTGGAGCGGCTGTACGCCGAGGAGGCCGAGGTGACCGGCGTCGTGGTCGCCAGCGCGAAGAAGACCTTCTTCGCCGGCGGCGACCTGAAGAAGATGGTCACCGCCACCCGCGACGACGCCGCGGACGTCTTCGCCATGGCGGAGGGCGTCAAGGCCGCCCTCCGCAAGCTCGAGAAGTTCCCCAAGCCCGTCGTGGCCGCGATCAACGGCGCCGCGCTCGGCGGTGGCCTCGAGATCTGCCTGGCCACCAACCACCGCATCGCCGTCGACGACTCCTCGGTCGTCGTCGGCCTGCCCGAGGTCAGCCTCGGCCTGCTCCCGGGCGGCGGCGGCGTGACCCGCATCGTGCGGATGTTCGGCCTCCAGGAGGGCCTGATGGGCTTCCTGCTCGAGGGCAAGCAGTTCAAGGCCGCCCAGGCCAAGGAGAAGGGCCTGGTCGACGAGCTGGTCGCCACCCGCGAGGAGCTCGTGCCCGCCGCGAAGGCGTGGATCAAGGCCAATCCCCAGGCGAGCAAGAACCCGTGGGACGCCCCCGGCTACAAGATGCCCGGCGGCACGCCGAAGTCCCCGGCCCTGGCCGGCTTCCTGCCGGCGTTCCCCGCCCTGCTCCGCAAGCAGACCAAGGGCGCGGTCTACCCCGCCGCACGGGCGATCCTGTCCGCGGCCGTCGAGGGCGCGCAGGTCGACTTCGACACCGCGTCGCGGATCGAGTCGCGCTACCTGACCAACCTCGTGGTCAACCAGGGCTCGAAGAACATGATCCAGGCGTTCTTCACCGACCTGCAGGCCATCAAGTCCGGCTCGCTCCGCCCGCAGGGCATCGAGCCGTGGAAGGCCACCAAGGTCGGCGTCCTCGGCGCCGGCATGATGGGCGCGGGCATCGCCTACACGTGCGCCCGCGCCGGCATGGAGGTCGTCCTCAAGGACGTCTCGAGCGAGAACGCCGCGAAGGGCAAGGCGTACTCCGAGAAGATCAACGCCAAGGCCGTCTCGCGCGGCAGGCTCACGGAGGAGAAGTCCGCCGAGATGCTCGGCCGGATCCTCGCCACCGGTGACGCCGCCGACCTGGCCGGCTGCGACCTGGTCATCGAGGCCGTCTTCGAGGACCCGGCGCTCAAGGCGAAGGTGTTCGCCGAGGTGGCGCCGTACGTCAACGCTGACGCCCTGCTGTGCTCCAACACCTCGACGCTCCCGATCACCGAGCTGGCCGAGGGCGTCGACCGCCCGAAGGACTTCATCGGCCTGCACTTCTTCAGCCCGGTCGACAAGATGCCGCTGGTCGAGATCATCAAGGGCGCGGAGACCTCCGACGTCGCGCTGGCCAAGGCCTACGACGTGGTCCAGCAGATCAAGAAGACCCCGATCGTCGTCAACGACAGCCGCGGCTTCTACACCTCGCGCGTCATCGGCTTCATGGTCAACGAGGGCATGGCGATGCTCGCCGAGGGCGTCCACCCCTGGACGATCGAGCGCGCGACCACCCAGGCCGGCTACCCGGCCCCGGTGCTGCAGCTCTCCGACGAGCTCAACCTCGAGCTGATGGCCAAGATCGCCAAGGCCACCCGCGAGGCCGCCGAGCGCGACGGCCTCGACCTCGCCGAGCACCCCGGCACCGCGGTGGTCGACCGGATGATCGAGGCCGGCCGTCCGGGCCGTCTGCGCGGCAAGGGCTTCTACGAGTACGACGAGTCCGGCAAGCGCCAGACGCTCTGGTCGGGCCTCTCGGAGCTCTTCCCGCTCGCCGAGCAGCAGCCGTCCATCCAGGACTGCAAGGACCGGATGCTGTTCGCCGAGGCGCTCGAGACCGCGAAGTGCTTCGAGGAGGGCGTCATCACCTCGGCGGCCGCCGCGAACATCGGCTCGATCATGGGCATCGGCTTCCCGCCGATGACCGGTGGTGCGGCGCAGTTCATGACCGGCTACGAGGGCGCTGACGGCGAGATCGGCCTGGCCGCGTTCGTCGCGCGCGCCGACGAGCTGGCCGAGACGTACGGCGACCGGTTCCGCCCCACGCAGTACCTGCGTGACCTCGCGGCCTCCGGCGGGTCCTTCCCCGCCTGATCCGGGGTGAGGGGGTCCCCGGTTCACCGGGGACCCCCTCGCTTCCCACGGCAGATCTCCCGTGGGAAGCGCGGGACTCCCGTGGGAAGCGGGTCGCGTCTCCTCCGATCGGTCATCCTGCGGGTGGTACGCGGCGGAACCGGTGGCCGGCCGGGCATCGACCGAGCAGGATGGTCCGGTGACCCTTCCCCCCGACGGCCACCCGGTGCAGGTGCGCGACCTGCACGTCCGCTTCGGCGAGGTGGAGGCGGTCACGGGGGTCGACCTGGTCGCCGAGGCCGGCCACGCCACCGCGCTGCTGGGCCGCAACGGCGCCGGCAAGTCGACGACCATGCGGGTGCTCGCCGGCGTCGTGCCGCCCACCTCGGGCAGCGTGACCGTCGCGGGACACGACGTACGCCGTGACCCGCTCGCCGTGAAGCGGGCGGTCGGCTACTGCCCCGACGTCGGCGGGCTCGTGCCGCGGGCGACGCCGTGGGAGCACCTCCAGCTCTCCGCCCGGCTGCGCCGGATGCACCGCACCGAGCCGGGCTGGGAGCAGCGCGCCCGCGACCTGCTCGAGCGCTTCGAGCTCGGCGACGTCGCGCACCGGGTGACCGCCGGGTTCTCCCACGGCATGGGTCGGCGGCTCTCCGTGGTGCTCGCGGTGCTCCACCAGCCCGAGGTGCTGCTGCTCGACGAGCCGTTCGACGGCGTCGACCCGATCGGGGTCGAGGCGACGATGGCCGCGATCGACGACGCCCGCGCCCGCGGCGCCTGCGTGCTGGTCTCCACCCACCTGCGCGAGCTGGCGGTCGAGGCGTGCAGCACCGTCACCGTGCTGCGCGGCGGCACCCGGGTCGCCACGGCCAGCGCCACCGAGATGTCCGGCGAGGAGGGGGCGCGTGCCTACCGCGGCCTCCTGGACTAGCGGCTGGACTGGCGGCTGGACCGAGGCCCGGCGAGCGGTCGCCGACGTCGGCCACCTGGTCCGGTTCCGGACGGGGACGGTACGCCGCCGGGGATCGGCCGCCTGGTTCGCGCTCGGCTTCGTGGCCCTGACGACCGCGGCGGCGGTCGTGCCGGCGTACACCCCCGGCGCCGGCGACGACGGCCGCGCCTTCGACCTGCTCCTCCTGCTGCCGACCGCGCTCGCGGGCTTCCTCGGGCTGGCAGTGGTCTCCGCGGTTGCCTCCGGCGGCGGCCGCGAGCTGCTCGACCGCGACCCCGGCGCGGTGCTGCCGGTCAGCCCGACCACGGACCACCTCGGCGCGCTGCTGCTCGCGCCGCTCAACATCGCGTGGCTGCTCCAGGCCTGGACGCTGCTCGGCACGACCGCCTACGCGCTCGGCCCCTCCGGCCTGGCCGCCGCCCAGGTCGTCGTCCTGCTGTGGCTGGCCGTGGCGACCGCGCTCGCCCAGGTCGTGGCGTGGACCTTCGAGGGCGTCCGGCGGGGCAACCACGGCATCGCCGGCGTCCGGCTCGTCACCCTCGCGCTGCTCGGCCTGGCGCTGGGGCTGCAGATGGCCGACGCGCTGGTCACGGTGCTCGACCGGCTGCCGACCCGCCGGATCGTGCTCGGGATGCTCGGCGGTGTCTCGTGGACGTGGGCCGCGACGATCGCCGCGCTGCTGGTCGCCCTCGTCGTCGCGGTCGCCCTCGGCGCCGTGCCCGCCTACATCGCCGCACGGCGTGCTCCGCGTGAGGAGCAGCGCGTCGAGTCCGGGCGGTACACCGCCCGCCGCCTGCCCGGCTCGGACCTGGCCGCCCTGGTGCGCACCGACCGCGGGTCGGTCTGGCGCGCGGTGCCGATGCGCCGCGGCATCGCCGTGCTGGCGATCGGCCCCGGAGCGGTGGCGCTGCTGGGCGACCTGCCCTGGTCGACGATGACCGTGCTGCCCGGCCTGGTCGCTTCCGGCGGGGCGCTGCTCTTCGGCGTGAACGCCTGGTGCCTCGACGCCCGCGGCGGGCTGTGGCGCGAGAGCCTGCCGGTCCCTCCGGGGACGGTGTTCACCGCCCGGGCCTGGGTGCTCGCGGAGTTCCTGGTCGCTGCGTCGATGGTGACGGTGCTGCTCGCGGCGGTGCGGGCGGGCGTGCCGTCGTCGGCCGAGCTGACGGCACTGGCCTGCACGGTGGTCGTCGTGACGGTGCAGGTGGTGGGCGCCGGCATGCGCTGGTCGGCGCAGCGGCCCTACGCCGTCGACCTGCGCTCGGCGCGCGCCACGCCGGCGCCGCCGCTGACGATGGTCGGCTACTCCACCCGGCTCGCGGTCTCCACCACGCTCACCGGCCTGGTGTTCTCCGGGCTGGCGCGCGTGCCCGCGTGGGAGGTGTCGGTGCTGGTGGCCGTGCCGTTCGTCTGCTGGTCGCTCGCCCGGCTCGTCCGCGCCCGGGCGCGGTGGATCGACCCGGTCGACCGGGCCCGGGTCGTCATGGCCGTCGCCGGCTGAGTCGCCGAGGAGCCCGGGGCCCCGCGCACACGATCGTTCGATGGCGCGGAAGTGTCGGGTCCACGCGCGGGTAACCCGCAACAACCGCGCAACTGCGCAGGTGTGGTCGCGCCCTCAGCCGGGGTTCGCGAGCGTCGAGCAGTCGGCCTGGGCGCGGCTGAGGGCGGTGACGTCGTCGGAGCTCCAGTCGCCGGCGAGCGTGGCGACGAGGGCGGCGCGGACGACCTCGACGTCGATCTCCTCCCGCAGGCACGCGGCGTACCCCCGCCAGTCGACCTCGCCCTTGCTGAAGGCGACCTGGGCCCGCGCGGACTCCTCGAAGTAGTCGACGCAGGCGAACGTCGCGCCGACCCAGTCGGCCGCGGTGCCCCGGTCGAGCAGTGGGAGGTCGGCGGCGACGGCGCCGTCGACGACCACGCCGGCCTCCTCCAGCTCCCCAGGCGCGACCCGGTCGAGGAGGGCGTCGGC
Organism: Nocardioides sp. IC4_145; assembly: GCF_011250565.1. Taxonomy (GTDB): domain Bacteria; phylum Actinomycetota; class Actinomycetes; order Propionibacteriales; family Nocardioidaceae; genus Nocardioides. The sequence continues at coordinate 22,063 of NZ_JAANMS010000002.1, forward strand.
GAAGCACTCGCCGTTGCGGGTGTCCTGCTCGCCGGGGTGGTCGCCGGCGTAGAGCGCGACCAGCCCGGAGCGGACCTCGGGGTCCGGCGAGGGCCCGTCGTCGCCGGACGGCCCGTCCTCCGAGGGACCGCTGCACGCGGCCAGGAGCGGGACCAGCAGGGCGACGGGGAGGACTGTGCGCAGCACCCCATGAGTGTCCCACCCGTCGCTGGTTAGGGTGCGCGGCATGGACTTCTCGCCGTCCCCCCGGGCCGCCGACCTGACCGAGCGCGTCCGCGCCTTCCTGGCCGAGGAGGTGGAGCCGGTCGAGCCGCAGTACCACGCCGACCTCGCCGCCGCCCGGGCCCGCGGGGAGTCCTGGACCCCGCTCCCGGTGCTGGAGGACCTCAAGGCCAAGGCCCGCGAGCGCGGCCTGTGGAACCTCTTCCTGCCCAAGGAGCACGCCGGCGAGTACGCCGCGCGGTTCGGCACCGACGGCGGCGAGGGGCTGACGAACGTCGACTACGCGCCGATCGCCGAGCTGACCGGCCGGTCGGCGATCGCGCCGCTGGTGATGAACTGCAACGCGCCCGACACCGGCAACATGGAGGTGCTGCTGCGCTACGGCAGCGAGCAGCAGCGCAAGGACTGGCTCGAGCCGCTCCTCGACGGCAGGATCCGCTCGGCGTTCACGATGACCGAGCCGTTCGTCGCCTCCTCGGACGCCACGAACATGGAGGCGACCGCGGTCGTCGACGGCGACGAGGTCGTCATCAACGGCCGCAAGTGGTGGTCGACCGGCGTGGGCCACCCGGACTGCAAGATCTTCGTCTTCATGGGGCTCACCGACCCCGACGCCGACCGGCACCGCCGGCACTCGATGGTCCTTGTCCCGCGCGACACCCCCGGCGTGAGGATCGAGCGGCTGCTTGACACGATGGGCATCCACGACGAGCCGCTCGGCCACGGCGAGGTGTCCTTCAGCGACGTGCGGGTGCCGGTCTCCAACGTCATCAGCGGGCCCGGCGAGGCCTTCGCGATCGCTCAGGGCCGCCTCGGCCCCGGTCGCGTCCACCACTGCATGCGGCTCATCGGCCTCGCGGAGCTCGCCCTCGAGCTGGCCTGCAAGCGCGGCCTGGAGCGCACGGCGTTCGGCAAGCCGATCATCAACCTCGGTGGCAACCGGGAGCGGATCGCCGACGCGCGCATCGCCATCGACTCCGCCCGCCTGCTCGTGCTCAACACCGCCTGGAAGCTCGACGTGGGCGGTCCGATCAACGCGCTGTCCGAGGTCTCCCAGATCAAGGTGGCCGTCCCGAACATGGCCCAGCAGGTCATCGACATGGCCATGCAGATCCACGGCGGTGGCGGCCTGTCCAGCGACTTCCCGCTCGCCGCCGCCTGGACCGGCGCCCGCGCGCTGCGGCTGGCCGACGGGCCCGACGAGGTGCACCGCGGCGTCGTCGCGCGCCTCGAGCTCGGCAAGTACGGCGCCAAGCGATGACCGGCGCGCGCGTACTGGTCACGGGTGCCGCCTCCGGCCTCGGCAGGGCGCTCACCGAGGCGTTCCGGGCCCGCGGTGACGAGGTCCTCGCGACCGACCTGGCAGAGGGGGCCGACCTCCGGCTCGACATCACCAAGGACGAGGACTGGGCGGCCGCGGTCGACCACGTCGAGCGGACGTGGGGCGGCCTCGACGTGCTGGTCAACAACGCCGGCGTCGCCGGCGGCGGGAGGCTCGACGTCGCCACCCTCGACGAGTGGCAGTGGATCACCGAGATCAACCTGTTCGGCGCGGTCCGCGGCACGCGGGCGTTCGTCCCGATGCTCAAGCGGCAAGGCGCCGGTCGGATCGTCAACGTCGCGTCGCTCGCCGGCCTGGTGCACCCGGGCGGGATGGCGTCGTACAACGCGGTCAAGGCAGCCGTCGTCGCCCTCACCGAGACCACCGGCCACGAGCTGGCGTCGTACGGCGTGACCGCGCACGTGGTCTGCCCGTCGTACTTCCGCACCAACCTGATGAGCTCCCTGCGCGGCAGCGACACCACGCTCGGCGCGGTGATGAGCAAGCTGGTCGACGAGTCGCCGACGAGCGCGGAGGAGGTCGCCGCGGCGGTCCTCGAGGGGATCGAGCGCGGTGACGAGGTGATCCTGCCGGACCAGGCGGCCCGGGACGCCTATGCCCTCAAGGTGGGCGATCGCGCGACGTACGACGCGGTCATGCATGCGCAGGCGGCCAAGCTCGACCGGATGGGGCAGACGGGAGGCCAGGCATGAGCGCCACCGACAGCGGCAACCCCGCCAAGCCGGTCCGCGAGGAGGACGCCTTCGACGCGGCGGCCGTGAGCGCCTGGCTCGACGAGCAGGGCGCGGGCGTGGGCCCGATCGACGAGGTCCGCCAGTTCAGCGGCGGCGCGTCGAACCTGACGTACCTCTTCGTCGCCGGCGACCGCGAGCTGATCCTGCGCCGCCCGCCGGCCGGCAAGAAGGCAGCCGGTGCGCACGACATGGGCCGCGAGTTCCGCATCCAGTCCGCGCTCGCGCCGGTCTTCCCGTACGTCGCCGGGATGGTCGGCCACTGCACCGACGAGGCGGTGATCGGCTCGGAGTTCTACGTCATGGAGAAGGTGCCGGGGCTGATCCTCCGCTCGGAGTTCCCCCGCGAGGTGAGTGCCGAGGAGGCCGACGCGCTGTGCGAGCGGGCGCTCGACGTGCTCGTCGCGCTGCACTCCGTCGACGTGTCGGCCGTGCCGGAGCTGGCGGCGCTCGGCCGCGGCGAGGGGTACGTCGGCCGGCAGGTGCGCGGGTGGGTCGGCCGCATGGCCGACGCGCGCACCGACGACACCGGCGACTGGTCCGACGTGGTGGCGTGGATCGAGGAGCACCAGCCCGCGGACGTGGCGCAGGTGCTGATCCACAACGACTTCCGCTTCGACAACCTCGTGCTCGACGACGACGAGCGGCAGCTCGCGGTGCGCGCGGTACTCGACTGGGAGATGGCCACCGTGGGCGACCCGCTCATGGACCTCTCCTCGACGCTGGCCTACTGGGTCGAGGCGGCCGACGACGAGCTGTTCCAGCTGTTCCGTCGCCAGCCGACGAACGCCCCCGGCATGTGGACCCGCGACCAGCTGGTCGAGCGGTACTGCGCGCGGATGGGCTTCGAGATCACCGCCGAGCAGCGGCTGTTCTACGAGGTCTTCGGGCTGTTCCGGCTCGCGGTCATCGCGCAGCAGATCTGGTACCGCTACGTCCACAAGCAGACCACCAACGAGTCGCACGCGGTGCTGGGCCAGGTGGTGGCCTACCTCGAGGCGCGCTGCCGCCGGCTGATCGCCGAGCACGGCTCGGGCACCCCCGCCTGATGGGCGTCCTGCTGCTCGTCCGGCACGGCCAGGCGTCCTTCGGGTCCGACGACTACGACGTGCTGTCGGAGACCGGCCACGAGCAGGCGCGCCTGCTCGGCAAGCACCTCGCCGGCCACGGCGTCACCCCCGACGTGGTGGTCCGCGGCGACATGCGCCGGCACCGGGAGACCGCCGAGGGCATGCTCGAGGGCGGCGGCTGGTCCACGTCGGTCGAGATCGACCCCGGCTGGGACGAGTTCGACCACCTCGGCGTCGTCGCGGCCCATCCCGACCTGGTGGCGGCGACCGACGACCGCCGGGCGTTCCAGCGCGCCTTCGAGGAGGCCACCGCACGCTGGGCCTCCGGCGCCGACGACGCGGCGTACCCCGAGCCGTGGTCGGGCTTCGTCGCTCGCGTCCGCGCGGCGCTCGAGCGGGCGTGCGCGCAGGCCGGCCCCGGCGGGACGGCCGTGGTCGTCACCTCCGGCGGTCCGATCGCGGTCGCCGCCGCGGCGCTCGTCGACCCCGAGGGCGACGCAACCACGACCGCCCGGCTGTGGCGCCGCTTCAACACGGTCGTCGTGAACTCGTCGTACTCCCGTGTCGTCGTCGGCTCGACCGGCCCCCGCCTGCTCACCTTCAACGAGCACGCCCACCTCGCGGGGGAGACGCTCACCTACCGCTGAGCGGTCACATGAGCTTCTTGAACACCCCGAGCGGCGCGTGCTTCATGACGACCGAGAGGGGCGCCCACGGCAGGCGCGGGACGCAGGCGGAGTCGACCTGCTTCTCGATCGCCTCGACCATCGCGCGGACGCCGACGTCGGTGGGGACCATCATCTTGGTCTTCTGGGCGACCTTCTCGTTCATCTCCGAGGCGATGTAGCCGGGGTAGAGCACGGTCACCTTGACCGTCTTCCCGAGCGGCTTGCCGTGCAGCTCGTTGCGGATGCCCTCGGCCAGGTAGGCCGCGCCGATCTTGGTGGCGGCGTACGTCGTCATCGTCTTGGGCATGCCCCGCATCGCCGACATCGAGGAGACCATCACCAGGTGGCCGGCCTGCTGGTCGCGGAAGGCCTCCATCGCGGCCTCGGTCTGGGTCAGCGCGCCGACGAAGTTCGTCACCGCCGTCTCGCGGTTGGCCGCCTGGCCGCCGGTGCCGAGCGGGGCGCCCTTGCCGAGGCCGGCGTTGACGACCACGCGGTCGAGCGACCCGAGGTCGCGGCGGAAGGCGCGGAAGGTCTCGAACACGGCGTCCTCGTCGACCACGTCGAGGGTGCGCGTCTCGACCCGACGCTCGGGGTGGGCGGCGAGGATCTCGGCCTTGAGCTCGATGAGCCGCTCCTCGCGGCGGGCGCAGAGCGCGAGGTCGTTGCCGCGCGCCGCGAGCTGGCGGGCCATCTCGGCCCCGAGACCGCTGGACGCGCCGGTGATGAGAGTCGTCGTCATGGCGCCAGAGTCTGCCCTGTGGGCGTGCCACCTCGACCCTGCGGGCGTGCCACGTCGGCGGCTCACGGGACAAAACAAACAGTCAGGCTTGACTGTTTGTGTGGCGCGGGGTCATGCTGACGCCGTGACGACCCCCGCCGGCGCGACCCGCGTGCGCCAGGAGGACCGGACCCGCGCCATGCGGGCCCGGCTGCTCGAGGCGACGGTGGAGTGCCTGGTGGAGCGCGGCTTCAGCGGTACGTCGACGACGCTCGTCTCCGAGCGGGCCGGCGTCAGCCGCGGGGCGCAGCTGCACCACTTCCCGACGAAGAACGCGCTGGTCGTCGCCGCGGTCGAGCACCTCTCCGACGTACGCCGTGACGAGCTCGCCGCGGCGGCCGCGGCGCTGCCCACCGGCCGGCGACGTACCCGCGCGGTCCTGCGCATGCTCGGCGACCACTTCGCCTCGCCGCTCTTCGCGGCCGCGCTCGAGCTGTGGGTCGCGGCCCGCACCGACGAGGCGCTGATGGAGGCCGTCGCGCCGCTGGAGCAGCGGATCGGCCGGGAGACGCACCGGATGACCGTCGAGCTGCTCGGCGCCGACGAGTCGCGGCCGGGCGTGCGCGAGCTGGTGCAGGCGACCCTCGACCTGGTGCGCGGCCTCGGGCTCGCCGACACGATCACCGACGACGCCCGCCGGCGCCGCCGCATCCTCGACCAGTGGGCCGACACGCTCGACGCGGCCCTCGCCACGGACCCCAGCACCTCCGGGAAGGACCACGCATGAGCCTGCTCGAGGACCTCCTCGCCGACCTCCGCACCGAGGGCGACCTGCTGCACGCGGTCGTCTCCGGCCTCGACACCGACGACTGGGCCACGCCCACCCCGGCGCCCGGGTGGAGCGTCGCGACCCAGGTCGCCCACCTGGTGTGGACCGACGAGGTGGCCACCCTCTCCGCGCGCTCGGCGGCCGGCGACGCCGACGCCCAGCAGGCGTGGGACGCGCTGGTGACCGGGGCCGCGGCCGACCCCGAGGGCTTCGTCGACGCCGGCGCCCACGAGATCGCCGCCCTGGCGCCGCCGGCGTTGCTGGCACGCTGGGGCACCGCGCGCGACGACCTCTCCCGCACCCTGCGCGAGGTGCCGGCCGGCACGAAGATGCCGTGGTTCGGCCCGCCCATGTCCGCTTCCTCGATGGCGACCGCACGCTTCATGGAGACCTGGGCGCACTCGCTCGACGTCCACGAGGCGCTCGGCCGGGAGCCGCAGGTCACCGATCGCGTCCGGCACGTCGTGTTCCTCGGCGTCCGCACCCGCGACTTCGCCTTCGCCACCCGCGGCCTGACGCCGCCGGCCGACGAGCTCCGCGTCCAGCTGACCGCCCCGAGCGGTGAGACCTGGACGTTCGGTCCCGAGGACGCCGCCCAGTCGGTCACCGGATCGGCCCTCGACCTGGCCCGCCTCGTCACCCAGCGCGTCCACCGTGACGACACCGACCTCGTCGCCGTCGGGTCCGACGCCGACCGTTGGCTGGACGTGGCCCAGTGCTTCGCCGGCCCTCCGGGAGAGGGGAGGCAGCCCCGTGGCTGACCCGACGACCGACCCGATCCGCATCGGCAACTGCTCCGGCTTCTACGGCGACCGCCTCTCTGCCATGCGCGAGATGCTCGAGGGCGGCCCAGGGGGCAGCGGCCAGCCGCTCGACGTGCTCACCGGCGACTACCTCGCCGAGCTGACCATGCTGATCCTCGGCAAGGACGCGATGAAGGACCCGGACCTCGGCTACGCCCGCACCTTCGTCCGCCAGCTCGAGGACTGCCTCGGCCTCGCGCTCGAGCGCGGCACCCGCATCGTCAGCAACGCCGGCGGCCTCAACCCCGCAGGCCTGGCCGACAAGGTCCGCGAGGTCGCCCGCGGCCTCGGCCTCGACGTCGCGGTCGCCCACGTCGAGGGCGACGACCTGCGCCCGCGCGCCGACGAGCTCGGCCTGGGGGGCGCGCTCACCGCCAACGCCTACCTCGGCGGCTTCGGCATCGCCGCCGCCCTGACCGCGGGCGCGGACGTCGTCGTCACCGGCCGGGTCACCGACGCCAGCCTGGTCGTCGGCCCGGCGGCGGCGCACCACGGCTGGACGCCGGAGTCGTACGACGAGCTGGCCGGCGCCGTCGTCGCCGGCCACGTGCTCGAGTGCGGCACCCAGGCGACCGGCGGCAACTTCTCCGGCTTCCGCGAGCTCATCAGCAGCGGCCGGATGGACCCGACGAAGCCGCTCGGCTTCCCGCTGGCGGAGGTCGCCGCGGACGGCTCCAGCGTCATCACCAAGCACCCCGGCACCGGCGGAGCGGTCACGGTCGACACCGTCACCGCCCAGCTGGTCTACGAGATCCAGTCGACCCGCTACCTCGGCCCCGACGTCACCACCCACCTCGACACCGTCCGCCTCGAGCAGGTCGGCGCGGACCGCGTCGCGATCGCCGGCGTCCGCGGCGAGGCCCCGCCCGAGCGGCTCAAGGTCTGCGTCAACGAGCTCGGCGGTTTCCGCAACACCGCGGAGTTCGTGCTCACCGGCCTCGACATCGACGCCAAGGCCGACTGGCTGCGCGAGCAGCTCGCCCCGGCGCTCACCGCGGAGTCGGTCACCTGGACCCGCACGGCGCTGCCGCCCGCCGACGCCGACACCGAGGAGGGCGCGTCCGCCCTGCTGCGGGTCACCGTCATGGACCCCGAGGCCGGCCCGGTCGGCAAGGCGTTCACCGGCCCCGCGGTCGAGCTCGCGCTGGCGTCGTACCCCGGCTTCACCATGACCGGCCCGCCCGCCGCGCCCACGCCGTACGGCGTCTACCGGCCGGAGCACGTCGACCGCTCGGCCGTCTCCCACACGGTCGTCCACGCCGACGGCCGGCGCGAGGTCGTGCCCGACCCGCCGACGGCTGCTCCGGCCGCGGCCGAGGAGGCGGGCGACACCGGCCGGCGACCCTCGCCGTACCCGGCGCCGCTGGACTCCCTGACCCGCCGCGCGCCGCTCGGCAGCTTCGTCCACGCCCGCTCGGGCGACAAGGGCGGCGACGCCAACATCGGCCTGTGGGTCGGCCGGACCGGCGACGCCGAGCTGGACGAGGCGCGCACCACCTGGCTCTCGAAGCTGATCACGCCGCGGAAGATCCGCGAGCTGGTGCCCGAGGCCGCCGACCTGCCGCCCGACGCGGTCCAGGTCTACCTGCTGCCCAACCTCGGCGCGGTCAACGTCGTCGTCAAGGGCCTGCTCGGGCGGGGGGTCGCCGCGTCGACCCGCTTCGACCCGCAGGCCAAGGGGCTCGGCGAGTGGGTCCGCTCGCGCGTCGTGCACGTCCAGGAAGGACTCTTGTGAGCCAGACCGTCCAGACCGAGCAGACCGACCACCGGCAGGCGCTGACCGAGCTGGGTGCGGAGTTCACCCGCCGCGAGGTCGCGCCCCACCTCCCGGCGTGGGAGGCCGCGCGCGAGGTCCCGCGCGAGCTGCACGTGAGTGCGGCCGAGCAGGGGCTGCTCGGCATCAGCTTCCCCGAGGAGCAGGGCGGCGAGGGCGGCGACCTGCTCGACACGATCGCGCTCCAGGAGGGCATGCTCTCCGCCGGCGCCTCGAGCGGCCTGCTCTCCGCGCTGTTCACGCACGGCATCGCGCTGCCGCACACCTCGGCGCACGGTTCGCCGGACCTCGTCGACCGCTACGTCCGCCCGACGCTGGCCGGCGAGAGGATCGGCGCCCTCGGCATCACCGAGCCCGGCGGCGGCTCGGACGTCGGCAACCTGCGCACCACCGCGGTCCGTGACGGCGACCACTACGTCGTCAACGGCTCCAAGACCTTCATCACCAGCGGCACCCGCGCGGACTTCGTCACCACCGCGGTCCGCACCGGCGGCCCCGGCGCCGCAGGAGTCAGCCTGCTGGTCATCGACACCGACACGCCCGGCTTCAACGTGGACCGCAAGCTGGAGAAGATGGGCTGGCACTGCTCGGACACCGCCGAGCTGTCGTACGTCGACGTGCGGGTGCCGGTGGGCAACCTGGTCGGCGAGGAGAACGCCGGCTTCTGGTACATCGCCGAGCAGTTCGTCGTCGAGCGGATGGCCCTCGCCGTCCACGCCTACGGCATCGCCGCGCGGTCGCTGGCGCTGGCCAAGGAGTACTGCCAGCAGCGCGAGACCTTCGGCGAGCCGCTCGTCAAGCGCCAGGTCGTGCGGCACAAGCTGGTCGAGATGCATCGCCAGGTCGAGGTGGCTCGCGCCTACACCCACGAGGTGGCCCGCCGCCACGTAGCCGGCGAGTCCGTCATCGCGGAGGCGTGCCTGGCCAAGCAGACCGCCTGCGAGACCGCGACCTCCGTCTGCCACGAGGCCGTCCAGCTCTTCGGCGGCGCCGGCTACATGAACGGCACCGAGGTCGAGATGCACTACCGCGACGCCCGCCTGCTGCCCATCGGCGGCGGCGCGACGGAGGTGCTCACCGACCTCGCCGCGAAGCTCCTGGGCTACACCTCGTGAGCGGGCACGAGGTGACAGTCGTGAGCGCCCACCGGGAGGCGATGCTCGCCAAGATCGCCGAGCTCGACGCCGAGCACGCGAAGGCGGTCGCGGGCGGCGGGGAGCGGTACGTCGAGCGCCACCACGCCCGCGGGAAGCTGATGCCGCGCGAGCGGATCGAGCTGCTCGTCGACGAGGGGTCGGCGTTCCTGGAGCTCTCGCCGCTCGCGGGCTGGGGCTCGGACTTCACCGTCGGGGCGAGCGTCGTCACCGGGATCGGCGTCGTCGAGGGCGTGGAGTGCCTGATCACTGCCAACGACCCCTCGGTCAAGGGCGGCGCCTCGAACCCGTGGACGCTGAGGAAGATCTTCCGCGCCAACCAGGTCGCGGAGGAGAACGGGCTGCCCACGATCTCCCTGGTCGAGTCCGGCGGCGCGGACCTGCCCACGCAGAAGGAGATCTTCATCCCGGGCGGGCGGCTCTTCCGCGACCTCACCCGCGCCAGCGCCCGCAAGGAACCAACGATCGCGCTGGTCTTCGGCAACTCCACCGCCGGCGGCGCCTACGTCCCCGGCATGTCGGACTACACCGTGATGGTCCGCGAGCAGGCCAAGGTGTTCCTCGGCGGCCCGCCGCTGGTGAAGATGGCCACCGGCGAGGAGGCCGACGACGAGTCGCTGGGCGGCGCCGAGATGCACGCCCGCACCTCCGGCCTCGCCGACTACCTCGCCGAGGACGAGCGCGACGCCATCCGGATCGGGCGACGCATCGTCGCGCGGCTCAACTGGCGCAAGGCCTCCGCCGGCGGGGCCGGGTACGCCGAGCCGGACGCCGACCCCGACGGCCTGCTGGACCTCATCCCCACCGACCTCAAGGAGCCGTTCGACCCCCGCGAGGTGGTCGCCCGCCTCGTCGACGGGGTGAGCGCGACCAACGGCGTGGCGTTCGACGAGTTCAAGCCGCTCTACGGCACCTCGCTGGTGACCGGCTGGGCGCGCATCCACGGCCGCCCGGTCGGCATCCTGGCCAACGCTCAGGGCGTGCTGTTCTCCGAGGAGGCGCAGAAGGCGACCCAGTTCGTCCAGCTCGCCAACCAGACCGACACGCCGCTGCTGTTCCTCCACAACACGACCGGCTACATGGTCGGCCAGGAGTACGAGCAGGGCGGGATCATCAAGCACGGCGCGATGATGATCAACGCCATCTCCAACTCCACCGTGCCGCACCTGAGCGTGGTGATGGGTGCGTCGTACGGCGCCGGCAACTACGGCATGAACGGCCGCGCCTTCGACCCGCGCTTCCTCTTCACCTGGCCGTCCGCGAAGTCCGCTGTCATGGGCCCCGCCCAGCTCGCCGGCGTGATGAGCATCGTCGCGCGGGCCGCGGCCGAGGCGAAGGGCCGGGACTACGACGAGGCCGGCGACGCCGCGATGCGCGAGTTCGTCGAGGCCTCGATCGAGGAGCAGAGCCTGCCGTTCTTCCTGTCCGGGATGGTCTACGACGACGGGGTGATCGACCCCCGCGACACCCGCACCGTGCTCGGCATCTGCCTGTCCGTCATCGAGAACAAGCCGATCGTCGGCACCGACCGCTTCGGCGTCTTCAGGATGTGAACCGGATGATCACCAGACTGCTCGTCGCCAACCGCGCCGAGATCGCGAGCCGGGTCTTCCGGACCTGCCGCGACCTCGGCATCGAGACGGTCGCGGTCCACTCCGACCCCGACGCGCACCTGCCCTACGTCCGGGAGGCCGACTCCGCGGTCCGCCTGCCCGGGGCCACCCCGGCCGAGACCTACCTGCGGATCGACCTGCTCCTCGACGCGGCCCGCCGCGCGGGCGCGGACGCGGTCCACCCCGGCTACGGCTTCCTGTCGGAGAACGCCGACTTCGCCCGCGCCGTCGTCGACGCCGGCCTGGTCTGGGTCGGGCCCAGCCCGGAGTCGATCGAGGCGATGGGCTCCAAGATCGGCGCCAAGGCGATCATGCGGGAGGCCGGCGTACCCGTCCTCGAGGCGCCCGAGCAGCCGACCGAGGCCGACCTCCCGCTGCTGGTCAAGGCGTCCGCCGGCGGCGGAGGCCGCGGCATGCGCGTCGTCCGCTCGCTCGCCGACCTCGAGACGGAGGTCGACCGGGCCGGGGAGGAGGCGGCGTCGGCGTTCGGCGACGGCACCGTCTTCGTCGAGCCCTACGTCGAGCGCGGTCGCCACGTCGAGGTGCAGCTGGTCGACGCCGTCGTCCACGGCGACCGCGACTGCTCGGTCCAGCGCCGCCACCAGAAGGTCGTCGAGGAGTCGCCGGCACCGGGGATCCCCGACGAGGTCCGGGCCGCGATGCACGAGGCGGCCCGCAGGGCAGCCGAGGCCATCGACTACCGCGGCGCCGGCACGGTGGAGTTCCTCTACGACCCGGCGACCGAGCGGTTCTGGTTCCTGGAGATGAACACCCGGCTCCAGGTCGAGCACCCCGTCACCGAGCTGGTCCACGGCGTCGACCTGGTCGCGCTGCAGCTGCGCTCGGCCGAGCGCGACTCCCGGCTGGTCGAGGAAGGCGCGCTGGCGCCTGTCTCGAGACCCGCCGGTCTCGAGACAGTTGCTGCGCAACCTCCTCGACCAGCGGAGGGTCACGCGATCGAGGTCCGCCTTTACGCGGAGGACCCGGCGGCGGGCTACCAGCCGCAGAGCGGCGTGCTGACGACGTTCGAGGTCCCGGCGGCGCCGGGCATCCGCGTCGACGCGGGCTTCGAGTCCGGCTCGGAGGTGTCTACCCACTACGACGCGATGCTCGCCAAGGTGGTGGCCCACGCCCCGACCCGCGACCAGGCAGCCCGCAAGCTCGCCGGCGTGCTCTCCCGTGCCCGCATCCACGGCCCGGTGACCAACCGCGACCTGCTGGTCGAGGTGCTCCGCTCGCCGGAGTTCCTCGCCGGCGACCTCAGCACCGCCTTCCTCGGTCGTGTGCCTGCGGACGCGCCGCGACGCGTTCCCGGGCACACGACCTCCGCGGCGGTGGCGGCAGCCCTTGCGCTCGCCGCGCGGGCCGGCGCGGCCAGGACCGTCCAGCGAGGCATCCCGGTCGGCTGGCGCAACGTCGTCAGCCAGCCGCAGCGCACCGAGCTGGCCGACCGCGACGGCGAGGTCACGACGGTCGAGTGGCTGGGCACCCGCGACGGGTACGTCGTGGACGGGTACGCCGTGGTCGCCGCCGGCCCGGCGGAGGTCACCCTCGAGCGGGACGGCGTGCGAACGGCGTACGACGTCGTGGTCAGCGGCCCGCACGGCGCCGAGGCCGTCGACGTCGACTCGCCGCGCGGGCACGTGCGGCTGACGCGGGTGCCGCGGTTCGTCGACCCGGCCGACCAGGTCGCCAGCGGCAGCCTGCTCGCGCCGATGCCCGGCACCGTCGTCCGGGTCATGGTCGAGCACGGGCAGCAGGTCGGGGCCGGTCAGCCGGTGCTCGTCCTGGAGGCCATGAAGATGCAGCACACCGTGGCGGCGCCGACCGCCGGCACGGTCACCGAGCTCCCGGTCACCACCGGGCAGCAGGTCGCAGCCGGCGAGGTGCTCGCCGTCGTCGAGGAGGAGCAGTCATGACCGGGACCACCGCCACCACCGCCAGCACCGCGTTCACCGAGTCCGAGGAGCGCCAGGAGCTGCGCAAGGCGGTCTTCGCGCTCGCCTCGAAGTACGGCCACGAGTACGTCGCCGAGAAGGCCCGCACCGGCGGCAAGACCACCGAGCTCTGGGAGGACATGGGCAGGCACGGCTTCCTCGGCGTCAACATCGCCGAGGAGCACGGCGGCGGGGGCGGCGGCATCGGCGACCTGGCCGCCGTGCTCGAGGAGGCCGCGGCCGCCGGCGCCCCGATGCTGATGATGGTCGTCTCGCAGGCGATCTGCGGCTCGGTCATCGGTCGCTTCGGCACCGACGAGCAGAAGAAGCGCTGGCTGCCCGCCATCGCCTCCGGCGACTACACGATGGCGTTCGCGATCACCGAGGCCGACGCCGGCTCCAACTCCCACAACATCACCACCACCGCCACCAAGGACGGCGACGGCTGGGTGCTCAAGGGCCAGAAGACCTGGATCTCCGGCGTCGACGAGGCGCAGGGCATCCTCGTGGTCAGCCGGGCCGCCGACGCCAGGACCGGCAAGCTCAAGCCCTGCCTGTTCGTCGTCCCGACCGACGCGCCGGGGCTGGAGAAGCAGCCCCTCGAGATGACGTTCGACGCCCCCGAGAAGCAGTGGACGCTGTTCTTCGACGACGTGCGGCTCCCCGCCGACGCGCTCGTCGGCGACGAGGACGCCGGCCTGCTGCAGCTGTTCGCCGGGCTCAACCCCGAGCGGATCATGGGCGCGGCGTACTCCAACGGCATGTCGCGCTTCGCGCTCGCCAAGGCGGTCGAGTACGCCAGGACCCGCACGGTCTGGAAGGCCCCCATCGGCACCCACCAGGGCATCGCCCACCCGCTGGCCAAGGTCAAGATCGAGCTCGAGCAGTCCCGCCTGCTCCAGCAGAAGGCCGCCGCGCTCTACGACGCCGGCGACGACATGGGGGCGGGCGAGTACGCCAACATGGCCAAGTACGCCGCCGGCGAGGTCGCCTGCAACGCCACCGACGTCGCGGTCCACACCCACGGCGGCTCCGGCCTCACCCGCGAGCTCGGCCTCGCCAACATGCTCGTCGCCGCCCGCCTCGGCCGGATCGCCCCCGTCAGCCGCGAGATGATCCTCAACTTCGTCGCCATGCACTCCCTGGGCCTGCCCAAGTCCTACTGAGGCGGTTGGTGTGGCCCCGGCCCGGGACGGGTAGGCCACGACCATGCTCGAGCCGACCGGACGCCCGTTCTCCACCGGTGAGGAGGCGGTCGCGCGCGTGGCGGCGGACCCGTTCTGGTCCGTGGTGCGCCGGCGGCACCCCGACCTCGACGTCGTCGTCCTGCCGGCCACGGCGGCTGCCAGGCCGACCGCCGACGAGGTGGGGGTGCTGCACGAGGTGGACCCGGCCAACGAGGCCGCGCGGGTCGAGTCGGTCGCGGTGGACCTCTGGACTGTGCTGGTCGACGAGGATCCCGACGAGGTCGCCACACGGCGTACCGCCGGGCGCGCCCGCGGCACCGTTCGGGTCGAGACGACCGTGCGGCTGGCCGGGGTCGACCCGACCGCGGGGGTCGCCGTGGTCGGCCGGGCCGAGGACGCGCTGGTCCGCGACGGCTGGCACGTCCTCACGCCGCCGGACGGCATGCCCCGGGCGCTCGCCGGCCGCGGCGAGGGCCTGGCGCGCGAGGAGCTCCAGCTGGTGCACGACCCGGCCGCGGCCCGCCTCGTCCTGCGGCTCCGGTCCGCGGACGCCCGGCCCCCCGACCTCGAGGAGCAGGCGTGAGCACGTTCGGTGCGGAGTACTCCGGGCTCTCCTACGGCAGCGGCAACTGGCGCGTGCTGGCCGAGCTGATGACCTCCACCTCCCGTGACCTCGCCGGCCAGGGCACCGGGGCGCTGGCGCCGAGCGTCCAGGCGGCCGCGGAGGCGTTCCTGACCGCCTGGTCGGGCTACGCCGACGAGAGCTCGACCATCGCGATCGGCTTCGCCGACGCGATCGACGCCCAGGCCGTCGACTACTCCACGACCGACGAGGGGTCGGGCAACCGGTTCACCGACCTGGACGGGCGGCTGGGGCCGGCCCGATGACCGTGACGATCGACGTCCCGCCGTCCCAGCCGGCGGAGGTGGTCAGGCCGGAGGGCGACCCGGGCGGCGCCGACACGCTGGCCGAGGCGCTGCACACCGCGTCGGGCCGCTACGAGGAGTTCTCCGACGAGACCGCGCGGATCCAGTGGATCGGCGGGTGGTACGGCGACGCCGCCGACGCCTACCGGGAGGCGACCGCCGAGGCGGGCGAGGAGCACGCGGCGATGGCCCGCACGGTCGAGCGCGTGGGTCGGGCGGTGACGGCGTACGCCGACACGCTCCGGGACCTGCTGCGCACCTACGAGGAGCAGGTGGACCGCAAGGAGGCGCTCGACGCGCGGCGCAGCGCACTCATCGCCGACATCAACGCGGCGACCGAGGCGACTCCGGACGTCGTCGCGGCGCTGCGGGAGCGGGCGACGGAGCTGCGGGACGACTACGCAGAGCTCGTGACCGACCACGACGACCTGCAGCGACGGGTGCGCGAGGCCGAGGACCTGCTGCGCCAGTCGTTCCAGGCCGGCACCTCCCTGGACCGGGCGCTCGCAGACGACGGCGGCGTGCCGCAGTCCGCCCAGGACGCCCTGAGCAGGCGGGGCGCGCCCGGCAGCGAGGCGACGCCCGAGCAGGTGCACGACTGGTGGCTGGGGTTGAGCGAGGCCGAGCGGGAGGCGGTCGTCTCGTCGTACCCCGAGCTCATCGGCTCGGCCGACGGGCTCCCGGCGTCCGTGCGCGACGACGCCAACCGGGTGGTCCTCGACGACGACCTCGCGACCCTCGGGTCCAAGCGGGACGACGGCACGCTCTCGCCGACGGAGGAGCGGGTGCTCGCCAACGCCGAGCAGGCGCGGCAGGCGCTGGAGGACGCCGACGCCTTCGAGGACCCGATCACGGGTGAGCGCCCGGGTGGCCTGCTGCACCTCTACGACCCCGGCGCCTTCGACGGCGACGGCCGTGTCGCGATCGGGGTCGGCGACCTCGACACCGCCGACGACGTCGCGATCTTCACCCCCGGCATCACCACGACGATGGACGACACCACCAGCTACACCGGGCAGATGATCAACCTCTACGAGGCGACGCGCTACAACGGCGACGGGTCGAGCGTCGCGACGTTGTTCTGGCTCGGGTACGACGCGCCCGACGCGTTCTACGACCCCGCCACCGCCACCGAGGGCCGGGCGGAGGACGGCGGTCGCCGGCTCGCGGACATGGTGGACGGCCTGCGTGCCTCCCGCCCCGACGACCCCGCGCACCTGACCGCGATCGGGCACAGCTACGGGTCGACGACGACGTCGTACGCCGCCGGCGACTTCGACCTCGCCGCCGACGACGTCGTGCTCATCGGCAGCCCGGGTGCGGGCCCGGCCGACCACGCGGACGACTTCAGCGTGGGTGCGGACAACGTCTACGTCGGGCGCGACAGCCGCGACATCGTCGCGGTGCTCGGCGACGAGGGCTGGGTCGGCAAGGGCCCGGTCGGCCTGGGCACGGACCCGTCCTCCGACGACTTCGGCGCGACCCGGTTCGAGGCCGAGGACGTCGACCGGGCCGACATCCGCAACTGGGGAGACGCGCACAGCTCCTACCTGCACCACGACAGTGAGTCGCTCTACAACATCGGCCTCATCGTCGACGGGCACGGGGACCGGGTGAACGTCGCCGAGCACAGCTACGACCCGTGGTACGACTTCGCGCGCGACCCCGAGTGGGACCGCGAGCCCTCCAGCGGCGTCCAGGGCGAGTCCCGGACCCGGGAAAATAGGATGGTGCCGTGAGGGCTGTCCGCGAGCGACTGGTCGCGCTGGTCCTGGCCCTGACGACGACGGGAGTGCTCGTGACCGGTTGCGGTGACCCGAAGGTCTCGGCCGAGCAGGGGGCGCAGGACACCGAGTCATCGCGCGCCCAGGTGGAGGAGGCGATGCGGGAGGTGGCCGACGTGGTCGCCGGCGTCGGTCTCCGGCTCGGGAAGCTGACCGGCGGCTGGTCGGTGTGCACGGCGGAGCCGCCGTCGATGGAGTACGACGCCGGCGGCGGCGGCGAGCCCGGCGAGCTGTCCCCGGCCGAGATGATCGCCCAGGTGACCGACGCGCTGAAGACCGCGGGGTGGACGGTCGAGAACGCCGGCACCGAGCCCCGCCCGTACGGCGTGCTCACCCGCGACGACCTCCGCGCCAGCGTGGGCGAGTCGCGCCGCTACCCGGGACACGTCACGGTCGGAGTCGTCGGTCCGTGCATCGACACCGCGCGCGAGCAGGACGCCCTGCTCGGCGAGACGTACGACGTGTCCTGACGCAGCGCTCCGCCGGGAGGTCAGAGGGCGACCGTCAGGCCGGAGGCGACCGCCCCGGCCACGAGCCCGACCAGGACGACCGGGCGGAACCGTGCCTCGGGGATCCGGGCGAACACCGCGTCCCCGGCCCGCCAGCCCACCGGGCAGGCGAGCGCGCCGGCCGCGGCCAGGACGCACAGCTCCAGGTCGACCCGTCCCACGGCGAGCAGCGCCCCGACCGCGACCAGCTCCTGGCACCAGAAGGTGACCTGCAGGGTCGCGCGCGTGCGCAGGGGGCCGAGGGTCGTCGACTGCAGCAGCAGGACGAGCGGCGGGCCGTTGAGCCCGGTCGAGGTGAGCATCGCGCCGCTGACCGCTCCGGCCCCCCACTGCGCGCCCGCGCCGGCCGGGAGCCGGACCCGGAGCGCCAGCAGCGTCGCGAGCAGGCAGACGAGGGCGCAGATGAGCAGGCTGAGCGTGGCCTCGTCGGCGTGCAGGAGCGTGACCAGCCCGAGCGGCATGCCGAGCAGCCCGCCGAGGACCATCCGCGACGCCGGGGCGGCCGCGACGTGTGCCCGCTCGCGCGCCCCGGAGACCGTCGTCAGGGCCAGCCCGACCAGCGTTGCGACGACGACCGCGCGGACCGGGTCGGTCACCGCGGCGAGGGCGGGCACGGCGACCAGGGCGAAGCCGAACCCGGTGACCGCCTGCGCCGCCGAGGCCACGAGGCAGACGACGGCGGTCCAGAGGAGGACGTCGGCGCTCATCGGGGGACCGGCGGCGACTCGGGCATGCAGGCACCCTGGGGGTGGGGGTCGACGGCCCGGGCGTCCGGTCCCGCTCAACGGCACGGCACGAGGGCCGGCACCCGCAGCGGGCGCCGGCCCTCGGCCTCGGTCCTCGTGCCTCAGCGGACCCGGAGGACCACCTTGTCCTTGCTGCCGGCGACCAGGCTCGAGCCGGCGAGCTTCGCCAGGAGCGCGTGCTTGCCCCGAGCGAGGCGGATGCTCACGACCTTGCGGCCCTCATCGGCGGCGGTGAAGCGGACGGTGCGCCGGGGGACGCCGAAGTCCTTCAGGACGACCGTGCCGGTCCTGGCCAGGCCGGGGACCTGCAGCACGAGCCGCAGCCGGACCGTTGCCTTGCCGTTCCTGACCGGTCCGACCTCCAGGGTCGAGAGGCGGACGGTCGAGGCGGCCTTGCGGACCACCAGGCGCACGGTGTCGCTCGAGGCGGCGAAGGTCTCGTCGGCAGGGGTGAACGCCGCGACCGCGGTGGTCACCCCGGGGCGCAGGCCGGGGACCTGCAGGGTGGCCCGTCCGCTGGAGGTGGCAGCGCTGGCGACCACCTCGCCGGCCACCAGCAGGTCGACGGTGCCCTCGGCGGTGCCCTCGTCCGTGGCGACGGTGACCGTCACGGTGGGCGAGGCCGGGTAGGCGACCGGCGCGACCGGGGAGACCGTCAGGCTCGTCGCCACGGGCTCGGGCTCCGGCTCGGGGGTCGGGTCGGTCGGCGTCGGGTCGGTCGGCGTCGGGTCGGTCGGCGTCGGGTCGGTCGGCGTCGGGTCCGTGGGGACCGGGTCCGTGGGGGTGGGGTCCGTCGGGGTCGGTTCGGGCGCGACGAGCTCTTCGCCAGCCGGGCCGGCCCAGAGCAGCGCGCGACCGGCCTGGCTGAGGCCTCCCTTCGGGTGGGTGCGGAAGAACACCGAGGTACCGAAGACGAGCGCCTTCGCGCCGGTCGTCGGGTCCTCCGAGGCGACGACCGAGGCCTTGCCGGCGGCGGCGTCGGGACCGTTGGTGCTCGTGGTCCCGCGCCAGTGCCCGGCGAGGAAGGGCTTGGTCGCGTCGTAGCTCTGCACGACCTGGGTCCCCGCGCCGAGGCCGCTGAAGGAGTAGGCGGGGTAGACGAACGAGGTGTCCGGGGCGTAGGGCTCCAGCACGGAGCCCGCGGGCGTGTCGACGTCGACGATGCCGTTGCCGGAGCCGTTGCCGTTGGTGACGGTGCCGCTGAGCAGGCCGAAGGACGCCGCGGCGTTGAACGCCTGGTTGGTCCGCCCGAGCATCGCACCGCCACCGGCGAGGAACGTCTCGACCGCGGTGCGTGCCGCCGAGCCGGCCGCCGGGTTGAACGACGAGCCGACCCAGAGCACGTCGACGGGGTCGAGTGCGCTCGGTGTGGCGTTGAGGGCGTTCACCGACAGCGGCGTCAGGTCGTCGAAGCCGAGCTCTTCGAGCGACAGCCGGTCGTCCTGGGTGCCGACGTAGCCGATGGTGAGGTCGGTCAGCGGCTTGGTGGCCTCGTCGTCCAGGGCCGCCAGGTCGTCGGCGGAGGCGTTCTCCATCGCGACGTCGAACCGCCGTGCTGCCGCCAGCGCGGCGGAACGGGCCGCGCCGTCGACGACCACCGACCCGTCCTCGAGCATCGAGACCTTGACGCCGTCCTCCAGCAGAGCGTTGAGCGCCTGGTAGTCCGGCACGCCGGCTACGTCGAAGCTCAGGAAGCCGCCGGTCGTCGCAGGCACCTCCGCCTCGGGGGCCCGGGAGAGCCGCACCACGGTCCCGATGGGTGCGTCGGTGACGAGGCCGACCTTGTCGACGGTGGCGCCCCAGAGGTAGCCCAGGCTCCAGGCCGAGATGTCGTACATCGACGGGACCTTGGCCGAGATGTCCTCACCCAGGTCCAGGAAGGCGTTCGCGAGGCCGCGCAGCGGCTGGTGCATGTCGACGACGTAGGAGCCGCGGGGGTAGGTCGTCCCGCCCACGGTGGTCGTGGCAGCCAGCTGTCCGACCTCGATGTCGTGGTCCAGCAGCTGCTGCACCAGGCGGTGGGCGTCGCTGGAGGACCGCTGGGTGTCGCCCACGGGGATGACGTAGGCGCGGGGCAGGGTCACGGGCTCCTGGTTGTCCGCGACGTCCCACAGTGCGCGCCACTGCGTCGGCCCGGGCACCGAGGCGACGTCGCCCACGGTGAGGTTCTTCTTGGGCTCGCCGGCCACGCCGCGGCGGAACGCCTCGATCTGGTTGCGGATCATGTCGCGGGCGTTGGTCGCGACGTTCATGTAGTCGACGATGCTGCGCATCGTCTGGTAGGCCACCGCCGTGTTGACCGCCGCACGCGCGGGCGTCTGGCGACCACCGGCGGCACCGCGGGTCAGCGGCAGCTCGACCGTCGCGGCGGCCGCACCGTAGAACGCGGCGTACTGCGCGGTGAAGACCGGCGGGAAGTCGTCCCAGCCGTCCGGGGTGTCGCGGTAGGGGATCTTGATGTGCGCGGTGTTCGGCCCGGTGTTGGCGGGGACGACCCGCCCGGTGGTGGTGTCCAGGTAGGTGTTGCCCGGGATGGCGGCGTCGACGACGTCCTTCTCGACCTTCAGCGCCAGCGCGTAGTTGTGGGGCATCGTCAGGTCGTACTCGTAGTTCGAGCCGTGCGGCGGCCCGCAG
This sequence comes from Nocardioides sp. IC4_145, assembly GCF_011250565.1. GTDB lineage: Bacteria > Actinomycetota > Actinomycetes > Propionibacteriales > Nocardioidaceae > Nocardioides. The sequence goes on from NZ_JAANMS010000002.1 coordinate 42,714, forward strand.
GGCTCCATCTGCAGCACGTTGGTGTAGCCGTGGAAGTCCGCGGCGTAGATGGGCTGGATCGCCTGGGCGGTCCGGACGAACGAGCGGGTCTCCGGCGTCGTGTTGGTGATGATGTCGCGGTTCGGGTCGAGCCCCAGCGCGGTCGCGCGGGTGGCGTTGGTCCGGCCGTCGGGGTTCAGCGACGGGGAGAAGTAGATCCGGTTGTTCGCGAGGATGCTGCGCACCTCGCTGAGCGGAGCGGTTGCGAGGTACTCGATGTACTGCATCGCGGCATCGGTGCCCTCCCACTCGTTGCCGTGGATGTTGTTGCTGATCCACACCGGGGTCTTGTAGCCGGCGACGAGCTCCTCGTCGGTCGCCGCGGACGCCGGGTCGTTCTTGATCTGGTCCTTCCACGCGGCCTGCTGTGCCGTCTCGGCCTCGGTCTCCGGCGCCGTGAGCGTCACCAGGTACAGGTCGCGGCCCTCGGTCGACTGACCCACGACCTGCGCCGAGATGCGGTCGCTGGTCGCCATCAGGTCCATCAGCCGAGGCGCGAGGTCCGGGTGGCCGAGCAGCGCCGCGGTGTGGGCGGCGTCGTCGGCGTTGGGCCGGTAGATCCGCAGCTCGGGCTGGTAGGGGTAGGCCGTCGGCATGACGATCGGCGACCCCGAGACGGGCGCCGCCGCGGCCGCCCGCGCGACCCTGGCCCGCTCGACCGGGTCCGTCGACCTGGCCGTGGCCGGCCCGCGGCCGGGGTCGACGCTCGGCGCTGCGGACGGCGGCGCGGCCACCGCTGGCGGCGCGCTCACGCCGAGGACCAGCGAGGAGGCGCTCAGGGCGAGACCGGTCACGCCGGTGAGGGCGCGTAGCTTCTTCACGAGGACTCGTTTCTGTCGGCTTGGCTGACGCCGACCACCTGTGCGTCGGCGGTCGCCAGGTTGTCTGACAATCGCCGACCGGGTCCCGATGTAACGGGTCGTTTACCGGATCGACCCACGCGCGTCCCACCAGGGCGCGCCGGTCCAGACCGGTCCGGGCCCACCGGCCGGGCCCCGACCTCCTGCGTTCCTCCGGCTCGTGCCGGGGCCGCCGCTCAGAGGCTCGACTGGACCCCGGCGAGGAGCTGGCGGGCCATGACGATCCGCTGGACCTGGTTGGTGCCCTCGTAGATCTGGGTGATCTTGTTCAGAGCACCTCGAAACGCGTCGTGACCTGGGCAGACGCCTCGCGGGTGGCGCACGGGTGGCGCATAACCGGTTCCGCTGTGTGCCACACCCTGCAGCCGGGTGCGTGCAGCGATTGGCAGGCTCGGAACCACCCCGGACCGGTCCTAGGCATGGAACCCACCAACACGTGCCACTGCCTCCACCAGTTCAAGGGCCGCCGGCTGCTCAACCGCGAGCTCGCCGCCGACGCTCTCAACATCTCGGTCCGCCACCTCGACAACGTCCGCAAGAACCCGTCCTTCCCGCAGCCGCGTAAGGTCGGCAAGAAGCCGACCTGGGACTACGTGGTCCTCTGCGCCTACATCGCCACCCCTGGCTGGGCCGCGCTAAAGGCCAGTACCGCCGAGGACGCGGAGACGCCCGGCAAGAAGAAGCAGGGCAAGAAGAAGGCGAAGACCAAGACCGCCGGTCAGAAGTCGGCCTCCAAGAACACGGACCGCACCCGTGTCTGAGCCCATCCTCACCAGCGCGCCGGCCACCGATCAGGTCGCGAGCCCGCTCGCGTCGAAGGCCGGCAAGAAGACAGCGAAGAAGGCGCGCAAGAAGAGCGAGAAGGCAGCCCAGGAGATCGTCAAGAAGGCGACCCGGCGCCGCGACAACGACCCGGTCCACATCATGCGGGACAACCGTGTCTTCTGGTGGCCTAGCGGCATCCCCGGCGAGGGCCCGAAGCGGCAGTCCAAGCGCTGCGGCACCCCCGAGAACGCCGCCGCGTTCGCCACCACGAAGCGAGCAGAATTGGCCCGGTTGCGGGGCGACGGCGACATCCGTGGCGCCGAGTTCCACGAGGTCATGCGCGCCTTGGTGGCACACCGCGAGCAGCTCGGGGCCCCCAAGGGCACGATCAAGCAGTACAGGTCGAATTGGAACAAGTGGGTGCCCACCGCAATAGCGGAGAAGCCGTGCGACGCCCTGACGATCGCCGACTGGACGAAGATCTTCGACGCTCTCAACTACGCCGACGCCAAGGAGGGCACCATCAAGTCGGTGGGGCGCACGCTCAACGCCGTAATCGCCTTCGGGATTGAGCGGGGCTACTGGGACGACGTCGAGCCGTTCGGGATGCCGAAGCGGCGGCAGGCCGTCGTGAAGAACGCCCGGACCCTCGCGCTCAAGGCAGCCGGCTGCATCGACGCGCCGGACTACATCGAGCTCAAGCGCTGTCCGCGACGATCGGACGTCGACAAGCTGGCGGCGGCGCTCGAGGAGCTCTACCCCGGGTACGGCGAGCGCTTGGTGCTGCTGGCGTACGCCACCGGCATGCGCTTCTGCGAGTTGCTCGCTCTGCGCGTGGAGGCCGTGCACTTCGGCGAGGACGAGACGTTGATCGACGTGGACTGGCAGTTAGACCGGTACGAGTCTTGGCCCGCGGTCACACGACCCAAGGGCGGAAAGACCCGTCAAACGATCATCTGGGACGTGTACATGCATGTCCTCGCGAGCCTCGTCGAGGATGCGCAAGCTCGGGAGGGTGTCACACACGGCTGGCTCTTCCCGCCCGTCGACGGCGTGACGTCTTGGGTTGAGAACCTGGGCGACCGCGTCGCCGACGCGGTTGAGGCGTGCGAGTGGTCGTGGAGCTTCCACTGGCTGCGCCATGCCTGGGCGAGCCTCTGCCTGGCGCCCGCACCGGAGGGTTACAACCTCGATCTTGCGTCCGTAGCTGTTTGGCTGGGTCACGCGCGGAACTCAACGACGAACGATATGTATCGTTCGCCCCTGGCCAACGACGCGGCCACGGCCAAGAAGCGGACGGCGAGGTTGCTGGACTAACCCGTCGGCCCGCCGGCGGCTCCGCGAGCGTCCCAAGATAGGCCGCAGGGACGCTCGGCGCGCGCCGTCACACGTTGCGATACTTGGGGGCGGATTCAGCCGGTCGTTGCACCACACTTGAATTAGTGGGCGGAGAGTAGTTCTTCGAACCGCTCGACTGGGTGGCCCAGCCAAGTGTCTTGCGGGGTCGGTTGTTCAGTTCGGTGGCGACGTGAGTGAGGTCGGCGGGGTTGAACTGGCGCAGGCTGACGTCGCCGGGGAAGCACTGACGCAGCGGGCCGTTGGTGTTCTCGTTCGAGCCGCGCTGCCAGGGGCTGCGCGGTCGCAGCGGTAGAGCTCGATGTCGGCGTCGAAGGCGATCTCCTTGTCAGTGCCATCTTCTTGCCCTGGTCCCAGGTCAAGGATCTGCGCAGGTGCTGGGGCAGGGTGCGTACCACCTGGACCAGTGCCTCAGCGAAGTCCGCAGCGGTGCGGCGTTCGGACAGACGGGCCAGCATCACGTATCGGGTGGAGCGTTCGACCAGGGTGCCGATCGCCGATCCGCCGGGCCTTGTCGAGAATCAGGTCGCCTTCCCAGTGCCCGGGTACGGCGGGGTCGGCCACCTCGGCCGGGCGTTCGCTGATCGAGATCGGGTCGACGAGTCTTCCCTTGCGCCGCTCGGGCCGGTTCTGCGGCTTGCGGCCAGCCCGTTGCGTGCGCAGGTGCCGAGCCAGCTCCCGCTTGAGCTCACCCCAGTTTCGTCAGATGGCACGACCAGTCGCAGTTCAGGTCAACGCCCGATGCGACGGGTTGCCGCGTGCTGGTGCGCCGGGCTGTCCCTACTCGATTGGGCTACGGGAACGCCGGTCCCGGTTCCCTTCTACGGACGCCGGCGGCGCGCCGGAGCTGATGTGGACTGGACCGGAGTCACGGAAGGTTCAGATTCGCTGCGGCGGCCGCGACCTGGCCCCTAGGTTCTAACCAGTTCACCGCAAGGTGACCGAGGCTTCGGCCTCCGCGGCCCCGGGAGTTTCTCCCGGGGCCGCACCCCTTTCCGGTATCGAGTCGGGTCCTTCTACCCTCGCGCGCATGCGCAGCCGTGGGGGTGTCTTCCGACCGAACGACGATCGCGGCCGGTCCTGATGGCAGAGCGGCCGTCGCATGCCGTATGACTCGCGCGGGCCTGCGGTGCCCCGGCTGTTTCAGGAGGTCCTGAACCAAGAGTTTCCGCTAGCTCGCAAAGACGGCACTCGGCACGCCAGCGACATCCAGGACCGGGCCCGCCGCCCGGTGCGCGCTCGCGTGGTGTTCGAGCGGGACGGCGAGGCGTATCTCGACGGCCTCGCCCAACGCTGGACCCGCCCCCACGCCTTCATCGTCATCCCCGATCCACGCCTGCAGATCGGCGCCGTCTGGTTGCGCCTCGAGGACGTGGTGCCCCGCTGAGAGCTACCCAGGCGAAAACCGTGACTTCTCGGTCCCTGACGGTGCTGGCACGCCTCCCAGCTGGCGCCCTTCGGGGCACCGGCTGCCGCAACTGACCCTCTGGGGGAGAGGCCTTCGCGCTCATGCGGCGGCTCCGGGCGGCCCGCCGCACGTCTCGGGTCGCACGACGGGCCGTTCGCGGAGGTTAGGCGCAGCGAGCTTGGAGCGCAACGAGTCCTGATCGGTCCAATTGTTGGCGCGGTGCTGAGCCTGCGCGGGATCAACGGCTGGCGAGGTACTCCACCCCGTCGTCCGTGAGACCCCAAATCGCCGGCCTTGCGCCGTCCTCGGTGACGTAGCCCTGACGTTGAAGGCGCCGCAGCGCGACGCTCAGCCCCGCTCCGTAATCGAGCCTCTCCTGGCCGTTGCGTTCGTTCAGTTCTTGGCGCAGCGCCTTCGCCGAGGCTCCGGAACGCAGCCCGTCAAGGGAGAGGAGCTGCAGTTGCATCGGGGTCAGCGCTACTCGACGACGCTCGTTCTGCGCCCGAACGTCCGCCAGGCACTCCGCGTCGGGCACCCGCAGGGCCTGGTACTCGTCAGGAAACCGCAGCGTCGCCGGAGCGCCGAACCGCTCGCCCTGCGGCATGCGTCCGCACGCACACAGCAGGTCGCGAGGAATCTCCGGCACCCGAGTCGACACGGTCGCGGGCTGTCCGCACGCGCAAGCGACGGGTGCGTACCTGCGGGTTGCGAACTCGCGGGTGTACTCGACCGGTTCGATGCTCGAGCGCCAGTCACGGATGCGCGCGCCAGCTGCGGCGGGCGCATCGTGCGCGAGCCGGACCACTGTGTGCAGATCGAACGCGTAGAGGTCGGGTGCCGCTTCGCCGAGAACGAACTCGCCACGCTCGGCGGCGTAGTTGACGATGTGCTGGCGAAGCGAGCTCAACTCGCTGTACTTCCCGCGACCCAACCAGGCCCACTTCGGGTCCGTGTAGACCCGAACAAGCCACTGCACGAACGTAGGATCGCGCCACTGGTCGCTCACCCACGCGGGGTAGGCGTCTCCGCAGATCTCGTGCAACAGGACCGCGGAGAGCTCGGAGAACGGCGCGTTGCACGCAGTCAAGGCGGCGTCTCGTTCGATGCGGCCAGTCGCAACAAGACGCGCGACTACGGTCTTGCGGCTGTCGCGGGACAACACCCGAGTGCGCGGCATGTTCACCGCGAGGGCCTGAGTGCCCTTGCCGCCGCGACCTAGTGGCCACTCGATCGGACCGAGTTCTGCGACACCGTCGGAAGTGTTGACCATGATCGTGGCACGTCCGTACCAGACGCCGTCTCGCCGCACCTGCCAGTACTTTCGAACGACCGTCTTCAAAGCGAGGTAGTCGCGTTGAGACACTCGTCCGCTGCTGCGCCGCAGGCGAGCCAGCGCGGGTATCCACACGTCGGTGAGCGCGTCGAATTCCCCGATGGGTGCGACGTTTGTCGGCATGTCCCGCAGTTCGGCGATCTTCTGGCGGGCCTCGGCGGCGTCTCGCCGTGCCTTCCGGGCTGTCGCTGCGTAGTCGAGGCTCTCGGCCTCGTCCATCTCTTCTGCCAGGCTCAGGGCCCGGGCTCGCACGGCGAGGCGTTCTGCCTGGTCACGAGCGTGTTCCAAGGCCGCGATCTGGTCGGCGCGAACGTCGACGACCTGATGCACGTGCGTCGACGCGAACACCGACTGTCCGGGTAGGCGGGAGACCGGCACGCCGGTTCGTAGTGCGTCGATGGTGGCGTCGACGAAGCCCTCAACGATGGTGGCCGCCTTGAAGTACCCGACGTTCTGCATGTCGGTGGAGTCCGCGGTCACCGCGGAGGTGACCTGGCGCCCGGCCCTCACTGGCCCGCCGCCGTGTCGACGTGCAGGATGTCGTCGCCGATGGACGCGAGCTCGTCGTCGTGTACCAGCCAACGCACCAGCCGGTACGTGCTTGCAGCCGTCATCTGCAGCTCGTAGTAGTAGTCACCGTCGCGCCAGCCACGCCCGGTGAACGGTGAGATCGTTCGCTTCGAGCGCGAGGCGTTACGCCTCGCCTTGGTGGCTCGGTCGCCGCCCTTCATGTGGTCCGGCGACAGCACGCGTGTGAGCAGCAGCGGATTGGCCGACTCGTCGATGATCGCCGGCGACACGTGCCGGTTGGGGGTGTGCCCCTTCGTGCGGAGACCAGCGCTGTAGCGAACGGCCGCGTTCTCGAACGCCCGGACCACCTCAGGTTCTGCCCAGCCGCCGTCAGGCAGCCCAACCTTGTACAGCATCTGCAGCTCGCCAGCGTCCGATGAATCGGTCTCGCCGTTCTCCGTTCGTCGCACGATCGGTACGCCCGACAGTTCGTCGAGGTCGCGGAACGTGTTCGTGACCCGCCACAAGTACTCGCCGCTGATCCACAGAGGCGCCCACGCCATCAGCGAGCTGATCGCGTAGTCCTTGTTCGCCAGTGTGGCGATCGACGCGCGGTCACCGAGGCGGCGGTGCTTTCGCATCGTCCGTACACCCAGCTCCGCAAGTGCTTCGACCTTCTGCGCCGGTCCCGCCTCGCTAGCCAGAATGAGAAGCATCTCGCGCACTTCAGCCCGCTTCGCCGGATCGGGGACCAGCTTCCTCTTGACCAGCCTGAACCCGAACGGGACCAGCGCATCGCCGAAAGGCCACTCGCCTCGACGCCACTTCGCAATGCGTCCCGCTAGCAGACGAGACACGATCGCGTCCCGCTCCAGCGCGACGACCCAGCTCATCATCGACAGGAGCATGAAGCCCATCTGCCCCTGCGGCCCGACGAAGTCGAAGCGCATGTCCTTGACCCAGAGGTGATCGACGTTGCCATCCATCGCGGCCTGCAGTCGGTTGCCCTGAGACGTGCTCCGCACCAGGCGCGAAAGGTGCGCTGCATAAATCGACTTGGGGCGGAGGCGACGGATGACCTCGATCAGAATCGTTGTGAACGCGTTCAGCCGCTGATCCTCGGCATCGTCATCGGCCTTCCACGCCGACGCGCGCGACCACAAATGCCAAAATCCGTCGTAGAAAAACAAAATTGCCTTCGTCGACCCCTGTTCCAGCACCTCGACTACCACGGTGGTGCGCTCCGTCGAGCCGTCCTTGCGCTCCCGCTTGACCGTGAACGTCGAGCTTTGCAACGGCGCGAGGCCAACCCGACGGATCGCTTCGACCGCGGGGATGTCGCGATGATTTTGATAAGTCAATTCGCGCACGCCGTTGAAAAGTTCCAGGTCCCACTCATCCGACTCCCGGATCACGAACAGGCCGAGGGCTCGTGACCCCAACGATCGCGTCGCGGCAACGTGCAGAACCAGGTCCGCCGCGTCGGCGGCATCCGTCGCGGGTCGCTGCGTGAAGTAGTCGGCGCCAGACACCCCACCGACCTTCGCCACCTTCGGGGACTGAAAGGTCACGCTCAGCCTGTCGCTCGCGCGCTCACTCGTCTCGTCTTCCATCTCTGTTCCCTTCCGTGTCGCGCCCGCTCTGGGCGATCGACATCCGACGGCTGGGGTCGATCAGAGCCATCCAGGCTCTGGCCACCAGTTCGTCGTAGACCGGGGTGCCGGTCACGGCATCGGAGAGTTCGGCCATGCGTCGAGCGTAGTTTCAAAACATCGTCTCGACTAGACCTTGAGCTCTCCGGGGCTCGTGACCGTGGCCCGCAGCGCCGAGGGTTCGATGTAGGGAGCCCCGGGTCGCCGCTCAGGGACGGTGTGGGTCTTGCGGGTGGCGTCAAGGAGCTTTCGCGGTGACGACGGATTCATGCCCGTGCCAGATGCTGCGTACGTTCGAAGAGTTGGTCGCCGTGGAGAGTGACTTGGACGACCCGTGCCGGTGCGACGGGCGGTGCGGCGGCGCTCCACCTCCTGAAGTCAACGAGCCGCCGTTGTGGCTGGCGGCAGCGCTCCTGGCAGGCGCCTTGCGAGCGGGCGTATCGGTGCACGGCTTGCAGGCGGCTTCCGAAGGGCCGCGTCGTGCGGCCGTTCAGAGGGCGGTCTACGACCTGCTTGCGTCCGATGCAGAGGCGGACGGCGACCAAGCGGACGCGCAGCGCTGGCGCGCTCAAGCGGAGGCGATGGGGGGTGACCTGGTCCCGGGCGGCTCGCCTGTCGACTTTGTGCTCGCCTCGCCGGCTGGGCTGGTTGATCAGCTGACCGCTCCGGACGAGCGGTCCACCTGCTGCCGGTCTGGGACCGAGGGCAACCGTGGCGGTCCGCTTACATGGGAGCGCCGAATCGAGGACCGAATCTGGGAAGCCACGCTGGTCTGGGGTTCAGGCGCGACGGTGGTTCGAATTGGTCCGGTACTACTCGGAAACGTGATGGTCCCTGATGCCGCAGTCCCGCCTCAGGTGACTTCGTGACCTCCCCGGGTTCGCCTCTGGGGAACCACACGAACGTGGACTGGACCTTCGAAAGGGGGGCGTTCTGCGCTACGCGACCTCGCCGGGGACCTTGCTCGCTAACCTGGGTTCGAGGGCCGTGCGCCCCGACAGCGAGCGGGCAAGCACTGCGCAGGGGTTCTGATGGTCATCCGCCGGAATCGGGCCCCGCGAACTTGACGAAGCGACGCGGCACGGGTCGCAGTACGCAAGGGGGTGTCGATCCGAAACGAACCTAGCGATACGGGCGGCTGCCTAGCGCTCGGGCGAACCTTCGCCGGCATGAGATGCGCGCCTGCGTAGGTTGATTGCTGGCCGCGGCTCGTCATCGAACGTTCGTTGCATGGGTCGGGTTCGCCAGGGAAACCCGACGCTAGGTGAGTGCGTGCCGCGCTTGGAGTCGAGCCACTTCGGGCGACGGGTGTGTCCCCAGGTCCGTCTACGACAATGCTGGACGCCGACCCGTGCTCGTAGCGCGGTTCGGCGGCGGCATCGCCCACGGTGCGGTGTCTTGGCCGGGGTGGTCCCCGATGGCGTTGAGCGACGCCCGGCCATCTGCTCAGGTCGCGGCGGGTGGCTAATCCCGCCGCCGGCTGCGGCGGACGTTCACGCTGTGCCGCGCTGCGCCGCCGGCACGGGAGCGGTGCCCGAGAGCCAGGGCGACCCCAGCTCGATCTCAACTCGCCCCTTAGCCGGTGAACAGAGGCCGGCTCGGCTCGCGCGCGCAAGTGCGCCTTCTCGACAAGACATCCACGCGAGGCGCTGCGACAGCAATACTTCTCTCGCCAGGACGTCGATGAGGCCTCTGGGCTCTACGACGAATTCCATCGCTACGACGACGAGATGACGCGCCGCGCGAACGAGGCTCACGTTCGCGAGAACCCCAGCCCGCCGGAACGGCGCCACCGCGAACACGGGTGGTACCTGCCCAACGACGACTGACCGCGCCGGGCCCGCTGCTACTTGTCCACCGGCGGGCCCCCGCTCCCCGTGGAGCGGAGGTGGAGCGTTGCGTATTCGTCGCGGCTCAGAACCCGGTCGGTGTGAATGTCGCGGTAGATGACGGTTCCATCGTCGTCCGCCTCCACGAAGTAGCGCAGACCCGCAGCGACGTAGTCCGCGCGAAGCCAGTCCTCGAAACCGGCAAGTCCCTGTGCGAGAACTGCCTCAATCTCCTCAGGATGGCCGAGGAACTCGTCCCCGCGGCCGCCACTGGCCGCCGGCCGGTCCGCAGGCTCACCGAACCCGGTTGCAGACATGGTCACTCCCTTCGCGAACTGCGCTTCCGAGAGTACGCCGTCAACCTTGCTGGGCGAGCCCGCACGAGTGGGTGCAGGGTCCAACGAGCTGGGGAAGCGGAAGGTTTCCATGCAACGAGCAGCCTCTCCCTGCGTTGATAAACTTATCGCCGCCCGCTGGTGCTTTTGATACGGCAACTGCGCAGCCTCGGATGACCGTCGCGCGAAACCCGGTCACCCTGTGTGTCTCGCCGGTTGATGAGCCCAGCACGCACGGGTACGGCGCCTCCTCGATCAGGCTGTAGGAACTCGGCGGTCATCGACGCCGCGTCGCGGCCACCCGCGGTAGGGCTGCACACCCAGGGCCCGGAGACACCAGCAAGCACGAGTCTCGTGCGCAGACTCGGAACCGCAAGGCAGTCTCGCCCGCGGAACGGCAGTCTCACCGGGAGATCTCGGGGCGCTACTGGAGTCAGTCTCGCGTCAAGACGCAGGCGGACGAGCGAGCGAGACTCCATCGGGATTCCGCACAAGAACCTTGACGGCATACAGGGGCCCCGAACTGTCCGAGTCATGCCGAGCAGCGATCGCATTGACGACGAGCACGTCGAGGGTTACACCTTGAAGCAGGGATCGGGTGGGCTCGTCGAAGCCTCAACCTCCGCCGAGGAGCAAACGGTCGGAACGGACCGCTGCCTCTATGTCAGTCCCGAGCTGGCTGACATCCTTGAGCGCTTCGCTGCCGATCCGGATGCCTACGCCGCCGAGGCGCTCCCACGCACGGTCACGCTGCGGCCCGTCTGAGTCGCGGCGGGTATCGACGCCGGCGGTTCAATCGGCTCGCCCGTGTGCATTGATCCGGTGCCACCGGTTATCGCCCTTGCCGTGCCGCTCTGCGCGGCCTAGGTGTACCCGGCCAGGACGTTGGTAGCGGCGAGCCTGGCTGAACGAACGAGAACCTCCGGATGGGATGTGGCTTGTCTAAGGCCCACTCCAACCCGGAGGTTCTCGTGTCTCACGGTAGTGCTCGTTTGACCGTCCACGGTCGTCGCCTGATCGTTCAACGTCACCAGGCCGGCTGGAAGCAGGCCCACATCGCCGCCGCGATGGGTGTGTCGCGCAAGTGTGTGAAGACCTGGATCGACAGATACGCCGCCGAAGGTGACGATGGGCTGTTGACCCGGTCCTCGCGGCCGCACTCGATGCCCACCAAGACCAGCGTCGAGGTTGAGCAGAAGGTCCTGTCTGCCCGTGCCACGCATCGCGACGGCCCGGACGTGCTTGGGGCGAGGCTCGGTGTGCCGGCCCGGACGGTGTCCCGGATCCTGCGCCGCCATCGCGTGCCCTATCTGCGTGAGTGCGACCCGGTGACCGGCGAGTTGATCCGGTCCTCGAAAGCGACCGCGGTCCGCTACGAACGCGCACGGCCAGGCGAGCTGGCGCACATGGACGTCAAGAAGCTTGGACGCATCCCCGACGGTGGCGGCTGGCGCGCCCGCGGCCGCGCCCGACGCGAGGAGACCTACCAACGCAAGGCTCCGATTGGCTACGACTACGTGCACTCGCTGGTCGATGACCACTCCCGGCTGGCCTACTCAGAGATCCTGCCCGACGAGAAGGGCGCGACCTGCGCAGCATTCCTCCAGCGGGCCGCGGCCTACTTCGCCGCCAAGGGCATCACCCGCATCGAACGGCTGATCACCGACAACGCCTTCGCCTACCGCCACTCAGCCGACCTCAAGCGCGTGTGCGCAGACCTCGGCATCAAGCAGAAGTTCATCAAGCCCCACTGCCCCTGGCAGAACGGCAAGGTCGAGCGCCTCAACCGCACCCTGGCCACCGAGTGGGCCTACCGCAAGGTCTTCACCAGCAACGCCGACCGCGCGGCCGCCCTTGCACCTTGCCTCGAGCACTACAACACTGAGCGCCGCCACAGCGCACTCGGGGGCAAACCGCCGATCAGCCGCCTGCTACCAACCTGATGGCCGGGTACACCTAGGTCGGCCGGTCAGAGGCCTGTACAGGGGCCCCGGTCGGGCGTAGTCTTCAACGGACAGCCCCCTTCAGCGGAGGACGAGATGGTTGCCTCGGGGTCCGCTCTACCAGCCGCAGTTGCACGCCTGACTGACCTGCAATGCGCCGCGCTACCGGAGTGGCACCAAGCCGACCATCGAAGGTTCCAGGACGTCGAGCGATTCGATATTGAGGTAACCGGGCCCGCATCCGACCACGCGGCGACGTGCTTCGTCGTAGTCCTTCCCGATCCAGGACCGCGGGGTGCCTTTGAGTTCGTCGTCACTGCGATCTCCGGGCTTCTGTCAACTGCGAGCAGCTTCTCCGAGTTCGTCATCGAGATAGGCCGTGTCGCAGCCGAACTGGAGGGCCGTGGCCCAGTTGCCGACTCTGGTCCTACGCCATGAGCGCGCTGCGGTGTCGCACGGGGGCGACGACTGTGAGTGGCAGTGGTTGCATCGCCCGACAGGTCAGACGCTGTTCGAGCTCGGGCTGGCCATGAGGCCTCGTAGCTCAGGAGTCCTTGCTGGTCTTTGCTCGGCCGGCCTTAGGTAGGGGCTGGTCCGGCCAGAGGGAGACGCCCAGTTCGAGTTCCAGCTTCGCGATGGTGAACAGCTCAGGCCACTTGTTGCCGGCCAGGAGGTCGTAGAGCGTCGAACGCTCTATCTCGGCAGCCAGCGCCACCTCGGACTTGTTGCGTCCCGCCAATGCCTCGCCCAGTGTCTTCGACACGTGTACCGCGTACGGCACCGCCGCGGGTGCGTCCGGATCGATCTCACCGTCCGGCCAGGTGCCTTCGGTCATCCACGCGCGGGGCGCCGCGAGGGGGGCCGAGCGTCGAGGCATGGTTGAACCCTAGCGATGTCGGACGGGGCGGACAGCGGTCGGCGTTCATGTCCAGCTCGCCTCGTGAGCGACTGGACAGGTGGGACGGCGATCCCACACACGACAAGACAACAGGTGTGTCTCGTTGGGGGTCAGGGGTCTGAACGGGGTCGGGTTGCGTTGTGCCGCCCCGTCGTCAGCGAACCGGATCCAGGCCCGGTCGGATTTCGCAACAACTTCGTGAAGCGATCGCGCAGGAGGCCGAGCGCCTGGCGGCGCTCGAGGAGCCGACTGCGGTGATCACTGCCACCGGAGATGCCTTCGCCGCGATGGATGAGGCTCTGGCGGAACTTGCGGAGCCGCGGTTGAGGGCGATCGCTCAGCTGCGCCGCGACGGCTGGTCTTACGACCGGATCGCGACGGCGACGAAGCTTTCGAAGAGTCGAGTCGTTCAACTCGTGCAGGAAGCGCGCACGCGCAACCTCTAGCGTGACATCGCCTTGCGGTTCGCTGGGCGAAGGCGTATGCGCCACTCGGATCTGTTCGCAGACGGCGGTGCTGCAAGACGTGAACCGGTAATCATCTGTCCGCCCTGGGTCGGGCGCTCGCGGACCTCGGGGTGACGGTCCGGCGGGGTCCGGGCGCCGACGCGCGCGACCGAGCGGACGTCGGCGCGTCGATCTTGCGGCTCCCCGGTGGCTGATATCAGCGTCCATGCGGACAGTTCGGTGGGACGTCAACGACCTTTTCGCTCTCCGTTAGCGGGGTCGACTGGTGAACTTGTCGGGTGACGACTATTCACGCGGCCGAGCGCTTGCGACGCATCTCCGACGAGATCAGGGTTGGGTCGCCGTTCTTGTCGGTAGTCAACAGCGGGATCCACGCGTTACAGGTCGAGGCGGCGGCACTCACCGCGTCCTGCCTCGGCTCGGATCACTACCTGGTCGCGAGGATCGATGAGTGGCACCCCATGAGGGCCGCGAACCGGTACGGAAGCGCGTCGCCAACTGACGAGCTCTGCGGGTACGTCGACGCGGCAGCTGTCCTAGCCAGCAGCGCATCACCCGCGTCCGCAGCTGCGCCGGGTTGCGACCCCGTTCTGTGGGATCATGTCGGCGGCCTAGTTGCTTCAGGGATGTGGGACTTGGTGCCGTCGGCTGTCGTGACGTTCGTCGAGGACTGGATTCGGCGCCATGCGGGCAGTCCGCCCAACAAGAAGGGCGGGAAGTTGTATGGCGCGGGGCTGTTTGCTGCGGTCTTGCGGCCAGGAAGCGCACACGCCCTAGGGGAGGACGCGAGCGAGCAAGAGGGCTGGCAGCTCCTTGGGCAGGGGTTGGCGAAAGCCATCGGCAACAGCAGCCGCCACGACCTGAGGGAGCGGGCTGACGCGGAGGTCTTCGCCTGGGGCGTCATCGGCCTGGGAAGCCTGCTCATCGCCGAGATGCGATCGACCCTAGGTTCGGGGCAGGGTCGTCTGCCCGGCTGATTCCCCGCTCGACGCACTGCGTGCCGCGGTCCAAGTCTCCTCACAAGCCGATGCCGGCACGCCGCTTTCACTTAGCCCCGACCCGCACCCGCATCCGACTAGAACGGCCTCTTCGTGGATGGTTCGGGAAGCTCGGCTCGCAGCGGCGAGCGGGTGCCGCCACCGTCGGCGGTGTCAGAGAGCATCGGTGCGTGAGTAGCGCACCGGGGTCCGCTTGCGGACCTAGCAGCAGCAAGCTGAAGACTGACATCGCCAACTTCATGGAGCGCGCGGATGAACTCGCTGAGCACCAGCTGGCGGCCGCTCGGCCTTCGTTCACCGTCATCATGTCTCGGGACCCCGAATCGACGCTCGTCACCGCCATGCAGATCGACTGGAACAACCTCGACAAGTCGACGTGGGTGTACTGCGCGGTCCTGATGCGCCCGATGGTGTTCCTCGCCAATGACGACATCGCCTTGGGGCGGCTTCTCGATCGGATCGGCGCGGAGCATCCGGCGCTGGCCCAGTACGCAGATCGCGGCAAGAGCATCTTTGAGTCTTGGCAGACCCATATGTACGTGGGTCAACAGGTCCTTGAACAGGTACCCGCCCAGTACCTGGGGCTGCCGACCGGGACAGTGACTCGCCTCGAATTGGGACCCCCAGGCACGGTCCCTGACGCTGTCGACCTTGACAACGTGGTGCCCGACCACCAGCTCGCCAAGGTCTACTTCAACGGCATGTTGTGGCACAGCGACTCAAGGAAGGCTGCCAAGTTCAAGGCGGCGAGCCCGCACATGAAGGCGTTTTTCGCCAAGTGTGCCGAGATTCGAACCCTCACGGCGTTCGAGCATGTCCTTGGTGTACGCCGCTTCGTGCACCAGGCGCGGGACCTTGGCCACGACCTGTGACAGCAGCAATCGGATGCCTTTTTCGCTTACAGCGGCAGCATGAAGTGGGCGACTCTTAGCCCGGCGGCGCAAGAGGTGGGCGTTTCCTCCGCGGGCCCAAGTGATCCCGCTTGGGGGTTAGGCCTGCGCCGGCCAGTCCGCGGTTGGGGTCGAAGCGTCGACGGGGTCCTTAGGCATCACCGACAACCGCTCGACGCGCCCTGCCTCGGCATCTGTGAGGTGCCCGGACTGCGAGTGGCCTGGGGCGTCGCAGGGTCGAGTCCTGGCCGATCGCCTGCTCTCGTGGTACTCGTCGAGCAAGCTGTCGAAGTTCGCTTCGACGAAGCGCAGAGCCGTCGTGTACTTCTCGCCCGTCTCGTGTTGACGCCGCCGCGCCAGTCGCTGCTTGATCGTCTTGCCCATGGTCCGCTCCTATGCGTCGTCGACCTGGCGGTTTGGCCAGCTGGCTTCTCGATCAGGCACCGTGCCGACCCACCGCGAACCCGCAAGCAGGGCACGCCTCGACACCAATGTGCGAGGTCGTTCTCGCCGCGGAGCAGCCAGCAGCCACCCAGTACGAGGGCACCCTCACCGCGACCGGCCGGGGCACGCCTCGGAGCCGCTGCCGAACGACGTCAGCGGGGCTCGAGAGCGCGCTCTGGCGGCAGGCAGGTCGGCGGGCCCGGGCGGAGTCTCGCCGTCCTGCGACCCGAGTTGGTCCCGGGAGTGCGTCTCAGACAGCCATGAGCCGTCCGAATGGGGTCAGCGCTAGCTAGGCCTTGTCGAAGATGCCCTACATCCTCGACGCCCCGCCGCTCACAGCCGTGTGACCTGGGCGTTCGCGGCGACCGGTTCGGTGCCGACACAGCGCTGACACAGGACGCGTGCGGGTGCGGTTCGGCTGGTTGGCGTGGCTGCGCACCGGCGCTTCCTGCGGCGCCTGACTGGAGGGTGCGCCGCCACCGGCCGCACCGCAATCAACCCCCGCCAGAATCATTTTTTGCGGTGCACGTGTGCGTCGATTGGCAGCCGGATCCCGAGGCCGCACCAGTCCATCCCATGACCACCAACACCACGCCCTCCGCGGCGAACAACGACAACAACGACAACCGCTCCGTCTTCGCAAGAGCGACCGGGACCCGGTCCGGGTCTACCAGGACCGGGTCGTCTACTACCCGACCGGCGTCGTGGGGGAGGGCGCCCGTAAGACCGTTCGCCTGAACGGACGTACCCTCGCCGAGACCGAAGCTGCCGTGCGCGAGAAGCTCGCCGAACTGGCGGTGGCTCCCACCGATCAGCTGACGTTGACCAAGCTGATGGGTCACTACATCGCCCACGCCGACGCGACCAATGCCGAAGCCGCGACGATCCGCCGTTACCAGGTCGCGTTCAACAGCCTGCCGGCGGAGATCCACTCGTCGAACAAGCCGGTCAGCGACCTCGACCTGCTCGACTGGGTGGGAATCTTCGACCACTACAACCGCGTCAAGGCGGGTGCGGCGACCATCAAGGCCGCGCGGGTGGTGCTGGGTGCGCTCGAGTCGCACGCGCTCGAGAAGAGGATGATCGGCTCGCCGCTGTTCGGCGAGAGCAAGCTCCGCAACAAGACTTTCAAGAAGTCCATCAGCAAGGCTGCGGCGTACAGCACCGTCGAACGTCGCCAGGGTCGGATCGCGATGAGGCACTGCCCAACCACTGGTGAGGTGGAGGCGTTCGCCGACGCCTTCGAGCTCTACTACCCCGGGTACGGCCGCCGGCTCGTTCTGCTCGCCTACGCCACCGGCATGCGCCCCAGTGAGCTCCTCGGACTGCGCTGGGATGACTTCGACTTCGGCGAGGACGAGATCAGCGTCAGCGTTCGGCGGCAGATGAAGCGCCAGGCTCCCTGGCCCGCGACGAAGCCCACCGAGAACCGTCAGCACCGCGAGACGATCGTCTGGTCCTGCTACGGCTGGGCGGCCGAGAGCCTCGTTGCCGACGCGAGGGCGCGCACCGGCAAGGACAGCGACTACATCTTCCCGAACCTTGCGGGCGTCAAGCACTGGCCCGAGGAGTTCGACAAGTGGTCCCGCGCGGCCTCGAAGGCCGCCGCCCCGTCGGGCTGGCGCTGGTCCTTCAGGTGGTTGCGTCACGCGTTCGCGACCAAGTCGCTCTCGCCGCGGGGCTATGGCTTCGAGCTCCACCAGGTCAGTGAGTGGCTCGGCCACCACGCTCCGAGCCTGACCGTGAACATCTACGTGCACGTCAGTAGCCGCGAGTCGCGCGTCAAGACGGTCGCTGAGACGACCGCCGAGCCGCCGCGCTAGCGGCTGGGGGCGTCGCCTCGTCCAGATATGCCCTGCTACGAGCCGCCTGGTCGGGTGACCAGGCGGCTCGCCGGCGTCGGTCGCCGGGCACCGGTCACCGACGTTCCATTACGCAGGGTCGGACGCTTTTTGCGGATCCAGCGACCGCCCAGTCCATGGTGCTGTTTGCCGAGTCGTTGTCTACCTGCCTCGCTTCTGGTAGACGACAGTCCCGTTCCGGCTCCGTCGAGACGCTGAACGCCCTACCGTGCCGTCGTGACGCGAACACGGACTGGACTCCTCCTCCTAGCTCTCTCCTTCCTCGCCGGTGGTTGCGGATCGGCCGCCGACGCCGGTCAGGGCTCCGCTACGGATTCCGAAACGACGAGCATCTCCGGCGTCGTCCTGACCAAGGTCGACACCTTCGCCCTCCTGCGCACCGGCCTCGCGATGAGTGACGACGAGAAGTACGAGCAGGGAGTCACGCCCTGCAAGGCAGACAAGTCGGTCACGCCGGGGGTGAAGCAGGGGGCTCAGGTCGTTGTGCGCGATGCGAACGGCACGACGATTGGGACGGCCACTCTCGGCGCCGGCGTCATGAGCGGCCGCGACGGCCAGGCACCTATCAACTCGCCATGTGGCTTCGAGTTCGAGGTGCTCGACGTGCCCGCCGATAGTGCGTTCTACGCCTTCCAGGTAGGCGAGGAGGCTGAGCTCACCGTTCCGGCGGCCGAGGTAGCAAGTGTGGTCGAGCTCCGGCTCCGGTGAGGTCGGCGTGCGGCCGTAGTCGCCGGCGAAGAACGTCACCAGAGACAACAGTTCCGTCTACCGCACACGCCTGTTGCCCCAGTCCGGTTGACCGGGACTCCAATTGTCGCCCGAGGACATCTCGCTCAGCCTGACGCTGGCTGATGTCCGTAGACGCAGCATCATGTCGGCGGCTTGTGTTCATCGGGTGCTGCTCCGGTTGCAGACCAGACCCGGGCGGCGACCCTCGTTCTCCGTCATTCCGGCCACCGGGCAGCAGCAGTGCGGTGAGGCCCCAGCGCTGCTCGTCGCACGCATTTGCGAGGCCGAGCTCGATGCAAGCGACGGCGAGCCGGTGGTCGGCTAGGCGGATGCGATCCGCTGCGCCGGAGCGGGAAGCGTTGGCGACGCACACCGAACCGGGGCTTCGACCCGGGGCGTGATCGGGATGAGTACCGAGGAGAACTCGCACCAAGTACAAGCCTGTGACGACGGCGACATCGAAGTCGGGACCCTCTAGATGCTGCTGCTGTCGGAGTCGCCGCCGCGGTAGGTCCAGCCGATGCCCTGGCCCGGCTCCTGGGCGCATGGGATGCGCAACTCACCTTCGAAGACATGGTCCACGCCCCGCGCGGTCACCTTGAAGCGAGCCACCACCTCAGGAGCATGCGCACCGCTGTAGATGGCGAAACGCTCCGCGGACGACTCGGTGCTGCGGGGCCGCAGGTCGCCAACGTCCCAGGTCACGCAGTAACCGCCGTCAGACAACGCTTCCACCTCGACGTCGGACCGCCAGGCTGCACTGCGGGGGATGACCGGGCTGCGAACAGAGCCGTAGAGCGAAGCCAAGCTGCTGTCCTTGCCCCACTCCACCGGCGGGTCGGGCAGCTGCTGGAACACCCGGAACCCCTCGCCGCCGTGGTCGCAGTACTCCGAGTCGGACTCCGCTAGCACGACCACATCGGCGGCGAAGTACACCTGCGCCCGCACCGCCACCAGGTACTTGGTGGATTCGTTGGTCAGCCGAAGCTTCCCTGCCGCTCGGTAGTGCCGGATGAAGTCGGCAGCTACGGCGGGCACGGCCTCGCCCGCAGTGTCTCGCCAGCGCTCAACCTGACCTCGGAACGTGGCGGACGAACGACGGTCCTGCTCAAATCGGGTGCTCTTCATCAGCGCATCGAGCCCGGCAGTGCTGAAGGGCGATCCACCACGAGGGGCCTCGCGCGGCAGCGCGTCGAGGAGCTCGTCCGCCTTGCGGGCGATCAGTTGCCGAATGAGGTCGGGCACGTTGTCGGGGTCCAGGTGGTCGAAGCCGCCTTCGTAGCCCATCGTGATGACGGCTCCACGATCGGCTGCCTGGTCACGGCGGCGCTCAAGGTTGATGATGTCGTTGCTGCTCGCGGGTCGCGTGGCACCAGAGCTGCGCACGAACACCTCGCCGTCGCGCACAGCCAACTTGGTCTGGTCGTCCGTGTAGTCCTTGCGGCAGGCGTGGATCCGGTCGCCCCAGCGGGGCGGGTCCACGGTTACGGCGAGCACCAGGCCGTCCGCATGGTCGATGAAGTTGTAGTCCCAGCGCGGGCCGTCCTCGCCCACGTACGGCAGCACTGCCGCGACCAGTTCGGCACCGTCTACACGCTCGGCAGGGTCCACATGCTGGCCCTGCACACCCACCAGCAGCACCCCGTGGCCACCCAGGTGCGCCTCGGCGACGTCGGGCATGCGGTTGGCCATACCCAGCACGGTGCGGGCGATCACGACAGCCGACCGCTTGCGGCTGCCCTTACCGAAAGGCAGCGCGCCCTTGAGTTCCAGCCAGCCAACTTCGGACAGGTCACCCAGCGACAGGGCGTGGTCCACGAGGGCGTGCCAGCCAGCGTTGCCGCTGGGCAGTCGGGTCAGGTCTAGGTCCACGGAGGCCATGCTCTCAGCCGATGCCGACAGTTTCGGTCACTCGGACGACGACTGAGCTTCGTGGTGTTTACGTCGCAGAACCTCGCGCCAGTTGGTGGCATCCAGCCAGGTCTTCTCCAGCAACTGGACGGTCCACTCGATCAGATCCCACGCCGTGCGCAGATCTTCCACACCGATTGCGTACGGCTCGCCACCGGTCGGGTCGCACACCTCGTGCAGCGCGTTCCAGGGGACGGGATCGGGAAACTCGCTGATTTCACTGAGGCTATGGCTGGGGCCGGGGTACTTCTCGTGCCAGGCGCGCACGGCGCCCTCCTGAACCATGACCTCGCTCATGCGCACGTGCACCCAGCCGTCGCGGTCAGCAATCTCGAAGCCGCAGGCGGCGCAGTCCCACTTGATCTCCTCCACACTGCGATCCTGCCGAGAGTGTCCAGTCAAGCGCCACCGGATGCTTGCGCTCCCGTGCTCGCTCAGTACCGGGCTGCGTCCTGGCTGCCCGCCGTGGCGCCTTTCCCCCGCCATTGACTGTGCGCTCTCGCCGCCAAGCGCACCCGTTCGGACGTTCCCGAGATCTTCGGCTCGTTCTGCGATAGGCAGGGACGGCGAACCCTTCTCCAGGCCAACGAGGTGCACAGAGATGACCAGACCGAGCCGCCTGCTAGCACTTCTGGTTGCGCTACTGAGCTCGTCCGCCCTGACTGCGGTTTCGACCCCGGCCTCCGCGCAGACCGCTGCCGAGCCGCAGCAGGTGCGGCTCAGTTCTTGGCCTCGAGGCGCCACGCTCACCCCGAAGGCCAAGGATGTGGAGGAGGGCGACCGGCTGACCCTCGCCGCGGTGATCGAGTCGCCTTCGCGGGCGAGGAAGGTGACGCTGCAGAAGTACCGGCCGCCGCTCTACGTCGGGGACGACGCGGAGTGGAACGCGGTGAAGTCGCGCAATGTGCGAGGCGCGAAGCGGGTCAGGTTCGCGGTCGTAGCCACCGGCCCCAACACCGAGCGGTATCGCGCGGCTATCACTTACAAGAACGCCAAGCCCGTCACGACCCAACCCGTCAGCGTGAACGTGTGGCGCTGGATCCCACTGTCGGACTACGACCCCTACTACCAGGCCGAGCCCTACGCGGCAGGCTTCGGCGCCGTAAGCATCAACGGGCAGACGTACAGCGGCTGGGGCGCCGCGACGTACTCCCACACCGGCGCCTGGGAAGCGCGATTCACTCCCGGACGCCACTGCAAGACCTTCCGCAGCGTCATCGGCGTCTCCGACATCTCGCACGACGGCTCCAGCGCAATCATCGAGTTCACGGCCGACGACGCTCATATCTACGAGTCACCCGCCCTCACTCCCGGCATGGACATGACCATCAGCCTGCCGCTCGCCATGCCGTACCGGTTCGGCATCCAACTCTTCGACACGACCCCTGGCGGCACCACCGGACGCGACGCCGTCGAATCGTGGCCCGTCATCGGAGAACCGTCCTTCTTGTGCACGGGGGTCTGAGCACACACTGAACAGAGTGACCGGCTCTGCCGCCAGGAAGTTGCTTCCGGGATGCGTCCTTTCGCTGCCGAGCGCTGGCGCATCCACTCGATCCGCTTTCCCTCAGGAGCGGTGCATAGGCGGGTGCCTCCCTGCCCGCGCTTGGATCCGTCGTCCCTCTGCTGCGTCTCCGCGAGGGCGGACTGCTGAGGCGGGCTCGGTGGGGCACTATCGACGCACGCGATCGCGCCTAGGCACGTTTCTCGTGGGTTGATTGCGAGGCAAGTTCGACGCGGCACACTCCATGTCAGGAGCGGGCGACACCTCCGTGTGCGCCGCCGTTCGGTGACCGCATGGAGCCGAACGCGCGTCTGTGTCGGCGATGTGTCAGCGACCCGGACGTCGCAGCGAACCTGCAGTTCAGGGCGGTCCTGGGAGCGGGGCTGTCAAGGATCTACGGGATCTTTGAGTTGTGGCACCCACCGGGAAGTTCAGCCAGCGTGCGTGCGGATCGTCGCATGGCGCCTCGTGGCGCACGGCCGTTCCCCCGTACGAGCAGCCCGAGGACGTGCGCGGGACACACCTCCGCCGGCCGGTGCACGTCATATGGAGACGAGGCGCTCGTCCGCATTGCTCTGACGCACGGTCAGCAAGGGCGAGCGGGAGAGGTTCGCACGTGCTCATCCCGCAGTTCGTGATGCTCGTCGGCGATCACTATATACCAACTGGCGCTCGGCTTGCCGCGTCTCGTACCCTCCGTGCTGGTGCGCCAGGCTCGCGCTCGAGGTGGCCGAGGATGTCCGCGACGCGCTCCTGAGCGTCCCCGAATAACATCGACGTGTTGCTCGTGAAGAACAGCGGATTTTGCACGCCGGCATAACCCGACGCCATGGAACGCTTGAAGACGATGACCTGCTTCGCATTCCAGACGTGGAGGACGGGCATCCCGGCGATCGGCGAAGCGGGGTCGTCAGCAGCCGAAGGGTTGACGGTGTCATTGGCCCCGATGACAAGGACCACGTCGGTGTCGGAGAAGTCGTCGTTGATTTCGTCCATCTCCAGGACGATGTCGTACGGGATCCTTGCTTCGGCGAGCAGCACGTTCATGTGTCCGGGCAGTCGCCCGGCGACGGGGTGGATGCCAAAGCGCACTGCGGTGCCTCGCGCGCGGAGCCTGCTCGTGAGCTCCGCGACGCCGTGCTGCGCTTGCGCTACAGCCATCCCGTAACCGGGAGTGATGATGACCGACTCGGCCTCGGCGAGGAGGTCGGCCACCGCGGCGGCGTCGACCTCGGTGTGCTCGCCTGCTTCGCTGTCTCCGACCGTGGTGGCGACGGCGCCGAAACCGCCGGCGATGACCGAGATGAACGAGCGGTTCATCGCCTTGCACATGACGTAGGACAGGTAGGCGCCGGAGGACCCGACCAGCGCGCCGGTGATGATGAGCAGGTCGTTCCCGAGGAGGAAACCTGAGGCGGCCGCCGCCCAGCCGGAGTAGCTGTTCAACATCGAGACGACCACCGGCATGTCGCCTCCGCCGATCGAGGCGACGAGGTGCACCCCGAGAGCGAGGGCCACGAGAGTGACTGCGATCAGCAGCCATAGCCGTGGCTCGACGACGAACCAGACCGTCAGCGCAGCGAAGGCGAGCAGGGCTCCTACGTTGAGTGCGTTCTTCCCGGGCAGCACCAGGGGTGCTGACTTGATGCGTGCGGAGAGCTTGAGGAACGCGGTGATGGAGCCGGTGAACGTGACCGCGCCGATGAAGACGCCGATGAAGACCTCGGCGGAGTGGATCCCGAGCAGTCCCTGGTCTCGGAGTGTCTCGAGCTCGGCGCTGCTGCCGTTCGCCTCGACGTGCAGGTAGCCGTTCCAACCGACCAGGACGGCGGCCGCGCCGACGAACGAGTGCAGGAGCGCGATGAGTTCGGGCATCCCGGTCATCTCGACCGCCCGCGCGCGCCCCAGACCGATGACGGCTCCACTGGCGACGGCACCGAGCAGCAGCCCGGCGTCCAGGGCATCGAGGCCGTGGTCGACCGCGACCAGGCCGGTGGCAAGCAGGGCGACTGTCATGCCGCAGACGCCCGCCAGGTTGCCGGCCTTCGAGGTCTCGTGCTTGGACAAGCCGGCGAGCGAGAGCACGAAGAGGAGGGCGGCCACGACGTAGGCCGCGGCGGCGACGGTTTCGATGTTCATGGTCAGCTCCTCGTGAACATGGCGAGCATGCGGCGGGTCACCGCAAAGCCCCCGAAGACGTTGATCGAAGCCAACAGGACCGCGATGGTGGACAGGACAGTGACTGTCGCGCCGCCGGCGCCGTCGTGGCCGATCTGGAGCAGGGCGCCGACCACGATGATCCCCGAGATCGCATTCGTGACCGACATCAGTGGCGTGTGCAGGGCGTGGTGGACCTGCCCGATCACGTAGAAGCCGATCACTACGGCGAGAGCGAAGACGGTCAGGTGGCCGAGCATCGCGGGCGGCGCGGCGGCAGCGAGCAGGAAGAACGAGACGGCCGCGAGCGCTGCGAGTCCAAGGCGTCGACCCGGCGAGCTCGTAGGCGGAGCCGGGACCTCCTCGGCTGCTCGAGCGCCGTTGCCGGCGGGGGCGGCTGACGGCGCTGACACTTCCACGGGGGGAGGCGGCCACGTGAGCTGGCCGTCACGAACCACCGTCATCGACCGGATCACAACGTCGTCGAAGTCGACGGTGAGCTCCCCGTTCCGTTCCGGCGTCAACAGCTTGAGCAGGTTGACCACGTTCGTGCCGTACAGCTGCGATGCCTGGGCTGGAAGTCGGCCCGCCAGGTCGGTGTAGCCGATGAGGGTGACCCCGTTGGCCGTCCTCACCACTCGACCGGCCTCGGAGCCCTCGACGTTCCCGCCGTTGGCTGCGGCCATGTCGACCACCACGCTGCCCGGCTTCATGGATGC
Organism: Nocardioides sp. IC4_145; assembly: GCF_011250565.1. GTDB lineage: Bacteria > Actinomycetota > Actinomycetes > Propionibacteriales > Nocardioidaceae > Nocardioides. The sequence continues at coordinate 67,323 of NZ_JAANMS010000002.1, forward strand.
CACCATGGCGGCGGTGAGGATCCGCGGCGCCGGCCGGCCCGGGATCAGAGCGGTGGTGATGACGACATCGACGTCGCGCGCCTGCTCCGCGTACAGCGCAGCCTCGAGCGACTTGTAGTCGTCGGACATCTCCTTCGCGTACCCGGTCGCGGACACTTGGGCTTCGGCGGAGTCGATGGGCAGGTACTCCCCGCCGAGCGAACGGACTTGGTCGGCCACCTCCGGCCGAGGATCTGTGGCTCGCACGATGGCGCCCAGGCTTCCGGCCGTACCGATCGCTGCCAGGCCGGCGACGCCGGCCCCGACCACCAGGACCTTCGCAGGAGGAACCTTGCCTGCGGCGGTCACCTGACCGGTGAACACCCGGCCGAACGCGTGCGCTGCTTCGATCACAGCCCGGTACCCGGCGATGTTCGCCATCGACGACAGCACGTCCAGGGACTGCGCCCGGCTGATGCGCGGCACCGCGTCCATTGACAGCGCCGTGATCTGGCGGCTGCTGAGGTCCTCGACCACGGCAGGGTCGAATCGCGGAGAGAACAGCGCGACCACGGCCGCCCCCGGTCGCAGCCGGTCCAGGCGGTCGGCAGAGGGTCCGTTGACGGCCAGGACGATGTCAGCTGCGAACGGGTCGCCGATACGCGCGCCGGCCTCCGCGTAGGCCTCGTCCTCGAAGGAGGATCGCGACCCGGCGCCCGGCTCGACGATGACGTCGTAGCCCAGCTTCATCAGCTGTGCTGCTGTGCTCGGAGTAGCGGCGACGCGGGTCTCGTCGGCGCGCTGTTCCTTGAGTACGCCTATCTGCATGCTGACTCCTTCAGGTCGTCGGCGGCGTCAGGTGTCGAGGCGCTTCTCGTCCCTGAAGCATCTCGGAGGCGGCTGGCACGGGTGCGGGTGCTCACGCGCCCAGCCATCCGCCGTCGACCACGAGCTGCTGACCGGTCACGTAGCCTGCCCAGTCCGACAGCAGGAAGACGGCAGCACCTCCGAGCTCGGAGGGGTGCCCCAGGCGGCCCATCGGGATGCGGCCGGTCACCCGAGCACGCTGCTCGGGATCGTCGAGGAGGTCCGCGGTCAGCTCGGTGTAGAAGTAGCCGGGGGAGAGCACGTTCACCCTGATGTTGCGTGGCGCCCACTCGGCGGCGATGGTTCGCGCGAGGCCGAGCAGACCCGACTTCGAGGCGGCGTAGGCCACCGCGCGAGGGATGGCGATCGAGCTTCCGAGGGACCCGACCAGGACGACGCTGCGCAAGCTGCCCATCACATCGTTGCGGACCAGCTCCCGGGTGAGCCGGAACGGTGACGCGAGGTTGACTTCTACTACCCGCGCGAAGTCCTCGTCGCCGAACTCGTCGGCGGGCGCCCGGTGTTGCACGCCTGCCGCATGGACGACCCCGTGCAGGCCGCGCTCCGACACCTGCTGCACCAGTCGGTCGGTCTCTGCCGGGTCGGCGAGGTCGGCCGCAACGGCGGTTGCCGCTATCCCGGCCTCGGCGAGTTCCGCGACGCTGGAGTCCAGTTGGCTCTGGTTCCGGGCGGCGAGGACAAGTTCTGCTCCGGCTTCGCCGGCTGCCTGAGCCATGGCGAGCCCGAGGCCGCGGCTGCCACCGGTCACAAGGATGCGTCGGCCTGCCAGCAGGTCGTTCGTCATGAGGAGCAGCTCCAGGAGTGAGGGGTGCCGGCCCAGGGGTCGACCATGATTCGGAGGGGGGAGCCGCGTCGCTGCTCGATGTCGGCGATGGCCTCGTTGACGGAATCCAGGTCGACGACGCGCGTGACTGACGGACCAAGCTCCAGCGTGCCGTCGGCCACTGCATCCACGACCGCGGCGATGTCCGCCGCGCTGTAGGCGTAGACGGCTGACAGGGTCAGCGAGCGGCGCACGAAGACTCCGGGCGGGGGAAGGCGTGGCGCGGTCGCTCCGATACCGACCACCACGCAGCGTCCGCCGGGACGTAGCAGGTCGAGGGCGGCCTCGGTGGTGCTCGGGAAGCCGACGCAGTCGACGACCGCGTCGCACCCGTCACCGGCATCCAGCGAGTCCAGCGCGTCCCGTGTCTCCGGGTCGGTCGGATCGACGGCAGCTGTCGCCCCTGCTTCGAGGGCGCGCTGTCTCGAGACCGGGTCGAGGTCGAGGCCGACCACCCGAGCACCTCGCCCCAGTGCCAGTCGGAGGACCTGCATGCCGAGGCCTCCGAGGCCGATCACGACGACGACGTCGGCAGGGCTCACAGCCGCTACGCGAAGGGCGTGGTGCGCGGTGCCTGCCGACTCGATCAGAGGCGCTGCCAAGAGATCCGCACCCTCGGGAAGTCGCGTGAGATTCCTGGCCGGGGCGGTCAGCACCTGGGTGAGCCCACCGTCCACCTGGATGCCCATCATCCTTCGGCGCGGGCAGAGGTTGGTTTCCCCTCGCGCGCAGGCGCGGCACTGCTCGCACCCCAGGATCGGGTTGACGAATACCGCGTCGCCCGGCTGGAGCTCGGAGCCGCCGGGGGCGGTGAGTACCGTTCCTGCGATCTCATGGCCGATGGTGATCGGGAGGTGTCCGGTCTCGGTGTGTCCCGAGACGATGTGTGCATCCGATCCACACAGACCCACCGAGCCCACGCGGACGAGGCAGTCGGTCGGGTCCGGGATCGGGACCGGCAGGTCCTGGACGTGCAACCGCTGCCCCACGCGCCCGAATCGAACGGCTCGGACCGTCTCAGGCAGCGCAGGAGTCGACGACGAGTCAGCCACGGGGTCGAACGGGACTCGTGAGGGCTTCACGCATCGCGTCCGGCACCGGCGCCTTTCCCGTGATCGCGCCGTCTACGACAACGTAGGTCGACGAGCCCCTGGCGCAGGTCCGGTTACCGCCGATCACCTCGTAGCTGAGCGTGATGCTGGTCGTGCCGACGCGCTCTGTGCTGACCTGCACCCACACCTCGTCGCCGTACCGAACCGCGGCCGTCCAGTTGAGGTCGATGCTGACGACTTGGATGTCGTGGCCCTCAGCGACGAGCCGGTCCAATGCGTAACCGCAGCGGGCGAAGTAGGCGTTGCGGGCATCCTCGATGAAGGCGAGGTACCACATGTTGAAGACGACGCCTTGCTGGTCGTACTGGTAGTAGTGCGTGGTGATCGGGAACAGCGCCACGTCGGTCGGGGCTGCGGCGGTGCTCGTCACGGAGTCTCCTGGCGCATGAGGGCGGCCCGCCGCATTGCAGGCAAGCCACCGTGGCTCGGCTGACGGCGAGGACGGGACGAGTACAGCGCCGGCCGGAGCGGCTTGTCAACGCTTCAGCGGTAATTTCTCATGATCTTTTATGTCCGACAATGTCCGGTGGCGCGGCGCCCAGGGTGCCGGCAGGTTCGCCGGCCAGGGGGGGTCCCCGGCGGCGCGGCAGTACGACGCGACCCCGGCGAGCGAAATCTCGATGTGCGTCATTGCGCGGTCGTCGTGCAGCGCAAGGACCGCGACGGCCCCCAGCAATCCGGTGAGAGGGTCGGCAACCGCGTCGCCGCTGAAGCAGGGCGCCCCGTCCTCGTCCTCGGCGACCAAGCCCCCGGCGACAGCGGCGTCGTCGCCGAAGCCGACCCGCAACGGCTGTCTCGTCCCGTGAGCGGTGAGCTGGAGCCACGTGCGTGCCCGACCGTCAGCGGCGGCGGTGCCGAACGACACCCCCAGGTTCTCGAGCGCGCGCGGACGGCTGGCCTCGATCACGACATCGGCTGACGAGACCAGGTCGAGCAGATACCTGCGTCCAGGTCCCGAGTCGAAGTCGACCTCCACGTGCTCGGCGCCGGCGTGCAGCAATGCGTGGAGCCGAGGGTCTCCCCACCGGGAGGCGTCCGGCCGGTTGGTGCTCTCCACGTGAACCACCTCAAACCCCGCCTCTCCGAGCAGGTTCGCGGCGAGCGGCGCTGCCCACAGAGCGCCGAGGTTCACCACCCGCGCCGTGCTGCGCCGGCTCGAGCGCCCGGGGCGCGTGCGAAAACTGAATGGACTGGCGGGTGGGATGGTCTCGAACGGCAGCGATGCCGGCATGCCCAGCCACACCGCCCGCTCGACGGCCGCGGCGGCCGGGCGCACGCAGGCCCATGCCTCGAGCGCCTTCCAGGGATCGGCGTCGGCGTCGGGGTCCTCCACGAGCGCCGGTACGAGGTCCAGGTCCGTCTCCCGTGCCAGGTTGAGCACCCACGCCCCGTCGAGCCCGTGCAGGAAGCGCGCGCTTCCTCCTCGCGACACGCGAGGCCCACCGGCGGCGGGCGACCTGACGGCGAGCGCTGCGCGTTCGGCGAGCAGGGCCGCGCCGTCGATCTCGAGGGAGATGCCGAAGCGCTCGCCGGCCAGCGCGGTGAGCACAGCGCCGGCGCCGCGGGCGACGGAGGCGGGAAGACCCCGCGGACGCAGGGGTCGCCGGCTCGAGTCCCGGGTCAGGTCCATGAGACCGGACTGCGCCCAGTCCTCGAGGGGGGTGGCCTCGGGCGTGCGGAGCGGCAACCCGGAAACGCCCAGAGCGTTGAGGAGGCGTCGTCCCTCGGCGGTGGAACGGTGGCCCGCGTCCTGGGGTGGGAGCCGACTCTGGACGTCCTCCGCTGGCATACTCCCATCATGCTCGACGAGCCGTTCCTCGCGGTGGGGGGCGGCGCCGCGGAGGTCGACCGGTCACCGGTCTTCGTCGTCGACGCCGACCGGGTGGTCGCGACAACCACCGAGCTAGTGCCGTCCTTCGTGGCACGGCGGCACGTCGTGGTGGGCCTGTGCCAGGAGAAGCCCGCGGACGAACGCCTGATGCAAGTGCTCGACGTCGCCATCGCTCCGCTCGGAAGCGGGGCCGCTGCCCATCCAGGTGTGGTGGAGGTGGCGGACGTCGACGCTGCCCTGAGGGTCCTGCTGGCGGCAGGGGAACGGAACCCGGACGCGGTGTGGGCGCTCGCGCGCCTACTGCGGCTCACCGAGACCCTGCCCGTCGAGGCCGGTCTCGTCGCCGAGTCGGCGACCTACTCGGCGCTACTCGGTGGAGCGGAGTTCCGATCCTGGCTCGCGTCGCGGGGTCAGCCGAGGGCGGCCGAGGACGGGGATCGCGTCCAGGTCGAACGTTCGGGGGACCTGGTCACCATCACCCTGGCGCGACCCCTCCGCCGCAACGCCTACGACGCCCATATGCGTGACGCGCTGCTGGAGGCCCTGGAGATTGCTGTCCTCGACCCCTCTGTCAGAGTCCACCTCAGAGGCGAGGGACCCGACTATTGCGCGGGTGGAGATCTGGACGAGTTCGGCACTGCGAGCGACCTCGGCTTCGCGCACCGGCTGCGCGTGAGTGCCAACCCGGGCCTGGTGGTGGACGAGATGCGGCACAGGGTCACGGCTTACGTGCACGGCAACACCATCGGGTCGGGCATCGAGGTGGCCGCCTTCGCCGGCACCGTCGTCGCCGCGGGGGACACGAGGTTGCGCTTGCCCGAGCTCGGCATGGGTCTCATCCCGGGCGCAGGCGGCACGGTGAGCCTGACCCGACGGATCGGCCGGCACAGAGTGCTGTGGTGGGCCATGGCGGGGGAGCGCATCGGCGTCGACACCGCCCGGCGCTGGGGACTCGTCGACGATGTCACCTCCTGAGTCGGTCCTGCTGCGCAATGTGGTCGTGGCCGGCGACCGGTTGGATTGCCGGTTGTCTGGAGGGAAAGTCGTAGAGCTAGGCCCGAGAATCGAGGCGCGCTCCGAGGAAGGGGTCGTTGAAGGAGGCGGCGCGGCGCTACTGCCGGGGCTCCACGACCACCACGTCCACGTGCTTGCCGCGGCGGCTGCCCGAGCATCGCTGGACCTGCGGGGCGGGCCGCTCCCTGCCGGCTCCGCCGGACGGGGGGACGACGACAGCTGGTTGCGCGTGGTCGGCCTCGGCAGCGACCACGTCACGCGCGCCGACGTGGACGCGGTGTGGCCGTCGCGTCGGGTCCGGGTGCAGCACCGCTCCGGGGCCCTGTGGATCCTGAACTCGCCGGCGGTCCGGGAGCTGGCCGGCTACCTGGACGCGGAGGAGCGGCGCACCGGGCGAGTCTGGCGCAGTCGGGGTCAGTGGGGCGCAGCGCTGGAGGAGATGTCGCTCGGCTCAGAACTAGCGGAGATCGGGCGCGAGCTCGGCACGTGGGGTGTGACGGGGCTGACCGACGCCACCCCGGACCTGGATGGTCCGGCGCTCGACGCGATTCGCGCCTCGCTGCCGCAGCGGGTCTGGTCGCTCGGGCCGGGTCGGACCCACCTGCCGAGGAAGGTCGTGGTCGCGGACCACGACCGCAACACGTGGGACCGAGTGCATGCGGGCGTCGCAGCGGCGCGGGCCGCGGGGCGGCCGGTGGCCTTGCACGCGGTGACCCGTACGGGCCTGGCCCTCGCCTTGGCGGTACTCGAGGAGTTCGGTGTGGTCCGCGGCGACCGCATCGAGCACGCCGCCGTGTGCGACGACCGCGCCGCGGACCGGATGGCCGAGCTAGGCCTGGTCGTCGTAACGCAGCCGTCCATCGCCGCGCGGCGCGGGGCCGCCATGGTGGAGGAGGTCGAGCCCGAGGACCGGCCGTGGCTCTGGCGCCTTCGTGGGCTTGTCGAGCGAGGGGTCGACGTCGTGCTGAGCAGCGACGCGCCATACGGCGATGCGAACCCGTGGACTTCCGTCCGCTTGGCCGCCGTCGGCGCATCCGGGCGCGGTTCGCCGTGGGTAAGTGACCAGACGATCGAGGCGAGGGCCGCTCTCGGCTGCTACCTGACCGCTCCGGGCGATCCGGCAGGCCCCGAGCGCAGTGTCGAGGTGGACGCGCCGGCCGATCTCTGCCTGCTAGACAGCCCGCTGGAGGAAGCTCTCGCGCGTGTGGTGGACGGCCGGACGGACGCCCCGGTGCGTGCCACCTTCATCGGCGGCGTCCGAGTGGGTCAGTAGACGTCCTGGGAGTAACGGCGCTGCCGCTTGAGGTCCGCGAGGTAGTCCCAGGCCTCGGACTCGGACCGGTCGCCGTGCTTCGCGATGACCTCGACAAGTGCGGCCTCGACGGCGTGCGACATCTGGGTGCCATCTCCACACACGTAGAAGCTGGCGCCGTCTTCCAGCCATCGGTAGACCTCCTCGCCGCGCGCCACCAGCCGGTCCTGGACGTACACCTTGTGATCCTGATCGCGCGAGAAGGCGGTCGTCAGCTCGGTGAGGAGTCCACTCGCGACCCACTTCTCGAGCTGCTCGCGGTACAGGAAGTCGCAGGCTTCGTGCTGGTCGCCGAAGAACAGCCAGTTGCGTCCCGCGGCGGCGCGCGCGTCCCGCTCCTGGAGGAAGGAGCGGAACGGGGCGACTCCGACGCCCGGCCCGACCATGATGACCGGACGGTCGTCGGCCGGAAGTCGGAAGCTGGGGTTGGGGACGAGGAAGACCGCCACCTTGTCGGCTTCATGTTCCGAGGTGGACGCGGTGCGGAGGGTGCTCGATCCGGCACCGACCCGATCCCGGCCGTCGCGGTGGTAGGACACGGACGAGACCAGCAGCTCAGCCGTGGAGGGATTGCGCCCGGGTGCGGAGCTGATCGAGTACGACCGGTGCTGCAGCGCTGGCAGGAGGGCGAGAATCCGCGCCGGGTCACGGTCGGCCGGTGCAACCATGGTGACCAGGTCAAGGACGTCACGACCCCACAGCCAGGCATCGAGCGCCTCCCGATCGCCGGTCGCGAGCAGGTGACGCAACTCGGGGTCGGCCGAGACGTCGGCCACCCAGGCGGTGAGCTCCCGACCGGGCAGCCGGAGCTCGCGCTGGTGGGTGAGCACCTCGGCCCATGTGCCGTCGCCGACCGGTGCACGGTCGCTTCCGGCGGCGCCGAGTGCCGCGAGCATCCCCTCGACCAGTTCGCGAGGGTTCGCGGGCACGAGGCCAAGAGAGTCGCCAGGCTCGTAGCAGATGCCGCTGTCGGCGAGGTCGATCTCGTAGTGGAGGACGGACTTGCGCGAGCCCGCGCCGGAGAGCGTCTCAGAGGCGACGAGTTGCGCGAGGAACGGGTTACGCCGCGTCCACCGGTCGTCGCGCTGCGGCGCGCGCACCGCGTTGGCGGCCCGCGTCTCCGGCAGGCCGTCGCTCGTCCCGAGGGTCTCGAACGTCTCGACCGTCGCCGCGATCCACTGCCGCGAGGGCTGCTCGTAGTCCAGGTCGCAGTCCACGCGTTCGAGCACGCGATGACCGCCGAGCGCAGCCAGCTTCTCGTCGAAGTGCCGGCCCGCGGCACAGAAGTCGTCGTACGACGAGTCGCCGAGAGCGAGGACCGCGAAGCGGAGGTGGCCGAGCTCGGGTGCCTCGGCCTCCAGCTCGTCCCAGAGGTCCTGCGCGTTGTCCGGCATGTCGCCGTCGTCGTACGTCGAGCTCACGACCACGACGTGCTTCATCGCAGCGAGGTCGCCCGCCCCAATCTCGTCCATCCCGAGGAGCGTCGCGCTGAAGCCGGCCTCGGTGAGAGCGTCCGCGGTGTCCATCGCGATGATCTCGGCGTTGCCGGTCTGGCTGCCGAACAGCACATGCACGGGCGGTCGTTCCGAGGAGGTGGTCATGGGTCGGCTCCTTCAATGCACGATGTGAGCGGAGTCACTCACTAAACATCATGAGGAACCAGCGTGGGTGGTGTCAAGGGAGGAGCGGCCAAACATCATGAGGAAAATCGGCTCCAGGCATTGACACGCCCACGCCTGGGTCAGTGTAATCGGCGTCACGAGCGCCGTGATCGACATCTCAACGTCGTCGAGGCGGCGCCGAACGAGCACGCGTCGTCGCGCGCGACACGACAGGAGACACGACATGATTTCCGGACGCGGCAGCCAAGCCACGACGAGCGCCGCCATCGAGCGGCAGCGGGTGGCAGAGGTGGTCACGGCCTATGCCCTCGCCTGCGACGAGCGCGACGGCGAGGCACTCGAGCGGATCTTCCACCCCCAGGCGACGGCGTCGTACGACGTCGATGCCGACCTCGTGGGCGGCGCCGCCATCGCCCGGTGGGTGCTTGACGCCACGGCTCACCTGCGGTGGCAGCAGCACGCGCTCCGCGTGATGCTCGTCGACCTCGACGGGGACCAGGCGAGGTCGGTCGGATACCTCACTTCGCACCAGGTGGCCTTCGACAGCCCGGACACGACCCTGATGATGAACAGCCGCTACGACATGGAGCTGGCCCTGGTTGACGACGATTGGCGCATCCGGTCGCTGCGTCTGGTCGTCGGCACGCGGGAGCAGCGGCCGGTCACGCTCGGCCAGCTGGTCCCCGACACCCGGGTGGAGGCCGCCCATGTCTGACAAGCCGGCGATCGAGGTCCTCGAGGGCCAGACCAAGGGTGGCTGCCCGGTCGTGCACTTCGACTTCAACCAGCCGCTGCCGATCCACAGCTACCACTCTGAGCTGGACCGGCTCCGAGCGCTCTCTCCGATCGTGTGGAACACCTTCGGGGGCGGCTTCTGGATGCTCCTGGACGACCAGACTGTGCGCGACGCCTTCCACGACCACGAGGTGTTCAGCAGCGAGGCCACCATCCCGACGGTGCCTGAGCCGGACTGGCACTGGATCCCGACGATGGAGAACCCGCCCAAGCACAAGCTCTACCGTCGGGTGCTGAACGCGCCGTTCTCCCCGCGCGCCATCCGGGACCGGGAGGAGCGGATTCGCGAGCACGCGATCGCCTTCATCGAACCGTTGGTTGCGCGCGGGCGGGTCAACTTCGTCAACGAGTTCGCCAAGGAGTACCCGACCAAGGTGTTCCTGGAGATCCTGGGGCTTCCCCACGAGGACTCCAAGAGGTTCGTCCCTTGGGTCGAGGCCGTCTTCGGTGGTCTCGGTGCTGAGGCGGAGGATGCCGCCGCGGCGATGTCCCAGGCTCAGGCGAGCATCCGGGACTACTTCGTCGACCTGCTCGCGGACCGCAAGGCCAACCCCCGCGAGGACGACTTCTTCACCGACCTCAGCCGGTCGACGATCGGCGACGCGCCGATCAGCGACGAGGAGTTCCTCAACATCTGCGGCGTGCTGGTGCTGGCCGGCCTGGACACGGTCAAGAGCCAGCTGGGCTACATGATGCTGCACCTCTCGGAGCACCCCGAGGACCGACAGCAGATCCTCGATGACCCCGGCCTCATCCCTGTCGCCGTGGAGGAGATGCTCCGCGTGTACTCGATCGTCATGGACGGTCGCAAGGTCGTCCAGGACACCGAGTTCCACGGCTGCCCCATGTCCGCCGGCGAGATGGCCATGTTGACCGTCCCCTCTGCGACTCGTGACGAGACCAAGTACGCCGACCCGAGCCGGGTCGACTTCAGCCGCACCGATGCGACCGGGCATCTCGCCTTCGCGGCCGGGCCCCACAAATGCCTAGGAACGCACCTGGCGCGGCGCGAGCTCAACATCGCGCTCGAGGAGTGGCACAAGCGGATCCCGCACTATCGGGCGGTCCAAGTCGACGAGCTCCGCGAGACCGGCCCCCAGCTCGGTCTCGAGGACCTCTGGCTCGAGTGGGACGTCGCGGAGTGAGCACTGTCCGCAATCGCGAAGTGCACCTCGTCCGTAGGCCGGTCGGCACCCCCGTCCCTGACGACGTGGACGTGGTCACCACGGACCTGGTGGTCGAGCCGGGTCAGGTGCTCGTCCGCAACACCGTCATGTCGGTCGAGCCCTACATGCGCGGGCGCATGTCGGAGGGCACGAGCTACGTCGAGCCCTACGCACTGGGCGAGGCGATGACCGGCCACGCCACCGGGGTGGTCGAGCGCTCCGACGACGCCGCCGTTCCCGTCGGATCGGTCGTCGTGCACCAGCACGGGTGGAGGGAGTACGCCGCCTTGGCGCCGCAGGACGTCGAGGTCGTCGACATCGACGGGCTGAAGGCGACCGACCACCTCGGTGCCCTGGGCCAGACCGGCTTCACCGCGTGGGTCGGCCTCAACCTCGTCGCTGGCCTGCAGCAGGAGGAGACGGTGTTCGTCTCCTCCGCCGCCGGAGGCGTCGGTGCGATCGCCGGCCAACTCGCGAGGGCCCGGGGGTGCACGACGATTGGCAGTTGCGGCAGCGCGGACAAGGCCAAGCGCGTGATGGGCGACTTCGGCTTCGACACCGCGTTCGACTACCACGACGGCCCGGTCCGCGACCTGCTCGCCGACGCGCTGAAGGAGGTGGGCCGGCCCGGGCTGGACGTCTACTTCGACAACGTCGGCGCCGAGCACCTCGAGGCAGCGATCCGAGCCATGCGCGACAACGGCCGGATTGCGCTGTGCGGCGCGATCGCCGTCTACAACGCGACCGAGCCCGTGCCCGGCCCGCGCAACCTGCTGCTGATGATCTGGCGCCGGCTGCGCATGGAGGGCTTCATCGTCGGTGACCACGACAGCCGCCAGCCGGACTTCCTCGCCGAGGTGACCGCTCTCGTGCGCGAGGGCCGCGTCGTGAGTCCCGAGACCTACGTCGGTCACGGCATCGAGGAGGCCTTCTCTGGCTTCCTCACCCTGCTCGACGGGCGCGCTGTGATCGGCAAGGCCCTTGTCGCCCTGGAGGACTGAATGACACTCACCCCTGACCGCACGGAGAGTCTCGAAGACTTCGCGGCACGTGCGAGCGACTGGCTGAAGGGCCAGGGCCTCCCGCGCCGCGGCACCACTGCTCCGGGAGGACCGCACACCTCCTCGCTGGCCGTCTTCCACGACCTGTCCTTCGACGAGGAAGCGGCACTCATCGGCCGGCTCACCGACTGGGTCCGCCGCAGGTACGACGCAGGCTTCGGGGCGATCAGCTGGCCGACCGAGCTCGGCGGTGCGGGCCTCCCGCCGTCGTACGAGCAGGCCTTCGCGCGCGCCGAGGCGAAGTACGACGTCCCGGACGCCCACGAGCTGGTGTCGGTGACGCTGCAGCTGATCGCACCGACCCTCCGGGTATTCGACCGCACGCCCGAGCTACGGGCCCTGGTCGGCCCGATGCTGCGGGGCGACGTGCTCGCCTGCCAGCTGTTCTCCGAGCCGGGCGCCGGGAGCGACCTGGCCGGGTTGGGCACCCGTGCACGCCGCGACGGTGACCAGTGGGTCGTCACCGGGCAGAAGGTCTGGACGTCGGGCGCCCAGTTCGCCCAGTGGGGCGAGCTCCTGGCGCGGACGGATCCGGACGCGCCCAAGCACCGCGGCATCACCGCGTTCATGGTCCCCCTCGACGCCGAAGGGGTGGAGATCCGGCCGCTGCGGCAGATGTCGGGCGGGTCCAGCTTCAACGAGGTGTTCCTCACCGAGGTGCGGATCCCGGACGCGTGGCGCATCGGTGAGGTGGGCGAGGGCTGGAAGGTCGCGCTCACCACTCTGGGCTTCGAGCGAACCTCCAGCGGGGAGAACACCCAGACCGGGGCGGGGCTGGCCGACGCGATCGCCTTGGCCCGGACCACCGGAGCCCTCGGGGACCCTGTCCTGCGTCAACGCCTGGCCGACCTGGTCGTCTCGCACACCCTCGGCGAGGTCGCACTCGCCCGCGACGCGGCGGCCGCCGGTCGCGACTCGACCGACGTGGTCGGGTCGATGCGCAAGCTGCAGTGGGTCAACCGTCTGCGGCAGGTATCGGCCTTCGCGCAGGACGCCCTCGGCCCGGGACTGGTCGTGGACGACGGCACGCCGGACTCGTTCGCCTGGACCGAGCACGTGCTGGGCGCGCCCGGCTACCGCATCGCCGGTGGCTCGGATGAGATCCAGCGCAACCTGATCGCCGAACGGATGCTCGGGCTTCCCGCGGAGCCCCGCGCGGACAAGAACACGCCATGGAAGGACATCCCGCGCTGAACGGTCGACCGGGCGCCGCCCGGGAGAACGGCGTGGCTGACGGACGGGAAGGCACGTTGGGAACACTCGAGGGCAAGGTCGCCCTAGTGACTGCAGGTAGTCGCGGGATAGGCCGCGGGATCGTCGAGGCGCTGGTCGCCGAAGGTGCCTCAGTGGTGCTGACGGGGCGCTCGCAGGAGAAGGGGGAGCGCGCGCTCGACGAGATCGACGCACGCGATCGCACCGCCTTCCGACCGGGGGACGCGCGATCACGCGCCGACGTCGAGGGCTGGGTCAACCACACACTCGAGCGCTTCGGCCGGCTCGACGTCCTCGTGAACAACGCTGGAGGCGTCGACGGGTTCGCGCTCGTCCACGAGATGACGGACGAGGCGTGGCGCAACGCCTTCTCCTTCATCGTCGACTCCGCCTTCACAGCTTCCAGGGCGGCGATCCCGGCCATGTTGGAGCAGGGTTCTGGTCGGATCATCAACGTCGCGTCCGTCAACGCCAAGCTCGGCAACAAGGCGACCGTCGCGCACTACACGTCGGCGAAGCACGCGATGCTCGGTCTCACCAAGGCCGTCGCCCACGAGTACGGACGCCGGGGCATCACCTGCAATGCGATCTGCCCCGGTGGCATCGAGACGGACCTGATGGCCGAGAACGGGCCCGCATTCGCCGCCGAGAACGGCATCTCCTACGAGGAGTACAAGGCCGACTACGCGAAGGAGTCAGCCATCGGCAGGCTCAACACCGTCGAAGAGGTCGGCGCGGTCGCTGTCCTACTCGCCGGCCCCGGCGGCGCCGGAATCACCGGCTCGTCCATCAACGTCGACGGCGGCACCCTGCCCTATTGAAGCCCCCAGCGCTTCCGAGACCATTAGAAAGGGCCTGAGTGCACCGTTACAACGACCGGACAGTGATCATCACCGGCGCAGGATCCGGCTTAGGGCGAGCGGCCGCAGTGCGGCTCGCCGCCGAGGGCGCGGTCCTGTCGCTCGTCGATCGCTCCGAGGAGGGTCTGGTCCGCACCCGAGAGGCGGTCGAGACGGCGAGCCCCGGCACCCGAATCGTCAGCACCACAGCGGATGTGTCGCGACAACCTGACGTGGCCCGCTACGTCGAGAGCACGCTCGAGGCCTTCAGCCGAGTCGACGGGTTCTTCAACAACGCCGGCATCGAGGGCACGCAGAACCTCACCGAGGACTACACCGAGGAAGAGTTCCAGCGCGTCCTCGACGTCAACCTCACCGGCGTCTTCCTCGGACTGGAAGCGGTCCTTCCCGTGATGCGCAAGCAAGGTGGCGGATACGTCGTCAACAGCGCCTCCGTGGGCGGGATACGCGGCATCGGCCGGCAATCGGGGTACGCCGCGGCCAAGCACGGCGTCGTGGGCCTGACCCGAAACTCCGCCGTGGAGTACGGCCAATGGGGTGTCCGCGTGAACGCCATCGCCCCGGGGGCCACGTGGACGCCCATGGTTGAAGCCTCCATGCGCCAGCTCGACCCTGAGGACCCGCGCGCTGCAGCGGTCCAATTCGCTCAGGGGAACCCCGCTGGTCGCTTCGGCGAGCCTGAGGAAGTCGCCGCAGTCGTGGCCTTCCTGCTGTCCGAGGACGCCAGCTACGTCAATGCGGCGGTCATCCCCATCGACGGCGGGCAGTCGGCGAAGTACTGAGACCCCTCGTCGCGCGCAGCCGCCGTCCCGGACGGCTGCGCGACACGAGCGCGGGCGAAAACCGAGCCGAAAGCGGAGCTCGTTCCCGCCGCGGGAGCCAATTTCTAAGGGAATTCCTCGGAAGGATTGACATCTGTGATCGGGAACACTTCACTTGCTTCGACAGCCTGAGGTGGTGCCAGTCACACACAGCGAAGCCGCCCCTCTCGAACAACCAGGAGTTGCCATGAGCCTCGACTACGACGTGATCGTCATCGGCACCGGCGCCGGCGCGCTCGTCTCCGCCCTGCGCGCCCATGACGCCGGCGCTCGAGTCGGACTCTTCGAGAAGGGCGACCAGGTCGGAGGTACCAGCGCGTGGTCCGGCGGCATGGTGTGGATCCCCAACAACCCGCACATGGCCGAGGCCGGAATCGACGACAGCGCGGACGAGGCAGTCACCTACATCATGGCGATGTCGAACGGGCTCATCGAGGAGAAGCTCGCCCGCCAGCTCGTCGAGGCCGGACCGGACATGGTCACCTGGTTGGAACAGAACACGCCGACCCGGTTCCAGCTGATCGAGTCCTTCCCCGACTACCACCCAGAGGAGACCGGCGGGAAGACGGCCGGCGGTCGCTCGCTCGAGTGCCCGCTCTACCCCTTCGCTGAGCTCGGCGAGTGGGCGGCTCGGGTCACCCGCGGCCCGCAGCTCGACGGCTCCACTCGAATGGGCGAGAGCCCCCTCGGCAACCAGCCCGTCTTCGGGATCGACCCCGCGGAGCTTGAGCGCCGTAAGGAGCGCGACGAGCGGGGATCCGGCCAGGGCCTCATCGGCCCCCTGCTGCGCGCCTGCCTCGATCGCGGCATCGAGCCGCACGTCGGCCACTCAGCTGTCGAGCTGATCACCGAGAACGGCGCCGTGCGCGGTGCCGTCTTCGAGACGTCCGAGGGCCGCAAGGAGGTCCGCTCGGGTGCGGTCATCCTTGCCACTGGTGGTTTCGAGCGTGACGAGCGCTTCCGACAGGCGTTCCTCCGGGGGCCTCTCGAGCGGTACGCGAGCGTGCCGACCAACACAGGCGATGGCCTTCGCATGGCCATGCGGGTCGGCGCCGCACTCGGCAACATGCGCGAAGCGTGGTGGGTGCCCATGATCGACGTCGACGTCCCGGGCCGAGGTACGACCGCGTGGATGATCAACCCCGAGCGGACCTGGCCCCGCACCATCATGGTCAACCCGCAGGGACGGCGCTTCGCCAATGAGGCGACCGAGTACAACGCACTCGGTGCGGCGTTCCACGTCATGGACGCGACCGGGTACGGCTACACCAACCTGCCGGCCTGGATGATCTTCGACCAGGAGTACCTCGAGCGCTACGGCATCGCGGTCCACCGGGCCGGGGAACCCACCCCCGCATGGCTGATCGAGGCGGCGACGATCTCCGAGCTCGCCGACAAGATCGGTGTCCCCGCCCACCAGCTGGCCGCCACCATCGACCGGTGGAACGGGTTCTGCGCTCAGGGTCACGACGACGACTTCAACCGTGGCGACTCGGCCCACGACCGCTACTGGGGTGACCGCCGAATCGGGGCCGGTGTGGAATCCACGCTCGGCCCGATCGACACGGCCCCGTACTACGCAGTCCAGATGCGCCCAGGCGCTCTCGGGACCAAGGGCGGCCCTCGGACCGACGTGAACGGCCAGGTCGAACACGTCGACGGCGGTCCTATCGACGGCCTCTACGCCACCGGAAACGTCGTCTCCTCCGTCATGGGAGGCACGTACGGCGGAGCCGGAGGAACGCTGGCCCCAGCCATGGTCTTCGGCTGGCTCGCCGGCAACCACGCGGCCGAGACGGCGCTCGCCCGACTCGCGCTCACGAACTGACGGCGCAGCCCGACCGGCTGCGCGCTCCACCACCACCACACCCACAGCTCGGGGAAGCCCCCGGGTCCGACCGGCATGCCGTCGCGCCCGAAAACATCCAGCAAAAGGAGATCCATCGTGCCCCGGAAGACCTTCGTCAGAATCGGTGCCCTCGTGGCATCACTGACTCTCGCCACGGCCGCCTGCGCCTCCTCGGAGGGTACCCCGGACGGATCCGGGTCGACCGATACCTCCGCCATCGAGGCCGCCAAGGCGGCGGTCGAGCAGTACAAGCAGCCGCCCACGGAGATCGGCATCGACGAGCCGCTCAACGAGGCACCCGCCCCCGGCCTGCTCGTCAACATCTCCTGCGCCGACAGCAACTGCGTCAACACCGCGGAAGGCGCGAGGGCCGCAGCCGATGCCGCGGGCTGGGACTACGAGGAGATCCCCTTCGACAACACCGACCCCGCCACGCTGCTGAAGGGACTCGAGGAAGCCCTCGAGATGAATCCCAAGCCGAATGGCGTCACCTTCACCGGTGTCGACCGCTCGCAGTGGGAGCAGATCATCCCCAAGTACGAGGCTGCCGGGATCAAGATCATCCCCGGCCACATCGGCGACACCGACCTCGGCGAGACGGTGATCGCAAGCATCGCGCGTGACGAGAACGGCGAGCAGGGCAAGATGCTCGCCGACTGGGCGGTGGCCGACTCGGACGGAAAGGCCAACGTCCTGGTCATGAACGTGCCCGCGTTCCCGGTGCTGAAGAAGTTCTCCGAGGGATTCGACGCCCAGATCGCCGAGACGTGCCCTGGCTGCAAGGTCACGCACCTCGATGCCGCCATCACCGACGTCGCCTCCGGCGCGATCCCCGGCCAGATTGTCTCCATGATCCAGCAGGATCCCGCGATCAACTACGTCATCAGCTCCGTCGGCGACTTCGCAGTCGGCATCGACAGCGCGCTGAAGTCCGCCGGCCTCGCCGACAAGGTGAAGCTGGCCGGCGAGGCAGCCGGAGCTCCTCAGCGGGCGGGGATCAAGAACGGCACCGAAGCGGCCTGGACCACCATCTGCTTCCAGTACAACGGATGGCAGATCATCGACACGCTGCTCCGTGACCAGCAGGGCATGGAGCACAGCGAAACCGCTGGCCTCATGCCGAAGCAGCTGCTCGACGCGTCGAACATCGGTACGGACCCGGAGCAGCCGTGGTGCGAGCCGGCCGACTACGCCGAGCAGTTCAAGGCCCTGTGGCTCGTGAAATGAGCCAAGCTTCTGCACAGCCAGCGCGGCGTGCAGCCGCCCGCGAGGCGGGGCGCCCGCCCCGCCTCGCGGTTGAGGGCATCGTCAAGAAGTTCTCGGGCACACGCGTGCTGGACGACGTCTCCTTCGAGATCCTCCCCGGCGAGGTCCATGCACTCCTGGGCCACAACGGCTCCGGAAAGTCCACCCTCATCAAATGCCTCGCCAACTACTACATCCCGGACGGCGGAAGGATCACCGTCGATGGGGAGGGGCTCAGCTTCGCCGGGCCGGGCGACTCCGCGCGGCTGGGTCTGCGCTTTGTGCACCAGGACCTCGGCCTCGTGGACTCCTGCTCCGTCCTCGACAGCATGTTCCTCGGCCGGTCCTTCCCGACACGGTTCGGTGTGATCAGCTGGTCGACCGCTCGCGAGTCCGCGCGCCTGTCCCTGTCCCGCGTGGGACTGCAGCACCTCGACCTCGACTCTCCGATCGAGGAGTTGACCCCCTCGCAGAAGACGGGTGTGGCTATCGCCCGGGCGCTGAACACCGACGCATCGACCGAGGACGCGGCCGCGGTCCTGGTCCTCGACGAGCCCACGGCAACGCTGCCGGCGGCCGAGGTGGAGAACCTCCTCCTCATTGTCGACCAGGTGGCTGCGGCTGGGACCGCCGTGCTGTACGTGACGCATCGCCTGGACGAGGTCTTCCAGGTCGCGGACCGATTGACGGTCCTGCGTGACGGCGTCAACGTCGCCACTCGCAGGGTGGACGAGATGACCAAGGACGAGCTGATCGTCACCATGGTCGGCTACTCCATCGAAAAGGCAGAGCGCACGGATGCCGTTCGAGAGCGGCTGCCTGAGCTTCTCCGGGTGGAGGGCGTGCGCGCCGGCGCCGTCCGGGACGCCACCTTCACCGTGCACGAGGGAGAGATCCTCGGGCTGGCCGGGCTCACCGGGTCCGGCCGTGAGGAGGCTCTCGGTCTGATCTTCGGCGCCCATCGGCGCGAGCGCGGAAAGGTGCTTTTGCGAGGCGTCGAGCTGCCCGCCGGTGACCCGGCGTCCTCGATCGGTCACGGCGTCGCCTACCTGCCGGCCGAACGCAAGACGCACGGCTCGATCCTGACGCTCACCGCCGCCGACAACTGCTCGGTCACCGACGTGCGCCGCTTCTTCAAGCGTGGATTCCTGCGCCGCTCCCTGGAAGAGGAAGAGGTCGCGGCCTGGTTCCAGCGCCTGCAGGTGAAGCCGCTGGGCGCGCAAGGTCTGGCTTTCGGCGCTCTCAGCGGCGGCAATCAACAGAAGGTCCTGTTCGCGAAGTGGCTGCGTTGCAAGCCGTCGGTGTTGCTGTTCGACGAGCCGACCCAAGGGGTGGACGTGGGGGCGCAGCGCGAGCTTCACGAACTGATGAGGGAGGTCGCAGCGGACGGCACCGGAGCGGTCGTCAGCTCCTCGGACCTCGCCGAGCTCGAGGCCATCTGCGACCGGGTCCTCGTCTTCCGGAACGGCGAGGTCGTCGCCGAGCTGACCGGTGACCAGATCCAGGAGCACGAGATCGCCCAGTGGTGCCTCGGACGCGATGTTCGCGCTCCAGAGCACGTCTCCCACATCTCCGACGAACTCACGAAGGACGCGTCATGACCGACAAGCGCCGCCTGTCACTGGGCCTGGACCGCTACAGCGGACTGTGGATCTGGGCCGCACTGATCGTCGTGTTCGGCGTACTGCGCCCGGACACCTTCCTCACCTCGACCACCCTGCACTCGGTCGCCGCCCAACAGGCCATCGTCGCCATCCTTGCCCTCGGCCTGGTCATTCCGCTGGCCACGGGCGTCTTCGACCTCTCGATCGGGGCCAACGTCGGATTCGCGGCGGTGTTCGTGACGCTGCTGCAGTCGGATCACGGCCTCGGCATGTGGTCAGCCATCGCGTTGACCGTTCTCGTCTCCGCGCTCATCGGTGCGATCAACGGGTTCGTCGTCGTCGTCTTGAAGGTCGACTCCTTCATCGCGACGCTCGGGTCGTCGTCGATCGTGATCGCCACCCAGACCATCGTCACCAAGCTGCAGCAGCCGGTACCGCCCCCGGACGCCGGGTGGCGCAGCCTGACCCAGACCGAGTTCTTCGGGTTCCAGATCATCGTCGTCTACATGCTCGCGCTCGGCTTGCTTCTGTGGTGGGTGCTCGAGTACACGCCGTTCGGTCGGTACGTCTACGCCACCGGCGGTAATCGTGAGGCGGCGCGGCTCTCCGGCGTCCGCGTCGACAAGCTGATCTTCTTGTCGCTGGTCACCTCGGCGGTCATCGGGTCCATCGCAGGGATCTTGTATGCCTCTCGGACTGCCCCCTCCTTGACGTTCGGCAACACGCTGCTGCTGCCGGCGTTCGCCGCGGCGTTCCTCGGCACCACGCAGCTGAAGCCCGGGAAGTTCAACGTTTGGGGCACGATCATCGCGATCTACGCGCTGGCGACCGGGATCAAGGGGCTCCAGCTGATCAACAACCAGCGGTGGCTCGACGACATGTTCAACGGGGTCGCTCTCATCGGCGCGGTGGCTCTGGCCGGCGCGCGGCTGCGGGCTGCCCAGCATCAACGCCGGATCAAGGCAGTCGAGGTCGACGGCGGGGGTAGCGACGCCGACACGGGCGTCCTAGCGGGAACGCACAGGTAAGCAGATGCCGGACACTGAAATTGCCACTCATCTCGCCAACATCCAGCCAGACGCACGGCCCGACCCGCCCGGCGACCTCGCCGGGCGGGTGGTGGTCGTCACCGGCGGCGCACAGGGGATGGGGCTGGCGACCGCCCGCCGCTGTGCCGCTGCGGGGGCGCACGTCGTGGTCGTTGACCTCGACGGGTCTCGTGCGGCTCACGTGGCCGACTCGCTTCCTGTGCCGGCGCTGGGGCTTGCCGTCGACGTGCAGGACGAGACGCAGGTGGAGGAGATGGTCGCCCGTACCCTCGAGCGGTTCGGGCGCCTCGACGGCGCGGTGAACAACGCCGCTCGCCCGCCTGACAGCCGCCTGCTCAGCGACCTCGACCTGGCGGAGTGGCAGTCGGTCATGGCCGTTGACCTGACCGGGATGGCGCTCTGCCTGAAGCACGAGCTTCGGGCCCTGATGGCGCAGGGGGAGGGGGGCTCACTGGTGAACATTGCGTCTGTGAGTTCGTTCCGTCCCCAGGAACGGAACGCCGCGTACGTCGCGGCCAAGCACGGGGTCCTCGGGCTGACGAAGGTAGCTGCGCTGGAGAACGCGCCGCACGGCATCCGGGTGAACGCTGTCGCTCCTGGTGCGATCGACACGCCGATGCTTCGAGGCGCCCTCGAAGGCTCCGGATTGTCCGAGCCCGAGGTGGCCGGCGCTTTCACCGGCTTCGCCCGCTTCGGCCGACCGGAGGAGGTCGCCGAGTCGAGCGCGTGGCTGCTGGGCCCCGCGTCGTCGTACGTCACCGGGACAACGCTGACCGTGGACGGTGGCTTCACCGCGCGCTGAGCCGCGGCCCAGACCACTTCGGCCCGGACGTGCACCCTTCAAGGGGCACGTCCGGGCCGATTGGTTTCCGCGAGTCACGGCGCTAGGGACGCGCGCTGGACTGGGGAGTCATGCTCGACTACCAGGTAGCTGCGCGTCCGGGACCGGTCGAACAGGCGTAGCTCGTCGGCGACGATCTCCGCTTGAACGGCCGGTGACGATAGGTGCTCCACGGCTGCGTCCAGATCCTCGCGGGCCAGGAACCACAGCTCGGTGATCACGTCGTCCGCGTCGTCAACCGGCGCGGTCGACAACGGTGGCGGGTCGAGGAAGCGCCTGACGTAGCGCGCCGCCTGGGGGACGTGCTTCTCCCCCAGGCGGGCGTGATGACGCTCGTAGTAGTCGCGGAAGTCCTCGGTCGACATGCCGGGACGGCGTCGCAGCAGGAAGACCCAGCGGATCATGCGACCGTCAGACCGCGCGGACCGCGCACGTCTTGACGCGCTGGTAAAAGTGCAGCGCCTCAAGGCCCTGCTCCTTGTGGGCCGAGCCGGACAGCTTGAACCCGCCGAAGGGGTGGTGAACGTCCCACCCGGACGTCGGCAGGTTCACGGCGGCCTGGCCGGTTCGGACGCGGTCGAGGAACGTCTCGGAGGCACCGATGTCCCGGGTAAAGAGCGCTGCCGAGAGACCGTACTCCGAGGCGTTGGTGAGTTCGATGGCCTCCTCAAGGCCAGCGACGGGCATGACGGCGATGACCGGCCCGAACACCTCCTGCGTCCAGATGCTCATGTCCGGCGTGACGTCCGCGACCACCGTGGGCTGGACGAAGCAGCCGTCAGCCGCAAGCCCGGAGGTGTCCACGGAGCCGGTGAGCACCCGACCACCCTCGGCCTCGGCGCGGGCAACGTGCTCCTCGATCTCGCGGCGGTGAGCAGGGTTGATGACCGGGCAGAGGGTGGTGCCCTTGGCGCTGCCGGCACCTGCCACGAGCGCACCCGCCCGCGCCAGGAGACGCTCGAGCAGCGCATCGTGCACGGAAGTCTCAACCAGAACCCGGCTGGTCGCCGTGCAGCGCTGCCCCGCCTGTGCGAAGCCGGCGGCGGCGATCGTGTCCGCGGCGAGGTCCAGGTCCGCGTCCTTCAGCACGATCGAGGCGTTCTTGCCGCCCATCTCTGTCTGTACCCGCAGGTTCCGCCCCGCCAGCGAGCGCTGGAGGTCGAGTCCCACCTCGGTCGAACCGGTGAATGTGACGGCATCGATCTCGTCGGAGTCGAGGAGCGCGTCCGCGATGTTCCCCGCGCGGCCGGTGACCGTCGTGACCGCTCGAGCCGGCACGCCGGCGTCGACGAGCGCGCGAACGAGCTCGAGCGCGATCACCGGCGTGTCACTAGCCGGCTTGAGGACCACAGCGTTGCCTGCGAACAGCGCCGGCGCCAGCTTGCGCGCCGGCGTGAGCAGCGGGTCGTTCCACGGCGTGATGACGAGCACCACACCCACCGGCTCACGGCGAACGCTGGTGGTCGTGCGTTCGCGGGCGTCGTGGATCAACTCGCCGTACGGCAACCGGGCCAGCCCGGCGTAGAACTCGAAGAACTCCGCCGACTTGGCCACCTCGACCGTCGCCTCGGCCGTCGTCTTGCCGTTCTCGCGCGTCAGCAGCGCGACAAGCTCCGGAGCGCGCTCGCGGAGGACAGCAGCCGCGCGGAAGAGCACGGCCGATCGCGCCAGAGCGCCGGTCGCGGCCCACTGCTCGGCTCCCTCGCGGGCTGACTTGTAGGCGCCGCGCACCGTGTCTGCCGACAGGCTCGGCACCTGCGCGATCACGGTGTCCCAGGCGGCCGGGTCGTGCACGTCGAGCCACTGGTCGCCAGCGTCGATCCACTCCCCTCCGACCAGTGCCTGGTAGCGGGCAGGGGTGGAGGTGGTCGGTTGGTTCACGGGGTGGCTCCCATCGCGGTCCAGGCGCCGGCGAGGTCGCCGGTGCGCAGGTGAGTGATCAAGGTGGTCAGTCGACCGGTCTCCAGCGGGACCGGGTTCGTGGGGCGCGGATAGTCCGCGACCACGCGCGAAGCGATCTGCTCCGACTCCTCGGGAGTCGATCCGAGGCCGAGCAGGTCCGTGGGCAGGCCGGCGTCAGCGGAGAGCTCCGCGACCCGGGTCGCCAAGAGGCGCAGGTCGGCCGTCTCGTCCTGCAGTACCTCCGCGGCGAGCTCCGCACCGCGCTCCTCACCCATCGTCTGGTTGTAAGCCAGGCAGTAGGGAAGGGCGAGCGAGCAACCCACACCGTGTGCCAGTCCGTGACGGGCCGCGAGCACGTAGCTCAAGCTGTGCCCAAGCACCACGCCCGCATTCAGCGAGACCCCAGCGAGGAACGACGCGTACAGCAGATCGCCGCGGGCTTCGCGGTCGCCGCCGAGGGCGGGGCGCAGGCGGTCGAAGATGATCTGGGACGCCCTCACGGAGAACTGCCTGGTGAGGTCGTTGCTGGTGGTCGACATCGCCGACTCCAAGGCGTGGGACAGCGCGTCGAGGGCCGTGCTTGCCACGACGGTTGCCGGCAGGCCGGCGACGAGGTCGGCGTCGAGGACAGCGAGGTCGGGCACGAATTGGGCGCTCAGCACAGCCCGCTTCGCGCCGTCGACCGCGAACATCGCGACGCGGGTCGCCTCGGCACCCGTGCCGACCGTGGTGGGGACCAGTGCCAGGAACGGGAAGTTCGCGATCGGCGCGATGGGTCCGCGCAGGTCGTCGGGCTCCACGTCGCCGCCGACCGCGTGAGCCACGAGCTTGGTGACGTCGAGTGCGCTGCCGCCGCCGATGCCTACAAACGCCACCGCCTGTGCCGCGCGCGCAGCCGCGATGGCCCGCTTGAGCACGAGGTCGTCCGGCTCACCCTCGATCTCGGCGAAGACGACGACGTCGTACCCACTGTCCTCGAGACTGCCCACGGCAGCCCGATCGAGCCCGAGGTCGTGCACCACTGCGTCGGCGACCACCATCACTGCGCCCAGCGGGACGCGGTCACCGGTCAGGAGGCTACCCAGCCGGCCGGCGGCACCCGGTGCGGCGACCACCCGGCGAGGGAAGAGGAATTCGTCGATCTCGATCATGCGGACTCCCGTCGTCGGTGGATCCAGTTGTGTGACCCACGTCCCAGATGGTAGTTATTCCTCATAACAAATTGCAAGGAGCGTGCCAGATGAAGCAGTACGACCTCGTGGTGGTCGGGGCCGGGATCGTCGGCCTCGCCGTCGCTCGCGAGTGGTTTGCCCGGCACCCCGGTGCGAGCATCCTCGTGGTCGAGGGTGAGTCCGACGTGGCTGCGCACCAGACCAGTCACAACTCGGGTGTCATCCACAGCGGGGTGTACTACGAGCCAGGCTCGCTCAAGGCCCGGTTGTGCGTCGAGGGTGCTCGCCTCATGTACGACTACGCGGCCGAGCACCGGATCCCGGTGGAACGGTGCGGAAAGCTCATCGTCGCCCTCGAGGAGCACGAGCTGCCCCGCCTGGACGAGCTCGAGCGCCGTGGACGCGCCAACGACGTGGAAGGTCTGCGCCGGGTGGGGGCGGCGGAGATCAAGGAGATCGAGCCGCATGCTGCCGGGTTGGCGGCACTCCACTCGCCCGGAACGGGCATCGTCGACTACGCCGAAGTCGCCCGCGCCATCCGACGTGAGCTCGAGACGAAGCACGTGGAGCTCCGGTTCGACACCTGGGTGCGGTCGGTGCGCAACCACGGTGACATCTGCCGGGTCGAGCTGCCGGACGGCGAGGTCACCGCGCGGCGTGCCATCACCTGCGCCGGTCTCTGGTCGGACCGGCTGGCCCGCTCGTCAGGAGCCCCGGGGGATCCGCGCATCGTGCCCTTCCGGGGCGGATACCTGCAGCTTCGCCGAACGGAGGAGCCGTTGGTGCGCGGGATGATCTACCCGGTTCCCGACCCGACGCTGCCCTTCCTCGGGGTACACATCACCCGCCACATCAACGGCACTGTGTCGCTGGGCCCCACGGCGATGATGGTGGCTGCGCGCGACGGGTACTCCGCCACTCGGCTTCGCGGCCGCGACGTGTGGGAGACAGCGGCCTGGCCAGGCAGCTGGCGGCTTGCGCGACGCTTCTGGCGCACGGGTGTCCGTGAGCTCACCATGGCGGCGAGTCGCAAGGCGTTCGTCCGTGAGGCGGCGCGGTACGCGCCCGGCCTCACCGTCGACGACCTGGATGGGAGCGTCCACGCTGGTGTGCGCGCTCAGGCGCTTGGTCGTGACGGCTCGCTGGTTGATGACTTCGCCTTGTCCACCGATGGTCCCGTCACCCACGTTCGCAATGCGCCCTCGCCGGCTGCCACGGCGTCGTTCGCTATCGCCGGGGAGCTCGTCGACCGAGTCATGGCCGCTAACTGATCCGCAGCCTCAGCCGGCCGACGCCGGCGGCCGACGCGTCGCGCTCGCGCCCCGGTCCGCGGTTCAGAGGCGCCACTCGACGGGCATGAGGCCCTGGTCGGGCGAGCGGCTCAGGTAGGTGTCGCGAACCTCGCCGATGTGCTCAGCCATCAGCTTGCGCGCCTTGGTCGCGCGGCCGTCGACGATCGCGACGGCGATGTCCTCGTGGGAGTGGCTGAGCATGGAGCGCTCCGAGACCGGGTCGACCGAACGCAGGACGTTCTCCACCACGATGTGCGTCACCGACTGCGTGACGAGGGTGAGGACGCGGTTGCCGCTCAGCTGTGCGATGGCGGCATGGAAGTTGTTGAAGTCAGCGAAGAGCTCGTCGGACTGATGGGCGTCCGGGTCGTAGTCGATGAACGGCGCGAAGACCGCTCGCTTCGCCCGTCGATCGGGTTTCTGTGCGACAAGCTCCGCCAGCGATGGCTCCAGGATCGCCCAGGTCTGGAGGAGCTCCATGTGCGTCGCCCCGCTGAGGTGGAAGTAGAGTGACGAGGTCCTGGCCAGGTACCCCGAGTTCAGAGGGGCGACGAAGGGTCCGCCGCCAGGCCCGCGCTTGATGTCGATAATCCCCTGGATCTCCAGGAGCCTCAGCGCTTCGCGCAGCGACTCGCGGCTCACGGCGTACCGCTCGAGCATCTCAGGCTCGGTCGGCAGCTTCTCGCCGACCTGCACGCGGCCGCCGATGATGTCGTCGACGATCCGGGACGCCGTCACCTCCGCCGCCTTCGGCTCGCGAGTCCGGGGCGCTGCGTCCGACGCGGAGCGGAATCCGCGAGGGGCGTAGATGATGGGCAACCCGTGAGCGGGCCGCGGGTCGTTCGCCGCTCGGCCCGCGGCGGCTGCAGCAAGGTCGTCGATCGGCTCTGCGCTCATGTCGGCTTTCTGGTCGAGGTCGCGGCGTGGGCCGCTGCCGACGTGACACGTCGGGGCCCTGCGAACAGGGTTCACTCTCGCACCTCGTTGCTATCGAAACAACGATCCCTGCGACCGCCAGCAGCGGCGAGATCTCTGAGACCAGGGTCACGACAGGCCCTTGACCTAGTTCATCATGATGAATAACATGGCGGCGTGACGCAGACCACGTACGGCGGCCCCTCTGCAGGCGGCTCCGACCAGCGCCGGCCCCGACCGCGCACGGGCCCCTTGGCCGGCATCAAGGTCGCGGACTTCTGCTGGATGGGCGTCGGGGCCGTCGCCACACGTCTGCTGGCCGACTTCGGGGCAGAAGTCATCAAGATCGAGAACCGCAAGCGGCTCGACACGCCCCGCCGGCTGCCCATCTACAAGGGTGAGGTGCGGTCGTACGGCGACGAGGATCCCAACCCGGATCCCGACAAGGGTGGGCTGTTCAACAACTACTCGCGCAACAAGCTCGGGATCACCGTCGACATGGCCGACCCGCGCGGGCGCGAACTGGTCCTGGACCTCATCGCCCACTGCGGCGTCGTCACGGAGAACTTCGCCCCGGGCGTGATGGAGCGCTGGAATCTCACCTACCCCCAGCTGTGTGAGATCCGTGAGGACGTGATCTTCGCGCGGATGAGCGGCTACGGGCACTCGGGCCCGCATGCGCATTACCGCAGCTACGGTCCCGTGGTGCAGGCGGTCAGCGGTCTGTCGTTCAACAGCGGCTTGCCGGGTCGCGAGCCGTCCGGCTGGGGCCTGTCCTACATGGACAACCAAGCGGCGTACTACAACTCCGCCGGCCTGCTGCTGGCGATCTTCCACCGGATGCTCACGGGCCAGGGGACCGAGATCGACGTCTCCGCCGTCGAGGCCGGCGTCGGCCTGCTCGGTGCCGACCTGCTCGACACCCTGGTCAATGACCGGCCCAGCCGCCGCGCGGACTTCCCGCGCGGCAACCGCCTCGAGCACCCCGAGTGCGCGCCGCACGGGGTCTACCCGGCGCGCGGCGATGACCAGTGGGTGGCGATCGCGGTGTTCACCGACGAGGAGTGGAAGTCGCTCTGTGCCGCGATGGAGAACCCCGCGTGGGCCGACGACACGCGCTTCGCCAGCGCTGCCGGGCGGGTGGCCCACCACGACGAGCTCGACGCCCACGTGTCCGCGTGGACTGCAGAGCGCGACAAGCACCAGACCATGCACGAACTGCAGTCCGCCGGTGTGATCGCCGCAGCGGTGCAGAACTCCCGCGACCTCAGTGAGATCGACGCGCAAATCGCTGCCAGAGGGACGTTCTTCGAGCTCGACCACCCGGTAATCGGTCCGGCCCTCTTTGAGGGGTTCCCAGCCCGGCTGTCGACCTCCAGCCCCGACAACTGGCGCTCGGCGCCGCTGCTCGGCGAAGACAACGCCTACGTCTTCGGCGAGCTGCTCGGCCGAGACGCCGACACGCTGGCCGAGCTGGCCGCGGAGGGAGTCATCTGATGAGTGCCGCACAGGTCACCAAGGGGACCTCCCCGGTCCAGCAGCTCACCGTCGTGGAGCTCGCGCAGAGTCCGGCAGGGGAGCAGACCGGGAAGTTGCTCGCCGACCTCGGCGCGCACGTCGTCAAGGTCGAGCCGCCCGGCGGCGTCGCCAGTCGCCGTACAGGCCCGTTCGTGCAGGGTCAGGAGGACCCCGACCACAGCCTCGAGTTCTGGGCCTACAACTCCAGCAAGACCAGCCGCGTGGTAGACGCCGCCTCCGCGGAGGAGCGGGCGGTGTTCGCATCGGTGCTCGCCGGCGCCGACGTGGTGATCCTGGAGGAGCCGGAATGGCTGGGTGCGCTCGGCTTCGACCTTGACAGCCTTCAGGCGGAGCGCCCGGACCTGGTGATCGTGACGATCACCCCGTTCGGGTTGACCGGCCCGTGGAAGGACTACCGCACCAGCGACCTCGTCGCCCTCGCCGCCGGCGGCATGCTCAACAGCTGTGGGTACGACGACCACTCGATCCCGCCGATCCGGCCGGGTGGCAACCAGGGATTCCAGCTGGGGGCCAGCTTCGCCTGGTGCGCCCTGCTCCTGGCACTGATCGAGCGCCACCGCACCGGGCGGGGCCAGCTGGTCGACGTGTCGATCCACGAGGCCAATGCCGTGAGCGGCGAGCTCGCGAACCCGTACTGGTTCTACCCCAGGGCGCTGGTGAAGCGGCAAACGTGCCGGCACGCGCAGCCCGAGCCGACGCAGCCTGCCGTGTTCGAGTGCGCCGACGGCGCCTACGTGTACTTCGCGTTGATCCTGTCGGAGCAGAAGGCGTGGAACTCGCTGCTGGCGTGGATGAGCGACCTCGGCATGGCGGCTGACCTCGAGGATCCGGCGTACCAGGACGTCGCGTACCGACAGCAGGCCTTCGGCCACGTCCAGGAGCTGATCGAGGTCTTCTTCCTGATCCAGGACGCCGAGACCGTCTACCACGAGGGTCAGCGGCGCGGCCTGCCCATCGGCCGGCTCAACGCCTTCGAGGACCTGGTGCACGACGAGCACCTGGACCAGCGCGGCTTCTTCCTGCAGATGGAGTCGTCGGAAGGCACGACCCATCCCTACCCGGGCCTGCCGTACCGCTTCACCGCGTTCGAGACCACGCCCGGGGCGCCTCCTCGCCTGGACGAGCACGCTGCCAGGCCGGACGGCTCCCGTGACTGAACTCGCGCACAGGTGGGTCCCCGGTGCGACGTCGATCGCCGGCATCGGAGCCACCGACTTCTCCAAGCACTCCGGGCGCTCGCCGCTCACGTTGGCGGTCCAGGCCACCCGCGCGGCGCTCGCTGACGCGGGCATCGACCCGCGGGAGGTCGACGGCATCGTCCGCTGCGACATGGACCTGGTGTCAGCGCCGGCCCTCGCCGACTCCCTCGGCGTCCGGGACCTCACCTACTGGGGCGAGGCCGGCCCCGGGGGGTCGGGTCCGGCCGCGATGGTCGCCCAGGCCGCTGCAGCGGTCAGCGCCGGCCTGGCGTCCACGGTCGTCGTGTTCCGCGCCCTGAACGGACGCTCGGGGAACCGGTACGGGCTGGTCGGCGAGCGTGGCGCCGCCGGCGGGGAGGGCAGCTACGACGAGTTCTTCCTGCCCTTCGGGATGCAAACGGCCGGCCAGTTCTTCGCCGTGGTCGCCCGGAGGTACGCCCACGAGCACGGCATGTCGGTGGACAAGCTGTCCGAGGGGCTCGCGTCAATCGCGCTCGCCTGCCGGTCCCACGCCAACAACAACCCGGCCGCCCAGTTCCACGGCCGCACGATGACCCGCGAGGAGTACTTCGCCTCGCGGATGCTGTCCGACCCGCTCCGGCTCTTCGACTACTGCCTCGAGAGCGACGGCGCGTGCGCGGTGGTCGTCACCTCCACCGAGCGGGCCCGCGACCTCGCGAGCGTCCCGGTGCCGATCATCTCGGCGGCACAGGGAACGGGGGCCTGCGTCCAGCCCGGTCTGATGTTCCCCGCGCTGCTGCGCCCGTCGATCACCACGTGGCCGTCCGCGGCCGCCGCGCCGACGCTCTTCGGGCGCGCCGGCCTGACGCCGGCCGACATCGACGTCGCCCAGATCTACGACTGCTTCACCATCACCACGCTCATCCAGCTCGAGGACTACGGCTTCGTGCCCCGAGGTCAGGCCGCGCACCTCACCGAGGACCAGCTGACGACCGGCGGCACCCTGCCGCTCAACACCAGCGGCGGTCACCTGTCCGAGGCCTACATCCACGGCATGAACCACGTCGTCGAAGGGGTCCGCCAGATCCGGGGGACCTCGACCAACCAGGTCGCCGGCGCAGAGGTCTGCCTGGTCACCTCGGCCCCGCCGCCGGGCGCGAGCGCCCTGATTCTGGGAGTAGACCGATGACCGGGACCGAAACCACCACCGTGGGACCGGTCGTCCCGGTAGTGGACGACGTCGACACCGGGGAGTTCTTCGCCGCCGCGGCGCGCGGAGAGCTCGCGGTCCGCCAGTGCGCGGGGTGCCGGGCCGACCTGCACCTGCCGCGCGAGTGCTGCCCGCACTGCGGCGAGCTGAGCCGTACCTGGCGCACCGTGACACCGCGGGGCACGTTGTACAGCTGGACCGTCGTCGAGCACCAGGTGCACCCCGCTCACCCCACGCCGTACACCGTCGTCCTCGTGGAGCTCGACGAGGCGCCGACCGTCCGTCTGCTCGGCCACCTCGACGGCCGCCCGTCCCTGACCATCGGGCAGCCGATGGTCGTCGAATTCGTGGACGTCGAGGGTGTCCGACTGCCGCATTGGCGGCCTGCCGCCGAGGAGGAGAGTGACCATGAGTGAGCGCCGTTGGGTCGACGACTCGTTGTTCGTCGACCCGTCGGAGACGACGTCGCCGACGCTGGCGGGGGCCCGCTGCCCCCGTTGTTCGACGACCACGTTCCCCTACCAGTCGGGATGCCCACGTTGCGGCGGTGACGCCGCCGAACGGATCGCGCTGCCCACCACCGGCACGCTGTGGTCCTTCACCGTTCAGTACTTCGCGCCGAAGTCGCCGTACCGCGGCTTCGAGCCGTTCGAGCCCTACGGAGTCGGTTACGTCGACCTCGGGGACGTCTGCGTCGAGGCGCGGCTCACCGTCAACGACCCCGCGGCACTCGCCCTCGGCATGCCGATGGAGCTGGTCACCCTCCCGGCGTTCGCCGAGGGCGATGTCCGGGTCGACACCTTCGCCTTCGCGCCCCAGGAGGTCACCGCATGAGCAGCGACGTCGCCATCGTCGGGATCGGCATCCACCCCTTCGGCCGCACGGAGGGTGTCAGCGGCCGCGCCCAGGGTGCCTTCGCGGCCCGCCAGGCTCTGGCCGACGCCGGTGTGGAATGGTCCGACATCCAGTTCACCTACGGCGGCAGCCACTCCGCCGGAGATCCCGACTCCCTGGTCTCGGACCTGGGACTCACCGGGGCGCCGTTCATCAACGTGCACAACGGGTGCGGAACCGGCGGCTCGGCGCTGATCTCAGCGCGGAGTGCGCTCATGTCGGGGCAGTACGACCTGGGCATGGTGGTCGGCTTCGACAAGCACCCCCGAGGCGCCTTCAACACCGATCCGGCGAGCCTGGGCATCGGCGAGTGGTACGGCCAGACCGGAATGATGGTCACCACCCAGTTCTTCGCCCAGAAGATCGTGCGCTACATGGCCGAGCACGGCATCGGACACGAGACGCTGGCAGCGGTGGCGGAGAAGTCATTCGCCCTCGGGGCGCTCAACCCCAACGCCTGGCGGCGCAAGGCCTTGACCGCGCAGGAGATCCTCGACGCGCCGATGGTCAACCACCCCCTGACCCAGTACATGTTCTGCTCCCCCGGGGAGGGCGGCATCGCCTTGGTGCTCGCGCGCGGCGAGGTCGCCCACCGCTACACCTCGACGCCGGTCTACCTACGCTCGGCCGAGTTCCGGTCCCGCCGCTTCGGGTCGTTCGAGGTGTTCAGCCCCTGGACGACCCCAGAGACGCTCACGGGGCCGACCTCGGACGCCGCCGCCGCCGCCTTCGAGTCCGCCGGCATCGGCCCCGAGGACATCGACCTGGCGCAGATCCAGGACACCGAGTCCGGAGCCGAGATCATGCACATGGCCGAGACCGGGCTTTGTGCGCACGGGGAGCAGGAGAAGCTGATCGCGGAGGGACAGACCCGCCCGGACGGCCGCCTCCCGATCAACACCGACGGCGGCGTCATCGCGAACGGCGAGCCGATCGGCGCCACGGGTCTGCGGCAGGTCTACGAGACGGTCATGCAGTTGCGCGGCAACGCGGGCCAGCGGCAGGTGCCGGGAGCCCCCCGCACCGGCTTCACGCACGTCTACGGAGCGCCGGGCATCAGCGCCTGCACCGTGCTCTCGCGCTGAGGCAGCCGCGACCCACCCCGCCGACCACCGCACGCACCGCCAGCCACGGGCACCTCTGGCACCCACCGGCATCACTGAAGGAGACAACACATGAGCTGGGGCTTCGAGACCGACGCCGACTACCAGAAGGACCTCGAGTGGGCCGAGGAGCTCGTCCGCACCGAGATCGAGCCCGTCGACCAGGTCGTCGAGCACGCCTGGGACGTCACCGACCCGGTGCGGAATGCGCTGATCCGCCCCCTGCAGGAGAAGGTGCGCGAGCGCCGGCTCTGGGCCTGCCACCTCGGTCCCGAGCTCGGCGGCCCCGGCTACGGCCAGCTCAAGCTGGCGCTGCTGAACGAGGTTCTCGGTCACACCCACTCCGGGCCGGTCGTCTTCGGGTGTCAGGCACCGGACTCCGGAAACGCGGAGATCCTCGCCCACTACGGCACCGACGAGCTCAAGGAGCGCTACCTCCGGCCGCTGATCGAGAACGAGATCGCCTCCTGCTACTCCATGACCGAGCCGCAGGGCGGTTCGGACCCGACCGCATTCGTCACCCGCGCCGTCGACGACGGCGACAGCTGGGTGATCTCCGGAGAGAAGTGGTTCTCCTCCCACGCCCGTTTCTCCAGCTTCTTCATCGTCATGGCCGTCACGGACCCCGACGCCGAGCGTCACAAGCGCGCCTCGATGTTCGTCGTGCCGGCCGACACCCCGGGGATCGAGATCGTCCGCAACGTGGCCGTCTACGGCCACGACGAGGTCGAGGGCACCCACGCCTACATCCGCTACCACGACGTGCGGATCCCCAAGGACCACATCCTCGGTGCCCGGGGCGAGGGCTTCGCCGTGGCACAGACCCGCCTGGGCGGCGGCCGGATCCACCACGCCATGCGCACCGTTGGCCTGGTGCGGGAGTCGATCGACATGATGCTCGAGCGCGCCGTCTCGCGACGCAGTGGCGCGGGCACCCTTGCCGACCGCCAGCTGGTCCAGGCGATGATCGCCGACTCTTGGATCCAGTACCAGCAGTTCCGCCTCCTGGTGCTGCAGACCGCCTGGAAGATCGACAAGTACCAGGACTACCGCAAGGTGATCGCCGACATCTCGGCCGTCAAGGCCGCCATGCCGAAGGTCCTCAGCGACGTCACCGGGCGCGCCATCCAGCTGCACGGGTCCCTCGGCATCTCCACCGAGCTGCCGCTCGGGACCTGGTCCGCCGAGGCCCACCACATGGCGCTCGCTGACGGAGCGACCGAGCTGCATCAGATGCAGGTCGCCAAGCAGCTCCTCAAGGCGGCCGTGCCCGCGCCCGGCCTCTTCCCCACCCGCCACCGGCCCGCCCTGCGGGAGTCGGCGGAGCTCCACCTGGCGACGCGGCTGGCGTCCGTCGACGACCTGGTCGGTGCGGAGTGAGTGCGGCACCGACCAGCGCCTCGGTCCAGCCCACCACCGAGCCCGCCACCGAGCCCACCACCGAGACCGCGCCTGTTCGGCCCGGTGAGGAGCTGGACTGGGCTCGACTCGAGGCGTACCTGCGTGCGACGGTGCCCGGCCTCGAGGGTGACTTCTCAGTCCTGCAGTTCCCCCGCGGCTCGGCCAACCTGACCTACCAGGTGACGGTTGGCGGCACGCGCCTCGTCGTGCGCCGTCCGCCGATGGGCAAGGTGGCTCCCGGCGCCCATGACATGGCGCGGGAGTACCGGGTGCTCTCCCGGCTGAACGCCGCCTACGACCGCGCGCCGCGCGCGTTGGCCCTCGGCGAGGACCTCTCCATCGTTGGTGCGCCGTTCCTCGTCACCGAGTACCGGCCCGGCGTCGTGGTCTGGAACGAGGTCCCGGCGACGATGGCGCACCGTGAGGACGCCGGTCGGGCGGTCGGCCTCGCGGTGACCGACGCGCTGGCCGACCTCCACCACGTCGACCCGGCAGCAGTCGGCCTCGAGGGGCTCGGCCGGCCCGACGGCTACCTGGAGCGCCAGGTGCGCGGCTGGCTGAGCCGCTGGCAAGCCGTTGCCGAGGACGGCAAGGAGGTCGTGGGGAAGGTCGGTGAGGAGCTCTTGGCGCTGCTGCCGCAGCGGGGGACGGGCTCGATCATCCACAACGACTTCAAGATCGACAACTGCCAGTTCGCACCTGCGGACCCAGACCGCGTCGTGTCCGTGTTCGACTGGGACATGGCCACACTGGGCGACCCGCTGGCCGACCTAGGAACCTTGCTGAACTACTGGCCCGACGCCGACGCCGCTGCGGCGATCGCAATTCCCGGGCTGGACCGGCTGGGCCTGCCGACGAAGGACGAGGTCGTCGCGCGGTACGCCGAGCGGCGCGGCCTCGACCTGACCCGCTCGGACCTGCTCTGGTACGAGGCCCTCGGCTGCTGGAAGACCGCGGTCATCATGCAACAGCTCTATATGCGGTGGGTGCGCGGCGAGTCGAACGACCCCCGCATGGGCGAGCGGGGCGGCCCCGTCGTCCCCCTCGCGACCCGCGCGCTCGAACTGCTGGGCTCGGCCCGGCTCCACGGAAGGAAGTTCTCATGAAGGTCGGGAAGCGTCTCAAGAGCACGGTCTGCTCCACGAACGTCGTCGTGGTCCGCGCGGCCGACGTCACCCTCAGCTGCGGTGGCGCGCCGGTGGTCGAGGAGCTCGCCGGCGAGCCGAGCGGCGAGCTGGCCACCGGTCTCGACGGCGGCACCCAGCTCGGGAAGCGCTACGTCCACGAGCCGTCGGGCCTGGAGGTCATGTGCGTCCAGGCCGGGACGGGCTCGCTCTCGGTGGACGGCGTCGTGCTCGAGGTCAAGGCCGCCAAGTCCCTGCCGGCGTCGGACTGACCCGCCATGAGCATCATCATGCTGCTGACGATGGCGGTCGAGCTGGACGGCGACCGCGTCGCGGTGACGGCGGGCGAGGAGCACCTGACGTACCGGGACCTCCTCGAGCGCTCACGCGCCCTCGGCGCCGAGCTGAGCGAGCAGGGCGCAGAGAACGTGGCGCTGCTGGACCTCAACACCGCCGCGTTCCCGATCGCGCTGTTCGGCGCCGCGGCCGCCGGCGTCCCGCTCGCACCACTCAACTACCGGCTCGCTGACGACCGACTCAGCGAGGCCGTGGCCCGACTGAGCCCGGTCGCGCTCTTCCAGGGGCCCGGGGTCTCGAACCAGGTCGCGGTCGGCCCCGCGGACACCCTGCTCCCGACGGGCGCCCTCCTGGCTGCTGCCACGGCCGGACCGGCCACGGCCGACCAGGGTGCGGTGGACGACATGGCCGACCCCGAGTCCCCCGCGGTGCTGCTCTTCACCAGCGGCACCACCGGCACGCCCAAGATCGCCGTCCTCCGTCACCGGCACCTGTTCTCCTACGTCACCTCGACGGTCGAGTTCGGTCACGCCGGGCCCGAGGAGGCGATCATGGTCTCGGTCCCGAACTACCACATCGCGGGGATCAGCTCCGTGCTCGGCTCGGTCTTCGCCGGCCGGCGCATCGTCCAGCTGCCGAGCTTCAGCCCGGAGGCCTGGGTGGAGACCGCGGCCCGGGAGCGGATCACGCACGCCATGGTGGTGCCGACGATGCTCGGCCGCATCCTCGACGTCCTCGAGGAGCGCGGCGAGAAGCTCCCTGCCCTGCGCCACCTGTCGTACGGCGGTGGACGGATGCCCGTCCCGGTCGTCGAGCGGGCGGTCGGCGACCTGCCGCACGTGGACTTCGTCAACGCCTACGGCCTGACCGAGACCAGCTCGACGGTCACGATCCTGGGGCCGGAGGACCATCGCGAAGCCATGGCGAGCCTCGACCCGGCCGTGCGGGCCCGGCTCGGCTCGGTCGGCCGGCCGGTGCCCAGCATCGAGCTGGAGGTCCGCGACCATGACGGTCGCGTGCTCGGTGCCGGCGAGGTGGGTGAGGTGTTCGTGCGCGGCGAGCAGGTCGCCGGGGAGTACACCTCCCACAAGGCGGTCGCCGACGACGGCTGGTACGCCACGCGCGACCAGGGACACCTCGACGCGGACGGCTTCCTGTTCCTGCGCGGGCGGGCCGACGACATCATCGTCCGGGGTGGCGAGAACATCTCGCCCGAGGAGGTCGAGGACGTGCTGGCGAGCCATCCGGCGGTGGCCGCTGCAGCGGTGGTCGGCGTCCCCGACCTGGAGTGGGGCGAGCGCGTCGAGGCCGTCATCGTGCTCGAGCCCGGCGCGGCGGACCCCTCGGCGGAGCTCACCGCCTGGGTGCGGGAGCGGCTGCGCTCGACCCGCGTCCCCTCGGCGGTCCACGTCCGCCCCCAGCTCCCGTTCAACGAGACCGGCAAGCTGCTCCGGCGCGTGGTGCGCGAGGAGCTGGCGAAGGGAGGCACCTCGTCGTGATCACCACGGAGATCGCTGAGCTGGAGGACGTGCGCGCCGTTGCGGCCGACTTCTTCGCCAAGCACCGGGCCGCGCTGGACGACGACGGCTCCCCCCGCTACGACCGAGGGCTGTGGCGCCGGGCGTGCTCCGATCTAGGTGTCGCTGCCATCCTCGAACCGGAGACCGACGGTGGGCTGGACGGGGGCGCCGCGATGCTCGCCGCCGTCCTGGTCGAAGCGGGCCGGTCGCTGAGCCCGCTGCCGCTGCTCGGCTCGGCGGTGCTCGCCCAGACCGCACTTCGGCTGGTCGCCGAGGACGCCGAGCGGGCCGAGCTGCTCGACGGCCTGGTCGCCGGGGAGGTGATCGCGACGCTGGCCCCCTGGGAGGAGTCCCTCACGAGGGTCACTGCCACCGCAGAGGGCCGCGACTGGTCCCTGACCGGGACCGTCAGCCGGGTGCTCGACGGCGGTGTGGCCGACCTGGCGCTGCTCCTCGCCCCGGTGGACGACCGGGTCGGCCTCTTCGCGCTCGGCACCGGCGGCGAGGCACCCAGCTGGGAGCCGCAGCCCACGGTCGACCTCACCCGGACCTTCGCCCGGCTGCGGCTGGACGGGACACCAGCCCGGCTGCTCGGGGTGGCCGACCGCGGGGTCGTCGACCAGCTCGCCCACTGGCGGACCCTGGCGGTCGTCGGTGACCAGCTCGGCGGCGCCGAGGCCTGCCTGGACGCGACGCTGGACTACCTCCGGACGCGGGTCCAGTTCGGCCGTGTCCTGGGCTC
The DNA here is from genome assembly GCF_011250565.1 of Nocardioides sp. IC4_145. Taxonomy (GTDB): domain Bacteria; phylum Actinomycetota; class Actinomycetes; order Propionibacteriales; family Nocardioidaceae; genus Nocardioides. The sequence continues at coordinate 104,678 of NZ_JAANMS010000002.1, forward strand.
GTTCCAGTCCCTGAAACACCAGTGCGCCGATCTCGCCGTCCTCGTCGACGACATCCGCTCCGCTCTTGCCCACCTGGTGTGGGCGCTCGACGAGTCCCCGGGCGACGTGCCGTCGGCGGCTGCGGTCGCTGCGATCGCCGGCTCCGACGCCTACGTCACGTGCGCCGAGGAGATGGTGCACCTGCACGGCGGCATCGGCTTCACCTGGGAGCACGACGCCCACCGGTACGTCCGTCGCGCCCTGACCGACCGCGGGGCCTTCCACGACGTCCGCGCCGCACGCGAGGAGCTCCTCGCCGCCCACGGGCTGTGACTCCCACCCATTCCGCCGCACGAAGGAACGCCATGACCATCGAAGCCTCACCCACCTTGAACCACCTCGCTCCCGAGACTGCGAGCTACCTGAGCGGCAAGTTCTTCGGTCACGTCGTGGACGGGACCGTCTTGGAATCCGCGGACGGGCGGACCATGCCCGTCATCGATCCCTCGACCGGCCTCGAGGTCGCCACGGCCGCCCGCGGCGGCCGCGCCGACGTCGACCGCGTCGTCGGCAGCGCCCGGCGCGCCTTCGACGACGCCAGGTGGCGCGGTCTCGCGCCGCTGGAGAAGGAGCAGCGTCTGCACCGCTTCTCCCGGCTCATCGACGAGAACCGGGTGATCTTCGGGGACCTCGACGCCGTCGACGCAGGCCTGCTCCGTTCCTACACCAGGTTCCTGGAGGACTTCGGGGTCAACGCCACGGCGTACTTCGCCGGCTGGCCGTCGAAGATCCTGGGTTCCATCCCTCCGGTCCCGCCGGGGCTCACGGCGCAGCACCGCCGCATCCCCCGCGGCGTGGTCGCGCTCGTGGTGCCGTGGAACGGCCCGACCGCCGTCGTCGCCTTCGCCGCCGCGATCATGGCCGCGGGCAACTCGGTGGTCCTCAAGGCCGCGGAGAACACCCCGATGAGCGCGGTGCTGATGGCCGAGCTGGCGGTCGAGGCCGGCATCCCGCCCGGCGTGTTCAACGTCCTGCAGGGCACCGGCGCGGAGGTCGGTGAGGCGCTCGTGACGCACCCGGGCACGGACTTCATCATGTTCACGGGCTCGGCCGCCACGGGCCGAGCCATCCAGCGGGCGGCGGCGACCACGCTCACGCCGGTGTCGCTGGAGCTGGGCGGCAAGAGCCCGTTCATCGTCTTCGACGACGTGGACATCGCGCCCACGGCGGCCGCCGCGACCGCGGCGGTCTGGAGCGGGCAGGGCCAGGTCTGCACGGCAGGCTCGCGTGTGCTCGTCCAGCGCTCGATCCACGACCGGTTCGTCGACGCGATGGTCGAGGCGAGCCGCTCGGTGAAGGTTGGGAACGCCTTCGACCCCGAGTCGACGCTGGGCCCGCTGGTCTCGCGGACCCAGCTGGAGCGGGTGTCGTCCTACGTCGAGATCGGCAGGGGTGAGGGCGTCGACGTCGCTCTCGACGGAGGACTCACAGGAGACGGGGGCTTCTTCCACGAGCCGGTCATCTTCACCAACGTGCGCAACGACATGCGGATCGCCCAGGAGGAGATCTTCGGGCCGGTGATGTCCGTGATCCCGTTCGACGACGAGGCCGAGGCGTTGCGCATCGCCAATGACGTGGAGTACGGCCTCGCCGCGGGCGTCTTCACCAACGACCTGCGCCGCAGCCAGCGGATGGTCGACGGTCTGGACGTCGGGACCGTCTGGGTGAACACCTACCAGGCCGGCTACCCGACCGTCTCCTACGGCGGGGTCAAGCAGTCCGGCTACGGCCGGACGCTCGGCGAGGAGATGATGCACGAGCTCACCCACGTGAAGTCCGTCTGGATCGGCGCATGAGCGCGGCGGTGGCGTCCGCCCGACCGCTGACGGGCAAGGTCGCGCTGGTCACCGGGGCGACACGTGGGCTGGGCCGTGCCATCGCACAGGGCCTGGCGGAGGCCGGCGCGTGCGTTGCGGTGTCCAGCCGCAAGGCAGAGGCGTGCGAAGCCGTCGCCCGCGAGATCGCCGACACCACCGGGTCGCGCACGCTGGCCCTGCCCCTCCACGTCGGCCAGTGGGAGGGCATCGACCCCGCGGTGGACGCGGTCGAGCAGGAGCTCGGCCCGCTGGGAGTCGTCGTCAACAACGCCGGCATCGCTCCGCTGTCGCCCTCGCTGCTGGAACAGTCGGAGGCGCTGTTCGACAAGACCCTCGAGGTGAACCTCAAGGGCCCGTTCCGCCTGATGGCAGTCGCGGGCGCGCGCATGGCGGCCCACGGCAGCGGGTCGATCATCAACATCTCGAGCATCGGCGCGGTCCGCCCGAGCGCCGCCGAGGCGACGTACTCGGCGGCGAAGGCCGGCCTCAACGCGCTGACCCAAGCATTCGCCCAGGAGTACGCGCCGGTGGTGCGGGTGAACTGCGTCATGCCGGGCGCGTTCGCGACGGACATGGCCGAGAGCTGGGACGAGGAGTTCGTCGGCAAGGTCGTCGACGGGCTGCCTGCCGGCCGGCTCGGCAGACCGGAGGAGCTGGTGGGGTTGGTGGTGCACCTCGCGAGTGACGCGAGCTCCTACACGACCGGAGCGCTCATCCCTGTCGACGGCGGCCGCCTCGCCGTCTACTGAGGGGCCCACGACCCGCCGGCCGGCCAGGCCGGCGCGGCTCCCGGCGTCGCGGGACGTGGACGCGGTGGTCGCCGGCACGCCGCAGGACGTGGCGCCGAGCAGGGCGCTCGCGGTGTGGGGAGTGGCGGTCGCGGCCTACGCGCTGGGCGTCTTCCACCGGTCCTCCCTGGCGGTGGCGGGGCTGCACGCCACCGAGCGCTTCGGCCTGACCGGGTCCCAGCTGGCTTCCTTCGTCGTGCTGCAGCTCGTCGTGTACGCCGCGGCGCAGGTGCCCATGGGGATCCTGGTGGACCGTGTGGGCCCTCGCCGCGTCCTGCTCGGTGGCGTCCTGGTCATGAGCGTCGGGCAAGCGGTCTTCGCCCTCGCCGACTCCTACGCCGGGGTCCTGGCCGCCCGCGCGGTCGTCGCCCTGGGCGAGGCGGCCTCGCTCGTGTGCGTCCTGCGACTGATCCCGGCCTGGTTCCCCTCGGTGCGGGTGCCCCTCCTGACCCAGGCGACCGGACCTGTCGGCCAGCTCGGGGCGGTGGCAGCCACGGCACCCACGGTCTGGAGCCTGCGCCACCTGGGGTGGGAGGCGACCTACCTGACGTCGGCTGTGGCCGGTCTCGCTGTCGTGGTTGCCCTCGTCGTCGTGGTAGGGGACGAACCGGCGAGACGGGTGCGCACCGGGACGCCGCTGGCATGGGCCGGCATCCGCCGCAGCATCCGCGAGTCCTGGGCGCGGCCGGGCACGCGCCTGGGCTTCTGGCTCCACTTCACGCACCACTTCAGCCCGTCGGTCCTCGGTCTCCTCTGGGGCTACCCGTTCCTGGTGATCGGCCAGGGCTTGAGCGAGGAGGTCGCGGGCCTGCTGCTGAGCCTGATGATGCTCACCATCGTCGTCGCCGGCCCAGTGACGGGCTGGTGGACAGGCGGCCGTCCGTCGCTCCAGGTGACCTACGCAGTGGGTTGCACGGGCGGCCTCGCCGCGGTCTGGGCGGCGGTGCTCGCCTGGCCGGGCGACGCCCCGATCGGGTTGCTCGTCGGATTGATGGTGGCCGCGGGGGTCGCCGGTCCCTGCGCCCTCCTCGGATTCGAGGCCGCCAGGTGGCGCAGCCCGTCCAGCACCCTCGGCCTCACCAACGCCCTCGTGAACTGCGGTGGCTTCCTCGCGAGCCTGCTCGCGGTGCTCGCCGTCGGCGTCGTGCTCGACGTGTCGGGCGGGAGCGGCCCGGACGGGCCGACGGCGCTGCACCTCGACGTGGCCATGACGGTGCAGTTCGTCCTCTGGGGACTGGGCTTCGTCCAGGTCAGGCGGCAGTGGAGGCGCTGCTCGGTCGGTGCGGCGTCGTGAGCCCCGCCTCTGGGGTCAGGCGAGCTCGGTCGCCCGACGCTGCACCTCGGTGCGGATCTCCGCCAACGCCGCGACTGCCGGCGCCCGCCGGAACGAAGCCGGGGCGAGGGCGGCCACGAACTTCAGCTCCACCCGCACCCGGCGGGCCAGCACCGGCTCGAGCGAGCTGGACCGCCGGGCGAGGAAGGTGGGCAGGAGCGCGATGCCGCCCCCAGCGCGTGCGGCCTCGACCTGAGCGAAGACGCTGGTCGAGCCGAGCTCGACGGCGTGCGTGGCGAACAACCGGTCGACGAGCTGGAGATCGCTGACGCGGAGTGCCCCCTCGACGTAGTAGATCAGTGCGTGGCGTTCCAGGTCGGCCAGCTGGTGAGGGCGACCCGCGCGGTCGAGGTACTCGCTCGATGCGAACAACCCCAACGAGTAGGTCGCCAGGTCCACCGTGCGCACACGCGGCGACAGCGCGTCGCCGACCCCGACCTCGACGTCGACTCCACTGCCGTGGACGATGGGACGTGTCGTCGCGGTGAGCTCGACGGTGACGCGCGGGTGCTGGGCCCGAAGCCGGGCCAGCGCCGGGGCGGCGAAGCACGCGGAGAACGCCTCAGGCGCCGAGACGCGCACGAGTCCGGTCAGCTCCTGGCCGTCGCCGCCCGCCGCGGGGTGGCGAGCAGTCGCAACGGCTCGCTCGACCGCCTCGGCGGCCGGGAGCAGGGACCGCCCGAGGTCGGTCAGCTGGCAGCCGGTCGTCGACCGTGACACCACCGGAGCGCCCACGGCGACCTCCAGGACGTCGAGCCGCCGCGACAACGTCGAGTGCGTCAGGCCCAGCACGCGCGCGGCTGTGTTGAGACTTCCGCTCCGTGCCACCTCGAGCAGGACCACCAGGTCATCGGCGCGCATGGGTTCCTCCCGACCGTTGTGCATCTGCGCACATCTGCTGTGCGAATTGCAGCGTAGCGAGGGCGCGGCACGAGCGGCACGCTTCAGTCGTCCATCGAGAAGGAGAAATGTCATGAGGATCGGTTGGCTGGGCCTCGGCAACATGGGCCTCCCCATGGCGGGCCGACTGGTCGACGCCGGGCACGAGGTGCTCGGCTACGACGTCACCGCGCCGGCACGACGGGCGGCCGCGTCGAGGGGGATCACGGTTGCCGACAGCGTCGCCGACGCGGTGACAGGCGCCGACGCGGTCTTCACCATGCTCCCGAACGGTGCGGTCGTCCGGGAGGTGCTCGTGGAGCACTCCGCGCTCGTGCGTGCACCGGCGAGAGCGGTCTTCATCGACTGCTCCACGATCGACATCGCCGACGCCCACGACCTGCACACCGCGGCCGTCTCCGCGGGCCGGCGGTTCCTGGATGCTCCGGTGTCCGGCGGCGTGGGGGGCGCAGCCGGCGGCTCGCTGACCTTCATGGTGGGAGGCGACGCCGAGGTGCTCGCCACCGTCCGGTCGCTCGTCCAGGCGATGGCGGGGCGGATCGTGCACGTCGGGGGCCCCGGCGCGGGGCAGGCAGCGAAGATCGTCAACAACATGATGCTGGGCATCAACCTGGCCGGCCTCTGCGAGGGCGCAGTCCTGGCCGAGCGGCTCGGTCTCGACGCAGCGACCTTCCAGTCCTTGGCGGCGGCGTCGTCCGGCGACAGCTGGGCCCTCCGGACCTGGTACCCCGCGCCCGGCGTGGTGCAGTCCGCAGCGGTGAACCGCGACTTCGACGGCGGCTTCGCTGCGGACCTGCTCGCCAAGGACCTCCGTCTGGCGCTGCAGGCCGGCGAGCGGACCGGGACCCCCCTGCCGCACGCGACGGCAGTCGCCGAGGCGATGCACGACCTGCACGAGCGCGGCCACGGCGGCAAGGACTGCACGGTCCTGGTTCGAAGCGTCGCCGGTTCGTGGTGACCAGCGCAGGACCGACGAGAACGAGGACGATGTCATGAAGCTGCAGACCACCATCGACGCTCCCGACGCCGGAACGCCGGACTGGCCGATGCTGATCGGAGGGAAGTGGGTGCCCTCGCTGGGCGGCCAGTGGCGGGACGTCGTGTCGCCGGCACGTGGGGACCAGGTGCTGGCGCGCGTGCCGTCCGGGACCACCGCCGACCTCGACCGGGCCGTCGAGGCGGCCACGGACGCGTTGCCGGCCTGGCGGGCGCTGCACTTCCGCGAGCGCGGCACGATCCTGCTGCGGATCGCGGACGCGCTGGAGGAGCTGTCGGAGGAGTTCGCGGTGCTGACCGCGCAGGACACCGGCAACGCGCTGCGCACCCAGGCGCGACCGGAGTCGGCGACGCTGGTGGCGCTGTTCCGCTACTTCGGCGGCGTCGCCGGCGAGTTCAAGGGCACCGTGCTGCCGGCCGGCGACGACCAGCTGCAGTACACCCGGCTCGAGCCGCTCGGCGTGGTCGGCGCGATCCTGCCGTGGAACTCCCCGCTGATGATCGCCGGCATGAAGATCCCCGCGGCGCTGGCGGCGGGGAACACGCTGGTGGTCAAGCCGGCCGAGGACGCCCCGCTGACCATCGTGAAGCTCGCTCAGGTCATCAACGACCACGTGCCCGCGGGTGTGTTCAACCTCGTGACCGGACGCGGCAGCGTCGTGGGCCAGGCGATGGCCGAGCACCCCGGCATCCACAAGGTGTCGTTCACGGGTTCCTCCGAGGTCGGGCAGGGCGTGGCCGAAGCCGCCGGGCGCCGCTTGGCCCACGCGAGCCTCGAGCTGGGCGGCAAGTCCCCGAACATCGTGTGCCCCTCCGCGGCCGAGCCCGACGTCATCGAGGCGACCGCCGATGGAGTGCTGTTGGCCATGCGGTTCACCCGACAGGGGCAGTCCTGCACGGCCGGGTCGCGGCTCTTCCTCCACGCCGACATCCACGACGAGTTCCTCGAGGTCCTGGCCCGCAAGGTCTCCGCACTGAAGGTCGGCGACCCACTCGCGGAGGACACCGACATGGGCGCGATCATCAACGAGAAGCAGCACGCGTCCGTCCTCGCCTACGTCGAGGACGGGACGTCCCAGCCGGGCGTCCGCGTCGTCCTCGACGGCTCGCGCGAGGTGCCCGAGGGCCTCGAGGGCTACTACCAGGGCCCGACCATCCTCGCCGGGGTCGCCAACGACTGGCGGATCGCCCGCGAGGAGATCTTCGGCCCGGTCCTGGTCGTCATCCCGTGGGAGGACGAGGACGAGGTCGTGGCGATGGCCAACGACTCCCACTACGGCCTCGCCGCGTTCGTCTGGTCCCGCGACCTCGACCAGGCCCTCGGCCTCGCCCACCGCATCGAGTCCGGCTGGGTGCAGGTCAACCAGGGCGGCGGCCAGGTCGTCGGCCAGTCCTACGGCGGCTACAAGGCCTCCGGCATCGGCCGGGAGTTCTCCATCGAGGGTGCGATCGAGGGCTTCACCCAGACCAAGCAGATCAACGTCAAGCTCGGCCGGTGACGACGGCGGCTCCCTGAGTCGGTTCCAGGGCGCACGCACCACCGACGTATCAGGAGGACCAGGAGATCATGACCAGCGAGAAGATCGTCGTCGTCGACGGAGCGAGGACCCCGATCGGCAGCTTCGGCGGGATGTTCAAGGACGTGCCGGGCTTCGAGCTCGGCGCGGTCGCCACCCGGGAGGCGCTGCGCCGCGCCGGGGTGGCGGCGGACGACGTCGACGAGGTCGTGATGGGTTGCATCGGCCAGGTCGGCGCGGACGCCTACAACGCGCGCCGGGTCGCGATCACCGCGGGCATCCCGCAGTCGGTGCCGGCGTACACCGTCAACCGGCTCTGCGGCTCGGGCCTGCAGGCGGTCTGGTCGGCCGCGATGCAGATGCGCTGGGGCGGGGTCGACATCGCGGTCGCCGGTGGTGACGAGTCGATGACGCGGATGCCGTTCTACGACTTCGGCGCTCGCAGCGGCTACAGGCTGGGCAACCGGGAGCTGGTCGACGGCACGGTGATGATGCTGACCGACCCGTTCGGCGGCATGCACATGGGCGTCACCGCCGAGAACGTCGCGGCGAAGTACGGCGTGTCGCGAGCGGAGCAGGACGAGTTCGCCGCAGAGTCCCAGCGCCGCGCCGCCACCCCGGAGGCGAAGGCAGCCTTTGCCGAGGAGATCGTCCCGGTCGAGGTCGGTGGCCGGAAGCCGTTCACGGCCGAGGTCGACGAGCACCCCAAGCCCGCGACGACGGTCGAGACGCTGGCCGGGCTGCGGCCCGCGTTCGCGAAGGACGGGACGGTCACGGCCGGCAACTCCTCAGGGATCAACGACGGCGCCGCGGCGCTGGTGCTGGCGCGGGAGCCGGTCGCGGCCGAGCGGGGGCTGCGGCCGTTGGTGGCGCTGGAGGCGGTCGCCACCGCGGCGATGGAGCCGGGGCTGATGGGGTACGCGCCGGTGCTGGCGTTGGAGTCGCTGTTCGAGCGGACCGGCACGACGCCGGCGGACATCGGGATCGTGGAGCTGAACGAGGCGTTCGCCGCACAGGCGGTGGCGTGCATCCGCGATGCCGGGCTCGACCCCGAGCAGGTCAACCCCTACGGCGGCGCCATCGCGCTGGGCCACCCGGTCGGCGCCACCGGCGCCAACCTCACCCTGCGGGTCGCCAAGGACATGGTCTGCCGCGACCTCGAGCTCGGCGTGGTCACCATGTGCATCGGTGGCGGCCAGGCCCTGGCCGCGCTGTTCCGGAGGATCTGATGGCGGCCGCAGCGACGGCCGGGGCGACCGCCCCGGTCCGCGTCGAGGTGTGCGACGGCGTCGGGCACCTGGTGCTCGCCCGTCCGTCGGCCTCGAACGCCGTCGACCTCCCGACCGCCCACGCCCTGCGCGACGCCGTCGGCGCGCTCGCCGCCGACGACGCGGTCGCGGCGGTGCTGGTCACGGGCGAGGGTCCGCGGTTCTGCGCGGGCGGTGACGTCGCGTCGATGCTGGCGGCGACCGACCGCGCGGCGTACCTCGAGGAGCTGGCCGCCGCCGTCGACGAGGCGCTGGTCGCCCTGCACCGGCTCGAGAAGCCGGTGGTCGCCGCCGTCAAGGGTGCCGTGGCCGGCGCCGGCCTGGCTGTCATGCTCTCCTGCGACCTGGTGGTCGCCCAAGCCTCGACCCGGTTCGTGAGCGCGTACGCCGGCGTCGGGCTCACCCCCGACTGCGGGCTGTCGTGGCTGCTCCCGCGTGCGGTCGGCCAGCAGCGTGCGCTCGAGCTCCTGCTGACCCCGCGGGTGCTGACCGTCGAGGAGGCGCGCGACTGGGGGATGGTCACCGAGGTCGTGCCCGACGGGGACGCCGACCGTGCGGCCGAGCTGGCCGAGCGGCTCGCGCGCGGACCGGCGTACGCGCTCGGCCAGGCGCGGCGGCTCGTGCGCTCGGGTTGGGACGCCGACCGCGCTGCCGTCGGCCGCGACGAGGCGGCCACCATCGCGCGTGCCGTCACCACACCGCAGGCGGCCGCCCTGCTGGACCGCTTCGCCGGCCGCTGAACCACCAGACGAAGACCAACGAAAGAGGAGTGCACATCATGGGTCGATTCGACGGGCGCGTCGCCGTCGTCACCGGAGCCGCCCGCGGGATCGGGTTCGGCACCGCCATCCGGTTCGCCGAGGAGGGTGCGTCGGTCGCGGTCGTCGACCTCGACGAGTCGGCTGCGGCCGAGGCGGCCGCGAAGCTGCCGGTCGTCGAGGGCGCGAAGGCGGTCGGGATCGGTGCGGACGTCTCCGACGCGGCGTCGGTCGACGCGGCGGTCGAGCGGGTCGTGGGCGAGCTCGGCGGGATCCACGTGCTGGTCAACAACGCCGGCATCACCCGCGACAACCTGCTGTTCAAGATGACCGAGGCCGACTGGGACCTGGTCATGGGCGTCCACCTCAAGGGCGCGTTCTTGATGACCAAGGCCGCCCAGAAGCACTTCGTGGAGCAGAAGTACGGCAAGATCGTGAACCTCTCCAGCGTCTCGGCGCTGGGCAACCGCGGCCAGGCCAACTACTCCGCGGCGAAGATGGGCGTGCAGGGCTTCACCCGCACCCTGGGCATCGAGCTCGGCCCGTTCGGCATCAACGTCAACGCCGTCGCGCCGGGCTTCATCGCCACCGAGATGACCGACGCCACCGCCGCGCGGCTCAAGATGGACGTCGAGGAGTTCCGCAAGGTCAACGCCGAGGCCAACCCGGTGCGCCGGGTCGGGTTCCCCGAGGACATCGCGGCCGCGGTCGCGTTCCTGGCCAGCGACGAGGCGTCGTACATCACCGGCCAGACCCTCTACGTCGACGGCGGCGGCAAGCTCTGAGGAATCCCACGGCTCTCGCCATGACACGGAAACCGTGGCCCGCCAGCGCTCGCGACGAGGGCAAGCCGTGCTTCGAGACGCTCCAGTGCTCCGACGCCGATCGGCGCTGGCCGAGCGAGGAGTCAGTCGACGCGAAGCTGGCGGTTCAGGTGGCGCTCATGACCGCTGCCGGCGCCATGGCCTGCGTCCCGCTACTCGCTTCCGCGCCGCACCCGCGAGCGGCGTCTCTGCGGTGAGCAGGAGATCTCCCGTCACCGGCGGGGCCGTACGGGCGGTGCCCGCCGCCGCGCCGCCGTATCGGCAGGGCGTCGCGGACGTCGCCAGCCCTCACCACTCGTCCCTGAGCGACGACGCCGGTCGCCGCCCGAAAGTGCTAGGAGAAGTCATGGCAACGTTCCCCGCGATCGCAGTCGACCTCGAGGGCCTCGAATCCTGCATCGGGGCCACCGCCGGTCCTGGGCCGTGGCTCGCAGTGGATCAAGGACGTATCGGCCAGTTCGCAGACGTCACTGAGGATCATCAGTGGATCCATGTCGATCCCCAGCGAGCGGCTGCCGGGCCCTTCGGAGGAACCGTCGCGCATGGCTATCTGACGCTCTCCCTCATACCCCGCCTCATCGAGGACCTGATCGCGGTCGACGGCGTGACGATGGGTGTGAACTACGGCCTCAACAAGGTGCGCTTCCCCGCCTCCGTGCCAGCCGGAAGTCGCGTCCGCGCGAGCGTGGAGCTCATGGACGTCACGCGGGTCTCCGGTGGAGCACAGCTCCAGGTCCGGGTGATCGTCGAGTCCGACGTGCAGGAGCGGCCGGTGTGTGTAGCCGAGGTCGTCTTCCTCTACTTCTCCTGAGCGAGCCGACCGGAAAGATCAAGGCGTGCTCCGCCAGGGGAGTTCAAGCGCGTCGCGGAAGTCTTCGCGCGTTGACCGGTTGATCCTCGCGATCCGCCGGCGTGTCACCTGCGTCGCAGGCAGGGCGCCATGGGACAAGCGCCGGCGATCGGCTCGGTGCCGCCCCTGCGCCGCTGGTGCTCGGCGTCAGGAGCACCCCTCGGCAGTGGGCGCATGGAAGCCTCTCCGGCGCCCAGCGGCGCAGGCGAACGGACCGCGGGCGTCCCCGGGTTGTCTCACCTCGGCACCATGAAGTCCCACGACTCGCGTCGTCAGGCGATGGGTGCTCGTCCGAGTGTGGCGTCCGCGCCGTCGCTCTCGCCTGCGTCGTCTGTCCAGGACAACGAGATGGTGTCCCCTGCGTTGTAGCGCGCGAGCCAACGGCGGAGCGCGCCGGCGCTCTCGATGGCGTGGCCGTCCAGAGCGGTGATCGTGTCGCCCGCAGGCAGGCCGGCATCAGCGGCCCCACCCTCGAGGACCTTTGTGGCGGTCGCAGGATCGGTGTCTCGAGTGCTCAGCGCGATCCCGAGGAAGGCGTCGTAGCCGAGGTCGATGGTGGCCGATCCGTCGCCGGCGAGCACGGCGGAGGCGACCCGCAGCACGCGGGCGACCGGGATCGCGTAGCCGGTGATGTCGGTCGTGCCGGAGGACGCGGCGACGTTCATACCGATGACGTCACCGTCGGCGTCGAGCAGCGCGCCGCCGGAGTCGCCCGCGATGATGTCGGCGTCGACCTCGATGAGTCCTCGGATCGTGGTCTGCGTGCCGTCGTCGTCGGTGACGGTCACCGGTGCCCGCGTGTCGGTGATCGTGCCCGTGGCGGCCGTCAGGGTCCCGCCGTCGCCGCCGGCGTCCCCGACGGCGGTGATCTGGTCCCTGACCTCGAGGGCGTCAGTGTCGAGCGTGACCTCGTCCAGGGCGGGTGCGTCGGTGAGCTCGAGCACGGCAATGTCGTGGGTGGCGTCGGCCCCGAGCAGGGTGGCGGTGTAGGTCTGGCCGGTGGTGGCGATGGTGACCTCGATGCTCGTCGCGCCCTCGACGAGGTGGTGGTTCGTGACCACGATGCCGTTCTCCCCGTCCATGACCATGCCGGTGCCGGCGGCCTCGCCGGTGCCGAAGTCGAGGACGCTGTCGATGAGCACGACGCCGGTGGACTGCTCGTCGGTGGCGTCGGTCGTGTCGAGCCCGGCAGTTTCCGGGGCGACGCTCGAGCCGTTGGTCGGTGGCAGCGGCGCGCCGTAGACGCCGTACGCGGCGGCTGATTCTCCCCCGTAGGTGCCGTCGGGGTTGTGCGGGTAGGCCGGCCACCCGTGCTCCACGGGTCGGACCACGTCGGCCCGGTCGGACGGTGCAGTGGCCGCGACAGCGACAGGAACGACGCCCAGGGTCATGGGGACGGCGCTGACCATGGCAGTCAGTCCGGCGACGGTTCGGCGCAAGCGAGGCATGGGGGGCTCCTTGAGTAGCAGTGGCTTGGTCTCGTCCAGAACCGTCGCGACCGTGCCTGTGCGAACGCAGTGCGGGAGCCCGGACGTCCCTGCGAAGGCAGCGCTCGTTCTCCTCGACGCTCGCGCGACGCGCCGAGCGGCAGCCTTTGGTGCCTTGTCGAGGATCATCGCCCAGGAGCCGCACAGCCTGCACACAGGAACGTCGGTCACGCTTGTCCCATGGACGCTGGCTCTTCACTCACCCGGCCGGACGGGTCGCCTCTGCGCGTGTTGGTGGTCGACGACGAGGTCAACCTCGCCGAGCTCATCTCCATGGCGCTGCGGTACGAGGGCTGGCAGGTCGAGGTGGCTCACACCGGCGCGAAGGCAGTGAGCGCAGCCAAGGAGCAGCGCCCCGATGCCGTCGTGCTGGACATGATGCTGCCTGACTCCGATGGTCTGGAGGTGCTGCGACGCATGCGGGCCAGCGACCCTGGGTTGCCGGTCGTGTTCCTGACCGCCCGTGACGCCGTGGAGGATCGCATCGCCGGGCTGACGGCAGGAGGCGACGACTACGTCACCAAGCCGTTCTCCCTCGAGGAGGTCGTCGCGCGGCTGCGCGGCCTCATGCGCCGAGCCGGAGCGCAGCAGGCCGCGACGTCCTCGGTGCTGACCGTGGGGGACCTGACGCTGGACGAGGACAGTCGAGAGGTGACCCGAGCCGGTGAGGAGGTCTCGCTCACGGCGACGGAGTTCGAGCTGCTGCGCTTCCTGATGCGGAACCCACGCCGGGTGCTGAGCAAGGCGCAGATCCTGGACCGGGTGTGGAACTACGACTTCGGCGGCCAAGCGAACGTCGTCGAGCTGTACATCTCCTACCTGCGCAAGAAAATCGACGCAGGCCGGGCACCGATGATCCACACCATGCGCGGCGCGGGCTACGTGCTCAAGCCCGCCGATCGATGACCCCGCACCCGCAGCGGTCGGCCGAGCTCCGTCGCAAGCCACGTCGGCCGTCGCTCAGCCCGCACAGCCTGACCTCACGGGTCGTGGCCGCCGCCGTTCTCCTCGTCGCGGCGGTAGCGATCTGCATCGCCGCGGCGACCACGTTCGGAGTGCGCGGGTACCTGCTGGACCGCCTCGACGACCAGGTGCAGCGCTCGGCCGAACGGTCCGACAACGATCTCGCTCTGTATCAACAGGGCATCGTGCCCGGCCTCACCGCAGGGCCCGGAGGGGATGACGGCGGGCAGGTCGACGGCCCACGAGGACCACGCATCCAGGACCTCGGCTCCCTCACCGCGTTCCTCGACGTCTCCGGCCGACCGGACTTCGGTTGGGTCCTCGGTCAAGGCCGGGCCGGCCAGGGCGAGTCCAGGCAGCTCGACGACGACGCGATCGCGTCCCTGTTCGACGTACCCGCCGACGGTCGCACCCACCGGATCGACATCGACGGTCTCGGTTCCTACCTCGTCGTCGTCACGGACCTGGCGGGCGGGACCGTCGTCTCGGGACTGCCCACCAGCGAGGTCGACGCGGTCGTGGGGACCTTGGTGCGATGGGAGGCGGCGCTCATCGCCGTCGGCGGCGTGGTCGCGCTCGGCGTCGGTCTCGTCGTCGTACGACGCCAGCTCCGCCCGCTGCGGGAGGTCGCAGCCACGGCGCACGAGGTCGCAGCGCTCCCCCTGGGCGCCGGTGATGTCGAAGGCCTGTCCGGCCGCGTGCCGATGCATCTGTGCGACGCGACCACGGAGGTCGGCCAGGTCGGCGCGGCGCTCAACACGCTCCTGGCCCATGTCGAGTCGTCGCTCCGGGCCCGTCACCGCAGCGAGCAGCAGGTCCGCCAGTTCGTCGCGGACGCGTCCCACGAGCTGCGCACCCCGCTGGCGACCATTGCCGGCTACACCGAGCTGGCCCGGCGACACCCCGAGGACGCCACTGCCGCCGCGACGGCGCTGACCAAGGTCGCCGAGGAGTCGACGCGGATGACGGCCCTGGTGGAGGACCTGCTGCTGCTCGCGCGCCTGGACGCCGGTCGACCGCTCGCCCACGGGCCGGTGGACCTGACGCGACTCCTCCTGGAGGCCACAGAGGACGCACGCGTGCTCGCGCCGACCCACCACTGGCGACTCGACCTGCCGAGCGAGTCCGTCGAGGTCACGGGGGACGAGCAGCGGCTCCACCAGCTCGTGACGAACCTGCTGACCAACGCGCGCAAGTACACGCCTCCGGGCAGCACCGTCACCGTGGCCATCGCGGCCGATGAGGGCAGGCGATGCAGGACGCTGGTCGTCGCCGACGACGGACCGGGGTTCCCGCCCGAGCTCGTCGACCACGCCTTCGAGCGTTTCGCACGGGGGGACGCCTCCCGCAACCGCGAAGGCGGAGTGGGGCTCGGCCTCGCCATCGTGGCCGCCATCGTGGCAGCCCACGGCGGCACCGTCTCACTCAGCAGCGCACCAGGAAGAACAGTGCTCGAGGTCTCCCTGCCGCGCTCGGAGTGACGCGTACGGTCGATGCACGAAGCGTCGGCGCCGCCGCCCGTCGGCTGGTCATCGCGCTCGTCGGCCGGGCGTGGCCCACAGCAGGGCGGGGATGAGCGCGAGCGCCAGCAGGCCTCCGCCGATGGCGAGCGCCGGGTAGCTGGTGAGGGCGACGACGATTCCGGAGAGGGCGCCACCGCTGGCTCCCGCAAGAGCGACGAGGACGTCGATCCGGCCCTGGGTGCGGGGCCGGTTGGAAGGTTCGGTGGCGTCGACGACGAGCGTCGTCCCCGAGATGAGGCCGAGGTTCCAACCCAGGCCGAGGAGAACCAACGCCAGGATGAGCAGCCCCAGGGAGTCTCCCGGGGCGGCGGCGGCGGTGCCGCCAGCGGCGAGGAGGACGACCCCGGAGGCGGCGGCCACGGCGGATCGGCCGATGCGGTCGACGAGCAGGCCAGTGATCGGGGACGGCAGGTACATGGCGGCGATGTGAAGCCCGATGACCAGGCCGACGTCGCTCATGCCGTGGTGGTGCGCTCGCATGTGGACCGGGGTCATGGTCATGACCGCCACCATGGTGATCTGGGTGAGGACCATGATGGTCGCGCCGACGTGGGCGCCACGACCCACGGGGGGTGCCACCGGTCGCATGCCTTCGGATGCCTGTGCGGGCGGTGCGAGGGCGCGCCGCTCGTCCTCGAGACGCCGCGCCAGCAGAAGCGGGTCGGGGCGCAGCAACGCGAACAGGGCGGTGCCAGCAGCGGAGTACGCGACCGCGGCGAGGAGGAACGGGCCGGACAGTGCCGGGAGACCGAGGCCGGTGGCGAGGTGTCCGAGCGGCTCGACCAGGTTCGGTCCTGCGACTGCGCCGAGGGTCGTGGCGACGAGAGCAGCGCTGATCGCAGTGCCGCGGGTCGCCGGGGTCGCGAGGTCGGCGCCGGCGTAGCGAGCCTGCAGGTTGGTGGCGGTGCCGGCCCCGTAGACGAGTAGTGCGACGAACAGCAGGGGCACGCTGTCGGTCGCTGCGGCCACGACGACGCCCGCTGCGCCGAGGCCACCTGCGGCGAATCCGAGGGTGAGGCCGATGCGCCGCCCGGCGCGTTCGCTGATGCCGCCGACCAGGTACGCGGCGAGTGCTGACCCGAGGGTGAAGAGAGCCGCGGGCAGGCCCGCGAGGCCCTCGGTGCCGAGCATGTCCTCTGCGAGCAGGGCGCCGACGGTGACGCCGGCAGCGAGGCCGGCGCCGCCGAGGACCTGCCCGACCATGACGACCTTGACGGTGCGGCGGTGGATGCGGGAGCGCTCGCCCTCGGAGACGTACATGCTTGTATCCTACTTGTATCCCAGACCTCAGGGGTCGGCGCGCATCGCTTGTGGTGCACACGGGGGCCCGCCTATGGACGAACTACGCTGCGGTGCACTGGCCCTGTCGACAGCGAGAGGCGATGATGCAGACCTCACCGACGCCCGGTCGCGCCGCGGATCGGGCCCACGCGCACATCCGTGAGGAGATCCTGCAGGGCCGCCTCGCTCCGGGAACGATGCTGAGCGAGAACGACCTGGCGACGACCCTGTCGATGAGCCGCACGCCGGTGAGAGCCGCGCTGACGCGGCTGCAGGACGAAGGATGGGTCACGATCTACCCGCAGCGCGGGGCACTGGTGCGCGAGCTGAGCGAGCAGGAGGTCCGCGAGTCCGCCGACGTGCGCCACGCGCTGGAGTCGGCCGGGATCCAGCGCAGCGATCCGCTGCGGCGTGCGCACCTGGCGGACCAGCTCGCGGAGAACGTCGATGAGCAACAGCGTGCGCTTCGCCGTGGAGACTTCGCGGCCTTCACCGTCCTGGCCATGCGGTTCCACCGCTCCTTCGTGGAGATGTCGGGCAATCGCGTGATGCTCTCGGTCTACGACCGCCTCCAGGACCAGCAGCAGCTCTCGATCGTCCGCAGCTCGGACCGCATCACCGGCGAGCCCGACCAGGTGCTCGCCGAGCACCGGACGCTCCTCGATGACGCTCGCCGCGGGGACTGGGCGGCGTTCGGCGCTCACCTCCACGAGCACCAGGCCCGCTCCCACGGCGTCGAGACCGGCCTGAGCGCAGAGGCGGCCAGGTTCGCTTGACGTCAGCCGTTGCGGTCCTTGACGACCCGGTCGCGGAGTCCCTCCGAGGGGCACATGCTCACCTCGCCCGTCGCCGTGGCCGCGCCCCCGATACGAGCGCGACGTCGCCACCTTCGTCGCCGTCCCGGCCGAGCACGTGCCTGAGGACTGGGCCGACCTGGCCCACCTGCTCGGCCCCGGGGGTTTCGCCGACATGTTCAGCTCGGCTGCCGAGCCGCCCGGTGGGTGGGACCCCGTGTTCGCGATGTCCGGGGTGCAGATGGTCGCCGACAGGGCGACCTTCGCGGGCCAGGTCCGCGATCCCGACGTCGTCGAGCTCGGTGAGGACGACGTTGCCAGCATGCTCGCGCTGGCCGCGACCGCACGGCCGGGGCCCTACTGGCCGCGGACCCACCTGATGGGTACCTATGTAGGAATCCGCCATCGAGGCCGACTGGTAGCGATGGCCGGCGAACGGCTGCGCCCGCCGGGCTGGACCGAGATTAGCGCCGTCTGCACGCTGCCCGGCTTCCGCGGGCGCGGACTCGCCAGCCGCGTCGTGCGCGCCCTGGCCGCCGGCATCGCAGGTCGCGGGGATCGGCCGTTCCTGCACGTGGGGACCGAGAACGCCGCCGCCGTCGCCTTGTACCAGCGCCTCGGTTTCACCACGCGCAGGCCTGTCGCCTTCCGCGGGTTCCGCGTACCGCCGCGCTAGCGGCTCAGCCTGCGGGAGGAGCTGCGGGCGCGCCCTCGGGTGCTTCGCTGTCGGCAGGCGAGGTCCCACCGTCGCCGGGGCCCCCGGAGCCGCCGGGGCTACCGCTCATGCCGGTGGCTGCCTGCTGCGTCGCGCTGCCGGCGTAGTCGTTGCTGGGGTCGCGGTAGATGGTGTGGACGTGACCCCAGCCGGACGTGGTGACGCCGTCGACGTCGGCGCCCGCTGAGCCCTGCTGGGCCTGGAAGGCCAGGTAGACGTCCGGACCGGAGACGGAGAAGTTGATGCCGTCGCCGGTGCTCATGTCGTAGGTGGCCTCCCCGGACCACGCGATGACGGTGTCGTCGAGGGTGGCCTCGATCTCGGCAAGGGCGGTCTGGGTGGTCTGCTCGTCAGCCATGCCGGCCCAGTTGGCGATCAGGTCGAGCAGGAGCTGCCGCTGCTCCTCGGTGAGGTCGGCACCGGTCAGCCCGCCTCCGACGGGGTAGTCGCAGGTGTCGCCGGGCGCGCACATCGTGACCTCACCGGAGGTGAGGGTCGCCTGCTGCTCCTCGGTGAGGCCGTCGAAGAACGCGAAGGCGTCGGTGTAGATGTCGTCGAAGGGCTGGACCTCGTCGCCGTCCGCGTTGGTGTAGACGGCCGGTTGGACGCCGAGGTGCGTGGGGGCGAAGGTGAGGGTGTCCTCGGCTCCAGTCATGGTGGCGTTGATGCCGAGGTGGTGGCCGCCGAACTGGACCTCCCAGGCGTCGGTGGTGGAGGGGTCGCCGAAGAAGGCGATGTAGTACTGGCCGAGGGAGTCCTCGGTGGAGCTGCTGTTGTCGGCGAGGTACTGGTCACCGCCGATGATCCCGGCGACTGTCTGGTAGGCCTCGTCGCTCAGCAGGGCCTCGAGCACCTCCATGGCCGCCACCTGCTGTTCCTCGGTCAGGTCGGCCAGGTTCACGCCGGCGCGCTCGACGAAGGTGACGGGGAAGTTCGACCACGAGGTCGTCTTCGTGTCGTCGTCGAAGTCGTACAGGACGGCTTCGCGCTGCTCGTCCGAGAGGGTGGCGAGGAACGCTTTCGCTGCTGTCGCCGTGTCCTCGATCGTCTGGGCCGTCGTGGTCGCGTCTGAGGTCGAGGCAGACGAAGCCGCCGAGGTGGTGGCAGCCTGCGCGACCGTGCTCGAGGACGTGGCAGACGTCGTGCTGGAGGTGAGGTCGGTGGTGGCGTCGGTCCCGGCACATCCGGTGAAGGCGAGGGCGCCGATGAGCGCGAGGGAGGACAGTGCGGCGAGGGCTCGGGGGCGCTTGCGGCGGACGGGGGCAGTAGTTCGGTGGGTCATGCATCCAGGTTGGAGTCGCCGCCTGTCCGGAACCTGTGAGCCTTCTGTACGGCGGTTCTGGATCGGCGGCGTTGGAGACCCCGGACCGGCGCTTGCTCGGGCGTTCAGCCCAGCACGTCCCGGACGAGCTCCACGTAGAAGTCGACGCCGTTCTCCAGGATCGCGTCGTTGAACACGTAGTCGTGACTGTGCAGCGGCACGCCCCCGGCGCCCGGCTCCGCGCCGTTGCCCAGGAGGACCAGGCATCCCGGCACGTGGGACGCGAGCACGCCGAAGTCTTCACTCGCCATGATCGGGTCCGCGTGGGCGTCGACCTGTTCCCCGCCCAGGGCGGTGGACGCGGCACGCTCGGCGGTGGCCACGCAACCGGGGTCGTTGACGGTCGGTGTGAACTCGTGGGTGTACTGCACGTCCACGGTGGCGCCGTGGGCGGCGGCGACGCCGGCGCTGATCTGCCGGACGCGACGTTCCAGGACTGCTTGGGCGGCTGGGTCGAAGCTGCGGGTGTCGCCGCTGATGGTGACGTGGGTGGGGATGGCGTTGCGGGCGCCATCGGTGACGACGTCGGTGCACGAGAGCACCGCGGTGTCCGTGGGGCTGATGCTGCGGGCGACGACGGTCTGCAGCGCGACGATGATCTCGGCTGCGACGACGAGCGGATCGATGACCAGGTGCGGCGCGGAGGCGTGACCGCCTCGACCGACGACTCGGATGACGAAGTCGTCCTCGCTCGCCATGATCGGGCCGGTGCGGGTGAGCAGCTGCCCGGCGCGGAAGCCAGGTATGTTGTGGATGGCGTACACGCTGTCGACCGGGAACCGGTCGAGGAGCCCGTCGTCGATCATCGCCTGCGCCCCGCGGCCCGGCTCCTCGGCCGGTTGGAAGAGGACTCGCACGGTGCCGTCGAACCCACCTTCCTCGGCCAGCCGCGCGGCAGCGCCGAGGAGCATCGCCATGTGCCCATCGTGACCGCAGGCGTGCATCGCGCCGGGATGCGTGGAGGTGTACTCGACGCCGCTGTGCTCCTCGATCCGGAGGGCGTCGAGCTCGGCGCGCAGCGCGACGGCGCGTCCGGACGCACCGCGGGTCAGCGACCCGACCAGTCCGGTCCCGCCGATGCCGGTCGTCACCCCGTAGCCGAGGCCGGTGAGGACGCCGGCCACGTACGCGCTGGTCCGGTGCTCGGTGAACGCGGTCTCCGGGATGCGGTGGAGGTGGTGCCGCCAGCGGCGCACCTGTTCTCCGCCCGCGGTCACGGCTGGTTCGCCAGGCGGAGGACGGCGTTGGCCAGTACGTCGGTGCCGTTGCCGCAGGCCGCGGGATCGGAGTACTCGCGGGGCGTGTGGCTGATGCCCCCGTGCTCACCCGCCACGAAGACCATGGCGGTCGGGCAGGTGGCGGCGATCTCCTGAGCGTCGTGCCCCGCGCCCGACATCGCCCGGACGTAAGGGAGGCCGAGGTCGTCCGCGGTCGTGGAGAGCACCTCCTGGATGCCCCGGTCGAACGGGACCATCGCAGTCTTGGCCATGCGCTCCCACGCGACCTCGACACCGTGCTGGGTCGCCAGCTCGGCGACGTACGCGGCGAGGTGTCGTTCCGCCGCGCTCATCAGCGTGTCGTCCGGGTTGCGCAGGTCGATGGTGATCACGGCCCGCTGGGGGATGACGTTGGTCTGGCCCTCGCCGATGTCGAAGCTGCCGACCGTGGCGCGGAGCTGCCCGAAGTCGCCGCTGTCGCACATGCGCCGCAGCTCGACCACGACCGACGCCGCGACCAATCCGGCGTCGTGCCGGGAGACGATGGGGGTGGTGCCGGCGTGTGCGGCTTCGCCGTGGATGGTGAGCCGCTGCCAGGAGATCGACTGGACGCCCTCGACGATGCCGATGTCGACACCGGCGTCGGCCAGGATCGGCCCCTGTTCGATGTGGCACTCGATGTAGGCGTAGGGCACGGGCCGGAGCTCGGGCTCGGGCCCGTCGAAGCCGATGCGGACGAGCTCCTCCTCGACGGTCTTGCCCTCGGCGTCGGTGAGCTTGTGGGCGTGGTCGAGCGGGATGCGGCCTGCCGTGACGGCCGAGCCGAGCATGTCGGTGCCGAAACGGACTCCTTCCTCCTCGGTGAAGAAGGCGACCTCGACGTCGCGCAAGGTCTCGATGCCGGCGTCGTTCAAAGCCCGCATCACCTCGATGCCGCCGAGCACGCCGAGCGTCCCGTCGAACGCACCCCCGGTGGCGACCGTGTCGATGTGGGAGCCCATGAGCACGCACGGCAGGGACCGGTCACGGCCCGGGCGAGTGGCGTAGACGTTGCCGATCCTGTCGACGCGGACCTCGAGCCCGGCCTCGACCATCCACGCGACACAACGCCGTCGGGCCTCGGCGTCGGCGTCGGTCAGGGCGAGCCGGCGCACGCCACGCAGCCCGGTCGCCTCGTCGTCGTAGGCGCCGATCTCCTTGAGCTCCATGAGCGTGTCCCAGAGCCGCTCTCGGTCGATGCGGACGAGGTCTCCTCGCAGGTCGGTCATCGGTCGTTCCCTTCGGTGCTGAGCATGACGACGACGGCGTCAGCGGAAAGGTCGAGATGCCGAGCGACGCGGCGGACGCCGGCCAGGGTGGCGGCCCCGCTGGGGCCCGAGGAGACGCCCAGGTCGCCGAGGTCCGCGACCGCTTGCTCGGCCTCGAGGTCGCTGACGGCGACGGCGGCGTCGAGGCCGCTGCGCAGCACCGGCCACGCAGTGGCGGAGACGGTGCCGCAGTTGAGGCCCGCCATGACGGTCCCTGACGTCGGCACCGTCACCGGTCTGTCGGCTTGCATGCTCCTCAGCACACAGGCGGCGGTTGCCGGTTCCACCGACAGGATGCTCGGATGCGGTGCGCCCGGTCGGCGGTGATGACGCACAACCGCCTCGAGCAGCGAGCCGACGCCCACCGGAACCGCGATGACGTCGGGGGCGGTGCCCAGTTGCTCGTCGACCTCTTCGAGGAGCGTGCGGTAGCCGTCGACGATCCACGCAGGCACGTCGGTGTAGCCCTCCCACGCGGTGTCCTGCACGAGTGCTCGGGAGCTCGACTCGGCGGCGTACGCCGCGGCTGCACGGACTGCGTCGTCGTACCCCACGTCGAGGCGGATCACCTCCGCGCCCTCGTCCTCGATCAGGGCCGCGGTCTGGGGGAGCATCACGTCGGGGACGAAGACGGTGGCCGGCACTCCGAAGTGCGCAGCCACACGTGCGACCGCGCGACCGTGGTTCCCGTCCGTCGCGGTCACCAGTCGAACGCCCGGCCGCTCCTCGAGGATCCGGTGACAGGCCCAGGACGCACCGAGCACCTTGAACGCCGGCAGGCCGAGTCGCGCGGACTCGTCCTTGAGCAGCACCCGAGCCACGCCGAGCTCGGCCGCGAGCCTCGGCAGCTCGATCAGCGGCGTCCGCTCGTAGCCGGCCAACGTGCGGTGGAACTCGCGGGCCGAGGTCCCCCGGCTCGGCGCGTCCCACCCGCGTGCGGCAGGGGCCAGGAAGAAGTCCGTCACCCTCTCAATGTCAGGTCCACCCAATGCTCAGGTCCAGCGCGGAACAATGACCTCGACCGTGAAGCAGATCTGAAAGGTCGGCGAAGCCCGTGCTCGACCTCCATCGCCTTCGCCTCCTCCGCGAGCTGCATCGGCGGGGCACCATCACCGCCGTGGCCGAGGCGCTCTCGTACAGCGCGTCGGCGGTCTCGCAGCAGCTTGCGACCCTCGAACGCGAGACCGGGGTGCGGCTGCTCGAGCCGGCCGGCAGAAGAGTCCGGCTCACGGCGCAGGGAGAGATACTGTCCGAGCACGCCGCACTGCTGCTAGAGCAGATGGAGCGCGCCGAGAACGCCCTGGCCAGGTCCGGCCACGAGATAGCCGGCACCCTGCGGGTCGCGGCGTTCCAGACGGCAGTGATGGCGCTCGTTCCCGGAGCCCTCACGCGCCTGCTCGGCGCGCACCAGGGCCTGCGGGTCGAGGTGACCGAGCTCGAACCGGAGATCGGCCTGCCCGCGATGGTGACCGGCGAGTTCGACCTCGTCATCGCCGAGGAGTACCCCGGACAGCCACTGCCTCGACTTCGCGAGACCGACCGGACCGATCTGCTCGAGGACGAGCTGGTCATGGCGGCGCCGACGTCCTGGGGCGCCCGAAGCCTCGAGGACCTGGCCACCCGGCCATTCGTCCTGGAACCGGCCAGCACGACCGCCGGTCAGTGGGCACTGGCTGCCTGCCGTGCAGCCGGCTTCGAACCGGATGTGCGGTACACAAGCACCGACCTGAACATCCACCTCCGGCTCGTCCAGGAGGGCCTCGCCGGCGCGCTCGTGCCAGAACTGGCCCGCGCCCGAGAGGTCCCGAGGGTCGCGGTCCGCAGGCTCGCGGGGCGGCCGTCGCGCACCATCTTCTGTGCGGTTCGACGGGGAGCGGCTGACCGTCCGTCCGTGCGCGCATTCGCCGACGCCATCGTCGTCGCGTCAGCGTCGGGCACGGATTGATGAGCCCCTCAGTCGCCCCACGGGCCTGCGGGACGGCGGTCCGCCGGCGGCACGGGGCGTCTGCGCCTGTTCGGGACGTCGGGACCGGCGCGTGCGCGACGGCCGGACGTCGTGTCGAGAGGAGCAGTTCGTACCCTGCTCGGATGAGTGAACAAGCGGCCTCCCCCGCCCCAGCGGCGACGTCCTTGCAGGACCGGTACTTCCCAGAGCTGCCGTGCTTCGGCTGTGGTCCGTCCAACCAGGACGGCCTGCGACTGAAGAGCTTCGCTGCGGATGACGGCCTCGTCGTGGCTCGGTTCACCCCGTGGCCGCAGCACAACAACGGGCTCGGGTACCTGAACGGCGGCATCATCGCCACCGTCCTCGACTGCCATGCGGCCGCGGCGGTGACGCACGAGGCGCACCTCCGGGGTTGGCCGCCCTTGCCCGGTGCGCCGCTGCCGTACGTCACCGCCGGGCTGGACGTGCGCTACCTGCGTCCCACGCCGCTCGACCGGACCATCGCCCTCTGGGCGCGGGTGACCGAAGCGTCCGAACCCGAGATGACGGTCGAGGTCGGGATCGAGTGGGACGGCAAGGAGCGCAGCAGGGCCGAAGCGCACTGGAAGCGCTGGAGGCCGCGGCCCTAGCCCGGACACGCCGAGGCCCGACCCGCGGTGTGGCGGGCCGGGCGCGACCGGCCGATCAGCTCCGCTGGGCCGAGCTCCCGGCGCCATCCTGCGAGGTGTCCGGGCTGGAGTCCTGCGTGGTGCCGGGGGAGGTGTCGTCGGGCTGCCCGTCGCCGTCGAAGTCGGGTGCCTCCCCCGAGGGCGAGCTGCCGTCGCGTTGCCCGTCCTGGCCGGTCAGCGGGCCGCCCATCCGGCCGTCCTGCGGACCGTCGAAGCCCTCACCGTCCGGGCCGAGGCCCGGCCCCTGGTGGCTGGGGTTCGTCTGCTCCGTGTCGTGGCTCCCGAGGGCGTATCCCGTGCCGAAGCCCGCGCCACCGACGACCAGGGCAGCAGCCGCGGCCGTGGCCGCCACGGCGACGCGTCCACGCGGGCGGCGGCGCAGGACGCGGGCGAGCCGACCGTTCTTGCCGGACGACACGGTGGTCTGCTGGGGGTTGGAGGCGAGCCCGGGGTCCTGCTGGGGGTCCGGGGGCTGCGTGCCCGGGGGCTCGGCGTCGTCGTGCTGAGGGTCTTGGTGCTGGGTGTCCTGGTGGTGGTTGTCCATGGTCGCTCTCCTGTGAGTGGTGGTTCCGTGCGGGCGGGTCGAGCCGGCGCTCAGCGGCCGGCGGGGCGGTGGCCGGCGGGGGCCTCCCCGGCGGTGACGGTGGTGGAGCCGCCGGCGACGGTGACGGTGTAGTCCTGGCCAGGGCTAATGCCGACGGAGGAGAAGACGACGGAGGCGGAGTCCTTCGGGACCGTGTAGGCCGCGAGCTCGGTGCCGTCCTCGTCCGCGATCGTGACTCGTGAGCCGGCAGTGGCGGTCGGTTCGAGGGTGGTCGCGATCCAGCCCTGGCCCGACTCGGTCGACGGTGCCACCAGCATCCCGGCGCTGCCGACGGCGAAGAGGGTTCCGCCGGTGATCTCGAAGGTGTCGTTGACGTCGAGGGCTCCGTTGCCGTCGCTGGTAGGGCCGTAGACGATTAGGTCGCCGCCGGTGAGGGTGGCGTTGCCGTTGGAGTCCAGCCCGTCACCGCTTGCCCAGACCTCGAGGGTTCCGCCGTTGACGACGAGGTTGAGCGAGTCGTCGGCCGCCATGGAGCCGCCGCGACCCGCGTCCGGGGGGCCGCCGGTGCCGTCGGTGCTGGCGCTGTCGTCGGAGGTGGCGACGTTGACGCCGTCGTCGGCGGAGTGCAGCTCGATGTCGCCGCCGTCGATGATGATCAGCGAGCCCTCCATGGCTTCGGTGGAGCCGGCGACGTCGATCGTGCCGCCGGCTACGAGGACCTGGACGCCCTTGATGCCGTCGTCCTGGGAGCTGACCTCGACGGAGCCGTGCTCGACCAGGACGAACCCGGACCCGGGGTCGGTGGTGTTGTCGGACTTGATGCCGTCGTCGACGGCGTCGACCGCGATGTCTCCGCCGCTGATCGCGAGGTAGTCCTTGCCGATGATGCCGTCGTCGACGGCCGTGACCTCGATGGTTCCGCCGGTGATGACCAGGCCGTCCTTGCCGACGATGCCGTTGTTGGTGTTGCCGGTGACGGCGAGGGAACCGGTGCCGCCGATGGTCAGGTCAGCGGTCGAGTAGAGGGCTGCGGTGGGGGCGTCCTCGGAGGTGTCGGCGTACGACGTCGCGTCGGCCAGCATGTTGGTGCTGCCATCGGCCATCACGACCACCACCGACTCGGCGTCCACGATGTCGACGGCTGCGGTCGTCTCGGAGGTGATGGAGACGTCGTCGAGGACCAGGCGTACGACGCCGTCGCCCGCGCTGTCGACGACGAGCTGGCCGTCGAGCTCACCACTCACCCGGTAGGTCCCGGGAGCGCCGATGGTGACGGTGCCGGCCCGGGAGCTGACAGCCTCGCTGTCGGTCTCCGCGCTCGCCCCGGCGAGGGTCACGTCGACCACCTCCAACCCGTCGTAGGACGTGTCACCGGTCTCGACGTCGATGTCGTCCGCCAGGGCGTCGGCGACGGTGGTGGCGTCAGTGAGAGCCACGGTGGACGTCGTGGTGGTGTCGGTGGTCGCGGCGGGCGTGCTGCAGCCGGTCAGGACGGCGGCGGCCGCGGCACCGGCGATCAGCCGCCGGAGGTTCTGGAGTCGCATGGGGGTGTGCCTCTCGGGACGGGTTCACGCCGCGCGCGGCGGCCGGTGGGAGGGAGCGTGGCCAGCGCACCTGTCTGCCCGGTGGCGTGGCTCTGTGCGGTCCCTGTGAGATCGGGCCAGGACCCGGAACGCCGCTCGCGGTTCGGCGGGTCCCGGGCGACGCGCTCGGCCGGGTTCACAGGCTTGGCACAGCGCCGGGGAAGGAGGCGGACAGAAGTCGCGGCGAGCCTCGGGGGACATCCGAACGACCCGGAGGGACTCCGCATGAACACCTACCTGCTCGCCGGCGCCGACATCGTCGCCGTCCTCGTCCTCTCACTCGCCGTGTACTTCCAGCGGCACCGCCGCGGTGACCTGGTGACCGCCTTCGTGGCGGTGAACGTGGGTGTCCTGGCGGTGACGATCGCGCTCTCGAGCAGCGCGGCGACGGTGGGACTGGGGCTGGGACTGTTCGGCGTCTTGTCGATCATCCGGCTCCGGTCTGCCGAGCTCGGGCAGCACGAGATCGCCTACTACTTCGCGGCGTTGGCGCTCGGCCTGCTCGGCGGGCTGGGCGCCGGGGCACCAGGGCTCGCGGTCACGCTGATGGCGTCGGTGGTCGCGGCCGTCGCTGTCGCGGACAGCTCCATGCTCCAACGCGGCGCCCGGCAGCAGGTCGTGGTGCTGGACTCGGCCATCACCGACGAGGACGCGTTGGTCGAGCGCCTCGAGCTGGTCCTGGACGCGCGAGTCCATCGCGCGGTGCCGCTGCGGGTGGACCTCGTCAACGACGCCACCACGGTCGACGTCCGCTACGTCCACGCTCCCCGCCCCACGATGACGGCGTCCGAGCGCAGTGCCGCGAACGTCCTCGTCACCCGCTGACGAGGGCTGCGAGATGGATCCGATCGCACACCTGCCTGCCGTGGGGCTCGACGAGCTCAACACGACCTCGCAGCTGCTGATCCGCACCGACCGCAAGTACGTCGTCCCGCTGACCGAGCTGCCTGCGGTGATCACCGGCGTCGATGGACTGCGGGTGCTCGAGCTGGCCGGCTCCCGACGGGCTCGCTACGAGTCGACCTACTTCGACACCACCACGCTCGCCAGCTGGGCGGCCTCCGCCCACCCGCGCCGGCGCCGCTGGAAGGTCCGCACCCGCCTCTACGCCGACACCGGCGAGTGCTGGCTGGAGGTGAAGACCCGGGGCGCGCGTGGGGCCACGGTCAAGGAGCGGATCCCGCACGACGCCGCGGACCGGGACGACCTCACCGGCCAGGCCGCTGGTTGGGTCGGTGATCGCCTGGCCGCGGCAGGCGCCCCAGACGTCGACGCCCGCGAGCTGGTCGCCACGCTGCACACCAGCTACCGGCGGACGACCCTGCTGCTGCCCAACGGAGCGGGCCGGGCGACGATCGACGCCGACCTGTCCTGGACCTCGAGCAACGGTCGCGCCCATGTCGGCGAGGTGCTGGTCATCGAGACGAAGTCAGCGGGCCGCGCGGCCGGGGCACTCGACCGGAGGTTGTGGCAGCTCGGTCACCGGCCGGCTCGGATCTCCAAGTACGGCACCGGTCTGTGCCTGCTGACCCCGGAGCTTCCGAGGAATCGCTGGCACCGTGTGACGGCCCGCCAGCTGGACCCGACGCTCTGCATCCTTGTGGGCTCGGCCCTCTGAGCGCAACGCCGCGCGGGCTGGGCCGCCCGCGCCGGGGGGTGCCGAGCATCCATCCCGAAACGGTGGTCGCCGATCGCTCGACATGGCGGGGGCAGTGAAGCCACGATGAACGACTATGTCGTTTCAAAAGGTCGGCGTCCGATATGGCCGCCGCCGAACCGAGCGGAGAGTGGCGATGGCTGGCGCACAACTGGCGCATAGGTCGTTCCGTCAGGTGCGCTCCGGTGCTGGTCGGTGCAACGCCGCAGTCCGAGCTTGCACAGCGGCGGGCCCGATCCCGCCTCAACTTGTCCCGAGGTCACGGCTCCGCTCGACAAGCTTGACCTGCGAAAACGTGGCCTCAGAGGCTCGACTGGACCCCGGCGAGGAGCTGGCGGGCCATGACGATCCGCTGGACCTGGTTGGTGCCCTCGTAGATCTGGGTGATCTTGGCGTCGCGCATCATCCGCTCGAGCGGGTAGTCGCGGGTGTAGCCGTAGCCGCCGAGCACCTGCACCGAGTTGGTGGTGACCTCCATCGCGACGTCGGAGGCGAAGCACTTCGCGGCCGCCCCGAAGAAGGTGAGGTCGGCGTCGCCGCGCTCGGAGCGACCGGCGGCGGCGTACGTCATCTGCCGGGCGGCCTCCACCTTCATGCCCATGTCGGCGAGCATGAACTGCAGGCCCTGGAAGTCCGCGATCGGTGCGCCGAACTGGCGGCGCTCCTGGGCGTAGGCCAGCGCGTGGTCCAGCGCCCCCTGGGCGACGCCGACGGCCTGGGCGGCGATGGTGACGCGGGTGTGGTCGAGCGTCTTCATGGCGGTCGCGAAGCCGGTGCCCTCGGCGCCGACCATCCGGTCGGCGGGGATGCGGACCTTGTCGAGGTAGACCTCGCGGGTGGGGGAGCCCTTGATGCCGAGCTTCCGCTCCGGGGCGCCGAAGGAGACGCCCTGGTCGGACTTCTCCACGACGAAGGCGGAGATGCCCTTCGAGCGCTTGTCGGGGTCGGTGACGGCGAGGACGGTGTAGTACTCCGAGACCCCGGCGTTGGTGATCCACCGCTTCACGCCGTCGAGCACCCACTCGTCGCCGTCGCGGACCGCGCGGGTGCGCATCGAGACGGCGTCGGAGCCGGCCTCGGGCTCGGAGAGGCAGTAGGAGAAGCCGCCCTCGCCGCGGGCGAGCGCGCCGAGGTACTGCTTCTTCTGCTCCTCCGACCCCGCGATCTGCACCGGCAACGAGCCGAGCTTGTTGACCGCAGGGATGAGCGAGGCCGACACGTCGGCGCGCGCGACCTCCTCGATGACGATCACGGTGGCGAGCGCGTCGGCGCCGGCGCCGCCGTACTCCTCCGGCACGTGCGGGGCGTGGAAGTCCGCGGCCAGCAGCGCGTCGGCCGCCTCCTGCGGGAAGCGGGCCTGCTCGTCGACCTCGGCGGCGTACGGCGCCACCTTGGCGTCGCAGATCGCGCGGACGGCCCCGCGGACCGCGCGGTGCTCCTCGGACAGGTCGTACAGGGGGAAGTCGTTGCTCATGCGGGGTGTCTCCAGCGTTGGTGCAGGCGGATCAGTACGTGTAGAAGCCGCGGCCGCTCTTGCGGCCCAGCAGGCCGGCGTCGACCATCCGCTGGAGGAGCGGCGGGGCGGCGTACAGCGGCTCCTTGAACTCCTCGTAGAGCGACTCGGCGACGGCCTTCGTGGTGTCGAGGCCGATCAGGTCGGCGAGCGCGAGGGGGCCCTGCGGGTGGGCCGCGCCGAGCACGAGGCCCTGGTCGATGTCCTCGGCGGAGGCGAAGCCGGACTCGTACATCCGGATCGCGGAGAGGATGAACGGGACCAGCAGCGCGTTGACGACGAAGCCGGCGCGGTCCTGGCAGTCGATGGCCTGCTTGCCCAGGCGGTCCTGGACGAAGGCGCGGCTGCGCTCGGTGGTCTCGGGCGCGGTCAGCAGGCTCGGGACGAGCTCGACCAGCTTGAGCACCGGGACCGGGTTGAAGAAGTGGATGCCGAGCACGTTCTCGGGGCGCTGGGTGACGACGCCGAGCTTCATGATCGGGATGGAGGAGGTGTTGGACGCCAGGATCGCCCGGTCGTCGGTGAGCGTGCGGTCGAGGGTGCGGAACAGGTCGACCTTGGCCGCCTCGTCCTCGACGATCGCCTCCACGACGAGCTGCCGGTCGGCGAGCGCGTCGAGGTCGGTGGCCGGAGTGATCCGAGCCAGCACCTCGTCGGCGCTGCCGGTGAGCTTGCCCTTGGCCTCGGCCCGCCGCAGCGACGCCTCCAGCCGCGAGCGGCCGCGGTCCACCGCCGCCTGGTCGGCGTCGACCACGACGACGTCGAGGCCGGCGCGCGCGCTGACCTCCGCGATGCCGGCTCCCATGAGCCCGAACCCGATGACTCCCACGCGCTCCACGTCTGCGTCCTCCTCCCGGCCGGCCGGGCCAGGGCGGCACCGGATACCGCCTGCACGGTACGCCGTACCGTCTAGGCTGCGGGCGGCAGGTCCGGGTCCCGGGTCGCTGCCGAGGCCGCTCGAGACGACCGGGAGGGACGGACGTGCCAGAGTCCAGCGCGCGCGAGCGCATCGTCGACGCCGCGTTCGACCTCTTCGCCGAGCGCGGGTACGACGCGACGACGGTCGAGGACATCGCCGCGCGGGCGGGGGTCGGGCGCACGACGTTCTTCCGCCAGTTCCGCTCCAAGGAGCACGTGGTCTTCCCCGACCACGAGCAGCTGCTGACCGCGATCGCCGCGCGGCTCGCGACCGCCACGCCCCGGACCGCGGTCGTGGGGGTCTCCGAGGCGGCCGGCCTGGTGCTGCAGCACTACCTCGACGAGGGGGAGCGGGCGCGGCGCCGCTACCGCCTGACCCGCAGCGTGCCGGCGCTGCAGGAGCGCGAACGCGCGGGGATCCGGCAGTACGAGCGGACCTTCAACCGCCACATCCACGGCTGGCTCGGCGGGGCGCCGGAGAGCCTGCTGCGCGCCGAGCTGATCGCCAACGCCGTGGTCACCGGCCACAACCACGTGCTCCGGGCCTGGCTGCGCGGGCAGCTGGCGACCGCGTCCGAGGCGCGGCGGGCCTTCCGCGCGGCGATGGCGGAGGTCGAGTCGCACGTCGACGTGCCCGGCCGCGAGGCCGCCGCGCCGGCCGAGGCGCTGCCTGCGGTGCTGGTGCTCCGCGACGCGGGCGACCTCGACCGGCTGCTGCCGCAGATCCGCGACCTGCTCGGCTGAGCCGTCAGAGGCGGAAGGTGAGCCGGCTCGCGTCCAGGTAGTCGCGGGTGTCGCGGACGAACCGCAGCCGGGGACGGCGCGCGGCCGGCAGCCCGGCGAGCCCCTCGCGCAGCACCCGCTCGTACGCCGACGCCGGCGCGGTGATCGGTGGCAGCCAGTTGTCGTGGTGGCTGGGCACGAAGACCTGCGCGCGGACGGCAGCGGCGTAGTCGAGCGGGTCGCGCAGGCCGTTGGTGTACTGCCCGAAGCCCTGGACCGCCCCGACGTGCACGCTCGAGCGCGGCCGACGCCCGAGCACGTCGAGCACCGCGGGCGCGTCCTCGCGCAGCGGACCGGCGGTGTCGTGCCACGTGAGGGAGAAGTCGGCGGCCTCCAGGCGGTAGAGCAGCGACCCGCCCTCCTCGTCCGCCTGGTGCAGCAGGGTGTGCAGCCCGTCGGCCAGGCTCGGTGGGGAGGTGAGGACCGGGGTCAGGTCCGGGAGGGGCACGAACGGCGGCGCCTCGCCGGTGGGCGCCCCGACCGCGGAGTGTACGTGGCGCACCACGCTGACCCGCAGCCCGCGCCCGAGCCGCAGCTCGTCCTCGTCGCCGACGTCCGGCAGTCGCAGCGGGCGGGTGCGGACCGGCCCGAGCCCGAGCGCGGCCGCCTGGGAACGCACCTGGGCGCAGTGCTCGGGGGTGCCCACGACGACCGCCCCCGACGCGGCGGCGACGGGGGCGGCGTCCGCGGCGTGGTCGAAGTGGCCGTGCCCGAGCAGGACGTGGGTCGGCCGGAGCGCCGCCAGGTCGGCGGTGGTGACCGGCACCCGGCGGGCGTAGGTGCCGCGGGGGATCCAGGCGTCGAGCAGGAGCACCTGGCCGCGGACCGCGACCGCGAAGCCGGTCACGCCGAACCACGACAGCAGCACGCGGTCGGGCCGCACGCGACCGTCGGCCGCGACGTTCGCGCGACCGAAGAACATCCGCCGGGCCGCGACCGTCCGGGCCCGGGCGGGGCCGGACGACGGGGCGGCCGCGGCACGCGGCGTACCCCCGAGGGTGAGGGCGGAGGCCGCCGCGCTGCTGGTCAGCAGCGTCCGGCGGGTGAGGTCGCACATGCCCGCGTCAACGACCGGGCCCCCGCGACGTCACCCGCCGGGCGGCCTGGCCGGTCAGCCGGTCAACGCCAGCCGAGGGCGGGAGCGACGTGCTCGACGACCGCCTCGAGGACGTGCGCGTTGTAGTCGACGCCGAGCTGGTTGGGGACGGTGAGCAGCACGGTGTCGGCCGCCGCGACGGCCTCGTCCTCGGCGAGCTCGCGGACGAGCTGGTCCGGCTCGCCGGCGTAGGTCTTGCCGAACCGGGCGCGACCGCCGTCGATCATCCCGACCTGGTCCTGGCTGCGGGACTCGTGGCCGAAGTAGGCGCGGTCCATGTCGTTCACGATCGGGAAGATGCTGCGGCTGACCGAGACGCGCGGCTCGCGCGGGTGGCCGGCCTCGGCCCACGCGGCGCGGAACCGCTCGATCTGCTCGGCCTGGAGCCGGGAGAACGGCACCCCGGTGTCCTCGGTGAGGAGCGTGGAGCTCATCAGGTTCATGCCCTGCTGCGCGGTCCACTCGGCGGTCGCGCGGGAGCCCGCGCCCCACCAGATCCGGTCGCGCAGGCCGGGGGAGTGCGGCTCGAGGCGGAGCAGCCCGGGCGGGTTGGGGAACATCGGTCGCGGGTTCGGCTCGGCGAAGCCCTCGCCGTCGAGCACCTGCAGCAGCACCTCGGTGTGCCGGCGCGCCATGTCCGCGTGGTCCATGCCCTCCGGCGGCTCGTAGCCGAAGTAGCGGAAGCCGTCGACGACCTGCTCCGGTGACCCGCGGCTGATGCCGAGCTGGAGCCTGCCGCCGGAGATGAGGTCGGCCGAGCCGGCGTCCTCGGCCATGTAGAGCGGGTTCTCGTAGCGCATGTCGATGACGCCGGTGCCGATCTCGATCCGGCTGGTGCGGGCGCCGACGGCCGCCAGCAGCGGGAACGGCGACGCGAGCTGCCGCGCGAAGTGGTGCACGCGGAAGTACGCGCCGTCGACGCCGAGCTCCTCGGCCGCCACCGCGAGGTCGATCGACTGCAGCAGCGCGTCCGAGGCCGAGCGCGTCTGCGACTGCGGCGACGGCGTCCAGTGGCCGAAGGAGAGGAAGCCGATGTTCTTCATGACTGGTTGAACATTCACTCGTCGGCGGTTGTTCCGCCCTCACGCCGCTCGTGCAGGCGCTGCTGGGCCTCCCCGAGGAACGCCAGGCAAGGGGCGTCGCTGTCCGGGTGCTTCTCGACCAGGTGGAAGGTCCAGCGGTCCATCGTGCCGAGGTAGCCGTTGTCCTCGCCGGGGCGGTATGCCGACCAGGGCTTGCCGCTGCGGACGGTGCACGCGGTGCAGGAGATCTTGTAGACCAGCTGGTCCGCGGCGTCGACGTCGACCTTCACCCGGGCGAGCGGCCCGGCCTGGGTGGCCGCACGGCGGCCGCGCGCGGATCGGCTAGCAGTCATCCCGCAGAGGCTACGCGCCGCTCGGCCGCGTCCCCGGCAGGGGAGCCCGGGGACGTCCGGCAGGGCGGGACGTCCAGCACGGCGGCGGTGACGCACACGAGCCGTTCCACCCGACGAACCAGCCGCTGCGCGGGTCCGGGTCGGACGGCACGTGTGCGCTCCGCCGTGCCGGTCACCGTCGCCGGCCGCTGCTCCGGGTGGGTGACCAGGAGCCACGCTAGGGCGCCGACGCGCCGAAGCACGACGAAACGGCGGGTACTAGGACCATCGGGCACGCGCGGCTGGCACCCGGCGTACCGTGTCCGCACCCGCCGACCTGCCAGCACGAGAGACCCGCCATGCCCCGTCTGACCACCGCCGTCGCCGGTCTCGCCGTGCTCGCCGGCACCCTCGTCGCGACCCCCGCCGCCGCGGCCGAGCCGATCACCGGGCCGGGCGCCGCCCGGGCCACCGGTCCGGCGTACGTCGCCCTCGGCGACTCCTACGCCTCGGCCGCGGGTGTGCAGCCGGTCGACCCGACGGCGCCGGCCGAGTGCCAGCGGTCGACGCGCAACTACGCCCACGTGATCGCGGAGCGCACCGGCGCGACGCTCACCGACGTGACGTGCGGCGGCGCGCAGACCCGCGACCTCCGCGCCGCCCAGCACCCGGGGGTCGCCCCGCAGCTCGACGCGCTGTCGGCGTCGACCGAGCTGGTGACGGTGACGATCGGCGGCAACGACGGCAGCGTCTTCGGCGGCGCGATCCGCGACTGCAGCCTCGCCGGCTTCTCCACCGGTGGCACCGGCAGCCCGTGCCGCGACCAGCAGGGCTCGCGGTACAAGGACGTCGTCCGCGGCACGACGTACCCCGCGCTCGTCCAGGCGTTCACCGACGTGCGTGAGCGCGCGCCGCGGGCGACGGTGGCCGCGCTCGGCTACCCGTGGATCCTGCCACCCGCGGGCGGCTGCTTCGGCAGCATGCCGGTGGCCGACGGCGACGTGCCCTACCTCCGCAGCCTCCAGCACACGCTCAACGACGCGGTCCGCCGCGCGGCCGAGGAGGCCGGGGCGACCTACGTCGACCTCGAGCAGGTCTCGGAGGGCCACGACGCCTGCCAGCCGGCCGGCACCCGCTGGATCGAGCCGGTCTTCGGCGGCACCAACCCCGTCGTCGTCCACCCGAACGCCCTCGGCGAGCAGCGGATGGCGGAGGCCGTCATCCGCACGTTGGGGCTGACGGTGCTGCCGGAGGAGACGCGCGGGGACAAGGTGCTGCGCCGCTGGGCCGGCCTCGTCGCCCACCAGGAGCTCCCCGCCGCCCGGGCCCGGGCGCTGCGCAAGCACGTCCAGGCGGTGGTGCGGTACGCCGCCCTCGGCCTCGACTCCGACGCCCGGTTGCGCCTCCAGCTGCTCCGCGAGCGGGTGACCCGCCACCAGCAGGCCGGCCACGTCACCCGGCAGCAGGCGAAGGCGCTGAAGCGGTTCACCCGGCGCGCCGCGGTCCTGCTCGACCTGTGAGGGTTGGGCTGTGAGGGCGCGCGTGAGGGGGCAGGCGTGACGTCCGGGCTGCGCACCGACGAGGTGCTCGCGATGCTCCAGGAGGTGGCGGCGGAGGTGATCACGCCCCGCTTCCGCAGCCTGGCCGAGGGGGACGTGACCTCCAAGAGCCACCCGGGTGACCTGGTGACCGTCGCCGACCGCGAGGCGGAGGTGCTCATCACCCGGCGGCTGCGGGCGGCCTACCCGGACGCGCTCGTGCTCGGCGAGGAGGCGGCGTCCGCGGACGCCTCGGTGCTCGACCGCTTCCGGTCCGCCGACCACGCCTTCACCGTCGACCCGGTCGACGGCACCCGGAACTTCGTCAAGGGCTCGCCCGACCACGCGGTGATGGTGGCCGAGCTGCGCGGGGGCGAGGTCGTGCGCAGCTGGATCTGGCAGCCGCAGCACGACGCGGCCTACGTCGCCGAGCGCGGCGCCGGCGCGTGGCGCAATGGCGAGCGGGTGCGGCGACCGCCGGTCGGCGACGGGCTGCTCGGCGTCACCTCGCGCCACGGCTGGATCGGCCGCGCGCTCGGCACGCTGCGGACCCTCGAGCTGTCGTGGCGGTGCTGCGGCGTGGACTACCCCGCGGTGGTCGACGGTCGCGCGGACTACGCGCTCTACAAGAAGACCAAGCCGTGGGACCACGCGCCGGGCTCGCTGCTCGTCACGGAGGCCGGCGGCCACGTCGGGACGTTCCGGGGACAGCCGTACCGGCCCCAGGGCCCGCCGCCCTCCGGCCTGGTGGTGGCGGCCGACCGGGCGACGTACGACGTCGTGCGCGGGCTGGTGCCGGCCCTTCCCGGACGCTGAGGACGGGCGCATCCTGGGAAGGCAACCGGACGGCCGTCCGGTGCGTCCCTTGAGGAGAACCGTCCCCCGACCCGAGGAGCTCCCGTGCTCAAGTCCATCTCCGCGGCGGCCGCGGCAGCCACCGCCGCCGCACTCGTCCTGACCGCCCCCGGCCCGGCCCACGCCGCCACGTCGACCTTCGCCGACAAGGCCGGCGACGTCGGCCCCGGCGTCGACCTCCGCTCGGTGAAGGTCGTCAACGGCAAGCAGAACCTGCGGGTCGTCACGACCCACCGCAACCTGGTCCCCGGCTTCAGGTCCCAGGCCGGCGGCAAGGTCTTCCTCGACACCGACCCGGACGACAAGGGGCCGGAGTACGTCCTGGTCGGCGGCTACTTCGAGGGCACCGACTACGCGCTCGTCGAGGTCGACGGCTGGGCCGACCGGGACGGCGACCGCGTCGAGTGCTCCTACGTCAGCAAGCTGGACTACGAGGCCGAGACCGTGCGCTCGCGCTTCGCCCAGGACTGCTTCGACGACGACGGCACCGACGTCCGGATGGAGGTCCGGGTGAGCGGCGCGAAGAAGGGCGGCGGCACCGCCGTCGACTGGTTGGGCACGCCGCGCACCTTCAGCGCCGTCGTCCCGCGAGGCTGAGCCCCTCGGGCTCGCGCTCGACTCAGGCGGCCGGGGCCTCGACAGGGGCGGCCGGCCGCCGCACGAGCAGCGCGACGAGCACGGCGATCGCGGAGATGACGCCGCCGTAGAACAGCGCGGCGTGGACGCCCGCGGCGGTCGCGTCGACGACCGACGCGCCGGAGGAGACCTCGCTGACGGAGCGCTTGGTCATTACCGTGACGAACAGCGCCGTGCCGGCGGCGCCGGCGACCTGCTGCAGGGTGGAGACCGTGGCGCTGCCGTGGGAGTAGAGGTGCGGCGGGAGCGAGCCCAGCGCCGAGGTCATCAGCGGCGTGAACATCAGCGCCAGGCCGATGCTCATCACGACGTGGATGGCCACGACCGTGCCCTGGCCGGTGGTGGTGTCCAGCATCGACATCGACCACAGGGCGACCGAGGTGATCGCCGCGCCCGGAGCCACGAGCGGGCGGGGGCCGACCCGGTCGAAGAGGCGGCCGACGAACGGCGCCAGCAGGCCCATGGTCAGCCCGCCGGGCAGCAGCACCAGGCCGGTCTCGAGCGTGGTGAGCCCGAGGACGTCCTGCAGGTAGATCGGCAGCAGGATCAGCGTGCCGAAGAGCGCCATCATGCTGACCGCGACCAGGGCGACGGCGACGGTGAAGGTGCTGGTGGCGAAGGTGCGCAGGTCCAGCAGGGCGCGCTCGCGCAGCGACAGCTGGCGCACGACGAAGGCCGCCAGCGCGGCGGCGCCGACCACGAGGGGCAGCCAGACGGGCAGGGGGGTGTCGCCGGCCGCGGCCTCGCCGATGCTGCTCAGCCCGTAGATCAGGCCGCCGAACGCGAACGCGGAGAGCACCACGGAGAGCACGTCGATCGGGATCTGGCGGGGCTCGGTGACGTTGCGGACCCAGGCCGTGCCGAGGGCGAGGGAGACGGCCGCGATCGGCAGCACCAGCCAGAACATCCAGCGCCAGTCGAGCTGGTCGAGCACGATGCCGGAGATCGTCGGGCCGATGGCCGGGGCGACCGAGATGACGATCGAGATCGTGCCCATCATCCGGCCACGTCGCTCCGCGGGGACGATCGTGAGGATCGTGGTGATCAGCAGCGGCATCATCAGCGCGGTGCCGACCGCCTGGACCACCCGGGCGCCGACGAGCACGGCGAAGGTCGGCGCGAGCGCGGCCAGCAGCGTGCCGAGCGTGAACGAGATCATCGCCGCCATGAAGACCCGGCGCAGCGGGAAGCGGGTCAGCAGGAAGCCGGTGATCGGGATGACCACCGCCATGGTCAGCAGGAACGCCGTGGTCAGCCACTGGGCCGTCGCCGCCGGCACGTCGAACTCGCGCATGAGCTCGGGGAGCGCGACGCCCATGATCGTCTCGTTGAGGATCACGACGAACGCCGAGCCGACCAGCAGCGCGATGAGGCGACCCGGCCGCTCCACGACGGGGGCGGACAGGGTGGGCGGAGCGGCGGTGGTGGTCACGAGGGGTAGGAACGCCCGCCGCGACCCGGTTGTTCCCGTCAACCAGTCGGCGCGGGTGTGACTCGGGCGTCAGTCGCGCAGGCGGCGCACCAGCGCGCCGACGTCGTCCGGCGCGACGCCGAGCCCGTCGACCACGTAGGTGCGGAGGTCGCCGTACGCCGCCGCGACGGCGTCCCACGCGGTGCGGAGGTAGGCCTGGTCGGCGACCATGACCGCCTCGTAGACCGCGACCTTCTCGGGTCCGAGGTGCTCGGCGATCTGGCCGAGGTACTTCTCGCGGGTGGCCGTGGAGAAGGTGTTGGTGAGCAGGTAGTCGGCCAGGATCACGTCGTCGGCCACACCGGCGAGCCCGAGCACGACCGCCGCCGCCCAGCCGGTCCGGTCCTTGCCGGCGGTGCAGTGGAACAGCTGCGGGCCGTCGGTGGTCGCCATCGCGGTGAGCAGCTCGCCGAAGGCGGACCGGGCGGCCGGGTGCTCGACGAACCCGCGGTAGACGTCGAGCATCGCGGCCAGGGAGTCCTCCCCGGACTCGAGCGCGGCGACCCGGTCCATCGGGATGCCGCCGACGGGCAGGTGGCGCCAGGTCGCGCCCGGCACGGGCACGTCCGGGTGCGCCTCCACCTCCTGGTCGCCGCGCAGGTCGTAGACCGCCGTGACGCCGAGGTCGCGCAGCGCGTGCGCGTCGGCGTCGGTCAGCTGCAGCTCGTTGGAGCGGAACAGCACGCCGCGGCGCACCCGTCCGCCGTCCGTCGTCGGGTGGCCGTCCCCCGCGACGTCGCGGAAGTTGTCCGCCGACGCGAGCCGGACCAGCTCCTCGCCGACCTGCGGTTCGCTCACCCGCGCAGGATAGGGGCCGTCGGCGACCGGTCGGCGGCGAACCGGCGAACCAGCCGCGAACCACCTGCCAACCGGTGGCGCTCAGACCAGCGGCACGAAGCGGTAGTGGCCCTCGCGTCGCACGGAGGCGCGCTCCCCGTCGCGGTCCACGACCAGCATGACGCCGGCGACCGGCAGCACCATGCGGCCGCCGTCGACGAGCTGGTCGACCAGGCTGCGGGGCAGCTCGGGGGCGTCAGCGGAGACGAGGATGCGGTCGTACGGCGCGTGGCCGGGGTCGCCGAGCACGTCACGGTCGGCCGCCACGAGCGAGGCCCAGGGCCGGTCGGTCCGCGCCAGGTTGGCCGCGCCGAAGGACACCAGCTCCGGGACCACCTCGGTGCCGCGGACCCGGCCGGTGGGGCCGACGAGGTGTGCCAGCAGGGCGGTCGTCCAGCCCGAGCCCGCGCCCACGTCCAGCACGTGCTGCCCCGGGCGCACGTCGAGCAGGCGCAGCATGGCCGCCACCGTGCTCGGCTGGGAGCTGGTCTGCCCGTGGCCGAGCGCGAGCGGTCCGTCGTGCGCCGCGCGGTCCCGCACCTCCGGCGGCAGGAAGCCGGAGCGCGGTGTGGCGGCGAAGGCCGCGGCCACAGCGTCGGCACCGGTCGGCTGCTCGGGGACCACCCCGGACCGGTGCCCGGCCCTGCGGGGAGCAGACCCCCGAGGGCCGGGCCCGACGTCAGGCGTCGGCGAACTGCACGACCAGGACGGGCGTCTCGGACGGCACGACCGACCCACCGGCGGGCTCGACGGTGATGCCGAAGCCGTCCGCGGTGGCCGGGTCGCCCTCCAGCGGGACGACGTTGTCCGGTCCCTCGGGCATCAGCCCGGCCGAGACCATCGTGTCGTCGTGCTGCAGCCAGGCCTGGAAGACCTTGCCCTCCGGCGCCGGACCCATGTCGCTGGTGACCACGACCGCCTCGTTGAGCGAGGCCGAGCGGTAGAGGACCGCCTCGGCGCCGTCGGGGAAGCGGTGGCGGAAGGTCTGCACGTCCGACGCCTGCTGGATCCGCTCGACGGCGGACAGGCGCGGCGCCTGGCTGGTGTCGTCGTCGGCCCACGGCTGCTGGGCCACCACGGTGCCGCCGACGCCGACCGCGACCACCGCGGCGGCTGCGACGAGCAGGGTCCGCAGGCGGCGCGTGCCGGGCGCCGACGTGGAGCCGGTGGACGTCCCGGCATCCGGCGCGGAGCGCGGCGCGGCCTTCGTCCCGGGCCCGTCGGGGGCATCGGTCCCGACGGGTACGACGGGGGGCAGCGGCCGCACGGTGGCGATCTGGGCGAGCACGCGGTCGCGGAGGTCGGCGCCGGGCGGCGTCATCGTGGTCTCGGCGAGCAGCGCGCTCGCCTCCTGGAGGCTCGCGACCTCCTCGCGGCAGGTCTCGCAGCCGGCCAGGTGCCGCTCGAACTGGGCGCGCTCGATGTCGTCCAGCGCGTCGACGGCGTAGGCGCCGGACAGGGCGTGGATGTCGTCGCTCATGTCAGCTCCCTACTCCCATCGTGTCTCGTAGTCGGATCAGCCCGTCGCGGATCCGGGTCTTCGCCGTGCCCACCGGAAGGTCGAGCATGGAGGCCACCTCGGTGTGGGTGTACCCCCCGAAGTACGCCAGCTCCAACGCCTGGCGCTGGACCGGGGTGAGGCTCTGGAGCGCGTGGCGCACCCGGTGGGCCTCCAGCGAGGCGTGGGCGGCCTCGGCGGTGACGTCGTGCGGCACCGGCTGGTTCTGGTGGTGGTAGCCCTGGTCGCGCCGCGTGGCCGCCTCCGCCGAGCGGACCCGGTCGACGGCCTTGCGGTGCGTGATCGTCATCAACCACGACAGCGGGCTGCCGCGGTCGGGGTCGTACCGGCTCGCCGTGCGCCAGATCTCGAGGAACGCCTCCTGGGCGACCTCCTCGGCCTGGGCCGGGTCGCGCACGACCCGGACGGCCAGTCCGACGACCCGCGAGCACGTGGCGTCGTACAGCTGCGCGAAGGCTTGCTGGTCCCCCCGCCCCGCCGACCGCAGCAGGTCGGCGAGGTCGGGTGCGACGGGCGTCCCCTCGTCGGGGCCGCCCGTCGCGACGGGTCTCAGGTGTTCCACCCGATGAATCCTGTCAGTCGCCCGAAGCCGGTGGGTGCCACCGGTCAGGCCGGGGGCATGAGGACCTGGTCGATGACGTACACGGTCGCGTTCGCGGTCGGGATGTTGCCGCAGAGCACGTTCGCGTCGTCGACGGTCATGCCCGAGGTGTCGCCCTCGACGGTGACCATGTCCTTGTTCAGCGTCTCCTGCTCGCCGGCGACCGACTCCGGGTCGAGCTGGCCGGCGACGACGTGGTGGGAGAGGATCGCGGCGAGCTGCTTCTGGTCCTTGAGGACCGCCTGCAGCTGCTTCTCCGGGATCGCGGCGAACGCGTCGTTGGTCGGCGCGAAGACGGTGAGCGCCTCGGCGGAGTTGAGGGTGTCGGCGAGGCCGTCGACGGCGCCGACGGCGGTGACGAGGGTCTCGAGCAGCGGGTTGTTGGACGCCGCGGTCGCGACCGGGTCCTGGACCATGCCGTCGAAGGAGCCGGGGCCGTCGGTGGGCACCGCGGAGCACGCGTCGCCGAAGGTCTGTCCCTCCGCGCCGGCCGCGGCCTCGGTCGTGCCCTCCTCGGCGGGAGCGCTGGTCTCGGCGCTGCTCGAGGAGGTGCTGTCGGAGGCGGTGTCGCTGCTGTCGTCCTCGCTGCTGCAGGCCGCCAGGCCGAGGGAGAGCGAGATCGCGGCGGCCGCGACACCGGTGCGGCGCAGGGTCTGGAGCTTCATGGTGGAGCCTTCCTGGAGGGGCCGTGCGCACCGTGTCGGTGCGCTGTCGGGGGTTGTTCGGCCCCGCGGCCCCGGCGGATTGGTCCGTCCCTGTGACGCGGGCAACGGCGTTCCTCAACGTTGGTGCAAGGAACGTCGCCGGGCCGCTCGATCAGCCGGGTGCGCGGCGCGGCGGAGGTAGCGTCGGTGGCGACCGCGACGGTCTCGTGACCACGACCGCGCGAGCCGGTGCCGAGCATCCGTCGGGCCGGAGGATCGATCCGCCTGCGGTGCAGGCGCACGGCTGGGGGGCCGCACACATGTCCTCGTCCTGGCGCGCGTTCCTCGCGTTCCTCGCCTTCCTCGTGCTGGCGGTGACCGTCACCGTCGTCTCGTTCCTGGTCCCGGCGCTCGCCGGGACGGCCGGCAGCTCGGCGGCCACGTGCAGCGTCGGGGTGACCTGCTCGCCGGAGTGACCTGCTCGCCGGAGTGACCTGTCCGCGGGGGCTGACGTGGCAGTCCACGGGGGTGGTCCGCTCCGAACCACCCCCGTGAACCGACTCCTCGCCGCCCTCGCCGGCGTCCTCGCCACCCTCGCCGGCGTCGCCGCCGGGCACCTGGTCGCCGCCCTCCTCGACCCGGCGACCTCGCCCGTCCTCACGGTCGGCTCGCAGGTCATCGACCTCACGCCCACGCCCGTGAAGGAGTGGGCGATCAGCCAGTTCGGCGACCGCGACAAGCCGATCCTGATCGGGTCGGTGCTCGTCGGGGTCGTGCTGCTCTCCGCGGTCGCCGGGCTGGTGGCCCGGCGGCGGTTCGCGTACGGCGCC
The DNA here is from genome assembly GCF_011250565.1 of Nocardioides sp. IC4_145. Lineage (GTDB taxonomy): Bacteria > Actinomycetota > Actinomycetes > Propionibacteriales > Nocardioidaceae > Nocardioides. The sequence goes on from NZ_JAANMS010000002.1 coordinate 147,369, forward strand.
GGCGTGCTCGTGCTGCTGGTCGCGGTCCCGGCCACGATCGCCCTGACCCGGCCGGCGGCGGACCCGTCCGCGGTGGTGCCGAGCCTGGTCGCGCTCGTCGTCGGCGTCGCCGCGTTGGGGTGGCTGGTGCGGTCGGCCCGGCCCGCCTCCCCCTCTTCCTCCCCCTCTTCCTCGGGCGCTAGCGCCGCAGGTTCCGGGCCGTCCCGCCGCGGACTGCTCGTGGCGTTCGGCGTCGTGGCCGGCGCCGCGGCCGTCCTCGGCGGCGCGGGCCGGTGGGTGGCGTCGTACCGCTCCCGTGGTGTGGACGTCGACCTGCCCGCGGCTGCGGACCCGCTGGCGCCGCTGCCGCGCGGGCTGGAGGAGCGGTTCCCGGGGATCACGCCGCTGCAGGTGCCGAACGACGAGTTCTACCGCGTCGACACCCGTCTCGACGTGCCGATCGTCGACCACGAGAGCTGGACGCTGACGATCGACGGCGACGTGGAGCGCGAGGTGACGTTCACCTTCGACGACCTGCTGGCGATGGACCTGGTCGAGAAGGACATCACCCTGACCTGCGTCTCCAACAGCGTCGGCGGCAAGTACGTCGGCGGCGCCCGCTGGCTCGGCGTACCGCTCGTCGCGCTGCTCGACCGGGCCGGCGTCGGCTCACGCGCGGACCAGATCCTCTCCACCGACGTCGACGGCATGACGATCTCCACGCCGCTGGCGCTGGCCACCGACGGCCGCGACGCGTTGCTCGCGGTCGGCATGAACGGCGAGCCGCTGCCGCGCGAGCACGGCTTCCCCGCGCGGATGGTCATCCCCGGTCTCTACGGGTTCATCAGCGCCACCAAGTGGGTCACCCGGATGACGCTCACGACGTATGCCGACCAGGACGCCTACTGGACCGAGCGGGACTGGGCCACCGACGCCCCCATCAAGCCGTCGAGCCGCATCGACACCCCGCGTGCCCTCGCCGACCTCGACGCCGGCGAGAACGTCATCGGCGGCGTCGCCTGGGCGCAGTTCGACGGCGGCGTCGGCCGGGTGCAGGTCCGCGTCGACGGCGGCCCCTGGCAGGACGCCGAGCTCGGCGCCGACGTCGGCAACGACTACTGGCGCCAGTGGTTCCTCCGCTGGGACGCCACCCCCGGCCAGCACCGGATCGCCTCCCGCGTCGTCGACGGCGACGGCGACCCCCAGTCCCCCGCCCGCGCCAACCCCTTTCCCTCCGGCTCTAGCGGCATCCAGGAGCTCCTCGTCACCGTCTCCTGAGCCTCGTCGATCTCGTCGACGAGCGACCACAAGTCTCGATGCGGCCCCCGCCCACCTGCGAGAACGGACGCCGCGGCGGAGTTCTGGTAGTTCGCCGACGGCCGACCGGTCCCGCCGCGACCACCCACGGCCCGTGGGCCGAGAGCGCCCAGCAGGGGTCCGGCAGGATGACGGCATGGCTGATGAGCTGGTCCACTACGCGGTCGCCGACGAGGTCGCGACCATCACCCTCGACTCTCCGCACAACCGCAACGCGCTGTCGGCGCAGCTGGTGCGCGAGCTCGGCGAGTGCCTGGAGCGGGCGGAGGCGGACGAGGCGGCGAAGGTGGTGCTGCTGCGGGCGGAGGGGACGGTGTTCTGCTCCGGCGCAGACCTGTCCGAGGCGTCGACGGGGGCGCCGGAGGACGCTCCGCGGGGGATCGTCCGGCTGCAGCGGACGATCGTGGGCTCGAGCAAGCCGGTGGTGCTGCGCCTGCAGGGGGCGGTGCGCGCCGGCGGGATCGGGCTGGTCGCGGCGGCGGACGTGGTGGTGGCGAAGGAGGACGCGACGTTCGCGCTCACCGAGGTCAAGCTCGGGCTCGCCCCGGCGGTGATCTCGCTGACGGTGCTGCCGCGGCTGACGTCGCGCGCGGCGGCGTACACGTTCCTGACCGGCGAGACGTTCACCGGCGCGGAGGCCGAGCGGATGGGCCTGGTGACCCGGGCGGTGCCGGCGGAAGGGCTGGACGCGGAGGTCGAGCGGGTGTGCGCGTCGCTGGCGACCGGCGCGGTGCAGGGGCTGCGCGAGACCAAGGCGCTCCTCGCGCACGACCTGCTCGAGCGGATCGACCGGCTCGGGGACGACGTGGCGGCGCAGAGCGCCCGGCTGTTCGGCTCGGCGGAGGCGCGCGGGGCGATGTCGGCGTTCCTGTCACGCAGGAGGTAGCGGCCCGCGCGGGAGCGCAGAAATGACGAGACCCGTCCGGCGGTCCCCCAAAGGCGCCGGACGGGTCTCGACGGACGAGGACGCTCGGCGCCCCCCGACGCCGCACGCGAGCCATCCCCCCGGTGGCTCGTGTCGTTCCTCGTTCCCTGGCAGGTCACCCTGCCGATGAAAAGAAAACTACGCGGGCGCCATCCACACGACGTCCACGGCAAAGTCAGCGTTCGGTAACAGATCGTGACCACGGGCGAGGGACGTCACGAATCGGTCCCGCCTGCGAGCCCCGCGAGCGCGGTGGCCAGGGCCGGCGACACGCCGATCCGTTGGTCGTCGAGGTGCACGGCGTCGCACTCGGCGCCCGCCAGCCCGACGTCGTAGGTCGTCCCGTCCCGCCCGACGAGCCTCGCGAGGTACGCCGCGGCGCCGGGGTCGGGCGTGCACCGCGGCGGGGTCGGGTCGAAGGCGCCCAGCGCGAGCACCCGGACCCGCTCGGCGTCGCTCGGCCGCAGGGGCGCGGCGACCGGACGCGCACCCGGACCGTCGTACCGGCACACGACCGCCGCGGCCACGCCGGTCCCCACGAGGTCGGTGGTCGGCCGGCGGGTGATGCCGGCCGGCAGGTCGGGCGGCGAGGCCGGGCAGCCCGGCTCGACCGTCGAGGGGGCGTCGGCGGCGCCCGCCTCGAGCGCGAGGGCGGTCATCAGGTCGCGGAAGACGCGACCGCCGGCGACGACGCGGACCGCGGAGCCGGGCCGGGTGTAGGCCGGGCACTCCGAGGTCTCCCCGAACACCTCGGCGACGGTGCCGTCGTCGAAGCCGACCTGCACCGCGAACTTGGTCGCCGACAGGGTCGGCCGGCACGGGCCGCCCTGCCCGTCGGCGCGCTGCCAGCCGCGCACCAGTGACGCCGCGCCCTCCGCGAGGACCGCATCGGGGACGAGCGCGGAGCCGATCTTCAGGGGATAGGAGCCGCCGACCACGCAGAAGCGAGCCCACGCGGCGTCGCCGAGCAGGAAGTCCGGATGGTCGAGCTCGCCCTCCGCGCGGGACCGGCACTCGGTGGAGACCTCGACGACCTCGGGCGCGGACAGGTCGGGGCCCGGCCGGGACGCCTCCACCCAGCGGGGCGCGAGCGGCACGACGATCGCGGCCGTGACGACCACGGCGCCGGCCGCGGCGACGCGGGCGCGGCGCACCCAGCGCGCGCTCCGCCACCCCGGCATCAGCGTCGACTCCTCGGCATGGTGCGCAGGATCCCACAGGCGGCGGTTAGGCTTGAGGACTTGCCGATCCGGGCGCGACGACCGGGCGGCGCAAGCCCGCAGGGACGTCGCACGAGTGGAGAACGAGCGTTGTCCGGAGCATCGAATGACCAGCAGGACCAGCACGACCAGCAGCTCGCGGACCGGGAGGTCGCGGGCGAGCAGGCGTTCGTCGACCGCGTCTACCGCCAGCTGAAGGAGTCGGCCACCGCCGCGCGCCAGCTGGCCGCGGAGGGTCACGAGCGCGGTCGGCTCGGCCACGAGGGCGGTCTCGTCGAGCGCGACGCGATGGTCTTCCAGGCCGCGAAGCGGATCGCGCAGCTCGACGCCGCGCACGAGGGCCTGGTGTTCGGCCGCCTGGACATGCGGCCCGAGCTCGACCCCGCGCCGCGGTACGTCGGCCGGATCGGCCTGCGCGACGCCGACCGCGACTCGCTGCTCATCGACTGGCGCGCGCCCGCAGCCGCGGTGTTCTACCAGGCCACGGCGGCCGAGCCGCACGCCGTGATCCGCCGCCGCGTGCTGCGCTGCGCCGGGCCGGAGGTCGTCGGCGTCGAGGACGAGCTGCTGGACGCCGAGGCGCTCGAGGAGGCAGGCCTCGACCTGCCGATCGTCGGCGAGGGCGCGCTCATGGCGCAGCTCTCGCGGGCCCGCGACCGGTCGATGCACTCGATCGTCGCCACGATCCAGGCCGAGCAGGACAAGGCGATCCGCGCGCCCAGCAAGGGTGTCGTCACCATCTCCGGCGGCCCCGGCACCGGCAAGACGGTCGTCGCGCTGCACCGCGCGGCGTACCTCCTCTACACCGACCGCCGCCGCTACGAGACCGGTGGCGTGCTCGTCGTCGGCCCGAGCGGCGTCTTCATGCGCTACATCGAGCGCGTGCTGCCCAGCCTCGGCGAGACCGCGGTCGCGCTGCGCTCGCTGGGCGAGGTCGTCGACGGCGTCCGCGCGACCCGGCACGACGAGCCGGCGGTCGCCGACGTCAAGGGCGCGGCGCGGATGGCGGAGCTCGTGCGGCGCACGGCGCGGCAGCAGGCTCCGGGCAGCCCGACGGAGTTCCGGATCTTCTGGCGCGACGACACGATCGTCCTCGACCGCGGCCTGCTCGGCCGGCTGCGTCGCCAGCTGATGTCGCAGGGCCGCCGCAACAAGCAGCTGCCGCGGGTCGCCCCGACGTTGCTCGACGCGATGTGGCGGCAGGTGCGGGGCGAGCGCGGGCGCGACCGAGGGCGCGAGGCGTTCGACGAGGAGATGCTCTCGGACCAGCGGTTCGTGGACTTCGCGGTGGCCTGGTGGCCGCCGCTGGACGCGCCGACCGTGCTCGGCTGGCTGCGCGACCCCGAGTTCCTCGCCCGGGTCGGCGAGGGCGTCGTGACGCCCGAGGAGCAGCGGCTGCTGCTCAAGTCGTGGGCCGGCGCCACCGACCTGTCGGTCGCCGACGTCGCGCTGCTCGACGAGCTGCGCTACGCGCTCGGCGACGTGCCCGCCAAGCCCGACGACGACCGCGACGACCCGCTCTCGGCCATCGAGGGCTCGGTCGACCTGCAGGAGCTGACCACGGCCGCCGACCGGGAGTACGCGCCCTCCGGCCGTGCGTGGGCGCCCCCGCAGCACCGCATCGAGGACGACGGCTTCGCCCACGTGCTCGTCGACGAGGCGCAGGACCTCACCCCCATGCAGTGGCGGATGGTCGGCCGCCGCGGCCGCGCCGCCTCGTGGACGATCGTCGGCGACCCGGCGCAGTCGTCCTGGCCGGTGCGCGAGGAGGCCGAGGCCGCCCGCGCCGAGGCGCTCGAGGGCAAGCGGATCCACGCCTTCCACCTCTCGACGAACTACCGCAACTCGGCCGAGATCTACGCGTACGCCGAGGCGTACGCCCGGCGCGTCGGGCTCGACGCCGACCTCCCCACCGCCGTCCGCTCCACCGGCGTGGACCCGGTCGAGGTCACCGGCGTCACCGACCTCGAGGCGGCCACCCGCGAGGCCGTCGTCGACATCGCCGGGAAGGTCGGCGGCACCGTCGGCATCGTCGTCCCGGTCGCCCGCCGCTCCGAGGTCAACTCCTGGCTGGCCTCCTGGCCCGAGCTCGCCGACGACGCCCCCGGTGCCCGTGCGGCGGTCGACTCCTCGGTCACGCCGTCCGGGGAGGACCGGGTCGTCGTGCTCACCGGCCTCGACACCAAGGGCCTGGAGTTCGACGGCATCGTCGTCGTCCGCCCCCAGGAGATCGAGGACGAGTCGCTCACCGGCCGCGCCACGCTGTACGTCGTCCTCACCCGCGCCACCCAGCTGCTGACCACCATCAGCTGAGCGCGGGGCGGAGCGGTGGAACCGGGAGGAACCGGCGGCGGGTGACAACTAGAGTTCGCGCCATGACGAGCACGCCGAACGCCCGGGACGCCATCGCCGCGCTCCAGGGGCACGAGGCGTGGGCGATCATCCGGCGGTCGACGCGGGCGGGGGACCGCGACAGCGTCGGGCTCGTCGGCGGCAGGCGCTCCGTGGTCGAGTCGCTGCTCGACGTACCGCTGGAGCAGGGGCCGCCGCGCGACGGCCACATCGCCGACCGGCTGCTCGCGGTGCCGTTCCGGCAGGTCGCCGAGCGTGGGTTCGAGGCGCACGACGACGGCACCCCGCTGGTGGTTGTCGACGTGGAGACCGAGCTGGAGTTCTCGGTCGCCGAGGTGGTCGAGGCGATCGACGACGTCGAGGTGACGTTCGCGGACCGCGGCGGCTTCGAGACCGACGACGAGGAGTACGGCAAGCTCGTCGACGCGATCATCCGCGACGAGATCGGCCAGGGCGAGGGCGCGAACCTCGTCGTCGGCCGGCACTACCGCGCGCAGGTCGCCGACTGGGGCGCCGACAAGGCGCTGGCCGTCCTCCGCCGGCTGCTGGAGCGCGAGCGCGGGGCGTACTGGACGTTCCTGTTCTTCACCGGCGACCGCTACCTCGTCGGCGCCAGCCCCGAGCGGCACGTGTCGATCCACGGCGGCGACGTGCGGATGAACCCGATCAGCGGCACCTTCCGCATCCCCCGCGACCCGCACGCCGACGTCAAGGGCGACCTCCTGGAGTTCCTGCGCGACGAGAAGGAGATCTACGAGCTCTTCATGGTCGTCGACGAGGAGCTGAAGATGATGTGCGACATCTGCAACCAGGGCGGCCAGGTGCTCGGGCCGTTCCTGAAGCCGATGAGCCGCCTCGTCCACACCGAGTACCTCCTCGCCGGCCGCACCGACCGCGACCCCCGCGAGGTGCTGCGCGACACGATGTACGCCGCGACCGTCACCGGCAGCCCGGTGGAGAACGCCTGCCGGCTGATCAAGCAGTACGAGACCGAGGGCCGCGGCTACTACGGCGCCGCGCTGGCCGTGCTCGGCCGCGACGCCGAGGGCGGGCCGGTCGTCGACAGCCCGATCGTCATCCGCACCGCCGACGTCGACCTCGAGGGCAACCTCAAGGTGACCGCCGGCGCGACGCTCGTGCGCGACTCCGACGCGGCCTACGAGGTCGCCGAGACCCACGCCAAGGCCGGCGGCATCCTCAGCGCCTTCGGCCTGGTGCCGCCCGCGCCGACCCCGGACGTGAACGTCGCCGAGCTGGTCAGCGACGAGGACGTCCTGCTCGCGCTCAACGCCCGCAACCGCCGGCTGTCGTCGTTCTGGCTGACCGACCAGGGCGGCTCCACCCCCGACCCGCGGCTCGCCGGCCGCAGCGCGGTGATCCTCGACGGCGAGGACGACTTCGTGAACATGCTGCGCCACGTCCTCGGCGTGCTCGGCATGACCAGCGAGGTCGTGCGCCACGAGGAGTACGTCGCCGGGTGCCTCGACGGCTACGACCTGGTGATCGTCGGGCCGGGCCCGGGCGACCCGCGCGACGACGCGGACCCGAAGATGGTGAACCTGCGCGGCGCCGTCGCGGAGCTGATGGCCCAGGAGCAGCCGTTCCTCGCGGTGTGCCTCGGCCACCAGGCGCTCTGCCACCAGCTCGGCATCCCGCTGACCTACAAGGACATCGTCTTCCAGGGCACCCAGTCGCCGGTGCCGCTCGGGGGCCGCACGGAGCGGGTCGGCTTCTACAACACCTTCGTCGCCCGGGTCGGCGACGACGACGCGCTCCCGGACGGCGTCCGCGTCGACACCGACCCGGAGTCCGGCGACGTGCACCACCTGGCCGGGCCGCACTACCGGGGCATCCAGTTCCACGCCGAGTCGATCCTCACCGAGCGCGGCTACGACCTGCTCCACGACTACGTGGTCTCGTTGCTGCTCGACACCCCCACGACGCGCTAGCGCGCACGCGCCGACGACGTCCGGCGAGCACCCCCCAAGTGTTCGTCGGGTCGTCGGCTGACGTACAGGTGGTCCACACCCGGGCCCAGCGCCGTGCTCCGAGACTGCTCCGGCCAGTCCACGACTCGAACGGAGCACGACAGCCATGCCCCCACGCCCGCCCAGGTGGAGCAGACTGACCGGCCTGATCGCCGCCGCGACGCTGGGAGGTGGGGCGCTCGTCGGCACGGGAGCGACCACCGCCCACGCCGCCCCCGCCGCACCGGAGGTCGCGGTCCCGGTGGCCGACGTCCTCGACGTCGACTTCCGCGACGGGACCACCGCCGACCACGCGCGCGCGGTCTCCCCCCGCAACCTCGGCCAGCCGAGGCTCGTCGGCGACCTCGACCGCGGCCGCACGTCGCTCACCGTCGACGGGGACGACGCCGTCGCCTACGACATCCGGAACGCGTACCCCTCCCTCGCCGGTGGCTTCTCGCTGGAGTGCTCCTTCCGGTACGACGGTGCCCGCACCGCCGCCAGCGGCGAGGCCTCGGTCTGCTCGAACAAGAACTCGGGCGGGTTCGCGACCGTCGTCGTCGGCACGAACGTGCGGTTCATGGCCCACCTCGGCGGTGCCTACCGCCAGATCGACGCCCCGATCCGCACCGGCGAGTGGGTGCACACGGTCGGCACCTGGGACGGCACGGCCGCCCACTTCTACGTCAACGGCACCCTGGTCGGCTCGGTCGACGCGGCGGCCCCGCTCCGCACGCCGGCGGGCGGAGCCCGGAGCCTCCTGCTGGGCGCGGACAGCAACACCACCGACGGTGGGGAGTTCTGGTCGCTCGCCACGATCCGTGGCGCGCGGATCTTCGGCGACGCCCTGAGCCTCGAGCAGGTCCAGGCCCTGCAGGCCGCCGAGCAGACCTCGCCGGTCGCCCCGGTGGCCGACGTCCTCGACGTGGACTTCGCCGACGGCACCCCGGCCGACGCCGCCCAGGCGATCGCACCCCGCACCTTCGGCGAGCCGCGGATCGGCACGCACGCGCCGCTGGGCAAGCAGGTCGCCACCTTCGACGGCACGTCCGCGGCGTACCTCTACCCCTTCGAGGAGCAGTTCCCCAAGCTCCGCTCGGCGCTCACGGTGGAGTGCTTCTTCAAGTACGACGCCGACTTCCAGGCCGGTCGCGAGGAGTCCCGGGGCAACGTCTGCGGCGCGAAGGAGTCAGGCGGCTTCTCGATCACGATGTACGGCAACAACCTGTCGTTCAACCCCTACGTCGGCGGCTCCTACCGGAGCACCGAGACGGTCATCGAGCCGGGCCGCTGGTACCACGTCGTCGGCAGCTGGGACGGCACCACCAGCCGGCTCTACGTCGACGGCACCCTGGCTGCCGAGCGCGCCGCCGCCGGCACGCTGGGCACGCCGACCGCGGGTGCCCGCAACTTCGTGGTCGGCGGTGACGCCGCCGCGCGCAACCTCCCGCAGTTCTACTCGCCGTCGACCGTCTCGGCCGCCCGGGTGTTCAGCCGGGGCCTGACCGCCAGCGAGGTGCTGGCCCTCGGGCACCACGCCTACGCCGGTCGTCCCAACGACTACCGGCCCGGCGTCCTCTCCTCCACCCCCGCCGACGGCGGGGTGCTGACGCGTGCCACCCGGTTCGAGGTGGAGCTGCGCAACCCCGAGGCGCTCGGCTACGACGTCGCCTACACCCTCGACGGCGACGAGATCCGGCCCGGGCAGCGCATCGGCGTCGGCATGAAGGCCGGCCAGCACGTCATCCGGATCTCCGGCCACGACGTCTTCGGTGGTCTCGTGGACGAGACCATCGAGTTCACCTCGGCCGACATCCCGTCCCCCGGCGGCACCCAGACCGACCAGGGCGCGGGCTCGGCCACGCTCTCGGCCATCGCGACCAACCCGAGCGGACGCGACGTCACGACGACCTTCTCCGAGGCCCGCGTGGTCGTCGCCGAGGGCGGGCGCCAGGGCGTGCTCGCCGACCTGCCGACCACCCGCGACTTCACCGGCCGGACCGAGGAGCCCGTCACCGACGCGCTGCGCCCCGGGGACGGCTCGCTCCTCGAGAGCCCCGCCACCGACGGCATCCCGTTCCAGCAGCTCGACGTGCCGGCCGCCGACGTCGCCGACCAGCAGCTGATCTGGACCGGCGTCGTCGACCCGGCCCGGGAGGCCGTCCTGCGGGCATGGAACGGTCAGGCCTGGGAGGAGCTCGGACGCACCCGCGGCAACGCCCAGGGCGAGGTCCGGCTGGCCGCCGAGGTCACGGCGCGCCACCGTGACCAGGGCGTCGTACCGGTCCTGGTCACCGGCGAGGACCCCTTCGCCGACGACCTGGAGAACCCGGTCCGCGACGCCTTCGAGGACCCCGACGACTACGACTTCGCGCTCGCCCACCTCACCGACACCCAGTACCTCGTCGAGGGCGCGGTCGAGCAGGAGACGCAGGCCGAGCGCGACACCTGGCGGCGCGCCTACGAGGACACCGCCCGGTGGATCGCCGCGAACTGGAAGGACCGCAAGATCGCCTACGCGGCCCACACCGGCGACATCATCGAGAACTGGCACAACGCCACCGACGACGAGGCCAACGCCCGCAAGGAGTACGAGGTCGCCTCCGCGGCGCAGAAGATCATCGAGGACTCCGGCATCCCCAACGGGACGCTCCCGGGCAACCACGACAACGTCTACGGCGCCGACAACAGGCTCTACAACGAGTACTTCCCGGCGTCCCGCTACCAGGCGCAGGCCACCCAGCAGACCTGGCAGGACGCCCAGGTGAGCTACCACCCCTGGAAGGCCGACGACAACAGCAACCACTACTCGCTGATGACGGCGGGAGGCCTGGACTTCGTGATCGTCGCGCTCGGCTTCGGCGTGAGCGCCGAGGAGGCCGCGTGGGCCGACGGTGTGCTGCAGCAGTACGCCGACCGCAACGCGATCGTCCTCACCCACGCCTACATCACCCCGAGCTCGAACCCCGACGGGCGCGGCGGCGGGTTCTCCTACGACGGCCGGCAGGTCCTCGACGGCGTGATCCGCGGCAACCCCAACGTCGCCCTCGTCCTGTCCGGCCACGAGCACGGCGTCAACATCGAGCTGCGCCGCGACGTCGGGCGGACCGGCAACCACGTGGTGGAGCTGCTCGCCGACTACCAGTTCTACAAGGTGACCGCGGGCGAGCTCGGGCTGACCGAGGTGGGCGGCTACCAGCCGAGCACGCCGCTGCAGTTCGGCGCCGCGTTCTTCCGGATGCTGCAGTTCGACGTCGACCGCGGCGAGGTCGCGGTCGACACCTACTCACCGTTCCTCGACAACTTCGGCGCCACCGAGTACGACGACCGCCGGCGCTACAACGGCATGGAGGACGACACCCGCCTGCCGATCCAGCTCGAGACGCGCCGGACCAGCGTCGCGACCGACTCGCTGGTCGTCGTGGAGCCGACCGACACGGTGATCGGCACGGACACGGCACGCTCGGGCTGGCCGACGTCGGTCACGTGGTCGGGCCTGGAGGCCGGACGCACCTACGGCTGGTACGCCGTGAGCCGCGACGCCCGGACCGGCGAGCCCATCGAGGCCGGCGAGGTCGGCCAGCTCTCGCTGTTCACCGCCGAGGCCACCGACCCGGGCACCGACCCGGGCACCGACCCCGAGCCGGGTCCGGGCCCGGGTCCCGGCCCGGTCACCCCCGGTGACACCGTGGCCCCGCGCCTGCAGGTGCCGGCCGGCGGCCGCGTGGTCGCGGGTGGGTCCTTCGACCCGCTCGCTGGCGTCACCGCGGTCGACGACGTCGACGGGGGCGTGCTGGCCTCGATCCAGGTGGTCGGCGCGGTCGACACCACCGTCCCGGGTCGCTACGCGCTGACCTACGTCGTCCGCGACCGTGCGGGCAACCAGGCCGTGGCCAGCCGGGTGGTCGACGTGGTGGCGCCCCCGGCGCCGGTGAACCGCGTCGCCCCGACCGTCGGTGGCTCGCCGCGGGTCGGCGGGGTCCTGACCGCCGACGTCGGCGGGTGGGACAACGTCGACGGCGTGGTCTTCGAGGTCCAGTGGCTGCGGGACGGCGCACCGGTCCCGGGCGCGACCGGCTCGGACTACCGGGTCGGCGCCGCGGACGCGGGCGCCCGGCTCGCGGTGCGGGTGACGGCCACCGTGCCCGGGCGGGAGGCGGTGACCGCCGCCTCGACCGGCACGGCGGTCAAGCGGTACCGCCCCGCGGTCGCGCTGAAGCTGGTGAAGGCCGCTGTGCGGCCCGGCCAGCGCGCCAAGGCGGTCGTCGTCGTGGCGGCGCCCGACCTGCGGATCAACGGCCGGCTGCTCGTCCGGGTGGGCGACCGGGTGGTGACGGCCCGGGCCGGCGGCAGCGACCGCAGCCGGGTCGTCGTCCGGCTGCCGAAGATGCCGCGGGGCGCGCACCGCGTCGTGGCGGTCTTCGACGGCTCCGACGTGCTGACCTCGGCCCGGTCCGGCGTCCAGCGCCTCAAGGTCCGGCGCTAGCACGATGACCGCTCGGCCCCCGTTCCCCACCACCGGGGAGCGGGGGCCGAGCCGTTCTGCACCCACTAGCCTGAACCGGTGGTCATGGACGTGGTGGTGGTCGACCACCACGACTCCTACACCTGGAACCTCGTCCACCTCGTCGCCCGGGTCACCGGCGTCCTCCCGACGGTCGTGCAGCACGACGAGGTGACGGCCGCCGACGTGCTCGCCCACGACCACGTGGTGCTCTCGCCGGGCCCCGGTCGCCCGGACGAACCCGCGGACTTCGCGGTCGGGCGCGGGGTGCTCGAGGCCGCGACCCGGCCGGTGCTGGGCGTGTGCCTGGGCATGCAGGGGCTGGTGACGGCGTACGGCGGTCGCGTCGAGCGGGTGGAGCCGGCCCACGGCACGGTCTCGCGGGTGACGCACGACGGCCGCGGGGTGCTGGCCGGCCTGCCGCAGGGGTTCGCGGCGGTGCGCTACCACTCGCTCGCAGCGACGGTCGTGCCCGACTGCCTCGAGGTGACCGCCCGCGCGGAGGACGGCGTGGTGATGGGCGTGCGGCACCGGTCGCTCCCGCTCGAGGGCGTGCAGTTCCACCCCGAGTCGGTGCTCTCCGAGCACGGGCTGCGGATCGTCGCGGCCTTCCTGGGGGTGGACCGATGAGCGCCGCCCACGACGTCGAGGAGGCGTTCGCCGAGGTCGCGGCCACCCACGCCCGCTGCTTCTGGCTCGACGGCGGCGGCGCGCGGGAGTGGTCGGGGCGCCGCTCGCTGCTCGGCTGGCTGACCGACGACGACGTCTCGATCTCGTACGACGCCGCCACCCGGACCGTCACTCGGCACGTCGGCGGCCGCTCGGACGTGGTGGCCGAGGGCGCGGACGTCTTCGCGGTCCTCGAGGCGGAGCTGGCCGCGGGTGGGCTCGACGACCAGTGGTTCGGCTACCTGGGCTACGCGTGCCGCCCCGACCTCCCGGCCCGCCCCTCGCCGGGGCTGCCCGACGCGGTGTGGATGCGGCCGTCGCACCTGCGGCTGTTCACCCACGACGACCCCGGACGTCATGCGGACGGAGCACCCGCTGCCACGGACCGCCTGACGTCGGCGCCCGACCAGCTGCCGGAGGAGTACGCCGCGGCGTTCGCCCGCGTGCAGGAGGCGCTGCACGCCGGCGACTCCTACGAGGTGAACCTGACCCACCGCGAGCGGGCGACGAGCGACCTCGAGCCCGTGGCGGCGTACCTCCGCCTCCGCGACCTCAACCCCGCGCCGTACGCCGGCTTCCTCCAGCACGACGTGCCCGGCGCGCGCGCCTGGCTGCTCTCCAGCAGCCCCGAGCGCTACGCCACCGTCTCCCGCGAGCCCGACGGCGGCCGAGCGCTGGAGACCAAGCCGATCAAGGGCACCACGCCCCGCGGCGCGACCCCCGCCGAGGACGCGGCGGCGGCCGAGCGGCTGCGCACCGAGCAGCGCTACCGCGCCGAGAACCTCATGGTCGTCGACCTGCTCCGCAACGACCTGGCCACCGTCTGCGAGCCGGGCTCGGTCGAGGTGCCGGTGCTGATGGACGTGGAGTCCTACGCGAGCGTGCACCAGCTGGTCTCGACCGTCCGCGGCCGGCTGCGCGAGGGCGTCACGACGGTCGCGGCGCTGCGCTCGCTCTTCCCGGCCGGCTCGATGACCGGCGCGCCGAAGCTGCGGACGATGGAGGTCATCGACGCGGTCGAGACCACGCCGCGCGGGGCGTACGCCGGCGCGTTCGGCTGGGTCGCGGCCGACGGGCGGGCGGACCTCGGCGTGGTCATCCGGAGCCTGGTGACCGCGGGTGACGGGCGGTGGGAGCTGGGTACCGGAGGCGGCATCACCGTCCACTCCGACGCCGCCTCCGAGCACGCCGAGGCACGATGGAAGGCGGAGCGGCTGCTCGCCGTCTTCGCGAGACCCGTTCACGACCCCAGGAGGTAACCCCGCGTGAGCACCGTCGAGAGCCTGGCCAAGCCGCACGTGATCGTGCTGTTCGGCGCCACGGGCGACCTGTCCCGCCGCAAGCTGCTGCCGGGCCTGCTGCACCTGTTCGAGGCGGGGCTGCTCGCGGACACACGCATCGTCGGCACCTCCCTGGAGGACGTCGACAGCGCGCACTTCGAGTCGTTCGCGCGCGAGGCCTGCGAGGAGTTCGGCGAGGGCACGATCGACGACGCTCGGTGGGCGCCGTTCGGCAACCTGCTCAGCTACCTCCCGCAGTCCGCGGGGCCGCAGGCGCTGGCCGACGAGGTCGCCCGCGCGGAGGAGACGCTGCCCGGGCCCGACGAGCGCAAGCGCCGGCTGCACTACCTCAGCGTGCCGCCGAAGGCCGCGCTCGACGTCGTCCACCAGCTCGACAAGGCCGGGCTCGTCGAGCGGTCGCGGATCGTCATGGAGAAGCCGTTCGGCACCGACCTGGCCTCGGCGGTCAACCTCAACGCCGAGCTGCACGAGGTCTTCGACGAGCAGCAGATCTTCCGCATCGACCACTTCCTCGGCAAGGAGGCGGCGCAGAACATCCTGGCCTTCCGCTTCGCCAATGGCCTCTTCGAGCCGATCTGGAACCGCAACTTCATCGACCACGTGCAGATCGACGTCCCCGAGACGCTCGGGCTCGAGGGCCGCACCAAGTTCTACGAGTCGACCGGCGCCTACCGCGACATGGTCGTCACCCACCTGATGCAGGTGCTGGCGTTCATGGCGATGGAGCCGCCGACCTCGCTGGAGCCGGGCCCGATCGGCGACGAGAAGAACAAGGTGTTCCGGTCGATGAAGGCGATCGACCCGCACGACGTGGTGCGCGGGCAGTACGACGGCTACCGCGGCAAGGAGGAGGTCGCCGACGACTCCGACACCGAGACCTTCATCGCGCTCAAGGTCGAGATCGACAACTGGCGGTGGGCCGGGGTGCCGATCTACCTGCGGACCGGCAAGAAGCTGGCCGAGAGCGCGCGGATCATCTCGATCGCGTTCAAGGAGCCGCCGCTGTCGATGTTCCCGGCCGGCTCGCAGGCGGGGATGCAGGGGCCGGACCACCTGACCTTCGACCTGGCCGACCAGTCGCGGATGTCGCTGTCCTTCTACGGCAAGAAGCCCGGGCCGGGCATGAAGCTGGAGAAGCTCTCGATGCAGTTCGCCACGCACGAGACGTCCTCGTCGACGGCCGTGCTGGCGGCGTACGAGCGGCTCATCCACGACGCGATGCGCGGCGACCACACGCTGTTCACGACCGCCGAGGGCATCGAGACGCTGTGGGAGAAGTCGAGCGCGCTGCTCGAGACGCCACCGCCGGTGCGGACCTACCAGCCCGGCACCTGGGGGCCGAACGCGATCCACCAGCTCGTCGCGCCGAACGCGTGGCGGCTGCCCTTCGAGCGCGCCTGGCGGATGCCGGCCCCGGACGGCACGTACGCCTGACGCCGACAGGTGTGAGCCGGCTCAGGCGCCCGACGTCGTACGCCGTCCGTCGTCCTCCCACTGCTCCTTGCCGAGGTCGACGGTGCGGCGGGCGTTGGCGAGCGAGGTGACCACGATGGTGCCGAGCGCGCCCTCGCGGTCGAAGACGGTCGCGGTGCCGACGGCGATGCCGTCCTGCTCGAGGCGGTCCACGGCCTGCAGCCCGATCTCGGTGCCGGCGGGGCGGCGCACCAGCGTGAGCGTGATGTCGGTGTTGATGTGCTCGACGCCGTTGGTGCCCCAGTTGGTGACCAGGCTGGCACCGTCGGCGATGGCGGCGACCGCCTGGAACGGCGTCAGCGGCTCGCCGGCGACGATGGGGACGCCGCTGTTCCACGACGTCTTGCGCGAGGCGTTCTGGTGCTCGCGGAAGTCCTGCGACCAGCCGGCGTCGCTGTGGAGGTACGGCACGTGCGGCTCGGTCGTCGGCGGCGCGACGTCGACCGGGGGCGGCGACGGGGCGGTGCCGGGGGACCACACCTCGCCCTCGGTGTCGGCGGTCGGCTTGAGGAACAGCCCGCTCGCCCGCGAGACCGCCCTGCCGTCCTGGAGTGCGGTCACGTCGACCAGCGCGAGCCGGGGCCCGGCGCGGACGACCTCGGTCGCGAACGTCAGGGGCTGCCGGCTCGCCGGGCGGAACAGGTCGACGGTGTAGCGCGCCGGCCGCAGGTCGGTCCGGCCCTCCTGCTCCAGCCGCGACTCGAGCGCGCGGGCCATCCCGCCGCTGACGGCCACGCCGTGCAGGTGGTCCTTGCCCCAGCTGCTGACCGCCAGGTCGGTGGCGACGAGGCTCGCGCCGCCGTCGTCGGACGTGAAGAACGCCAGCTCCATGCCGGCATCCTGGCAGGCGGTCAGCCGGCGGCGCGCTCCGGTGCCCGCTCCGAGAGCAGCCGCAGCAGGCCACGGGTCGCGCGGAGGAGGCTGTCGCGCTGCCCGGGGTCGAGGACGATCGCGTTGACCGACTCGATCAGCCCGCCGGTCTGCACGAAGCCCGTGACCACGACCGCGTCGTCGGTGACCTGCACGACGGTGCGGGCGGCATCGGCCGTGGGCAGGTCGAGGTCGCTCACCCGGCCGGTGATGTCGCCGCCGATCGTCTCCCAGGCGTCGGCGAACGAGCCGTCGAACCACAGGTAGTTGACGTCGAGCGTCGGCCCGCCCTCCTCGACCGGCAGGTAGGCGCAGCGCATCGCGCCGGGCTCGCCGTCCTCCTCGGTGACCGCCGAGCCGAGCAGCTCGCCGACCTCCTCGGGCTCGACGTCGTCGCACGGGTTCCACGGGACGGCCGCGGGCGTGCTGGCGCCGCCGTGCGGGGATCCGCCGGACCGGTCGCCCTCGTCGTCCCCTCCGCCGGAGCAGCCGGCGAGGAGCAGGAGGGGTACGAGGAGCAGCGTGCGCCTCACGGGCGGCCTCCGGGGATCCAGGTGGGCGGGGGGCCGGTGGGGCCGCCGGGCGTCGGTACGCCGGCGGGCAGGGTGAGCACGAGCCGTGCGCCACCGGCGGGGGACTCCGCGACGTCGACCCGCCCCGCGTGGCGGTCGGCGACCTGGCGGACGATGGAGAGGCCCAGGCCGGAGCCGGGCATGCCGCGGGACTCGTCGGCCCGCCAGAACCGGTCGAACACGTGGCCGCGGTCCTCCTCGGCGATGCCCGGCCCCTCGTCGTCGACGGTCAGCACGCCGTCGACCAGCCGGACCGTGACCGTGCCGCCGGGCGGGCTCCACTTGGCGGCGTTGTCGAGCAGGTTGGTCACCGCGCGCTCGAGCGCTGCCGAGTCGCCCACGACCTCGTGCGGCTCGACGGCGGTGTCGAAGACGAGGCCGGGCGCGCGGCGGCGTACGCGCGAGAGCGCCTGGTCGACGACCTCGGCCAGGTCGACGGGGGCGACCAGGTGGGCGGCCGGCTCGTCGCGGGAGAGCTCCATGAGGTCGCCGATGAGGGTGGTCAGCTCCTCGATCTGGGCGCGGACGTCGTCGAGGAGCTCGGCGCGGGCGCCCTCGGGGAGCGCCGCGGCGCCGGGGGTGTCGGCCTGCGTGTCGGCCTGGGTGAGCAGTTCGATGTTGGTGCGCAGCGAGGTCAGCGGCGTGCGCAGCTCGTGGCCGGCGTCGGCGACGAGCTGGCGCTGCCGGTCGCGGGAGGCGGCGAGGGCGGTGAGCATCTCGTTGAAGGCGGCGGCCAGGCGGGCGACCTCGTCGTCGCCCTCGACGCGGATCGGGGTGAGGTCCTCGGTGCGGGCGATCGCCTCGACGTCGGTGGTCAACCGCCGGACGGGCCGCAGGCCGTTGCGGGCGACCGCCCAGCCCGCGGCTCCCGCGGCGGCCACGCCGAGCAGCCCGAAGAGCAGCATGACGACCCCGAGCCGGGCCAGCACCTGCTTCTGCGGCTCCAGCGACTGCGCCACGACGAGGGCCTGGCCCGGGGTGGCGACCGGCACGCTCACGACGCGGTAGTCGGTGCCGCCGGCCGCGATGGTGCGGATGCTGAAGCGACGCTCCCGCTGCGCCACCGCGAACTCGGGCTCGCCGATGTAGAGCCGCGGACCCTGGTCGGGGGTCATCACCTTGCCGTCGGGGTAGACGAACGCCACCCGGATGTCGCCCGCACCGAGCATCCACGACGGGATCTCCAGGCGGGTGCTGAGCTGGGAGAGCGCCGAGGTCCGGGCCGCCTGCTGGGCGCGGTCGAGCAGGGAGTTGTCGAGGGTCGACTGCATCTGCACCCGCACCGTCACGAACGCGCCGGCCGCCACGAACGCCACGGCCAGGCCGACCGCGATGGTGGTGAGGAGGGTGACCCGGCCGGCGAGCGAGCGCAGCAGCCGGCTCATGCTTCCTTCAGCACGTAGCCCACACCGCGCACGGTGTGGATCAGCCGCGGCTCGCCCTCCGCCTCGGTCTTGCGGCGCAGGTACCCGACGTACACCTCGAGCGAGTTGGCTGTCGTCGGGAAGTCGTAGCCCCAGACCTCCTCGAGGATGAACGAGCGCTCCAGCACGCGGCGCGGGCGGCGCAGGAACATCTCCAGCAGCGTGAACTCCGTGCGCGTCAGCTCGATCAGGCGCTCGCCGCGCCGGACCTCGCGGGTCGCCACGTCCATGGAGAGGTCGGAGAACGACAGCACCTCGTCCGGCGCGTCCTCGGCCGGCACCACCCGGCGCAGCAGGGCGCGCAGCCGCGCGAGCAGCTCGGCCAGCGCGAACGGCTTGGTCAGGTAGTCGTCCGCCCCCGCGTCCAGGCCCTCCACCCGGTCGCCGACGGCGTCGCGGGCGGTCAGGACGAGGACGGGTACGTCGTTGCCCGCCGCGCGCAGCGCCCGGGTCGCCTCGATCCCGTCGAGCCGCGGCATCATCACGTCCATCACCACCACGTCGGGGGCGACCCTGCCGATCGCGGCCAGCGCCTCCGCGCCGTCGACGGCGACGTGCACGTCGTACCCGTTGAACTCCAGCGACCGCCGCAGCGACTCCCGCACCGCCTTGTCGTCGTCGACGACGAGGGCGCGGGGCTTGGCGGACGCTGGCACGACGACATGGTGCCAGTCGGTCCTGAGCCACCGCTGAGAAGCACTCCCGCGCAGCCACGGCTCCCCTGGGGTGGGCGGGTCGGCGTCAGCGGTAGCGGGCGGCGGCGGCCGCGGCGCGCGCGCCGTACCCGCCGCCGAAGAGGCACGCGTGCACGAGCAGCGGGAAGAGCTGGTGCAGCGCGAGCCGGTCGGCCCAGCCGTCGGCGAGCGGGGCGGCCTCGGCGTACGCCTCGAGCACCTTGGGCAGGTGCGGCAGCCCGAACAGCGAGAGCATCGCGAGGTCCGCCTCGCGGTGCCCGCCGTACGCCGCGGGGTCGACGAGGTGGACGCGGTCGACGCCCCAGACCACGTTGCCGTTCCACAGGTCGCCGTGCAGCCGGGCCGGGCCCTCCTCGGGCAGCAGCGACGGCAGCCGGCCGATGACCGACTCGACCGTCGTCGCCTGCTCGGGGGTCACCGCGCCGCGGTCGCGGGCGAGCTTGAGGTAGGGCAGCACCCGCCGGACGGCGAAGAACTCCGCCCAGGTCGGCGCCGCCCGGTTCGGCAGCGGGAGCCGGGCGATGTAGCCGTCGCGGTGCTTGCCGTCCGGGCCCGCGCCGTACGCCGCGGCGCCGGCGGCGTGGGTCGCGGCCAGCGCCCGGCCCAGCTCGGCGGCCGCCTCCGCGGTCTGCTTGCCCGGCTCGACCCAGCGGACCACGAGGCACTCGGCGTCGACGGCCAGCACCTCCGCGACGGCGGCCCCTCCCTCGGCGGCCGCCAGCCAGCGCAGCCCGCGCGCCTCGGTCTCGAAGAAGTCGGCCGGCGCGTGCGGCATCGTCTTCATCAGGGCGGTGGTGCCGTCGCTGAGCCGCAGCTTGGTCGCGGTTGCGGTGTCGCCACCCGCGACGGGGGCCGTGGCCACCACCGCGGCGCCGAGGAGCTCCTCGGCGCGGCGGGCGACCAGCGGCTGGCGGGCCATGTCAGGGGCGGCCCAGCAGGCGCTGGAGGGCCGCGGTGATCGCGTCGGCGGTCCGCTCCACCATGTCCAGCACCTCCTCGAAGCCGTCGTCGCCACCGTAGTACGGGTCCGGTACCTCGCTGCCCGGGGCGACCGGGTCCAGGTCGCGGAAGAGCCGGACGCGCTCGGAGGCGCCGCCGACGTCGGCGAGGTTCGAGCGGTCCATCGCCAGCACGAGGTCGTGCTCGTCCAGCCACGTCGGCGCGAACTGCTGCGCGCGGTGCCGCGTCGCGTCGTACCCGGCCGCGGCCAGCGTGGCCGCCGCCCGCTCGTCCATCGGGTTGCCGACGTGCCAGCCGCCGGTGCCGGAGCTGACGACGCGGACCCGGCCGGCCAGGCCGGCCCCCTCGAGGCGGGCGGAGAGGACCACGTCGGCCATGGGGGAGCGGCAGATGTTGCCCAGGCACACCAGGGCGACCGAGTAGCGACCGGGCGTGCGCGGGGCGGGCAGCACGGTCTCGGCCGTCGTCATCGACGGTCGTCCCCGATGAGCCGGTCGACGATCCAGGTCATGACGGTGATGACGACGGCGCCGAGCACCGCCGCCCAGAAGCCGTCGACCCGGAAGCCGAGGTCGAGCTGCTCGGCCAGCCAGCCGGTGAGCGCGAGCATCGCGGCATTGATGACCAGCAGGAACAGGCCGAGCGTGACGACGATGAACGGGATCGACAGGACCGTCAGCACCGGCTTCACGAACGACGTGACCACGCCGAGGATCAACGCCACGACCAGCAGCGTCGGCCACTTGTGCTCGAGCTCGGCGGTGCCGCTCGAGGGGCCGGTGAACCGCACGCCGTCGACGAGCCACGCCGCCGTCGCGAGGGCGACCGCGTTGGTCAGGAGCCAGGAGAGGAAGCGCACGCGGCTCAGTCTCCCAGGCGGGTGTCCTCAGGCCCCGGCGCGTCCTCCAGGCCCAGCGCCTCGATGATCGCCCCCTCCGCGTCGGCGAGGTGCCGGTCGAGGAAGGCCGACGCGCCGGGGAGGTCGCCGGCCTCGAGGAGGTCGAGCAGCGCCTGGTGGGAGTCGGCCTGGTCGTGGGCGTTGCGACGGATCCGGTCGACCTGCGCCAGGGCCAGCTTGAGCTCGGTGACCAGCTGCTCGGCCATGTGCACCAGCCGCGGGGAGCCGGTGAGGCCGACGAGGGAGACGTGGAAGGCGAGGTGGCGCTCGTTCAGCAGCTGGTACGACGCGCCGTCCGCCATCGCGGTCGTGTAGGCCACGAGCGTCGTCCGCACGCGGTCCCGCAGCGCCTCGTCGGCCTCGGCCCAGCGGCGTACGCCCGCTCCCTCGAGGACCGCCCGGGCCCGGCACACGTCGCGGACCGAGTCGGGGTCCGGGCTCGTCACGCTCACGCCGCGATGGGGCTCGCGGGTGGCTAGGCCCTCGGCGACCAGCAGCGTGAGCGCCTCGCGCACGGTAGGTCGGGAGACGCCGAGCGACGAGGCCAGCGCCACCTCGCGCAGGGCCGTGCCGCTCTCCAGCTCGCCCTCGAAGACCGCGCGGCGCAGCTCCTGGGCGACCCGGTCGACGGTCGAGGAGTGGTCGAGGCTCAGCGTGCCGAACGGCTCGGACATGCGTCCCATCCTCCCCCATGCGCGGCGACTTGTGCTCAGGAGCGGTGGTGCCCCACACTCGGCTCGGTCTTGTCAGGTTGTCTGACAATCATTGATGGCCCCGGACCGGGCCGGAACGAACGGGGAGGTGCTCGGGTGGAGCAGCTGCAGTGGGGTCGTCACTACGTCGCGGTGGAGCCGACGCACTTCCGCGTCGACTACGTCATCAACCCGTTCATGGATCCCGCCGTCCAGCCGGACCCCGAACGGGCGATGGCGCAGTGGCGGGAGATGGTCGCGGTGCTCGAGCGGCTGGGCGCGACCGTCGACGTGCTGCCGCAGCGCCCGGACGCGCCGGACATGGTCTACGCGATGAACCTCGGCCTCGGCCTGGTCCGTGCGGACGGCTCGCGCCACGTCGTGCTGTCGCACATGCGGTACGCCGAGCGGCGGATGGAGACGCTCACCGCGGCGCCGTGGTTCGCGGCGAGCGGGGCCACGACGTCGTACGTCGGTCGCGACGGCGTCGGCGCGCACCTCGAGGCGGGCGACGCGTTCGCCTTCCGCGGCGACCTGGTCGTCGGCCACGGGCCGCGCACCGAGGAGCTCGCGCTCAAGCACCTCGCGACGGAGCTGGGCGTGCGGGTGCGTGGCCTGCGGATCACCCACCCGGGGATGTACCACCTCGACCTGGCCTTCTGCCCGCTCGACGACCGCCGTGCCCTGGTCTGCCCGGCCGCCCTCGACGAGGCCTCCGCGGCGGCGCTGCTCGACCTGGTGCCCGAACCGCTCGTGGTGACCGAGGACGAGGCGCTCACGACGTTCTGCGCCAACTCGGTCGTCGTCGGCCGCACGGTCGTCATGCCGGCCTGCCCGCCTCGGGTGCGCGCGCAGCTCGAGGAGTGGGGCTTCGAGGTGCTGCTCGTCGACGTCTCGGAGTTCCACAAGGGCGGCGGCTCGATCCGCTGCCTCACCAACCCCGTCGACCTCACCCTCGGCCGCGACCTGGCCGTCGTCCCCGGCGGCGAGGTGCTCCTCCCCACCAGCTGAGGACCTCGGTCGGGCGAGGAAGGCGCGGCGCGTCGAAGGCGGCGGGTCAGCGGCAGGTGGGGGTCGCGCAGCTCGTGGTGGTCAGCTCCGCCTGCGGCGCGTGGCCGACGGCCAGCACGGCGAGGCTGGTGAGCAGCAGGCCGAGGCCGAGGTTGCGGGCGACAAGCACGGAGCAACCGTAGGCGCTGACCGGATCCGGGCGTGGCGGTTCACGCGAGGATCGTCCGTTCGGCGGCGCCGGACCACCCCGCTGGACGGTCGCTGGTCGTCGTCGAACGGGAACAACCCCCGTCCGGGGCCGCATCGTCGCAGGTCGGCGTCCTCGGCGGGGCCGTTGCGCCCGTCCGTCGACGACGGGCCTCGGGTCGTCCGGCTAACGTCCCGCACGTGTTCCCGGTCGGCGGCGTGGGCGTGATGCTCCTGGGCATCCTGCTGTCCGCGGGCGCCTGCCTGCTGCTCCACCTGGCGCTGCGCGGGCGGCTCGGGTCGTTCACGTCGGGCTCGGTCGCGGCGTTCCTGTGGTCGCTGACCATCATCGGCTTCATCACGCTCATCCCCGCCAACGGCGCGCCCGGGATCGTCCCCGCCGAGGGGCGGATGGAGACCTGCTCCTGGGACATCGGCGGCCCGGCGCCCGATGGGTTCTGGATCTTCTCCGGCGGCCAGCGGCTGCTCAACACGGTGGTGTTCGTGCCCTCGGGTGCGCTGCTGGTGCTCGCCGCGGCCCGGCGCACGCGCGGCGCGTTCCTGGCCGCGCCGATCGGGCTGGCGTTCCTGGCGGCGTACTCCGTCGCCATCGAGGTCACCCAGCTCGTCCTGGCCCGCCTCGACCGCGCCTGCGACGTCACCGACGTCGTCGACAACGTGCTCGGTGCGGCGATCGGCGTCGGCATCGGGTTCCTGCTGGCGCTCGTCCTGCGGCCCTGGCGGCGGTCCGCCTAGCCTGACCCCCGTGAGCAGCCCGCAGCCCCGCCCGAACGTCGCCGACATCCCGCCGTACGTCGCCGGGAAGCCGCCGACGGTGCGGCCGGGGATGGTGTCCTACAAGCTCTCCAGCAACGAGAACCCCTACCCGCCGCTGCCGGGCGTCGTCGAGGCCGTGCAGGACGCGGTCGGCCAGATGAACCGCTACCCCGACATGGGCTCGGCCTCCCTCTACGCCAAGCTCGCGGAGACCTTCGACGTGCCGGCCGACCACCTGTCGGTGGCGACGGGGTCGGTGGGGCTGATCTACCAGCTGGTGCAGGCCTTCTGCGACCCCGGCGACGAGGTCGTCTTCGCGTGGCGCTCCTTCGAGGCCTACCCGATCGCGGTGACGGCGGCCGGCGCGACCAGCGTGCGGGTGCCGGTGCTACCCGACGGCCGCCACGACCTCGATGCGATGGCGGCCGCGGTGACGGACCGCACCAGGATCGTGCTGGTCTGCACGCCGAACAACCCGACCGGGCCGGCGGTGACCCAGGCCGAGGTCGACGCGTTCCTCGCGAAGGTGCCGGAGCACGTGCTGGTCGTCGTGGACGAGGCCTACGTGGAGTTCGTGCGGATGGCCGACCCGGTCGACGGCATCGCGACGTACCGCCGCCACGCCAACGTCGTCCTCTCCCGCACCTTCTCCAAGGCCTACGGGCTCGCCGGCTTCCGCGTGGGGTACGCCGTGGGGCCGGCGCCGATCGCCGCCGCGCTGCGGGCGGTGTCCCTGCCGTTCGGGGTCTCGACGGTGGCGCAGGCCGCTGCGATCGCGAGCCTGGAACGCCGCGAGGAGCTGCTCGAGCGGGTGGAGGCGCTGGTCGCCGAGCGGACCCGCGTGGTCGACGGCCTGCGGGAGCGCGGGTGGGCGGTGCCGGAGGCGCAGGGCAACTTCGTCTGGTTCGGGCTGGGCGCGCGTACGGCCGACTTCGCGCTGGCCGCGGACGAGCTCGGCATCGTCGTCCGCCCCTTCGCGGGGGAGGGTGCGCGGGTGTCGATCGGCGAGCCCGAGGCCAACGACCGGCTCCTCGATCTCGCGACCACGTTCCCGCACTGACACCATGGGGCCCACCATGGGACCCGCCCCACGCGTCGGTCCCGACGTGCGACACCGCAACCCGAACGGAACCACCTCGTGAGCCACCCGCACCCCGAGCTGCAGAAGCCGCCCCGCCTGCCCAAGAACGGCCTCCGCGTCGTCGGCCTCGGCGGGCTGGGCGAGATCGGTCGCAACATGACCGTCTTCGAGCACCACGGCAAGCTGCTGATCGTCGACTGCGGCGTGCTCTTCCCCGAGGAGCACCAGCCCGGCATCGACGTGATCCTCCCGGACTTCAGCTGGATCCGGGACCGGCTCGACTCGGTCGTCGGCCTGGTGCTGACCCACGGCCACGAGGACCACATCGGCGGCGTGCCGTACCTCCTGCGCGAGCGCGCGGACATCCCCGTCATCGGCTCGCGGCTGACTCTGGCGCTCATCCGGGAGAAGCTCAAGGAGCACCGGATCGTGCCGAAGCTGCACGAGGTGGCCGAGGGCGACCGGAAGCCCTACGGCCCCTTCGACCTCGAGTTCCTCGCGGTCAACCACTCGATCCCGGACGGGCTCGCGGTCGGCATCCGCACCAGCGCCGGCACGGTGCTGCACACCGGCGACTTCAAGATGGACCAGTTCCCGCTGGACCGGCGGATCACCGACCTGCGCGGCTTCGCGCGGCTCGGCGAGGAGGGCGTCGACCTCTTCCTCACCGACTCCACCAACGCCGAGGTGCCGGGCTTCACGATGTCCGAGCGCGACCTCGCGCCGGCCATCGAGCAGGTCTTCCGCACCGCGCCGCGCCGGATCATCGTCTCGAGCTTCGCCAGCCACGTGCACCGCATCCAGCAGGTGCTCGACACCTCCCACGCGCACGGCCGCAAGGTCGCGTTCGTCGGCCGCTCGATGGTCCGCAACATGGGCGTCGCCCAGGAGCTGGGCTACCTCAAGGTCCCCAAGGGCCTCATCGTGCCGCTCGACCAGCTCGAGAAGCTGCCGGCCCACAAGGCCACGCTGGTGTGCACCGGCTCCCAGGGCGAGCCGATGGCGGCGCTGGCGCGGATGGCCAACCGCGACCACAAGATCCGGGTCGGCGAGGGCGACACGATCCTCATGGCCAGCTCCGCGGTGCCCGGCAACGAGAACGCCATCTCCGGCCTCATCAACAACCTCAGCCGCTGGGGCGCCCAGGTCGTGCACAAGGGCAACGCCAAGGTGCACGTCTCCGGCCACGCCAGCGCCGGCGAGCTCGTCTACTGCTACAACATCGTCAAGCCCCGCAACGTCATGCCGGTCCACGGCGAGTGGCGCCACCTCAAGGCCAACGCCGACCTCGCGGTCGCCACCGGCGTGCCGGAGGACCACGTGGTCATCGCCGAGGACGGCGTGGTCGTCGACCTCGTCGACGGCCACGCGAAGATCGTCGGCAAGGTCCGCGCCGGCAACGTGTACGTCGACGCGCAGACGGTCGGCGGCGCCACCGAGGCGACGCTGAAGGACCGCCGCACGCTGGCCGAGGAGGGCGTCGTCACGGTCCTCGCGATCGTCGACGCCGACACCGGCACGCTGGCCGACCCGCCGGACTTCCTGGTCCGCGGCTTCGTGCACGAGCCGAACGCCTTCGACCCGGCCGTGCAGGTCATCGAGAAGACCCTGGCCCGCGCCGCCGCCGAGGGGATCGGGGACCCCCAGCAGCTCGAGCAGATGCTGAGCCGGGAGATCGGCCGCTGGGCGCACCGCGCGTTCCGGCGCAGCCCGCTGATCATCCCGCTGGTCATCGACGCCTGACCCGGGCCCGAGCCGGGCCCGGGCCGGGCCCGGCGGGGGACGGCGCTGGTTGAGCCTTCACCTACGCTGGGGGAATGGCGCCTGACGAGAACGACGCGGCCGACGACAAGCCGACGTACACCGAGAAGGGCAAGGCGTTCGACCGGGACATGTCCTACATCCCGGACCGGATCACCAAGGTCGTCGACGGCGCGCCCCGCCGACCCGAGCACGGCCCGGTCGAGGGTGAGCTGTGGCCGGTCGAGCCCGGCCGCTACCGCCTCGTCGCGGCCAAGGCCTGCCCGTGGGCGAATCGCTCGATCATCGTGCGCCGCCTGCTCGGCCTCGAGGACGTCATCTCCCTCGGCATGCCCGGCCCGACGCACGACAAGCGCAGCTGGACCTTCGACCTCGACCCCGACGGCAAGGACCCGGTGCTCGGGATCGAGCGGCTCCAGGAGGCCTACCTCACCCGCTTCCCCGACTACCCCAAGGGCATCACGGTGCCCGCGGTGGTCGAGGTCGAGAGCGGGAAGGTCGTGACCAACGACTTCCCGTGGATCACCCATGACCTGTTCTCCGAGTGGCGCGACCACCACCGCCCCGGTGCCCCCGACCTCTGGCCGGACGACGTCCGCGACGAGATGGAGGCCGTGATGAAGCGGATCTTCACCGAGGTCAACAACGGCGTCTACCGCTGCGGGTTCGCCGGCTCCCAGGAGGCGTACGACGACGCCTACGACCGGCTCTGGACCGCGATGGACTGGCTCGAGGAGCGCCTCGCCGACCGCCGCTTCCTCATGGGCGACACCGTCACCGAGGCCGACGTCCGGCTGTTCACGACGCTGGCCCGCTTCGACGCGGTCTACCACGGCCACTTCAAGTGCAACCGCAACAAGCTCAGCGAGATGCCGGTGCTGTGGGCCTATGCCCGCGACCTGTTCCAGATGCCGGGCTTCGGCGAGACGATCGACTTCGACCAGATCAAGGCGCACTACTACGTCGTCCACACCGACATCAATCCCACCGGCATCGTGCCGAAGGGGCCCGACCCGGACGCGTGGCTGACCCCGCACGGCCGTGAGGCGCTCGGCGGGGAGCCGATCCGCCCCTGGTGACCGCCCGCGGGGCAGGATGAGCCCCGTGGGACACGGGCACGCGCACGCGGCCGGCCGGGCGGAGGACCGTCGCCGGCTGCGGGTCGTGCTCGCGATCACCGCGACCGTGCTGGTCGTCGAGCTGGTCGGGGCCTGGCTGACCGGGTCGCTCGCGCTGCTGGCCGACGCGGGCCACATGGCCACCGACGCGGCCGCCGTCCTGCTCGCGCTCGGGGCGTCGTACGTCGCGGCGCGCGGCGGCGGCCCGCGGTCGACGTTCGGGCTGCACCGCGCCGAGATCCTGGCGGCCCTCCTGAACGCGCTGGTGCTGCTCGGGGTCTGCGCCTACCTGGCCTACGCCGGCATCGCCCGGCTGCTCGACGACGGCGACAGCCACCTCGAGGCCGGGCCGATGGTCGCCTTCGCGGCGGTCGGCCTGGCCGCGAACCTCGTCGCCGTGCTGGTCCTGCGCGGCTCCACCAGCGGCTCGCTCAACATGCGCGGCGCGACCAACGAGGTCCTCGCCGACACCCTCGGCTCGGTGCTCGCCCTCCTCGCCGGCGTGGTGGCCTGGGCGACCGGGTTCGACCGGGCCGACCCGATCGCGTCGCTGCTCATCGCCGTCCTCATCGCCCCGCGGTCGTGGGTGCTGCTGCGCGACAGCGTCGTGGTGCTGCTCGAGTTCGCGCCGGCCGGGCTCGACCTCGACGACGTGCGCCACCACCTCGGCCACGTGCCCGGCGTCGTCGACGTCCACGACCTGCACGCCTGGACGATCACCAGCGGCATCCCCAGCCTCTCGGCCCACGTGACCGTCACCGACGAGGCGCTCGCGGCGCGCGGCGTCGGGGCGGTGCTCGACGACCTGTGCGCCTGCATGAGCGAGCACTTCGACGTCCGCCACGCGACGTTCCAGGTCGAGCCGGTCTCCCACGGCGCGCACGAGGACCTCGGCGAGGTGCACTGAGGCCGGCGCCCGCGGGCGGCCCGGTTCACCCCGTCGGGGGCGTCTGGGACGCGCCTACGGTGGACAACGGGGACCCATGACCTCCACGCACGCGCACGCGCACCCCGTCGGCCGACTCGTCGACGGCTACGACCCCGACGGGGAGGTCGCCCTCGGCGGGTACGCCGGGAGCCTGACGACCTACGGCCTCGTCCTTGCCGGCATCGCCGCCGCCGGCTCGGCCTCGGGCCACCAGCTCGTCGAGCGCTACGACCTGGCCGACATCGCACTGGGCGGCCTGGCGGTCCACAAGTTCACCCGGCTGGTCTCGAAGTCGTCGGTGGCCGCGCCGGTGCGCGCGCCGTTCACGGAGTTCGAGGGCGCCGCGGGCTCGGGGGAGCACGTCGAGAAGGCGCGGGAGGACGGTGGCATCCGCAGCACGGTCGGCAAGCTGATCACCTGCCCGTTCTGCCTCGGCGTCTGGATCGGCACCGCCTACATCGCGGCGCTCAACCTCGCCCCGCGCCCGGCCCGCACCTGGGCCGCGCTCTTCGCCGTCACCGCCCTCTCCGACTCGCTCCAGCACGTCTACGCGCGGCTGCGCGGCGACTGAGCCGGGCCCAGCCGGCGCACGCCGGCGGGTCAGCCGGCGTCGGCCTCGGCGGCCGCCTTGAGCTTGGGCAGGGTGCCCTCGATGCCGCGGCGGTTCTTCTCCGGGACCCCGAGCCGGCGGAGCACGGTCTGGCCGAGGCCGGGGTAGTACGTCGCGTCCCAGGTCTCGGTGACGCGGGTGCCCGGGGTGCCGGCGAGGTCGACCGGCTCGAGCTCGTAGCGCCAGCGGTGCGGGCCGAGGTGCTTCCAGGCGATCAGCCGGCCCTCCTCGAACTCCACGACCTTGTTGCGGATGCGGTACGGCGCACCCATCTTCATGCTCATCCCGAACGTCGAGCCGAGCCCGAGCCGCTCCGGGCCGGAGATCGAGTCGCGCACCGTGCCTGAGCCGTCGATCCGCGGGTGCTGTCGCGGGTCGACCAGGATCGCGAAGACCGCCTCGGGTGGGGCGGCGATGAGCTCGGTGGCGGAGACGCGCATGTCGGTGTCGGCATCGGTGCTCATGGCCCGAACGTAGCCGGGAGCGCCAGCAGGGCGACCGGGTTGGCGCGGCGGCGGCCGCCCCCGGTACCTTCGGTCCCACCACGCATGTGGTCCCGGTCACAAGGCGCACCACCCCCGCGCCCGAGCGTCCGGGGACCCACCGCCCGGCGACCGGAGACCCCGGAGGCCGGTGACCACGAAGGAGTGCGCCCGTGAGCCAGACGTCCGGATTCGGCCCCGACCTCGCGGAGGTGTTCGGCCCCTCCCAGCAGGACGGCGGGCCCGAGCTCGTCCAGCTGCTGACGCCCGAGGGCGAGCGCGTCCACAACCTCCCCCCTGAATTTGCACAGTTCGACCTCGACTTCTCCGCCGAGCAGCTGCGCGGCTTCTACCGCGACATGGTGCTGACCCGGCGGATCGACACCGAGGCCACCGCCCTGCAGCGCCACGGCGAGCTCGGCATCTGGGCCCAGCTGCTCGGCCAGGAGGCCGCGCAGGTCGGCGCCGGCCGCGCGCTGCGCCCGCAGGACCACGTCTTCCCGACCTACCGCGAGCACGGCGTCGCGTGGTGCCGCGGGCTCGACCCCCTCCGGCTGCTCGGCCTCTTCCGCGGTGTCGACCAGGGCTCGTGGGACCCCGAGGAGTTCCACTTCGGGCTCTACACGATCGTCATCGGCGCGCAGACGCTCCACGCGACCGGCTACGCGATGGGCATGCAGCGCGACGGCGTCGTCGGCACCGGCGACCCCGACCGGGACGCCGCGGTCGTCGCGCACTTCGGCGACGGCGCCAGCAGCCAGGGCGACGTCAACGAAGCGTTCATCTTCGCGGCGTCGTACAACGCGCCGGTCGTCTTCTTCTGCCAGAACAACCAGTGGGCCATCTCCGAGCCGATCGAGCGGCAGACGCGGATCCCGCTCTACCAGCGCGCGCTCGGGTTCGGCTTCCCCGGCGTGCGGGTCGACGGCAACGACGTGCTCGCGACGTACGCCGTGACGCAGGCGGCGCTGCAGCGTGCGCGCGACGGCCAGGGCCCGACGTTCGTGGAGGCCTACACCTATCGGATGGGCGCGCACACCACGACCGACGACCCGACCCGCTACCGGCTCTCCGACGACGTGGAGCACTGGAAGCTCAAGGACCCGATCGCGCGGCTGGAGGTCTACCTCAAGCGCAACGGCCTCGCGGAGGGCTCGTTCTTCGGCGACATCAAGGACGAGGCCGACCAGCTCGGCGCGACGCTGCGCGAGGGCTGCAAGGCGATGCCGGACCCGCGGCCGTTGAGCATGTTCGACCACGTCTACGCGGAGCTGACCGACGAGCTCGCCGCCCAGCGCGACGGGTTCGCGGCGTACCTCGCCCAGTTCGAGGAGGCCTGAGATGAGCGCAGCGACCAGCACCCAGGGCGGCCAGAAGGTCACCCTCGCCAAGGCCCTCAACATGAGCCTGCGCGCCGCGATGGAGCACGACGACAAGGTCCTGGTCATGGGCGAGGACGTCGGCAAGCTCGGCGGCGTCTTCCGGATCACCGACGGGCTGCAGAAGGACTTCGGCGAGGACCGCGTCATCGACTCCCCGCTCGCGGAGTCCGGCATCGTCGGCACCGCCGTCGGTCTGGCGCTGCGCGGCTACCGGCCCGTGGTGGAGATCCAGTTCGACGGGTTCGTCTACCCCGCCTACGACCAGATCGTCTGCCAGGTCGCGAAGATGCACTTCCGCAGCCAGGGCCGCTCGAAGATGCCGATGGTCATCCGGATCCCGTTCGGCGGCGGCATCGGCGCGGTCGAGCACCACAGCGAGTCGCCCGAGGCGCAGTTCGCGCACACCCCGGGCCTCAAGGTGGTGGCCTGCTCGAACCCCGTCGACGGCTACTGGATGCTCCAGCAGGCCATCGCCTGCGACGACCCCGTGATCTTCCTCGAGCCCAAGCGGCAGTACCACGCCGACAAGGCCGACCTCGACGTCGACGCCACCCCCGAGCCGCTCTTCAGCTCCCGGGTCGTCCGCCGCGGCACCGACGTGACGGTGCTGGCCTACGGGCCGACGGTCAAGACCGCGCTCAAGGCGGCCGAGGCCGCCTCCAACGAGGGCCGCTCGCTCGAGGTCATCGACCTGCGCACGCTCTCGCCGCTGGACATGGGGCCGGTCTACGAGTCGGTGCGCCGCACCGGCCGCGCCGTCGTCTGCCACGAGGCGCACGTCAACCTCGGCATGGGCGCGGAGCTCGCCGCCCGGATCGCCGAGGAGTGCTTCTACTCCCTCGAGGCGCCGGTGCTGCGGGTCGGCGGGTTCGACACGCCGTACCCGCCCTCGCGCATCGAGGAGGACTTCCTGCCCGACCTCGACCGCGTCCTCGACGCCGTCGACCGCTCGCTCGCGATCTGAGGAGGACGCATGCCCGAGTACCTCCTGCCCGACGTCGGCGAGGGCCTGACCGAGGCCGAGATCGTCTCCTGGAAGGTCAAGGTCGGCGACGTCATCGACGTCAACGACGTGGTCGTCGAGATCGAGACCGCCAAGTCCCTGGTCGAGCTGCCGTCGCCGTACGCCGGCACCGTCACCGGCCTGCTCGTCCCCGAGGGCGAGACCGTGCCGGTCGGCACGCCGATCATCGTCATCGGTGACCCCTCCGAGCCGCTGCCCGACGCGGGCACCGGCCCCGGCGACATGGTCATCGACCTCTCCAACCCCGCGGCCAGCGGCAGCGGCGAGGGGGAGAGCCTCGTCGGTCGGATGAAGGCCGACCGCGGCCCGATGCGCCGCCCGCGCAAGGGGTCGGCCTCGCCGTCGACCGAGTCCGCCGCGGCGACGCAGATGCAGGTCCAGGGTGCGTTCGCCCCCGGCGGCGCCCAGTCCGACCCGGTCGTCGAGGCCGACGAGCCGGCCGTCCCGGCCACGCCCGCCCCTCCCCTCCCGGCCGACGAGCGGGTGCTCGCCAAGCCGCCGGTCCGCAAGCTGGCCAAGGAGCTCGGCGTCGACCTGGCCTCCTGCACCGCCTCCGGCCCGTACGGCACCGTCACCCGCGACGACGTCCTCGCCCAGGGCCGGCTGTCCGAGCACCGGCCGGTCGAGGAAGGCGCGCTGGCGCCTGTCTCGAGACCTGCCGCGCGACCTGCCGGCACCCGCGAGACCCGCGAACCCATCAAGGGCGTGCGCAAGATGATGGGCGCGGCGATGGTGGAGTCGGCGTTCACGATCCCGCACGTCACGGAGTGGGTGACGCTCGACGTCACCCGCACGACCGAGCTGGTCGAGCGGCTCAGGGACCACCGCGAGCTGCGCGACGTGAAGGTGTCCCCGCTGCTGGTCATCGTCCGCGCGGTGCTGCTGGCGATGCGGCGCACGCCGGAGATCAACTCCCTGTGGGACGAGGCGGCGGGCGAGGTGGTGCTCAAGCACTACGTCAACCTCGGCATCGCCGCGGCCACCCCGCGCGGGCTGGTCGTGCCGAACGTCAAGGACGCCCAGGACCTCACCCTGCGCGAGCTGGCCGAGGCGCTGGGCCAGCTCACCGCGACCGCGCGCGAGGGCCGGACGCAGCCGGCGGAGATGAGCGGCGGGACGTTCACGATCACCAACGTCGGCGTCTTCGGCGTCGACGCGGGCACGCCGATCATCAACCCGGGTGAGTCGGCGATCCTGTGCGTCGGCGCGATCTCCAAGCGGCCCTGGGTCGACGAGGTCACCGGCGAGATCGTCGCCCGCGACGTGACGACGTTGGCGCTGTCCTTCGACCACCGCCACATCGACGGGGAGAAGGGCTCGCGGTTCCTCGCCGACGTCGCCTCGATCCTCCGCGACCCGGCCTCGGCGCTGCTCTTCTAGCCGCAGGCGCGGAGCAGGGCCAGCACGAGCGTCTCGGTGACGGCGGTCAGCTCGGAGACCGGGACGGCCTCGTGCGGGCTGTGCGCGAGCCGGACGTCGCCGGGGCCGTAGTGCAGCGTGGGGGTGCCGGCGGCGGCATACAGCCGGAGGTCGGAGCCGTACGGCGCGCCCCGCTCGCGCGGCCGGGGCCCGCCGGTGACGTCGACGTGCGCGGCCGCGACCAGGTCGTGCAGGGCGCCGGCGTCCCCGGCGTACTGCCCGGCGCCGAACTGCCCGCCGGTCCACGCCACGGTCGGCGGGTGGTCGCGCAGCCACGGGTCGCGGGCGGCGGCATCGGCGACCGCCTCCTCGAGCGCGGCGCGGGCGTCGGCGGCGTCCTCGCCGAGAGCGACGCCGAGCCGGCCCTCGGCGACCAGCAGGTCGGGCACGGTGCTGGCCCAGTCGCCGGCGCGGAGCGTGCCGACGGAGATGGGGTAGGCGACCGGGTACTCCGCCATCAGCGGGTGCACGTCGGCGTTGCGGCGCCGCTCGAGGTCGGCGAGCGCGGCGTGGAGCGGGAGGTAGGCGTCGATCGCGCTGCGGCCGACGTACGCCGTGCTGCCGTGCGTCGCCGCGCCCGGCACGCGCAGCTCGAAGGTGAGCGCGCCGGCGTTGGCGGTGGTGATCGTGCCGCTGGTCGGCTCGGTGATGACGCACGCCTTCGCGCGGTGGCCGCGGGCGAGGGTCGCGAACGCGCCGAGGCCGCCGTCCTCCTCGCCGACGACGAGGTGGAGGGCGTAGGGCTTGGTGAGCTCGATGCCGGCGGCGCGGATCGCGCGGACCGCGGCCAGGTTGGCGACGACGCCCGCCTTCATGTCGCAGGCGCCGCGGCCGTGGAGGTTGCCGGCCGCGTCGACGTACGGGTGGAACGGCGCGGTGCGCCACTGCGCCGGGTCGCCCTCGGGGACGACGTCGACGTGGCCCTGGAGGACGAGCTCCGGCTCGGGGCCCTCGCCGCCCGCGACCGGGCCGCTGCCTGCGACCAGGCCCCAGGCCTCGACGCGCGGCACCTCCATGCCGGGGAAGTCCGGGTCGGCGGTGAGGGCGGGCAGGTCCAGCTGCCACAGGTCGACGTCCAGGTCGAGCTCGCGCAGCTGCTTGGCGAGCAGGTGCTGGACGTCGCACTCGGCGTCGGAGCCGACGACGCTCGGCACGGCGACGAGGTCGAGGAGGTCACGGGCCAGCTCGCGCTCGTCGACGAAGGCGAGGGCGCGCAGCTCCGTGTCGGAGAGGTCGCGGTGGGTCATGAGCAGACGCTAGGGAGGCGGGCCGCCGTCGCGCCGCCGATTTACCCGCTTGTTACCGCTGCTCCGGCGCCCGACTAGACGGGGCCGCCGGCGGGTAGACGGAACCCGTGACGGATGAGGGGCAGGACGACGGCTACCCCGAGCTGGGGGACCGGCTCGGGCCGTACAGCATCGGCGCGCGGATCGGTGCCGGCGGCATGGGCTGGGTCTTCGAGGCGCTGGACTCGCGGCTGCACCGGCAGGTCGCGATCAAGGTCATCGCGCCGCGGCTGGCCGACGACGACGACTTCCGCGCCCGGTTCGTGCGCGAGGCGCAGGCCCAGGCCTCGCTGGACTCCCCGCACGTCGTCCACGTCTACGACCACGGCGAGGCCGACGGCCGGCTCTACCTCGTCACGCAGCACGTCCCCGACGGCGACCTGGCCGAGCAGCTGCGCGCCCGCGGGGTCCCGCCGCGCGAGGCAGCGGTCGACATCGCCGCGCAGGTCGCGACGGGGCTCGCCGACGTCCACGCCGCCGGGTTCGTGCACCGCGACGTCAAGCCGTCCAACGTCCTGCTCCGGCGCCGCGACGGTGGCGTCACGGCGTACCTCGGCGACTTCGGGATCGTCCGCCCCGCCGCCGGCGACCACACCGCGACGGCGCCGGGCACGCCCGACTACATGGCGCCCGAGCTGCACAGCGGCGCCCCGGCCGACCCGCGCAGCGACGTCTACTCCCTCGGCTGCCTGCTGTGGACCACGCTCGCCGGCGCCCCGCCGTACTCCGGCTCCTCGGAGTGGGAGCTGGTCACCGCCCACCGCGAGCAGCCGGTGCCGCAGCTGACCGGCGACGGCTCGCTGGTCGAGGGCATCAACCGGGTGCTGGCGCGTGCGATGGCCAAGGACCCGGCCGAGCGGTACGCCGACGCGAGGCCGCTGCGCGACGACCTGCGCGACCTGCTGCGGCTGCCGGCCGAGGGGCACGTGGTGCCGGTCGAGGCGGTCGACCCACCTCCGGCGGCCCCCCTCCCGGCGCCGCCGCACGCCCGCCGGCGGATCGCCGTCGTCGTCGCGGCGCTGCTGGCGCTCGCCGTCGCCGGAGTCGTCCTGTGGGCGCTGACCTGGGGCGACGACGAGCCGACGGACGACCCGGCGACGGGTGCGACCGCAGTCGGGACGCTCGACCGGGCGACGGCGGTGGCGAGCGTGTCTGCGGCCTTCGCGGAGCAGGGGATCGACGACGAGGCGCTCGCGACCTGCATGGCCGAGCACTGGGTCGACGGGACCGGGATGGAGCGGATGCGCGAGGAGGGGTTCCTCGACGACGACTCGTCGTTCGTGGACCTGCCGTCCTCGGAGATGCCCGAGGAGATGCGCACCGCGTTCGGCACGGCCCTCGCCGCGTGCTCGGGCGGCGTCGTCGAGGAGTGACCCGGGCCTGACCTTGCCCTAGACGTACCGGCGGGCGCGGTCGGCCGGGCTGCCGGGGCCGCGGTCCAGCAGCGCGGCGAGCTCGTGCTCCAGCACCGCCCCGACCCGGCGGCAGAACGCCTCCGCCTCGTCGGCCGCGTCGGGCCGCTCGGCGACGATCCGGTCGACGATGCCGAGCCGGTGCAGGTCGAGCGCCCGCACCTGCTGCTTGCGCGCCATCTCCGGGGCGTGGTCGAGGTCGCGGTGCACGATCGCGCTCGCGCCCTCGGGCGGCAGCGGGGAGAGCCAGGCGTGCTGGGCTGCGACGACGCGGTCCGCGGGGAGGAGCGCCAGCGCGCCGCCGCCGTTGCCCTCGCCGAGCATCAGGCACAGGGTCGGTGCGTCGAGGGTGACCAGGTCGGCGAGCGAGCGGGCGATCTCGCCGGCGAGGCCGCCGTTCTCGGCGTCGGCCGACAGGGCCGCGCCGCGGGTGTCGATGACGGTGACCAGCGGCAGGCCGAGCTCGGAGGCGAGCCGCATGCCGCGGCGGGCCTCCCGCAGCGCGCCCGGACCCATCGGCTGCTCGGCGGTCTGGCCGCGGCGGTCCTGGCCGAGGAACACGCAGGGTGCCTCGCCGAACCGGACCAGCCCGATGAACAGCCCCGGGTCCTGCTCGCCCTGGCCGGTGCCGTTGAGCGGCACGACCTCGTCGGCGGCGTACCGCAGCAGCCGGCGCACGCCGGGCCGGTCCGGGCGCCGCGAGCGGGTGACCGCGTCCCAGGTCTCGACGTCCGGCGCGGTGCCGGGGTCGTCGTACGTCGCCTGGGCGTCGAGCGTCGTGGGCGTGATGCCGCGGCGCGGGGCGAGGATGACGGTCAGCGCGCGGTCGAGGATCTCCGCGATGTCCTCGGGGGCGACGACGGCGTCGATGATGCCGCGGGAGTAGAGGTTCTCCGCGGTCTGGACGCCCTCGGGGAACGTCTTGCCGTAGAGCGCCTCGTAGACCCGCGGTCCG
Source organism: Nocardioides sp. IC4_145 (assembly GCF_011250565.1). Lineage (GTDB taxonomy): Bacteria > Actinomycetota > Actinomycetes > Propionibacteriales > Nocardioidaceae > Nocardioides. The sequence continues at coordinate 184,619 of NZ_JAANMS010000002.1, forward strand.
AGGAAGCCGAGCAGCGCGCCCGGCTCGCCGACGGTCACGTGGCCCAGCGAGCCCCACGACGCCATCACGCCGCCGGTGGTGGGGTGGCGGAGGTAGACGAGGTACGGCAGCTCGGCTGCCTTGTGCGCGGCGACGGCCTCGCTGATGCGGACCATCTGCACGAACGCCGGCGTGCCCTCCTGCATGCGGGTGCCGCCGCTGACCGGCGCCGCGAGCAGCGGGAGACCCTCGCGGGTCGCGCGCTCGATGCCGGCCACGATCCGGTCGGCGCTGGCGCGGCCGATCGACCCGGCCAGGAAGCCGAACTCGCCCACGATGACCGCCACGCGACGCCCGCGCATCAGGCCCTCGCCGGTCAGCACCGACTCGTCGACGCCGCTCTTCTCCTCGGCGCGGGCCAGCTCGGCGGCGTACTCCTCGGAGATGCCGGCCCGCTCCGGCCGGGTGTCCCAGGAGACCCACGACCCCTCGTCGAGCACCAGGTCGATCAGCGCGGCAGCATTCGGTCGGCCCATGCTGCGAACCTAACCGCTCCTGCCGGCCACGCCCCCAGCGACCGTTGACGAAGGTTCCCCCGCCCGCGGGCAACCCCTGCCGAAGGCCCGGACGGTCAGCCGGTCAGCGAGGTGAGGACAGCGGCCTCCTCGGCGCGGGTGAGGCCGGTGACGGGGGCGTCGGGGCTGGCTCGGAGCCAGGCGAGGGTGTCGCGGGCGGTGTCCTCGACGGGGCGGAGGGTGAGGCCGGCGGCAAGGGACGGCTCGACGTCGTGGGCGAGGAGGCCGTCGTGGGCGGGGCGCGGCAGCCACAGCGGCAACGACCGGTCGCCGGCCCACGGCTGCACGTCGTGCGCCTCGAGGTCGGCCGCGGGGGTCCACCGCAGCAGGGCGTCGCCGCCGCCGGAGCCGAGCGCGACGGCGGCGAGGAGGTCGCGGATCGAGGTGGGCTCCCCGACCCCGTCGAAGTCGCCGACGGTCCGCTGCTCGGCCAGGGTGACGAGCCACGCCGCGAGGTCGCGCACGTCGACGACCTGCACGACGTCCTCCGGGTCGCCGGGCGCGAGCACGGTCGGGGCGGAGGCGACGTCGGCGAAGCGCGCCGGCCAGTAGGGGAACCGCCCCGTCGGGTCGCCCGGGCCGACGATCAGCCCCGGCCGGACGACCGCGGCGGACGCCGCGCCGTCGCGGACGATCGACTCGCAGGCGACCTTCATCGGGCCGTACGCCTCCGGGTCGGCGGCGAGGTCGGTGTCGTCCCGGAGCGGTTCGCGCAGCGGCAGGGTGCCGGGCCGTCCGCCGGGCGTCGACTCGTCGGCGTACACGTTGATCGTCGACACGAAGACCCAGTGCGCGTCCGGCACGGCGGCCACCGCGGCACGCACCCAGGACGGCTGCCGCGCGACGTCCACGACCGCGTCGTACGCCGCGCCGAGCGCCTCGGCCACCGCCTGCGGCGACGACTGCGCACGGTCGAGCTCGACGTGGGCGACCCCGTCCGGCAACGAGCCGGACGTGCCGCGGCACGCGCAGGTCACCTCGTGACCCCGGGCGACGGCCTCCTCGGCCACCGCACGCGAGAGGAACACCGAGCCGCCGAGCACGAGGAGCCGCATGCCGACAGCGTGCCTCAGGACCGCGGCGGCGTGGTGGAACCCATCAGCCACGCGTCGAAGAAGGACGTCAGCTCCAGGCCGGTGTGGTCCTCGACCCAGGCGAGGTACTCCTCGCGGTCGGCGGTGCCGTTGTCGCGCGACGCGGGCCACGCGCGGACCATCGTCCAGAACGCGTCGTCGTCCCCGTCGCGGGCGGCGAGCCGCTCGCGCAGCTCGTGCCACATGAGCATCGGGCCGTAGTAGATGTTCGACTCCCCGAACGCCCGCGGGTCGAAGGCGCCCGGCGGGCCGGCCTCGGCGCGCTCCACCACCTCGCGCTCGGCGTAGGCGTCGAGGAGCCGGTCGAGGCCGGGGCCCTCGTGCTCGGCCTGCCAGAGGACCTGGAGGTACATCGCCATGCCCTCGTTCATCCACACGTCGCGCCAGTCCTCGGGCGTGACCTGGTTGCCGTACCAGTGGTGCGCCAGCTCGTGCACGACCACCGGCGCCGAGAGCGTGTAGTCGCTGATGCCGAGCGTGATCATCGTCTGGGTCTCCATGCCGCTGAGCGACTCGACCAGCACGGCACCGGCGGTGTCGTACGGGTAGGGCCCGAGCCGCTCCTCCAGCCACGCCAGCTCGCGGGCCATGGTCCGGGCGCCGCGGCCCAGCTGCGGCCGGTCGCGCGGGACCCACCAGGTGACGGGCACGCCGCTCGCCGACGTCGCCTCGGTGCTGGTGTAGTCGCCGGTCGCGACCGTCACGAGGTATGCCGCCGCCGGCTCGGCCAGGTGCCACCGGGTGACCGTCCGGCCGTCGCGCTCCTCGCGGGAGACCAGCTCGCCGCCGGCCACCCCGGTCCAGGGGCTCGGCACGCTGACCGTGATGTCGTAGAGGGCCTTGTCGGAGGGGTGGTCGTTGACGGCGTACCAGGTGTGGGCGCCGTACGGCTCCTGCATCGTCCAGGTCCAGCCCTCGTCGGTGGTGGTCCACCCGGTCGTGCTGAAGTCGCCGCGGGTCGTGGGTGCGGCGGTGGGGCGGGGCGTGCCGGCGTACGCCACGACCACCTCGTGGCGCTGGTCCTCGACGACCTCGTGCTCGAGCACCAGGTCCTTGCCGTCGTGCCGCCACTCGACCTCCTCGCCGTCGAGGGTCACCGACCGCACCGTGAGCTCGGGGGACAGGTCGAGCTGCACGCTGTCGTCGTTCGCGGTGGCGCGGAACGTCAGCCGCTCCCGCCCGTCGAGCACCCGTCGCTCGGGGTCCCAGTCCAGCGAGAGGTCGTAGTGCAGCGCGTCGACGCCCGGGTCGCCGACCTCGGGGTAGACCGAGTCCTCCTGCGGCTCGTTGACCGCCAGGTCCAGCGCGTCCGCGGGCGCCTCGACCGGCGGCGGGTGGGCCGCCGGCTCCCGCGGCCCGTCCGGCTGGTCGGCGGTGCAGCCCGCGAGGAGCGCGGCGACCAGCAGGCCGCACCCGAGCGGCGTACGCCGCGTCACCCGCGCACCTCACTCATCGGGGCGCAGCATCGGCCGCACGAGCTTGCGGCCGTGGTGGACCTGGGCCTTGACGGTGCCCGTCGGCAGCCCGAGCAGCCCGGCGATGTCGTCGTACGCCATGCCGTAGACGTCGCGCAGCAGCAGCGGCTCGACCATCTGCGGGTGGTCGCGCTCGAGGGTCTCCATCGCCTCGAGCAGGTCCAGGCGCGTGCCGGCGATGACCGAGGTGGTGCGCGGGTCGGGCCGCTCGGCGGGCAGCACGTCGCTGGCGACGGCCTGGTTCTTCATCCGGCGGTACGTCGACCGCGCGCTGTTGACGGCAACGACGTGCATCCACGTGGTGAACCGGCCGCGGCCGCCCCACGACCCGATCTTGCTCGCGATGTTGAGCAGCGCCTCCTGGCAGGCGTCCTCGGCGTCGGCGAGGTGCGGCAGCACGCCGCGGCACACGTTGAGCGCCCGCGGACGCACGGCCGTCAGCAGGTCCTCGAGCGCGTCGCGGTCGCCGGCCTGCGCCCGCCGCGCGAGCTCGTCGATGTCGTCCGGTGTGGGCGTCTCGGTGGCCATGCCTGGTGTCCTCCCCCGTCGGCTGCAACATAATGCCGGGGTGTCCATGCCCGCCCGTCTCGGTCGCTACGCCGTGCGCCGACGTCTCGGCTCCGGGGGCTTCGCGACGGTCTGGCTGGCCTACGACGAGCAGCTCGACAGCCCGGTCGCGGTCAAGGTGCTGGCCGACAACTGGACCGGGGACTCCCACGTCCTGCGCCGGTTCGTCGAGGAGGGCCGCTACCTGCGACGGGTCGAGTCCCCGCACGTCGTCCCCGTGTACGACGCCGGCGAGCTCGACGACGGCCGGCCCTACCTGGTCATGGCGTACGCCGACCAGGGCACGCTCGCGGACCGGCTGGCCGCCGACGGCTCGGACGTCCCCGGGCTGACCGTGTCGCAGGCGGTCGAGGTGGTCCGCCAGGTCGGCGCCGGGCTGACCGCGCTGCACGCCCGCGGCATCCTGCACCGGGACGTGAAGCCGGCCAACGTGCTCTTCCGGACCGTCGACGGCACGGTCCGCGCGATGCTCGGCGACCTCGGGCTGGGCAAGGCGCTCGACGTGTCCTCGCGGCTGACGATGGTCGCGGGCACGCCCACCTTCGTCTCGCCGGAGCAGGCGCAGGCCGAGCCGCTGGACGCGCGCGCGGACCAGTACTCCCTCGGCGCGCTGGCCTACCTGCTGCTGGCCGGCCGGGCGCCGTACACCCACACGACCCTGGGCGCCGCCGCCGCGCCGGCCCCGCCCCCGCCGCTGTCGACGCCGGAGCGGCCGTTCCCGGACGCCACCGACGCGGTCGTGCGCCGGGCGCTGGCGGTCGACCGCGAGGAGCGGTACCCGGACGTCGCGGCGTTCGTCGAGGCGCTCGAGGCGACCCTCGACTGCGTGGCCGCCGCCCCCGCCCCGTGGCTGCCGCTCGACCCCGAGCTGACCCAGCCCGGCGCCCGGCCGGCCCCGGCTCCGGCCGGCGAGCCGCCGGCCGCCGGGCCGCTGCCCCGGCCGAGCACGCCGGCGGGGCCCTCGCGCCCCCGCTGGACCGTCGCGGCGGTCCTGGCCGCGGGCGCGCTGGTGGCCGGTACCGTGGCCGGCTACGCCTGGCAGGCCGACCGCGACGGGGAGGTCCGGCTGACCGACGACGACGGCAGCCTGAGCGTCGCGGTCCCGGGGGACTGGGAGCGCTCCGTCGCGACCGACGGCTGGACGCCGCCGACCGGCGACGCGGCGTACCCCGCTCTCTCCGTCGGCACCCGCACCGACTGGAACGACCCGGCGACGCCGGCCGAGGGGGTCTTCCTCGGGCTCTTCCCCGGCACCCGGCTGCCGACGACGATGCCGCAGCACCCCGAGTGCGGGGAGGCGCAGGAGCCGGTCACCGAGACCTCCGGTGACCCCTCGACGACCGTCGTGCACACCGGCTGCCCCGACGGCGTCACCGTCGAGCGGGTCGTCCAGGTCGCCGACAACCGGCTGCTGTGGGTGCAGGTGCGCAGCGACGACCGGGCGACCGCCAACCGGGTGCTCGACAGCGTCGAGACCCACGGCATCTGAGCCCCGGGGAGCCCGTCAGGAGCTGGTGGCCTGGCGCATGATCCGCTCCGCCAGGTCGGCCATCCCGAGCCGGTCGCGCTCGCGCCCGACGACCGCGACGGTCGCGTAGGCGGTGCGGCCGTCGAGGGAGAGGAACCGCTCCATCGCCACGCGGCGGTGCCGGGCGGTCACGTACGTCGCGGTGAACCCGTCCCGGGTCTGCGCCTCGACCACCAGGTCCTCCACGTCGGAGGCACCCTCGAGGGCGTCGAGCCGGTCCTGCAGCGCGGACTCGCGGGTCTGGAACCCGGTGACGAGCCGCACGCGCAGGAAGTAGGCGTGGTCGGTGGGCTGCCCCGGCGGGAACCACTTCCACTCGCCCTGCGAGGAGTTGCTCCGCAGCCACCCGGCCGGCACCGGCAGCCGCAGGCCGAACGGCGGGATGCCGAGCTCGACCGGCCGCAGCGGCACGCCCGGCTCGAGCTTGGGGGTGTCGGGGTCGGGCTCGACGAGCGGCGGCGGGTCGACCGGGTACGACGGCGAGACGGCCGGCACCGGCGCGGCCGTCGCCGACGTGCGCGGCTCCTCGCGCGTCAGCACGCCGACCAGCGCCCCGCCCGCGAGCCCGACCGCCCCGGCGACCACGACGACGACCGCGAGGACCGCGGCCCCCGGACGTCGCGTGCTCATGGCGCCCGAGGGTAGACGGGTTCGACCGCGCCGCTACGTTCTGCCCCATGACCAGCCTGCTGCTGCGGAACGCCCGCGTGGTGCCGCTCCGCCCCGAGGACGCCGCGGTCGTCGGCCCGGACCCGGTGGACGTGCTCGTCGAGGGCGGAGCGGTCGCCGCCGTCGGCCCCGGCCTGGCCCGGCCCGACGGCGTCGAGGAGGTCGACGCGGCCGGCCGCTGGCTGGCCCCCGGCCTGTGGGACCAGCACGTCCACATGGCGCAGTGGACGCTCGCCTCGCAGCGGCTCGACCTCGGCGCGACCCGGACCCCCGAGGACGTCACCCGCGCCGTCGCCGAGCGCGTCGCCGAGCAGCCCGACCACCCCGTCATCGGCTGGGGCCACCGCTCCGGCGGCTGGGACCGCGAGGTCACCGTCTCCGAGCTCGACGCGGTCTCCGGGCACACCCCCGTCGTCCTCATCAGCGGCGACGGCCACCACGCCTGGCTCAACACCACCGCGTTGCTCCACCTCGCGATGCCGGTCCGCGACTCCGTGGTCCGCGAGACCGAGTGGTTCGCGGTCTACCCGCGCCTCGTCACGCTCGTCGGCAACGACGGCACCTCGCCCGAGGCCTACCGCCGCTCGCTCGAGGCCGCCGCCGCCCTCGGCGTCGTCGGCATCGTCGACTACGAGTTCGGCCGCGGCCCGCTGGAGTGGGTCGAGCGGTGGAACGGCGGCGCCGACCTGCTGCGCGTGCGCGCGGCGTCGTACGTCGAGACGCTCGAGGAGGTGCTCGCCGCCGGCCTCCGCACCGGCGACCCGCTCCCCGGTGGCGGCCCGCGGCTGACGATGGGCTCCTTGAAGATCATCAGCGACGGCTCGCTCAATACCCGCACCGCGTGGTGCTGCGAGCCCTACGGCGACGCGCACCGCCTCGAGTACCCCGCCGGCCAGCCCAACCTCTCCGGCGACGAGCTGCGCGAGCACCTCGCCCGCGCCCACGCGGCCGGCCTCGAGGTCGCCACCCACGCCATCGGCGACGCCGCCGTGGCCGAGGCGCTGGCGTCGTACGCCGCCACCGGCGCGCGCGGCTCCATCGAGCACGCCCAGATGGTCGGCCGCGACGACGTGCGCCGCATGGCCGAGCTCGGCATCCGCGCCAGCGTCCAGCCCGCCCACCTGCTCGACGACCGCGACATCACCGAGCGGATCTGGGGCGAGCGGTCCGCGCGGTGCTTCGCGTTCCGCTGGATGCTCGACGACGGCGTGGAGCTCGCGCTCGGCTCCGACGCGCCCGTCTCGCCGCTCGACCCGTGGCTGGCGATCGCCGCGGCCGTCCACCGCAGCGCCGACGAGCGCGGCCCGTGGCACGGCGAGCAGGGGATCACTGCCCAGGAGGCCCTCGCCGCCTCCGTCGACGGTCAGCCCACCGTCGCCGTCGGCTCCCGCGGCGACCTCGTCCTCCTCGAGGCCGATCCCCTCGCCGACCACCCCACCACCGCCGACGCCGGGGCCGCCCTCCGCTCGATGTCCGTCGCCCTCACCGTCGTCGACGGGGTCGTCGTCCACCGGGACCTCTGACGACGGCGACGCTCAACCGGCCGAGGCGAGCTTCTCCAGCACCAGGCCGGCGACGGCCTCCTGCTCGACCTTGAGCGGGTGGTAGGCGAGGGCCGTGGCGGCACTGGTGACCCGGCCGTTGACCCAGGGGTCCTCGGAGCAGACGTCGTGGCCGTCGCTGGCGGCGTAGGTGTCGACGTACGCCACGTCGGCCCGCTCCGCCGCGCGCTCCTGCACCTGAGCGAGCAGGCGGGCCATCCGGGCGGCGAAGGGGTGGTCGCCCTCGGCGAGCGGCAGCAGCTCGGGGCAGGTGGCGTCGGCGGGAACGATCTCGGGATAGCCGACGACGACCACCTCGGCCTCCGGCGCACGCTGGCGCACGCCCTCGACGACGGCGACGAGCCGGTCGCCGACGGTGCGGATGTTCGCCTCGAGCTCGACGACGCCGTCGCGGCCGAGCGCGTCGCGGCAGGGTGAGCCGTCGCGGTCCTGGGCGGCGGCGCGGGGACAGGTGCCGGTGAGGGTGCTGTAGATGCCGAAGTCGTTGCCGCCGATGCCGATCGTCACCAGGCTGGTGTCGGGCTGCAGCGCGTCGAGCTGGGGCGGCACGACGCCGCCGCCGAGCACCCGCTGGCTGCCGATGAGGCTCGCGGTGTCGGCACCGGTGCAGCTGACGTCGGTGAGCTCAGCGCCGAGCGCCTCGGCGACCTGCGCGGGGTAGTTCTGCGCGGAGCGGAGGCAGCGCTGGTCGGCGGTCGGCCCGGCGAGCGGGGCGGCGGTGAAGGAGTCGCCGATGGCGACGTACGTCGGGTAGCGGCCGGGCTCCGGGGTGGCCAGCGGGCTCGGGCCGTCGCTGCGCGGGATGCTCGACGAGGGGGTGACCGGGCTCGCGTCGGGCTCGGCACCCGTGTCGTCGCTCCCGGCGCAGCCGGCGGTGAGGGCTGCGAGCAGCACGGTCGGCAGCAGGGCGGTCCGCAGTCGGCGGGCCGTCGTCGTGGGGGTCACGGGGTCTCCAGGCGTCGGGCGGTGTGCGCGTTCGGTGCCCGAACGGGGCCGGTCCCACGAGCGCGACCGGGCGGGACGGACGTCACGTCCGTCCCGCCCGGGGCGCTGGAGGGGAGTCGGCTCAAAGGTCGACGGGGCGCAGGACGCGGTCGATGGCGTGGGCGACCTGCTTGTTGCCCTTGTTGATGTCGAGCACGACGACGCGCGGGTTGCGGTCGTTCTTGTCGGCGTCGAGCAGGGTGACCTTGCCCTTGACGACGTGGACCTTGATGCTGCCGCCCTGGGCGGTCCGGACGCGCTTGCCCTCGGCCGCGAGGACCTTGGGGGAGGTCAGCGTCTTGCCGGCGACGACGTGGTAGAGCAGCACGGTCTCGATGGTGTCGACGCCGAGCTTGGCAACCTGCTTGAGGGTCTTGGCCTCGGTCTTGGGAGCGAACCCCTTGAGGTCCTTGACCAGCAGGCGGAAGGCCTGGTCAGTCGGGATGAAGGCGGTGGCGCGCTGGTCGCCCTGGGTGAGCAGGCCGACGGGGCTGTCCGGCTTGGCGTCGAGGACGGCGAGGACGGCGGCCTCGGTGAGGTCAAAGTCCTTCCAGTTCTTGTCGAGCTCGGTGCCGTCGGCGCCGAGGACAGCGGCGAGGCTCGTGTCACCGGCCTTCGCGGCGGGCGCAGCGGGCGCGGCGGAGGCGGGAGCGACGGCTCCGGCGAGAGCGGTCGAGGCGGCCAGGGCGGCGACGGCGGCAGTGGCGATGCGGTGCTTCATGGGTCTCCCTCTCGAGTGGTGGGTCGGGCTCGGTGCGAGAGGGATTCGCCGCGCGGATCTGGCCGGATTGGGTGAATCTTCTATCAGTTCTCGGATACCGGTTCGGGCTCGGCGACGCCCAGCGCGAGCGTGAGGTCGAGGACCGTCCGCGGGTCCTCCAGCCGGTCGCCGTACGCCTCGCGCAGCTGCCCGAGGCGGTAGCGCACGGTCTGCGGGTGCACGAAGAGGTCCGCCGCGACGTCCTCGCGGCGTCCCTGGTGCAGCAGCCAGGAGCGCAGCGTCTCGGTCAGCTTCTCGGCGGTCGCGGGGCGGAGGTCGGCCAGCGGCGCGAGCGCCCGGGCGCGCAGGTCGGCGAGCGCCTCGGGGTCGGCGGTCAGCACGAGCGTGGGCAGGTGCGCCTCGGTGTCGTCGCGCAGCCCCAGCGCGTGCGCCCGCCGGGCCCGGACGTACGAGGTCCGCACCTCCAGCCACGGACGGGACGGGCCGACCACGGCTCCGCGGCCCCGCAGCGTGCGCAGCAGCGCGCCGCGGGAGCGACCGTGAGCGTCGGGCACGAGCAGCACGCCGACCTCGTCGGCGCCGCTCGTCTCCCCGGCCTCGAGCGTCGCCGGCGGGACCAGGCCGAGCACCGGCCGGACCTGCGAGCGGGGGACCAGCACCGCGGTCAGCGTCGTCGGCGGCGGCCAGTCGGCGCGCTCGGCGGCCTCGAGCACGGCGTCCTCCGGTGAGCCGTCGAGCAGCGCGCGGGCCACCCGCTCGAGCAGCCGGGTGCGGACGCGGCCGGTCGTGGCCAGCTCGTCCTCGTGGCCGGCGACGCTCGCCGCGGACAGCTCGTCGATGTAGGCGAAGACCAGCTCCGCGAAGGCGGCCAGCGTCTGCCCGTCCAGCCCCGCGTCGACCGCCCGCGTGGACATCTCACGCCACGACACCCGCGCGCCGATGCGGTACGCCGCGAGCAGGGCGTCGGTGGTCCGCCCGCTGCGGGCCTCGCCCCGGCCGAGCTGGTAGGCGCCCTCCATCGCCGGTGCGGGCGTCCGCAGGTCGACGCCGCGGCGGCCGGACGCGAGGGTCAGGAAGCCGCCGAGGGCCAGCTGCACGGCGTTGCGGATCGTCTCGCCCATCGACCCGTCGAAGGCGGCGACGTAGCTGGGCACCTCCTCGACGATCGTCTGCACCACCCGCTCGGCGACGACGGGCAGGTCCTCGCGCATGGCGGCGACCGCCTCGGGGGACAGGTGCAGGGCCGGGGTGGGAAGCTGGCGCGGCTCGCGTCGTACCACCGGGGCGCCTCCTGCTGCCGTGACGGGCTCGATCTCGGCCTAGTTTGTCACCTGCGAACAACAAGCGCAGCCCGGTTCACGTCGCTCGCACAGGAGTTTGGCCCTCCCGTGCAGGACACTGGAAGGCATGACCACCGCTGCCGCACCGCTGACCCCCGGTGGTGGCCGCACGCTCCGGAGCGCCCTGCGTCGCTTCGCCGAGTCCGCGGTCACCCCGCTGGAGCTCGACGACGTCCTCGACGTCTTCCATCCGCTGCGCGCGGGCGCCGAGCTGCGGGGCCGGATCGTCCAGGTCCTGCCCGAGACCGCCGAGTCCGCGACCATCGTCCTCAAGCCGGGGCGCGACTGGACCGGCCACGTGCCGGGCCAGTACGTCCGGGTCGGCGTCGACGTCGAGGGCGTGCGCCTGTGGCGCACCTACTCCCTGACCCACGGCCCGCGCGCCGACGGCTGCATCAGCATCACCGTCAAGGCGATCCCGGGCGGCGTCGTCAGCAACCACCTCGTCCACCGCGCGCGCAAGGGGCAGATGCTCCAGCTGGCGCAGCCCGAGGGCGAGTTCGTGCTGCCGCAGCCGCTGCCCCGCAAGCTGCTGCTCGTCACGGGCGGCTCGGGCATCACGCCGGTCATCGGCATGCTCCGCAACCTGCACTCCAAGGCCACCGCGCCGGCGACCGACATCGTGCTCGTGCACGTCAACGCCTCGGAGTCGGCCGCGATCTTTCGCGGCGAGCTGCGGGCGCTCCACGCCTCCGGGCGGATCTCGCTGGTCGAGCGCTTCGACGACACCCACGGCGTGCTCGACGTGGCGCTGCTCGCCGAGCTCGTGCCGGACCTCGACGAGCGGCTCACCTATGCCTGCGGCCCGGCCGGCCTCCTCGACGCGCTCGAGCAGCACCACGCCGACCGCGGCCTCGAGCTGACCACCGAGCGGTTCCGCCCGGTCGTCGTCACCCCTGCCGACGGCGAGGGCGGCGGCACCGTGACGCTGACCGGCGCCACCGGCGGCGGCACCGAGCTCGAGCTCGACGCCACCACCCCGATCCTCGACGCCGCCGAGCAGGCCGGCGTCCTCATGCCGAGCGGGTGCCGGATGGGCATCTGCATGGCCTGCGTCCTGCCGATGCGTGAGGGCGCCGTGCGCGACCTGCGCAACGGCGCGCTGACCGTCGCCGTCCCCGGTGAGACCGGTCCGCAGGGCGTCCCGATCCAGACCTGCATCAGCGCCGCCGCCGGCGCGTGCTCCATCGACCACTGACGTCCGCTCCATCGCACCCTGACCGAAGGAGATCCCCATGGCGACGATCACCCGCAAGCCCGAGAACCCCACCGCGCACCTGACGCCCGAGGACATCGAGCAGATCGGCATCGAGCTCGACGCGATCCGTCAGGACGTCATCGACAGCCGCGGCGAGAGCGACGCGGCGTACATCCGTCGGATCGTGAACATCCAGCGTCGCCTGGAGCTCGCCTCCCGCGCGACGCTGCTGGTCAGCGTCTTCCCGCCGGCGTGGGTCGCGGGCACCGTCGGCCTCTCCGTCGCGAAGATCCTCGAGAACATGGAGATCGGCCACAACGTCATGCACGGCCAGTGGGACTGGATGCGTGACCCGAAGATCCACTCGACCACCTGGGAGTGGGACAACGCGTCGACCGCCGAGGGCTGGAAGCACAGCCACAACGAGGTCCACCACACCTACACCAACATCGTCGGCAAGGACAACGACCTCGGCTACGGCATCATGCGCGTCGACGAGGACCAGCGCTGGCACCCGATGTACCTCGGCCAGCCGCTGTGGAACTTCATCAACGCCTGCTTCTTCGAGTACGGCATCGCCGCCTACGACCTCGAGCTCGGCAAGAACCTCTCGGTGCCGAAGGAGAAGCGCAGCGAGACGTTCAAGCGCAACGCGAAGAACACCCTGCGCAAGATCCGCAAGCAGGCCACCAAGGACTACGTCGTCAACCCGGCGCTCGCGCTGCCGACCGGCTCGTTCCTGCCGACGCTGGCCGCGAACTTCACCGCCAACCTGGTGCGCAACCTGTGGTCGCACTCGGTGATCATGTGCGGCCACTTCCCCGAGGGCGTCGAGACCTTCGAGAAGAAGTCGATCCCCGAGAACGAGACGCGCGGCGAGTGGTACGTGCGCCAGATGCTCGGCTCGGCGAACATCTCCGGCTCGAAGCTGATGCACCTGATGACCGGCAACCTGTCGCACCAGATCGAGCACCACCTCTTCCCGGACCTGCCCTCGAACCGGTACGCCGAGGTCGCGCCCAAGGTGAAGGCGCTGTTCGAGAAGTACGGCCTGAACTACCACGAGGCGCCGCTGCCGCAGCAGGTCGCCAGCGCCTGGCACAAGGTCGTCCGGCTCTCGCTGCCCAACGGCTGGCTCGAGACCACGACGCCCGCGAACGCGCCGCAGCAGCTCGCGCTGCTGTGGACGATGGCGACCGGCGACCGGCGTACCCGCCGTGCCGCCCAGGCCCGCCTCGAGCAGCTCGCCCGCCGTCAGCGCACCGAGGTCGCCGCCGCGGCCTGATCGCGCTCGCGCTCTCCGGCCAGGGCCGTCTGCACCGCACGGTGCAGGCGGCCCTGCTGCGTCGTCATCAGGGTGACGGCGAGGACGGTCGCGCCGACGGTGACGCCGAACGCGGCGGTCGCGCCGCTGCCGTCGGCCAGCCGGCCGGCCACGCTCGACCCGAGCGCGTAGCCCAGGCCGGTGGAGCTGGCGAGGGTCGTCATCGCGGCGCCGACGCGGGCCAACGGGACGACCCTCTCGGCGAGGGAGAAGATCGCGATCATGTAGGGCGCGACGGCGAACCCGAGCAGCAGCACGGTGAGGAACGCGCCGGTCAGCGAGTCGACCAGCAGCAGCGGCAGGGACAGCGCCAGCAGGGTGCCGGCCGCTGCGAGCGCGCGCCGCTCGTGGCCGAACCGCTCGGGGAGGTACGCCGTCGCGATGCCGGCCACCGCGCTGCCGACGCCCAGCGTCGCGTGCACGAGGCCCGCCATCCCGGGCCGGCCGGCGTCGTTGGCGAGCACGGTCGCGCCGGTCTGGGTCGCGCCGAAGAGCATCCCGATCGACACCTGCGCCAGCGCGAGCACCACGAACACCGCGGTCACGAGCGGGCCGGTCGCCAGCGGCGCGCTGCCGTTGCGGCGGGTCAGCCGCGCGGACGGGTCGAGCGCGAAGGCCGTGCCGAAGACCGCGAGCAGGCCGGCCGCGAGCAGCAGCGCCCCGCCGGGGGAGACCACCGCGACCGCGACGCCGACCAGCGCCGGGCCGATGGCGAACGACGCCTCGTCGGCGGCGCCCTCGTAGGAGAACGCAGCGTCGACCAGGCGCCGCTGGTGCGACCCGGTGCCGTGCGTGAGCGGGCGCCAGCGCACGCGCGCGAGCGGGCCGACCTGCGGCAGGACGAGGCCGGTCAGCGCCGCGGTCGCGACCACGAACGGCGCGGTCGCGTCGGCGTGCACGACCGCGACCAGCGAGGCGAGGCCGGCCGCGCCGAGGAGCGACTGGACCAGCACGACGGGGCGCTGGCCGGTGCGGTCCGCGACCGCGCCGGCGACGGGCGCGCCGAGGGCGTTGGCGACCGCGAGCGCACCGGCACTGAGGCCTCCGAGCCCGTAGCTGTCGGTCGCGGTCGAGACGAGCAGGAGCGTGCCGAGCTGGCTCATGGCCAGCGGGAGGCGGCCGAGGAACGCCACGACGACGTACGTCGGTCCGGCGATCGCCAGGAGTCGGCGGTAGGAGGCGAGCGGGGTCATGCGGGAGGGCCTTTCGGGTGCGCCGGGACGACGCGCGCCGTACCCGCCTCCAAGAACGCGCTGAACCCTGTGCGTCCGCCATTCTAGGACCGGACGGGCACCGGGCCCGGAATCGGCGGAGCGAGGGTCGAGGAGCAACGATGGCGGTCGATCCCACGGGAGCAGCGCTGCAGCAGCTGTTGGCGGAGGACCCGGGCGGGCCGGTGGTGATGCTGAACCTGCTGCGGTTCGACCCGGCCGGCGGCGGCGACTACGCGGCGTACTCCCGCAAGGTCGGGACCGACATCCTCCCGCGGTACGGCGCCGAGCTCGTCTACTACGGCCAGGGCTCCACCGCGCTGGTCGCCGAGGACGGCCAGGCGTGGGACGCGGTGATGCTGGTGCGCTACCCCTCGCGGCAGGCGTTCTCGGAGATGCTGGCCGACCCGGAGTTCCAGGCGGTCGCGTCGCTGCGGTCCGAGGCGCTCACCGAGGCGGTGCTTCAGGCGACCGTCCCGCTGGCCCCCTGAGGCCGCAGCCCGGCCAGCGCGGCGGCCCGTTCCACAGCCGGCGGCAGGTGGCGTGGCTGCGGTCGACGTTGGGGGACAGACTGGCCCCGTGAGGCAGATCAAGTGAGGTTCACCGAGCACGAGCTGACCGCCGCCCTGACCGGCGCCGCGAAGACGGTCTTCGCCGCGCAGGACAAGGACGTGCGCCGTGGCAAGCGCGACGTCGACGAGGCGTGGCAGGCGTTGACGACGATCCAGCGGTTCCGCTACCTCGACGCCCTCGGCGACCAGGTGCTGCCCGTGCTCGTCGCGCTGCCCGACGTCGAGGTCGAGCCCGGCACCCGCCCGACGTACTCCGACGAGGACGTCACCCGTGTCGTCGAGGAGAAGGTCGGCGACAGCGTCGGCCGGGTGCGCCGCGCGCTCGTCGTGAAGGGCCGCGTCGCCCTCGTCCAGGCCGCGCTCGCCGCGCTGCCGCCGCGGCAGGACCCCGACGCGCTGATCGTCCCCGACCACCTCTGAGGCCGCGGCCGGCCCGTAGGTTGGGCCGGTGAGCGAGTCGTTCCGTCGGGGGCTGCGGGCGGGCGTGCCCTTCTCGTTCGTCGGGTTCCTGCTCGCGATGTCGTTCGGCGTGCTGGCGGTGCAGGCCGGGTTCAGTGCGGTGCAGGCGATCGTGATGTCGGCGGTGGTCCACGCCGGCTCGGCGCAGTTCGCCGCCACGGCGATCCTGGGCGCAGGTGGCGGCGTGGTGCCGAGCGTCCTGGCGGGCAGCCTGATGAACGCCCGGTTCCTCGCCATGGGCATCGCGGTGGCCCCGTCGCTGGGAGGCGGCCCGGGCCGCCGCGCCCTCCAGGGGCAGACGGTGGTGGACCCGTCGTGGGCGCTCGCCAACAACGGGGACGGCTCGTTCGACCGGCACCTGATGATGGGCGCGACCGTGCCGCAGTACGTCGGTTGGGTCTCCGGCACCGTGGCCGGGGCGTTCCTCGGCGACGTGGCGGGCGACCCCGGCCGGTTCGGCCTCGACGTGGTGTTCCCGGTCTTCTTCCTGGCCCTGCTGGCCGCGGAGCTGCGCGACCCCCGGTCGCGCGGGGTGGCGCTCGCCGGCGCACTGATCGCCCTCGCCCTGGTGCCGTTCACCCCGCCCGGGGTGCCGGTCCTCGCTGCCGGGACCGCCGCGCTCGTGGGTCTGGCGCGATGACCGCCTGGCTGATGATCAGCGCGCTCGCGGTGACGACGGCCCTCATCAAGGCCTTCGGCCCCGTGCTCGTCGGCGGCCGGGAGCTGCCACCGACCGCTGTGAAGGTGATCGCGCTGCTGCCGCCGGTGCTCCTGGCCGCCCTCGTGGTCACCTCCACCCTCAGCGAGGGCCAGCGGCTCCAGGTCGACGCCAGCGCCGCCGGGGTCGCGGTCGCGGCGGTGATGATCTGGCGGCGCCTGCCGTTGCTGGTCGTGGTACTGACCGCCGTCGCGGTGACCGCCACGCTCCGTGCCCTGACCTGACCTGTCCTGACCTGACTCGGTCAGCCCGGGGACCAGGCGACGTAGCGCCGCTGCCAGGGCGTCTCGACGACCCGGCGGTCGTAGCCCCGGCGCACGAACCCGACGGCTTCCTGTGCCGGCACCCCGTCGAGCACGGCCAGGCACGCGAGCGCGGTGCCGGCCCGGCCGCTGCCAACGCACGGCCGCGCACGGCACGGCCGCTCGGCAGCGCCAGGACTCCTGGGGTCGCCGGGTCCCACACCGTTGCCACGGCACGACGGTAGTGCGGCCGGATTGGGCGGCGGATCAGCTGGGAGTAGTGGCGGCGGTGGCCTCGGGCGTGATCTCGGTGGTGCCGGTGGGTCCGCGGAGGTAGTGGCGGCCGTGGGGGTCGGTCCAGAGGTGGACGCCGGGGTCGATGACGGGGTCGAGGGGTCGGTAGTGCCAGCCGGTGTGGGTCTTGAGGCGGTGGTGTCGGCGGCACAGGGGTGCGAGGTTGTGGGGGCAGGTCGGGCCGCCGATGGCGTGGGTCTGGGTGTGGTCGCAGTCGCAGGAGCGGGCGGGGCGGGCGCACCAGGGGAAGACGCATGGGGGTTCGCGGTGGGCGACCTGGTCGCGGAGCCGGTCGGGGACCTCGTACTGCTCGGCGTGGGCGTGCTCGGCGAGGTCGAGGACGGGCTGGACGGTCAGGTGGGTGTCGGTGCGGCCGCACCAGGAGCGGATGACCTGCTCGAGCTCGGGGCGGCCGGCGGTCTCGTTGCGGCCGACGGGCTCGAGGCCCCAGAGGCCGGCCTCGGTGAGGTGGAGGTGGAGCACGGTGCGGGTGCTGGGTCGGGTGGGCCGGTCGCCATGGAGGAGGGCGTCGGCTGCGGCGGGGTCGGCGAGGACGCCGACGGCCATGGAGCGGCGGACGTCGAGGGACTGCCCGTGCCCGGCCTGACCGTCCTGCCCCAGCACGGTGGCGAGGCGGGTGATGGTCTGGTCGACGTCGTGGAGGTCCTTCCAGTCGCCGCGCACGACGAGCTCGGCGATGCCGGTGTGGTTGAGGGTGCGCTCGTCGAGACGGACGAAGCGTCGGTCGAGGGCGGCGAGCTGGGTGAGCTCGCGTTCCTCGGCGTGCAGGCGCAGCATCGCCTCGTCGATGATCCGGTCGAGACGGGTGACGCCGATGGCGCCGGCGACGGGGGCGACGTGGTCGTCGACGTACGTCGTGACGTCGTCAGGCCGGCCCAGGACGGCCTGAGCGATGCGGCGGGCCCGCCAGGCGGCGACCTCGCCGGCCAGCGTGCGGCCCCAGACCCTGGGCAGGCGGTGGCGCAGCACCAACGCGTCGCGGATCAGCGCCTGCCCGGCCTCGGTGGACATGGCGTTGGCCGCGGCGAACGCGGCCGGTGCGTCCCAGCGCACCAGCGGGATCCCGGACAGCTCGTCACCGGCCACGTCGGCGTCCGGGTCGTCGTCGGTCCCCGAGGCCCTCGGGGGTGAGCCGGGCACACCCCACGCCTGCTGGCCGTCCAGCACCGGGTGCGCGTGCGCCCACTCGACCGCCAGGACCAGCAGCTCCACCTCGGCGGCGTCCGCCGCCCTCCTCGCCGCGCGCACCCGGTCCAGCAGGGCGCCGGGCGTGACGGCGTCGTCTGCCAGGTCGGCCACGGGGGCGAGGGTGGAGGTGGTCATGGGTTCATGATATACGAACACGCGTTCGACGACAATGGTTGCCGAGAACCTGGGGAGCGAGTCGCAGGGTCCCTCGGGCTACGGCTCGAGTGCGCTGCTGAGTGCCGCGAGCGTGTCGTCGACGACGCGGTAGAACGCCCAGCGCCCGCGCTGCTCGCGGGTGACCAGGCCGGCGTCGACCAGCTGCTTCATGTGGTGCGAGACGGTCGGCTGCGCGAGCCCGACCGGCTCGGTCAGGTCGCAGATGCACGCCTCGCGATCGGGCTGCGCGGCGATCAGCGAGAGCAGACGCACCCGGGTCGGGTCGCCGAGCGCCTTGAACATCCGTGCCAGCCTGCCGGCCTCGTCGGCGTCGAGCACGCCGCCGGTGACCGTCGAGCAGCACGCGGTGGTGTCGAGGACGGGGAGACTTCTGGCCGGCATGGGTCCAGCCTGACATACGCATTGACATCCGTCGATAGATGGACGACGCTCGACCCATCGACAGGCCCCGATGGATGAGAGCAGGGCGATGACCAGCACGAGCGAATCCCGCACGACCGACGACCAGCTCCGCGAGCAGGTCCGCGCCCGCTACGCCGAAACCGCCAGCGCCGTGGCCGGCGGCGCCACCAACCTCGAGCTGAACCACGCGCTGCAGGTGGCCGGAGACGCCGACTGCGGCTCGTGCTGCGGCGGCGACGTGGCGGTCGACGAGTCGTTCGGCGCCGTGCTCTACAGCGACGACGACCAGCAGGGCCTGCCCGCCGAGGCGGTCGCGGCCAGCCTGGGCTGCGGCAACCCGACGGCGGTCGCGGACCTGCGGGCGGGGGAGCGGGTCCTCGACCTGGGGTCCGGCGGCGGCATCGACGTGCTCCTCTCGGCCCGCCGCGTCGGTCCGACCGGCTTCGTGCACGGCGTCGACATGACCGACGAGATGCTCGAGCTCGCGCGCGCCAACGCGGCCAGGGCCGGCGCGACCAACGTCGAGTTCCTCCGGGGCACCATCGAGGACGTGCCGCTCCCCGACGCCTCTGTGGACGTGGTCATCTCCAACTGCGTCATCAACCTGTCCGTCGACAAGCCCCAGGTCATCTCCGAGATGCACCGCGTCCTCGTCCCCGGCGGGCGGATCGGCATCTCCGACGTGGTGGCGGAGGACCACCTGACCCCCGGGGACCGCGCCGAGCGTGGGTCGTACGTCGGCTGCATCGCCGGCGCCCTCTCCCGCACGGAGTACGTCGACGCCCTCACGGCCGCCGGGTTCGTCGACGCCGAGGTCGACTTCACCCACGAGGCCGTCCCCGGCATGCACGGCGCGATCATCCGCGCGACGAAGCCGGGCGCATGACGAGCGCGCCGTCGACCGCCGGCACTCGAGAGACGCAGGCGGTCCCGCGGCTCTCGACGCTGGACCGCTACCTCCCGCTGTGGATCGGCCTCGCGATGGTCGCCGGCCTGCTCGCAGGCCGGTGGGTGCCCGGCATCGCCGACGCCCTCGACGCGGTCACCGTCGGCTCGGTCTCGCTGCCGATCGCCCTCGGCTTGCTGGTGATGATGTACCCGGTGCTGGCCAAGGTCCGGTACGACGAGGTCGGCCTGGTCGCGCGCGACCGCCGGATGATGGCGCTCTCGCTGGTCCTCAACTGGGTCCTCGGCCCGGCGCTGATGTTCGCCCTGGCCTGGCTGTTCCTGCCCGACCTCCCGGAGTACCGCACCGGGCTGATCATCGTCGGGCTCGCCCGTTGCATCGCCATGGTCATCATCTGGAACGACCTCGCCTGCGGCGACCGCGAGGCCGCCGCCGTGCTGGTGGCGGTCAACTCCGTCTTCCAGGTGCTCGCGTTCGCCGTGCTCGGCTGGTTCTACCTCGACCTGCTGCCCGGCTGGCTCGGGCTGTCCACCACCGGGCTCGACGTCTCGCCGTGGGAGATCGCCGGCAGCGTCGTCGTCTTCCTCGGGGTCCCGCTCGTCGCCGGGTACCTCACCCGCCGCCTCGGCGAGGCGAGGCGCGGCCGCGACTGGTACGAGCAGCGCCTCCTGCCCCGGATCGGTCCGTGGGCGCTCTACGGCCTGCTGTTCACCATCGTCGTCCTCTTCGCACTCCAGGGCGAGGCGATCACCGGCAAGCCGCTCGACGTCGCCCGCATCGCGGTGCCGCTCGTCCTCTACTTCGTGCTGATGTGGGCCGGGTCCCTGCTGCTGGCGCGTCAGGTCGGGCTCGGGTACGCCCGGTCGACCACCGTCGCCTTCACCGCGGCCGGGAACAACTTCGAGCTCGCCATCGCGGTGGCGATCGCGGTCTTCGGCGTCACCAGCGGCCAGGCCCTCGCCGGCGTCGTCGGCCCGCTCATCGAGGTCCCCGTGCTCGTCGGCCTCGTGTACGTCAGCCTCTGGGCGCGTCGCTTCTTCCCCGGCCCCCGAGCGGGGGCCGCCTCGTGACCGCCGCGCCGTCGGACCGGTCCGCGGGAGGCCGCGTGCCGCAGGTGGTCTTCGCGTGCGTCCGCAACGGCGGCCGGTCCGTGGTCGCGCGGCTGCTGACCGAGCACTACGCCCAGGGACGGGTCGTCGCGCTCTCCGCCGGCACGCAGCCCGGCGAGCACGTCCACCCCGAGGTCGCCGGCGCGCTCGAGCGGCTTGGGCTGGACACCTCGCGTGAGCACCCGAAGCGCCTCACCCCGGACATGGTCGCCGCCAGCGACCTCGCCATCACGCTCGGCTGCGGCGAGGAGTGCCCCTACGTCCCGGGCGTCGTCTACCGCGACTGGCCCGTCGACGACCCCGGCGGGCAGGACCCGGCCGTCGTGCGCCGGATCATCGGCGACCTCGACACGCGGGTGCGCGACCTGCTGCGCGAGCTCGCGCCGGGCCTCGACCTGGCGCCGAGCGTGTGCGGCGACCGCTGACCGAAGAGTCCGGACGGTCCGGACAGGTCAGGACGACGGCGGGTGCTCTCCGAGGCAGAAGAGGTTGCCCTCGGGGTCCGCGAGCGTCGTCCAGCGCACCCACGGCACCTCCTCCAGCACGTCCCACTTCCACTCCGCGCCGGCCGCGACGAGCCGCTCGACCTCGGCCTCACGGCTGCCCCAGGGCACGGTGAGGTCGAGGTGGAGCCGGTTGCCCTCCTCGTCCGAGCGCTGCATGAACATCATCCCGAAGCCTCCGGGTGCGGGCTGGAGGATCACCAGGCCCGGCATCGGTGTCGTGGCGGGGACGCCGAGGACCGCGGACCAGAAGGCCCCCAGCCGTTCGGGGTCGTCGGCGGCGACGTTGACGGCGCCGAGGCTGATCGCCGTCGGGGACGTGGTGGGCGAGGGGACATCCGGTGAGCTCGTCATGACGGCACGCTAGGACCGCCCGCCGACAGTCGCCAGGCCTCGCGGGTCGGCTCGCCCGGTCAACCCAGCGCCGCGCTGACGAGCGCCTGCGCCTCCTCCTGGACCTGCGCGAGGTGCTCGGGGCCGCGGAACGACTCGGCGTACACCTTGTAGACGTCCTCGGTGCCGGACGGGCGGGCGGCGAACCAGGCCGACTCCGTCGTGACCTTGAGCCCGCCGATCGCCGCGCCGTTGCCGGGCGCCTCGGTGAGCGTGGCGGTGATCGGCTCGCCGGCGAGCTCGGTGGCGGTGACGTCGGCGGCGGACAGCTTCGACAGCGCGGCCTTCTGCTCGCGGGTGGCGGGGGCGTCGATCCGGGCGTACGCCGGCTCGCCGTGCGCGGCGACGAGGTCGGCGTAGTGCGCCGAGGGGGAGCGACCGGTGTGCGCGACGATCTCCGAGGCCAGCAGCGCGAGGATGATCCCGTCCTTGTCGGTGGTCCACACGCTGCCGTCCCGGCGCAGGAACGACGCGCCCGCCGACTCCTCGCCGCCGAAGCCGAACGACCCGTCGACCAGCCCCGGCACGAACCACTTGAACCCGACCGGCACCTCGACCATCGGCCGGCCCAGCGACGCCGCGACGCGGTCGATCATCGAGGACGACACCAGCGTCTTGCCGATCCGCGCCCCCTCCGGCCACCCCGGCCGGGCACCGCCGAACAGGTGCTGGATGGCGACGGCGAGGAAGTGGTTGGGGTTCATCAGCCCGGCGTCCGGCGTGACGATGCCGTGCCGGTCGGCGTCGGCGTCGTTGCCGGTGGCGATGTCGTGATCGGCCCGCCGCTCGATGAGCGAGGCCATCGCGTGCGGGGAGGAGCAGTCCATCCGGATCTTCCCGTCCCAGTCCAGCGTCATGAACCGCCAGGTCGGGTCGACGAGCGGGTTGACGACGGTGAGGTCGAGGCCGTGCCGGTCGGCGATCTCCGACCAGTACGCCACGGACGCGCCGCCGAGCGGGTCGGCGCCGATCCGCACGCCGGCGGCCCGGATCGCCTCGACATCGACCACGGAGGGCAGGTCGTCGACGTAGGTGCCGAGGAAGTCGTAGGAGCCGGCGGTGGCCCGGGCCCGCGCGAACGGGACGCGGCGCACGTCGGCGAGGCCACCGGCGATCAGGGCGTTGGCCCGCGCGGCGATCGCCGAGGTGGCGTCGCTGCCGGCGGGGCCGCCGTGGGGCGGGTTGTACTTGAAGCCGCCGTCGGTCGGCGGGTTGTGCGACGGGGTGACGACGATGCCGTCGGCGAGCCCGGAGCCGGTGGTGCGCGCGCCGTTCGCGCGCAGGATCGCGTGGGAGACGGCCGGCGTCGGGGTGTAGCCGTCGCGGGAGTCGACCAGCACGGTCACGTCGTTGGCGACGAGCACCTCCAGCGCCGAGGCCCAGGCCGGCTCCGACAGCGCGTGGGTGTCGCGGCCGAGGAAGAGCGGGCCGTCGTACCCCTGCTCGCGCCGGTGGTCGCAGATCGCCTGCGTCGTGGCGAGGATGTGGGTCTCGTTGAACGAGGTCGACAGCGACGTCCCGCGGTGGCCGCTGGTGCCGAACGCGACCTGCTGCGCGACGTCCTCGGGGTCGGGCACCCCGGTGTAGTAGGCGGTGACGAGGTGCGCCACGTCGACGAGGTCCCGGGGTTCCGCGGGCTGTCCCGCGCGCTGGTCGGCCACGTCGGGATCATTGCCCACCAGGCCCGTAAATGAGTCACGGCCGCTGGTGGTTTCCTCGCACGTGGGGGGACGACGAGGAGCACCAGCGGCCGGACGAGCACCAATCTACCCGTACGCCGTCCGCTCGGCCACACCTGGTGCCGGCGAGTCCGCTCCCTAGGATTCGCGCATGACCGTGACCTGCACGATCGACGACGGCATCGCCCAGGTGCGGCTCGCCCGCCCGGAGAAGCTGAACGCGCTGACCCTGCCGATCCTCGCCGAGCTGGCCGCGACCGGGCACCGGCTGCGGCGCGACCGCACCGTCCGCGCGGTCGTCATCGCCGGCGAGGGCGACGCGTTCTGCGCCGGCCTCGACTTCGCGGACGTCCTGCGCAAGCCGGCCGCGATCGTGCCGGCGTTCCTGCCGGTGCCCTGGCGCGGCACCAACACCTTCCAGGAGGCGTGCTGGGCCTGGCGCCGCCTGCCGGTGCCGGTGGTCGCGGCGGTCCACGGCCACTGTCTCGGCGGCGGCCTGCAGATCGCGCTCGCGGCCGACTTCCGGATCGCCTCGCCCGACTCGCGGTGGTCGGTGCTCGAGGGCAAGTGGGGGATCATCCCCGACATGACCGGCATCCGGTCGCTGACCGAGCTGGTCGGCCCGGACACCGCGAAGCTGCTGACGATGACCGCCGACGTCGTCTCCGGCACGGAGGCGCACGACCTCGGGCTGGTCACCGAGCTGGCGTCGGACCCGGTGGAGGCCGCCACCGCGCTCGCCCGCCGCCTGGCCACCCGCTCGCCGGACCAGCTGGCCGCGGCCAAGCGGCTGCTGGAGGGCGCGACGAGCCGCAGTGCGCGGCGCACGTTCGCGCTCGAGCGGCTCGAGCAGGCACAGCTGCTGTTCCTGCGCAACACCGCGACGGCACGCAAGGCGGCGTTCAAGGGCGCCACCGCGGCGTTCGGCCCGCGCGTCCGTCGCTGAGCAGCGGCGCACGCCCCTAGGCTCGGCCCCCGTGAGAGGCGCCGGGAAGAGCCGTGCGGCCGGGCTGAGGTTCCCGCGCACGATCGTCCTCGTCGCGCTGGCGGCGGCCACCTGGGCGCTCGGGCCGCTCGTGGTGCTGGTCGCGCTGCTCACCCTGGCCGTGCCGCGGGTCCGCCGCTGGTGGCGACCGACCTGGCGCGTGATTGCCGGCTGGGTGGTCGGCGTGCTCGCGGTGGTCGGCGTCGTCGTGGCCCTGCCCGACGGCGCCCTGCCGATCCCGCCGGGCGCCGGGGCGGTGGTGACGCCGGGCTACACCGGCCGGCCGTTCACCGCACAGCCGGTCGAGCTCGACGTGCCGCAGCACCCGTTCCTCGCCCCGAACGGCCTCAGCTCGATGCACCACGACGCGTGGGCCACCGACGCCACCGTCCACCCCGGCCCGCTCGGCGAGTCCCCGCGGGTCGAGACCGCGTGGTACGGCCTCGAGGAGTGCGCCACGCTCGCCTTCGACCGCCACGAGCGGCTCGTCGCGCTCTGCGGCGACCTCCAGGGGCCGCGCATGCACGTGCTCGACCCGGAGTCGATGCGGCCGCTGGTCAGCAAGGACCTCCCCGACCGACCCGACGTCGAGGGCAAGCAGCCGTGGGAGAACCTCTGCGCCGGCGCGTACTTCTACCTCGACGCCGAGGACCGCGCGGTCGTCGCCACCACCGACCGCCGCGTCCTCGTCGTCGCCACCTCCGACGCCGACGGCGACGCGGACCTGACCACCGAGGCGACCTACGACCTGTCCGCGGAGGTGCCGGCCGACGACTGCCTGATCGCGGTGCTCCCGGACTGGCAGGGCCGGATCTGGTTCGTCAGCCAGGACGGCCGCACCGGCTTCGTCGAGCCCGGGTCGGGCGACGTCGCCGCGCTCGAGCTCGACGAGGAGATCGCGAACTCCTTCGCCACCGACACCGACGGCGCCGTGTACGTCGTCACCACCGCCGCGCTCTACCGGCTCGAGGTGTCGCCGGCCGGGCTCCCGCGGGTGCGGTGGCGCACGCCGTACGACCGCGGCTCGCGGCAGAAGTCCGGTCAGGTCTCCCAGGGCAGCGGCACCACGCCGACGATCCTGCCCGGCGGCGTCGTCGCGATCACCGACAACGCCAGCCCGCGCATGCACGTCCAGATGTACGGCACCCGCCGCGGGCGGATGATCTGCCAGGTGGCGGTCTTCGGCGACGACGCGAGCGCCACCGACAACTCCCTCGTCTCGGTCGGCACCGGCGTGGTCGTCGAGAACAACGCCGGCTACACCGGTCCCTGGCGCACGGTGCTCGGCCGCACGACGCCCGGCGGCTTCGCGCGCGTGGACCTCGTGACCGGCGAGGACGGCGAGCGCACCTGCGAGACCGTGTGGACCTCGGAGGTCTCCGCGCCCACGTCGGTCCCGAAGCTGTCGCTCGCCACCGGCCTGCTCTACGCCTACGAGAAGCGGTCGAGCGTCTGGGGCGCGAACGCGTGGTACCTCGTCGCGCTCGACGTCCGCACCGGCCGCACGGCGTACCGCGTCCGCACCGGGATCGGCACGCTGTTCAACAACCACTACTCGGCCGTCACGCTCGCTCCCGACGGATCGGCGTACGTCGCCACGCTGGCCGGCATGGTCCGCGTCCGCGACCGCAAGGACTGATCAGTCCCGCTCCTGCTCCTCCCTCGCCTGCTCGTCGCGCTTGCGGCGGCGGTTCACCTCGCCGCGGGCGAGGAGGAAGGCGAGGGCGACCGGCCAGACGTAGCCGAGCACGTCGGTCACGCGGCGGACCCAGCCGGGCACCTCGAGGTCGAAGCGCGGGATCGGCAGGTCGATGTCCGGCCACGGGATCGACGGCAGGTCGATGTCGGGCCACGGGATCGAGGGCAGGTCCGGCCACGGGACATCGATGTCGGGCAGGAACCGCGAGAGCAGCCCGAGCAGCACCGGCACGGCGATGATCGCGATCGCGATGCCGGCCTTCTGGGCGGCGTACCGGTTCGGGTGGGCGAGCAGCCGCTCCTCGTGCTGCGCGGCGGGCGAGCCCGCCTCGGGCACCAGGTCGGTGCCGCCGACGCCGACGAGCGCGCCGGCGAGGTCGTCGTGCACGCTGGCACGCCGTGGCGCCCCGAGCACGCTGAACTTGACCTTGACCGCGCCGAGGTCGGGGTGGTCGTCGCCGGAGTCGATCTCGACGGTGTCCTCGGCGGAGCGCTTCTCGGCGACCAGCTCGCCGTCGACGTACCACCGCAGCGAGCGTCGCACCGACCCCTCGGCCTCCACCCGGTGGTGGCGGCCGGCGACGGTGCGCTCCCAGACCTGCATGCGCCCGACGTTAGGCGCGCCGACCGGCGGGCGCATCGGCCGGGGGTCGGCGCCCCGGGCGACCTTGGTCTAGGGGTAGCTGACCCCCGTCACCTCTTCGCTGATCTCCCACAGCCGCCGCTGGGCGACCTCGTCGTGGGAGAGCCGGTTGCTCGCGACGACGCGCGGCGGGCCGGAGGCCTCCTGGAGCCCGCCGGGGCCGCAGTACGTCGCACCGGGCAGGTCGGCGGTCGCCGCCATGAGCGTCGGCTCGGCGCCGGCCGCGGCGGACTGGGAGACCGCGCGGATGGCCGCGTCGAGGATGCTGGCGATGCCGCCCGAGGAACGGCCGTACTGCCCGTTCGCCGCCAGGTGCGTGCCCGCGAAGCCCGGGTGCGCGGCCAGCGCCTTGACCGGCAGCTCCGCGCGGCGCAGCCGCCGGTCGAGCTCGTAGGTGAACAGCAGGTTCGCGAGCTTGGTCTGGCCATAAGTCGGCCACCGCGAGTAGCGGCCCTGCTGCGCCCGGGGGTCGCCGAGCGGGGCGCTGCGGGCGACACGGTGGAACTGCGAGCTCACCGCCACGACGCGGCCGTCCTCGCTCGCGACCAGCTGCGGCAGCAGCAGTCCGGTCAGCAGGAACGGGCCGAAGTGGTTGGTCGCCATCTGCAGCTCGAGGCCGTCGGCGGTGCGGGAGTACGGCGTGCCCATCACGCCCGCGTTGTTGACCAGCAGGTCGATCGGCCCGAGCCCCGCCGCCTCGGCCGCGCCGCGGCGTACCGAGGAGAGGTCGGCCAGGTCGACGACCAGCTTCTCCAGCGAGGCGTGCGGCACCTCGTCGAGGATGGTCCGCTCGGTGGTGTCGAGCTTGTCCTGGGTGCGGCCGGCGAGGACCACGCGCGCGCCGCGCCGGGCCAGCTCGAGCGCGGTGTGGTGGCCGAGGCCGCCGACGCTGGTGCCGGTGACCAGCGCGGTGCGGCCGGCCTGGTCCGGGATGTCGGCGAGCGTCCAGGCGTCGGTCGCGGTCACGGGGTGGTCGCCATCTGTGCGAGGACCTGCTGCGCGAGGGCCTCGTCGCCCGCGACCACCACCGCGGCCGCGGCGTCGGGGCGACGGCCGCCGGCGAGCACCACGAACGTCTCGCGGTCCATCCGCAGCGTCGCGTCGGCCTGCTCGGGCGCGGTCGGGAGCCGCTCGCCGCGGCCCTGCTCGTTGACGGTGAACGCCGCCGGGGCGCTGCCCTCGACCTCGACCAGCAGCGTGGTGCCGGCCGGGGCGCCGACCCGCTTGGCCAGCACGAAGCCCATGCTCTCGAGGAGGTAGTCGGCCGTGTGCTGGGCCGCCGGGGTGTCCATCCCCCCGGGGCGGCCGACCGCGCGGCGTACGTCCTGCTCGTGCATCCACACGTCCAGCGGCCGGTTGCGCAGCAGCGTCTCCCAGCTCCACGGCACGCCGCCGAAGATCCGCTCGGGCTTCGCGGACCCGTCGGTCGGCGGGTCGGCCAGCAGGGCGGTGTGCCGGGCCGTGGCCGCCTCGCGGATCTCGATGATCAGCTCGTCGGGCGTGGCGGTACGCCGGTTGGCCGGGCCGATCTCTGTGTAGAGCCCCATCATCGACGTCACGTGCGGCGGCTCGCCGACCTCGGCGTGCTCCTCGGCGCCGGTCGCCAGCACCTTCTCCAGGTGAGCGACGTGCGCCACGACCGCGCGGACGTCCCAGCCCGCGAGGTCGGTCGGCGTGGACCACTCCTCCTCGGGCAGCTTCTCCAGCAGCGAGGTGAGGGCGTCGACCGCCTGCCACCAGACCTCGACGTACCCCGCCAGCCGTTCCTGATCGCTCACGCCCCGGAGCCTACTGATCGCCGCAGGCCGCTGGTCGCCCGTGCCGAGGGGCGGTGGGTGAGGATGGGCGCATGCGCGTGCGTGCTCCCGAGCTGGTCGGTCGCGGCTGGCTCAACACCGACGGCCCCCTCCACCTGGCGGACCTCCGCGGCCGCTTCGTCCTGCTCGACTTCTGGACCTTCTGCTGCATCAACTGCCTGCACGTCCTCGACGAGCTCAAGCCGGTCGAGGAGAAGCACGCCGGCGAGCTGGTCGTCATCGGTGTGCACTCGCCCAAGTTCGTCCACGAGGCCGACCCGGACGCGCTGCGCGCCGCCGTCGAGCGCTACTCGGTCACCCACCCCGTCCTCGACGACCCCGAGCTGGTCACCTGGCAGGCCTACACCGCCCGCGCCTGGCCGACGCTCGTGCTGGTCGACCCGGAGGGCTACGTCGTCGGGCAGTACGCCGGCGAGGGCCACGCCCACGCGATCGACGCGCTGCTGACTGAGCTGGTCGCGGAGCACCGGGCGAAGGGCACGCTCCAGCCCGGCGACTCGCCGTACGTCCCGCCCGTCGTCGAGCCCACCGACCTCCGCTTCCCCGCCTCGGCCGTGCCGCTGCCCGACGGGCGGGTGCTCGTCGCCGACGCCGGCCACGACGAGGTCGTCGAGCTCGGTGCCGGCGGTGGGGTGCTGCGCCGGTTCGGTGGCTTCCGGGAGCCCAACGGCCTCTGCCTGCTGCCCGAGGACGTCGCCGCCGAGGTGGGGTACGACGTCGTGGTCGCCGACACCGTCGGCCACCGGCTCCACGGGCTGGCGCTCGCCGACGGCTCGACCCGCGTGCTCGCCGGCGACGGCCAGCAGCTGATGCCGGGCGACGGCAGCGACCGGCTCTCCAGCCCGTGGGACGTCGCCTGGTGGCGCGACCGGGTCTGGGTCGCGATGGCCGGCATCCACCAGCTGTGGACGTTCGACCCGCGCACCGGGGTCGTCGAGGTCGCGGTCGGCACCGGCAACGAGGGGCTGCTCGACGGCCCGGCCCCCGAGGCGTGGCTGGCCCAGACCTCGCGGCTCGCGCCCGACGGCGACCGGCTGTGGCTGGCCGACAGCGAGACCTCGTCGGTCCGCTGGCTCGACGCCTCCGGACCCTCTCTCGAGGTGCGGACCGCGGTCGGCACCGGCCTGTTCGACTTCGGCTTCCGCGACGGCCCGGCCGACCAGGCGCTGCTCCAGCACCCGCTCGGCGTGACGGTCCTGCCCGACGGCTCGGTCGCGGTCTGCGACACCTACAACGGGGCGGTCCGCCGGCTCGCCGTCACCGCCGGGGAGCCGGGCGAGGTCACCACGCTCGCCACCGGCCTCGCCGAGCCGTCCGCGGCGTACGTCGACGGGCCGGACCTGGTGGTCGTCGAGTCCGGCGCGCACCGGCTGGCCCGGGTGCCGCTCGGCAGCGCAGGCACGCGCACCGAGGGTTTCGCCCACTCCACGCAGCGGCCGGTCACCGAGGTGCCGGCGACGCTCGAGCTGGTCGTGTCGTTCACCCCGCCGCCGGGACAGAAGGTCGACGACCGGTTCGGCCCGCCGGCGCAGCTGATGGTCGAGGCGACCCCGCCCCAGCTCGTCCGCGAGGGCGGCGGCCGCGGCACCGACCTGACCCGGACGATCGTGCTGGACCCGCACGTCGGCGACGGCGTGCTCCACGTGGCCGCCCGGGCCGCGTCGTGCGACGCCGACGGCGGCGAGGGCGCCGCCTGCCACCTGCACCAGCAGGACTGGGGCGTCCCCGTCCGGGTTGTCGCCGGCGCGGACGGGCGGCTCGTGCTGCCGCTGGGCGGGGTCGAGGCGTAGCCGCCGGGCCCTGTAGGGGTCCCCGGTTCACCGGGGACCCCCTCGCTTCCCACGGCAGATCTCCCGTGGCGAGCGAGGGATTGCCCCGGTATGTGGTGGCCGTGGGGCCGGTGGGACGCCGCCCACCGGGCCGGCCAGCCAGCCCTCGACGAGCGAGCCGGCGACCAGCCCGCGGGCCCTACCCGCCCGTCGCCAGCCGGACCGCGATCGCCAGCATCACGACGCCGATCAGCACGTCCAGCACCTGCCAGGCGCGCGGGCTCGCGAGGAACCGCGCGAGCAGCCGAGCGCCGTAGCCCAGCCCGCTGAACCACAGCACGCTCGCCAGGCACGCCCCGACCGCGAACCACCACCGTCCGCCGGACCCGTGCGTCGCCGCCACCGAGCCGAGCAGCAGGACCGTGTCGAGGTAGACGTGGGGGTTGAGCCAGGTGAGCGCGAGCGCCCGCAGCGCCGCCGACCGGCGCGAGAGCCGGGCGCCCCCGGCGGCCGCCAGGGCGTCGGGCCGCCGCGCGCGGAGCAGCGACGAGACGCCGTACCAGGTCAGGAAGGCGACGCCGAGCCAGCGCACCACGTCGATCGCGGCTGGCGCGCGCTCGACGATCGTGCCGATGCCCGCGACGCCGGCGAGGATCAGCACTAGGTCGGAGACCGCGCAGATCGCCACGACCAGGCCGACGTGGTCGCGGGCGAGCCCCTGGCGCAGGACGTAGGCGTTCT
This sequence comes from Nocardioides sp. IC4_145, assembly GCF_011250565.1. Classification (GTDB taxonomy): domain Bacteria; phylum Actinomycetota; class Actinomycetes; order Propionibacteriales; family Nocardioidaceae; genus Nocardioides. Next base: position 215,163 of record NZ_JAANMS010000002.1, read on the forward strand.
GCGCGCCGATCGCGACGATGAGCGCGAGGCCGGTCGCCGTGCCGGTCAGGAAGTGGTCCACGCCGGGAACGCTACGGTCGCGCCGACCTGCGCGCCAACGAAGGTTCCTGCAGATCCTGAAGTGCTGCTTAAGTGGGCAACGTGCACCTCGATCCCGCCTGGCTCGCCGCGCTGACCGCGATCGCCGACCACGGCACGTTCGACGCCGCGGCCCGCCACCTCCACCTCACCCCGAGCGCGGTCAGCCAGCGCATCCGTGCGCTGGAGTCCGAGGTCGGCCAGGTCGTCGTCCGCCGCACGGTGCCGGCCGAGCCGACCGCTGCCGGTGAGGCGCTGCTCCGCCTCGCGCGGCAGACGACGCTCCTGCACGAGGAGGCGCTGCGCGAGCTCGGCGGCCACGAGGGCGGCGTCGCCCGGCTGCCGGTCGCGGTCAACGCCGACTCGCTGGCGACCTGGTTCCACGACGTCCTCGGCGCGGTCGCGCACCGTGGGGACGTCGCGCTCCAGCTGCACGTGCTCGACCAGGCCTGGTCGGCCGACCTGCTGCGCGCCGGCACCGTGCTCGCCGCGGTCACCAGCGACCCGGTGGCCGTCCAGGGCTGCTCGGTCGAGCCCCTCGGCACCCTGCGGTACGCCGCCGCGGCGGCGCCGTCGTTGACCGAGCGGTTCCGCCGGGGTCGTGGCGTCGACTGGTCGGCGATGCCGGTCGTGGTCTTCGACGACAAGGACGCGCTGCAGCACGAGCTGCTCGGCGGCCGCGGCCTGGGGCTGCCGCCGGTGGTGCACCGGGTGCCGACGTCGGCCGACTTCCTCGAGGCGGTCCGGGTCGGGCTCGGCTGGGGCGCGCTGCCCGAGCCGCAGCTGCTGCCCGACCTCGACACGGGCCGCTTGGTCCGGCTCGACGCGCGCCGGCACCTCGACGTACCCCTCCACTGGCAGCGCTGGCGGCTGCGCTCGTCGCTGCTCGACACCCTCTCCGACGACGTGCGCCGGGCGGCCCGCCGGGTCCTGCGCTGAGGCAGGCCGGAACGGCGACGCCCCCGGGCTCCTTGCGGAGACCGGGGGCGTCGTACGTCGTGCGGTGCCGTCAGACGAGGATCAGAACGCGCTCTCGTCGAGGTCCATCAGCGACAGGTCGGTCGCCTCGGCGATCGCCCGCTCGGCGCTGACGCGCGGCAGGTTGGTGGCGGCGAAGAACTGCGCCGCCGCGACCTTGCCCTCGTAGAACGCCTGGTCCTTGCCGGCGTCGCCGCCGAGCTTCTCCAGGGCGACCTCGGCCTGGCGCAGCAGCAGCCACGCGCAGACGACGTCACCGAGCGCCATGAGCAGGCGCGTGGTGTTGAGGCCGACCTTGTAGATGTTGCGCAGCTCGTCCTGGGCCGACATCAGGTCGTTGATGAGGTGGCCGACCATCGCGTTGGCGTCGTCGAGCGCGGTGGCGAGCAGCTGGCGCTCGTTCTTGAGGCGCCCGTTGCCGGCCTCGCTGTCGATGAACGCCTGGATCTCGCCCGCGATGTGGCCCAGGGCGCGGCCCTGGTCCTTGACGATCTTGCGGAAGAAGAAGTCCTGGCCCTGGATCGCCGTGGTGCCCTCGTAGAGGGTGTCGATCTTGGCGTCGCGGACGTACTGCTCGATCGGGTACTCCTGCAGGAAGCCGGAGCCGCCGAAGGTCTGCAGCGACTCGGTGCCCAGCAGCACCCACGAGCGCTCCGAGCCGTAGCCCTTGACGATCGGGAGCAGCAGGTCGTTGACGGCCTCGGCGAGCTTGGTCTCGTCGGTGTCCATCGCGCCGTTGTGCTGGGCGAGCTGGACCTTGTCCTGCCAGCTGGCGGTGTAGAGCACCAGCGAGCGCATGGCCTCGGCGAAGGACTTCTGCACCATCAGCGAGCGGCGCACGTCGGGGTGGTGGGTGATCGTGACGCGCGGCGCGGTCTTGTCCGAGGCCTGGGTGAGGTCGGCGCCCTGGACGCGGGACTTGGCGTAGTCGAGCGCGTTGAGGTAGCCGGTCGACAGGGTCGCGATCGCCTTGGTGCCGACGAGCATGCGGGCGTTCTCGATGACCTGGAACATCTGCGCGATGCCGTCGTGGACCTCGCCGAGCAGCCAGCCGCGGGCCGGCTCGCCGCCACCGACGGAGGTGTCACCGAAGGTGACCTCGCAGGTGTTGGAGACCTTGATGCCCATCTTGTGCTCGACGTTGGTGACGTAGACGCCGTTGCGCTCGCCGGTCAGCTCGCCGGTCTCCACGTCGAAGTGGTGCTTGGGCACGAGGAAGAGGGACAGGCCCTTGGTGCCCGGGCCGCCCGCACCCTCGACGCCCACGGGGCGCGCGAGCGTGAGGTGCATGATGTTCTCGCTCATGTCGTGCTCGCCGGACGTGATGAAGCGCTTGACGCCCTCGATGTTCCACGTGCCGTCGTCGTTCGGGGTGGCCTTGGTGCGGCCGGCGCCGACGTCGGAGCCCGCGTCGGGCTCGGTCAGCACCATCGTGGCGCCCCACTGGCGCTCGATCATGTGCGAGGCGATCTTCTTGTCGCGCTCGTTGCCGTTGCGGTGGACGATGTCGGCGAACGACGGGCCGGCGGCGTACATCCACACCGGGGCGTTCGCGCCGAGCACCATCTCGCCGAGCGCCCAGACCAGGCTGGAGGGTGCCGGCGTCCCGCCGAGCTCCTCGCTGATCTGCAGGCGCCAGTACTCGGAGTCCATCCAGGCCTGGTAGCTCTTCTGGAACGACTCCGGCACGGGAGCGGTGTGCGTGGCCGGGTCGAAGACCGGCGGGTTGCGGTCGCTGTCCTCGAAGGACGCCGCCAGGTCCTCGCGGGCGAGCCGGTCGACCTCGGCGAGGATCGCGCGGGCCGTCTCGGAGTCCACCTCGGCGAACGGGCCGGTGCCGAGGACCTCGTCGCGGCCCAGCACCTCGAAGAGGTTGAACTCGATGTCGCGGAGGTTGCTCTTGTAGTGGCTCACTGCTCCACCTTCATCTCGTGAATGTGTGTCCGGGGCCTGCCAGCACACGTCTACTACTGGTCAGTAACTTCAATGGTAAGCGGGCGCCCGGGGGCGTGCAAGCGGCCGGGGTCGGCGGCGCGCGGTGGTCCAGCGCCACGCCGAGTGGATCGGCTAAGTCGACTGAACTAGGCAATTAACGTGTTACGGTCCTCCATGTCCAGCTCAGTCGGTGGCGGTGCAGCCATCGAACGCAGATCAGGGGTCCACCCATGCGCAAGCTCATCGTCCTCGGTTTCGTAGGACTTCTCGCCCAGCTCATCGACGGTTCGCTCGGGATGGCGTACGGCGTCACGTCGTCGACCCTCCTGCTGGCCGCCGGCATCGCCCCGGCCGCCGCCTCGGCCGCCGTCCACTTCTCCGAGATCGGGACCTCGCTGGTCTCCGGCTTCTCCCACCACAAGCTCGGCAACGTCGACTGGCGGACCGTCTCGATCCTGGCGCTGCCGGGCTTCGTCGGCGCCTTCGCCGGCGCGACGTTCCTCTCCAACCTCGACGGCGACTCGGCGAAGCCGTGGGTCGCGGGCATCCTGCTCGGCCTCGGCATCTACGTGATCTGGCGGTTCCTGGTGCTCGGCGGTCGCCGACCCACCTTCAAGAGCCGGCCCTCCGCGCGGATGCTCGCCCCGATGGGCCTCGTCGGCGGCGCGCTCGACGCCGTCGGCGGTGGCGGCTGGGGCCCGGTGGGCACCACCACGCTGCTCTCCTCCGGCCGCCTCGAGCCCCGCAAGGTCGTCGGCTCGATCGACACCTCGGAGTTCGTCGTCGCCGTGGGTGGCTCGCTGGGCTTCATCCTCGCGCTGGGCTCGCAGGGCATCGAGTGGGAGATCGCCGGTGCGCTGCTCGCGGGCGGCGTGATCGCCGCCCCGATCGCCGCCTGGCTGGTCAAGAAGCTGGCGGCCCGGGTCCTCGGCGTCGCGGCCGGTGGCCTGATCGTGCTGACCAACACCAAGACGATCGGCGAGTCCTTCGGCGCCTCGGGCACGACCGTCGCCGTCATCGCCGCCGTCCTCTTCGTCGCCTGGGTGACCGGCATCGTGTGGGCGGTCAAGCAGGAACGCCTCGCCCGCGCCCTCGAGGCGGCGCAGGACCGCGAGCCCGAGCTCGCACCCGTCGGGTGACGCCCGTGCCCGGATCGGTCGTCGGCCGCGGGGTCGGCGGGGCGGTTGGGCGGGAGTCGAGTGTCCCGATCGACTTCTCTGCCAGACTGGGCGCCATGCGCGTCTCCGCCAAGTCCGACTACGCCCTGCGTGCGCTGATCGAGATGGCCGGCCGTGCGGACGGCAAGGCGGTGAGCGCCGAGGAGCTCGGCCGGCTGCAGGAGATCCCGCACGGCTTCCTCCAGGCGATCCTGGCCGACCTCCGGCGCGCCGGCGTGGTGATCTCCCAGCGCGGCCAGTCCGGCGGCTGGCGGATGGGGCGCCCCGCCGCCGAGGTCTCGGTCGCCGACGTCATCCGGGCGGTCGACGGCCCGCTCGTCTCGGTCTACGGCCTGCGGCCCGAGGCCGTCACCTACAACGACTCGGCCGAGGTGCTCCAGCACGTGTGGATCGCCGCCCGCCGGTCCCTGCGCGACGTCTTCGAGCAGACCTCCATCCAGGCGCTCGCCGACGGCAAGCTGCCCAAGGCGGTCACCTCCCGCACGGCCGACGAGGACGCCTGGCAGCCGCACTGACCTTCGTCGCCCGGGGCCTCGGGCGGGGTGCCGGGCAGCAGGTCGGCCGGCTCGCCGTGCACCCGCACGCCGGACACGGCCAGCGCGCGGACCCAGGAGAGGGCCAGCGCGGTGCGCCGGGCGCGCTCCCCGTCGTCGACCGTCGGGTCGACCGTCTGGTCGACCGACGCGGGCGGCCGGCCCATCGCGCGGGGCGCTGTCGGAGGCAGGGCGACGCCGACCAGGTCGGCGAGCGCTCGTCGGACCGTCTCGCCCGCGCACCGGCAGCCCGGCAGCACCACGACGTGGACCCGCCCCGGGTCGCGGAGCGCCGGGACCCACCGGTCCAGCACGTCGACCAGGTCGGTCGCCGGGTCACCGGCGCGGCACTGCCCGTCCGGGGCGGTCACGGTGAGCACCAGGCGCGGCCGCATCCCTGCGAGCTGGTCGAGCAGCAGGTCGACCGCAGGCCGGTCGAGCGCCGCGAGCATCCGCTCGGACACGACCACCGCCCGGGTGGAGCGGCGCTGGCGGCGTGCCTCCCGGCACACCTCCGCCCAGGCGCCCTCCACGTCGCGGCGCCGGAAGCCCCAGGCGCGGTGGTCCCACGCGAGCTCCACGGCGGCGCGGAAGACGCCCTCGGGCGTCCCCGCGCGGCGTACTCCCCGCACGGCGAGGGTGTCGGCGTGCTCGGTGAGCACGTCCTCGACCAGGTCCGTGCCCAGGCGGGAGGGGCCGAGGTGGAGGAACACGTCGCGGCGGGCCATGCCGTCACGGTCGCCCACCGCCTCGACGCGCCGCCGTCATCGGGTTGAACGGACGGCGACGGCTCGGTCACGCGAGGACTAGAACGCGTTCTCGTTCCGCGCTACGTTGCGCGGATGATCACCTCCGACGCCATCGTCTGGAACGCGCCGAACGACCCGCACCCGGCCCGCGCGGCCTCGCAGCGGTCCTACTCCGCGGTGGCCGAGGGCGACCTGGCCGAGTGGCTGACGGTGTACGCCGAGGACGCGGTGCTCGAGGACCCGGTCGGTCCGTCGATGTTCGACCCCGAGGGGCGCGGCCACCACGGCCACGCCGGCATCTCGGCGTTCTGGGAGAAGGCGATCGCGCCGATCGACCGCTTCGAGTTCACCATCGAGCAGTCCATGGCCAACGGCAACACCTGCGCCAACGTCGGCCGGATCCGGACGTCGTTCGCGGACGGCAGCCACACGACCACCGAGCTGGTGATGGTGTACGTCGTGCACGAGGACGGCCGGGTCGCCTCGATGAAGGCCTACTGGGAGCCCGAGCGCACGATGGCGAGCTTCACGCCCGCCTCCTGACCCCGCGGGTCAGACGGTGGTGTGGCGGGCGACCCACTCCACCAGCGGCCGCAGCGCGCACCAGTCCTCGCGGACCACGTCGAGCAGCTCGGGGGTGTGGATCACCGGCTCGAAGCCGATGACGTGCCCGAGGCTCAGCGACCGGTGCCGCAGCAGGTCGATGCGCGGGTGGTCCGCGTCGTACCCCCGCGGCGAGGTCTTGAGGCGGTCGCCGCCGCGCTCCCAGCCGGCCGCCTCCAGCCCGCCGACGATCTCCTCGAGCTCGGCGCCGAGCTGGTCGTGGTCGACGGCGCCGCGGTACGCCGCCAGCCGGCCCGCGCTCGCCTCGTAGAACCCGCCGCCGGTCCGCACCCCGCGCGGCGACACCTCGACGTACCACCCGGTCGACTCCGCGGCCCGCACGAACGCGCCCTGGTGGGTCTTGAAGGGCGTCTTGTCCTTGGCGAACCGGACGTCGCGGTGCGGCCGGAACACCTTGGCCGCCCCGAACTCCGGCTCCAGCGCCGCGCACAACGCCTCCACCGGCGCCCGCACCTGGGTCAGGTAGGTGTCCTTGTGCTTCTCCCAGAACGAGCGGGTGTTGTCGACCTCGAGGTCGTCGTAGAAGTCCAGGGCGGCGACGGGGATGCCCGCGAACGGGGGCTGCGCCGGTGATGGGGAGGACGGTGACATGGAGCGGATGACGAGACTCGAACTCGCGACATCGACCTTGGGAAGGTCGCGCTCTACCAACTGAGCTACATCCGCATGCCGGGGTGTGACCCGACGGCGTGGAGTCTAGGGGATCACTCGCCGCCGGGTGAGACGACCCGGCCGATCGTGGGGAACTTCGGCTCGACGAGGTCGCCGGAGGAGCGCCCGGTGAGGCGGCGCTGGATCCACGGCGCCAGGTAGCCCCGGGCCCACGCAGCGTCGGCGCGGAGCCGCTCGCGCCGGGTGAGCGTCGGCAGGTCCGGCAGGGGGAGCGGCTCGAGGTCGTGCTCGACGCCGAGCGCGTCGAGGACCATCATCGCGGTGACCTGGTGGCCGGCGGGGCCGAGGTGCATCCGGTCGACGTCCCACAGGCGCGGGTCGTGGGCGGCGACGTCGTACGGCAGCCGCTGCGCGACCCGCCACGAGTCGGCGATGGTGGCGCCGTGGCGGTCGGCGATCGAGCGCACGTGCTCGTTGTAGAGGGCGAACCGCCCGCGGATCGGCGCGTAGATGCCGCCGCTGCCGGGGTCGAAGGCGGTGAAGAGCACGATCCGGGCGCCGGAGGCGGCGAGCTTGCCGACGGCGACGTCGTACTCCTCGGCGAGCGCGTCGAGGTCGACCTTGGGTCGGACGATGTCGTTGGCGCCGGCGTACAGCGTGACCAGGTCGGGCTCGAGCGCGAGGGCGGGCTCGACCTGCTCGCGGAGGATAGCGTCGAGCTTGCGGCCGCGGATGGCCAGGTTGGCGTAGCCGAAGTCGGGCTCCTTCGCCGCGAGCACCTCCGCGACCCGGTCGGCCCAGCCGCGCAGGCCGTTGGGACGGGTGGGGTCGGGGTCACCGACCCCCTCGGTGAACGAGTCGCCGAGGGCGACGTACCGCGAGAACGCCATGGGCACCATTGTCCGCCCGGGCCGTCCCGAGGAGCGGGCGGGGGCCCGCGGTGGCCGGTAGGTTGACGCCGTGCTGCTCTCTGACCGCGACATCGTCGCCGAGCTCGACGCAGGACGGGTCGCGCTCGACCCCTGGGACCCCGCGATGCTGCAGCCGTCGTCGGTCGACGTGCGGCTCGACCGGTACTTCCGGGTCTTCGAGAACCACCGCTACCCGCACATCGACCCGGCGGCCGACCAGTCGGACCTGACCCGGATGGTGGAGCCGGAGGGCGACGAGCCGTTCATCCTGCACCCGGGTGAGTTCGTGCTGGGCTCGACGTACGAGGTCGTCAGCCTCCCCGACGACATCGCCGCGCGCGTCGAGGGCAAGTCCAGCCTCGGCCGGCTCGGGCTGCTCACCCACGCGACCGCCGGCTTCGTCGACCCCGGGTTCTCCGGCCACGTGACCCTCGAGCTGGCCAACGTCGCGACGCTGCCGATCAAGCTCTACCCGGGCATGAAGATCGGGCAGTTCTGCTTCTTCCGGCTGACGTCGCCCTCGCAGCACCCGTACGGCTCGGAGAAGTACGGCTCGCGCTACCAGGGCCAGCGCGGCCCCACCCCGTCCCGCTCGTTCCAGTCGTTCCACCGCACACCCATCTGAGCGCATGTAAGGTGAGCCTAAGTAAGGCCACCCTCGCGATCGGACCCCGATGACCACGCTCAGCTCGCCCGCCCTCCCGCTCCTGCTGGAGGAGGTCGAGGTCGTCTCCGTGCAGCGGCTCTCGCCGAGCTTCGTCCGGGTCGAGCTCGGGTCGCCCGCGCTGGCCGAGTTCGGTGTCGACCAGCCGCTCTACGACCAGCGGATCAAGCTGATCTTCCCGCCGGCCGGCGGTGCGCTGGAGTCCTTCGCCGGGGCCGACGAGGGCTGGATGCAGGCGTGGTACGCCCGTCCGGCCGAGGAGCGCGGCCACATGCGCACCTACACGATCCGCGACGTGCGCGGCGAGGGCGCCGAGACCCGGATCGTCGTCGACATGGTGCTCCACGACGCCGACGGCCACGCCGGTCCGGGCGGCACCTGGGCCGCGCGGGCGAGCGTGGGCGACCGGATCGCGCTGATGTGCCCGCGGCGCGGGATGCCCTTCGGTGGCATCGAGTTCGTCCCCGGCGCGGCCACCCGGGTGGTGCTCGTCGCCGACGAGACCGCCGTGCCCGCGGCGTGCGCGACGCTCGCGCTGCTGCCGAACGACGCGCAGGGTGCGGCGTTCCTCGAGGTGCCGCTGTCGGCCGACGTGCAGACCGTCCAGCACCCCGAGGGCGTCACCGTCACCTGGCTGCCGCGCGACGGCGCCGAGCTCGGCTCCCTCCTGGCCCCCGCGGTGCTGGAGCACCTCGGCGCCCCGGCGGTCGTCGCGGAGGTCGCCGACGACGAGGTCGACCCGGACCTGTGGGAGACCCCGATGTACTCCTCCTCCGGCGAGATCGAGGCGCCGCTGGAGGCCGCGCCCGAGGCAGGCACCGACGGCGTCTACGCCTGGATCGCGGGGGAGTCCAAGGTCGTCACCTCGCTGCGCCGCGCGCTCGTCAACGAGCTCGGCATGGACCGCCGGCAGGTGTCGTTCATGGGCTACTGGCGCCGCGGCGTCGCGATGAGGTCCTGACGCCCTCGGAGGAGGCCGGCCTCAGCCGTCCAGCCGGTCGGCGAACCGGCGCAGGCTCGTCGCCAGCTGGTGGCGTCGCGAGGACCGCGACCGCGGCTCGGTGACGCGGGCGAGGCGCTCGGTGGTCCGGTGCCGGACCTCGGCCTCGAGGAGGTAGTGGTGGTCGCCGTTCACGGGATGGCTCCTGCTCGCTCGTGGGGTGCTCGGGGAGAAGTCAGGCCGGGGCGAGCAGCACGTCGCCGCTGACCGTGCGGGCGCGGACCTCGACGTGGTCCTGGCCCGGCTCGGGCGCGCCGGTGCTCGGCACCTCCGAGCGCACCGACCCGGTGACGGAGGTGATGTCGGCCCACACCGGCGTACCGTCGCGGACGCCGATCCGGACGTCACCCGACGCGCCCTTGGCGGTCACGCGGCCGCGCAGCGCCGAGCCGATCCGCAGGTCGCCGCTGCCGGTGGCGAGCGAGACGTCGGTGCGGGCCTCGGTGACGACGAGGTCGCCCGAGCCGGTCTTCACGGCGACCGGCCCGTCGTTGCTGTCGACCACGACGGTCCCCGAGCCGGTCGAGACGGCCAGGGCCGCGGCGGCGTGCCCGACGCAGACCTCACCGGACCCGCTCTTCACCCGCAGCTCGCCGCCGGACTCGCCGACGACGACGGCACCCGAACCGGTCTCGACGGTCGCCGGGCCGCCCAGCTCCTCGACGCGTACGTCGCCGGAGCCGGTGCGCAGCTGCGTGCGACCGACCCGGCCGGTGACCGTGACGTCCGCGCTGCCGGTGCGCACGACGACGCGGCTGTCGGTGGGGGCCTCGACCTCGACGACCAGCGACCGGTCGCCGGTGAGGAAGCCGGCCCGCCGTCGGGGGCCGATGACCGAGACCTGCTCGGTCCCGAGCTCGAGGTGGACGGCGTCGGCGTCGTGGCCGGTGACCCGCACCGACGTCTCGCCGGTCGTGGTCGCGGTGACGCGCACCGCGCCGTCGGTGACCTCCACGTAGAGGTCGACCGGGCCGGCGGCCGGGTGGCGGTGCTCAGTGGTGCGTGGTGCGTTCACGGGTGCTCCTCGAGGGTGTGGTCGGCCGCGGGGCCGGCCGTTCGCCGGTCCCGAGGTCGGGGAGTGGGAAGGGGTGAGGCGGCTAGAGCCAGCCGTTGAGCCGGCGGTTGCCGCGGCGGCCGAGCGGGTCGCCCCCGCCGAGGAAGGGGATGCTCGAGAGGTCGATGTCGACGCTGATCGCGCCCTCGCGGGTGGCGCCGCGGACGACGTTCACCAACCAGGTGTTCAGGGACTGGCCCGACCGGCCGGCCAGCTCCTCGGCGCGGGTCTTGACCGACTCGGGCAGCCGGAGGGTGATCCGGGTGACGGCGTCGTCCTCCGGGTCGGCCTCGGAGGCGGGCGGC